>NZ_JBPDXO010000005.1:0-269140 GCF_051295855.1 Methylococcus sp. S1M
CCGCAGCCGCCACCCTGGCGGCGCAGCCAGTTGAAATACCCGCTGGCGCTGACCTGCAGTACCTCGCAGGAGAGGCTCACCGGGTAGCAGCGCTTCATTGGGTCAATCCAGGCGTACCTCGCAGCGTGTCCTGCGCGAAGTACGCCGCGGCTTTTTTTGCGATGTCGCGCTCCATGCGAAGACGGCTGACCTCGGCACGCAAACGCGCTATCTCCATCTGCTCGGGCGAGACCCGATCGGCTTTGTCTGCGTCGGCTACACCGCCGAGCGTGCCCTTGGCGGCCAGCCGCACCCCGTTGCCCAGGCTGGCCTTGGGGATGCCCAAGACCTTGGCCACCACCTCTATCGCCTGCCCGGCGCGCACCTGCCGCACCGCCTCCAGCTTGAACTCCCGCGTGTACTGCGCACGCACCTGCTTGTCACTCATCGCTTCTCTCCTTGTCGACATTTTCAACAAGGGCTAAGCACTCCACTTTGCAGGGGCAAGGTTAGAAGGCGCAGTCCCGGAAGCATTTTGCGTAAAGCCTCGTCCACCGTTTTGCCTGGCCCATCGAGATAGCGTGTCACATCGGCCAACAGCGTATTGGCCAAAGGAAAATCGATACCGGGAGTGCGGTCAACGCCGGCGCCTGTGATCAAGAGCATGTTCGTCGTTCCTCGTTCAGGATTCGTTACCGAAACATCCGTTCCACCACTGGGCAGGGGGATGCATTAGCTCCCCGGACCGATCTTCCTGCCATGTGGCGGGCCATGAAAGTGTCGATGGCCTGGCGGACGGAGGGGTGTGCGGTTTCGGCTGTTTCCTCGGCGGCCTTCTTCGCGGCCCTGGCTTTCTGCTCGCGCGCAAGCTGCGCTTCCCATTCGGCGACGGGATCGTGCCCGGCGCGTCGGGCATCCTTCCAGTTGCCGGCGATGGCGCGGGCCTGGCTCAGGGAAAGACGGCCATGGCGCAGCCATTCGGGAAGGCTGTCGCCCGGGGGCGCCCTCGCGGGAATATGCGCCGATGGTGTATTTTCTGCGCTTGCCGCCGAATTCGTATTCGATGAGCCAGGTTTTCGTGCCCTGAGGGCGTATGCGCAGGAAAAGTCCGTCGCCGTCGCCCAGACGATCACGCCTCCTGTCCGGCTTGGCGGATTCGCAGGTGACGGCAGCCAGCTTTCCCATGGGTGACGTGCTTTTTGGGCGGGATGTTAGGGATTCTGGGTGGAACTCACAAGACGAGACGTCGGCACAACGTTCCATATAATCAATGATAAATAGACTTTTCTGGAGCATCCGGGACTTACCATGCGTTACTGGCTGATGAAAACCGAGCCTGGCGAGTTCGGTATCGACGATCTGGCGGCGCGTCCGGCCCAGACCGAACCCTGGGACGGGGTTCGCAACTACCAGGCCCGCAACATGATGCGGGATGAAATGAAAGTGGGAGACGGCGTGCTGTTCTACCACTCGAACTGTGACGTGCCCGGCGTGGTCGGCATCGCCGAAATCGCGCGGGAAGCCTATCCGGATTTCACGGCCTTCGACCCCGACCACAAGCATTACGATCCGGCCAGCAAGCCGGAGGCTCCGCGCTGGTTCATGGTGGACGTCCGCTTCGTGCGCAAGCTGCGCCGCACCATCGCCCTGAGCGAATTGCGAGACAGGCCGGAACTTGCAGGGCTGGCCCTGGTGCGCAAGGCCAACCGGCTGTCGGTGATGCCGGTCAGCCCGGATCAGTGGAATTTCATCCTGTCCCTGGAGTGAATTCTCCCGGGGCAGGTGGGTTTCCTTGGTTCACGCGGGTCCGATGAGTGCAGCGTGATCGGACGACATTTGGGCGCAAGAACGATCACCCCCGCTCGCTGCCCCCCGCGAACAGCCGGTAGGCGGGGTTTTGGGTTTCCTCCTTGAAGGCGTAGCCGATGGCTTCGAGGAATTCCCGGAAGGCCTTGCGTTCCGGTTTCGGCACCTGGATGCCCATCAGTACCCGGCCGAAGGCGGCGCCGTGGTTGCGGTAATGGAACAGGCTGATGTTCCAGCGCCCGCCCATGATGGACAGGAAGCGCAGTAGCGCGCCGGGTCGCTCGGGGAATTCGAAGCTGTAGACCTGTTCGTCCAGCAGTTTCGGCGCGTGGCCGCCGACCATGTAGCGGATGTGTTCGATGGCGAGTTCGTTGCCGGTCAGGTCGAGCACGCCGAAGCCATGGCGTTCGAATTCGCGGACCAGGCTTTCGCGGTCGATCGCGCCGCTCGCCACCGGGAGGCCGACGAAGACCTGGGCGGCCTTTTCGTCGAAGAAACGGTAGTTGAATTCGGTGATGTTGCGGCGGCCCAGCACCCGGCAGAATTCGAGGAAGCTGCCGGGCCGCTCGGGGATCGTCACTGCCAGCAGCAGTTCGCGCTTTTCGCCGATCTCGGCGCGCTCGGCGACGTGGCGCAGCCGGTCGAAGTTGATGTTGGCGCCGCTTTCGATCGCCACCAGGCACGCGTTCTTGATTCCTGTTTCGGCCACGTATTTCTTGAGCCCGGCGATGCCCAGCGCGCCCGCCGGCTCGGCGATGGAGCGGGTGTCGTCGAAGATGTCCTTGATGGCGGCGCAGATTTCGTCGGTGTCGACGGTCACGACCTCGTCCACCCACTGGTGGGCGAGATGGAACGGTTCCTTGCCGACCTGCTTCACCGCGACGCCGTCGGCGAACAGGCCCACCTGCTTCAGGATCACCCGCCGCTTGGCTTTCAGCGCCCGGTGCAGGCAGTCGGAGTCCACTGGTTCCACGCCGATGACGCGGATGTCCGGGCGCACGAACTTGACGTAGGCGGCGATGCCGGCGATCAATCCGCCGCCGCCCACAGGCACGAAGATGGCGTGGATGGCGTCCTGGTGCTGGCGCAGGATTTCCATGCCGATGGTGCCTTGCCCGGCGATGACTTCCGGATCGTCGTAGGGGTGGACGAAGGTCAGACCCTGGTCGCGGGCCAGTTCCAGCGCATGTTCGTAGGCTTCGTCATAGGCGTCGCCATGCAGTACGACCTCACCGCCTCGGTTGCGCACCGCATCGACCTTGATCTGCGGGGTGGTGCAAGGCATCACGATCACGGCGCGGATGCCCAGCCGCTGCGCCGCCAGTGCCACGCCCTGGGCGTGGTTGCCGGCGGAGGCCGCGATCACGCCCGCTGCGCGCGCCTCGGGTGTGAGCGAGGCGATCTTGTTGTAGGCGCCGCGCAGCTTGAACGAGAACACCGGCTGCAGGTCCTCGCGCTTGATCAGCACCGTGTTGTCCAGCCGCCGCGACAGGCCGGGCGCCGGGTCCAGCGGGGTCTCCTGGGCCACGTCGTAGACACGGGCGCGCAGAATCTTCTCTATGTATTTTTGCAGCATGGTTCGGGGCAGGGGGCCATCATGGCAGCGGGGCGGTTTTCCCAGTATCATCCGCCACCGGTTTGATCACACACGATGGCAGATAAGGCAATGACTCAAGACGAACTCAAACGGAAAGTCGCCGAAGCGGCATTGGATTATGTCAAGGACGTCACCATCCTGGGGGTGGGAACCGGCTCGACCGTGAACCATTTTATTGATTTACTGGCCGATCTCAAAGGCGGGATCGAAGGTGCGGTGTCCAGCTCCCAGGCCAGCTCCGAGCGTCTGAAGAAGATCGGCATCCCGGTGCTCGACCTCAACGCCGCCGGCACCCTGGATGTCTACGTGGACGGCGCCGATGAAGTCAATGCCGCCAAGCA
The DNA here is from genome assembly GCF_051295855.1 of Methylococcus sp. S1M. Lineage (NCBI taxonomy): Bacteria > Pseudomonadati > Pseudomonadota > Gammaproteobacteria > Methylococcales > Methylococcaceae > Methylococcus > Methylococcus sp. S1M. The sequence goes on from NZ_JBPDXO010000005.1 coordinate 3,724, forward strand.
GATGATCAAGGGCGGCGGCGCGGCCCTGACCCGCGAGAAGATCGTGGCGGAGGCCAGCCGCAAGTTCGTCTGCATCGTCGATGAGACCAAGTGCGTCGACGTGCTGGGCAAGTTCCCGCTGCCGGTCGAGGTGATCCCGATGGCGCGCAGCCTGGTCGCCCGCCGCCTGGTGGAACTGGGGGGCACGCCGGTGTGGCGGGAGAACTGCATCACCGACAATGGCAATGTGATTCTCGACGTGCACAACCTCACCATCACCGATCCGGTCGAGCTGGAACGCCGAATCAACGATATCCCCGGGGTGGTCTGCAACGGCGTGTTCGCACTGCGGCCGGCGGACGTCGTGCTGATCGGATCGCCCAGCGGCGTGCGCACGCTCCCTTGAGGTCGGTGGGTCCCCCCGAGAGGGGGGCGCCGGTCGGGATCGCGGGCCAGGATGGCCGCGGTCCCGGCAAGATACCCGAGCGTGAACGGTTATCGGCAAAACGCCCTTCAAACCCAATGCCCTGTCAGTTCAAAGGGCGCCTTTCTTCTGGGCATCCCGGATGAATCGACCGATGCAGTCGGCCATGGCAAGCTCGATCGGTTCCGAGGGGGCATCCAGTTTATGGTCTTCCTGGCGGGCCTCACGAGTGGCTTCAAGCACGTTCGAGTAAACCACCTTACCGTTCGTCGCGACCGTGAAGTGAACGACGATATCGAACTTCATTCCGGTCATGCCAACCCAGTCGAAACTGAAGCGCCGGATTTCACCGGATATGCTGCGCGACCCACCATCCGACAGCGCATAGCCGGAGGAACCGAGCTCTTTCTTGAGGGCACCGGTGAACAGGGCATCGACGTTTTCCTGGAAAAAGGTGGAGGCCAGGCCCGATTTGTCTTGTTGTGCTTCGTTGGGCTCGACATCGCCCTTCGCGGCAGGGAGATATTCAAACGTTTCGACACGGATCTCCCCGATCCCTTTCGACAGGTTGGCGGGTTGGTACGAGATGTCGACATGCTGGGCGCATGCGCCGAGAAGACAGGCAAAGACGGACGCCGTCATCGATTTTGGGGGAAAAAGTCTGGACATGGGAGCTCCGATGTATTGCTCGAGGGGTAAGGTCAGGGTGCCCGGGTCGAGGGCGCGGCCGGTCGGTCATGGGATATCGGCCTAAGCAGAAGGAGCCGACGGTCACGATCTCCGCGGTCCTTCCGCCAAAGGAGACGGAAGACGAAGACCGTAGAAGACGCGGTCACAGCCAGCCCAGACGTTCGCAAGCGCCATAGATGAGGTATATCCCGACGATCCATACGAAAATGCCGAACATGAGGCGAAGATAGGGGCCTGGAATCTGATTGGCGAAGTAGGCGCCCGCCCAGGAACCGATCAGCATGGTCACGGCCAGAATGAGGGCGGCCCGGACATCCACGTTTCCGTGCCGGTAGTACTCGACCGCCGCCGCGATGCCGATGGGGGGGAGCAGGACCGCCACAGACGTTCCTGTTGCCATGTGCTGAGAATAACCTGCCCAGTAAACGAGCGCCGGCACGATCACCAATCCGCCGCCGATTCCGAAGAAGCCGGCGGCGAAGCCGCCGAGAATACCGATGATTACCAGGATCAACCATAACGGCATGGAAGCGCCCTTCGACGAGTTTGAAGTTTCTGGTTAGACCGGCGGATCAGCCGCCGTTCACCTCGCTCCAGCGGAAGCAGTCGACGAGGTGGTCGTTCACGAGCCCCGCCGCCTGCATGAAGGCGTAGCAGATGGTGGAGCCCACGAAGTTGCAGCCTCGGCGTTTGAGGTCCCGACTGAGCGTATCCGATAGCGGCGTGCGCGCCGGGATTTCGCGCGGGTGGCGCCAGGCGTTCCGTACCGGCTTGCCGTCGACGAACCGCCACAGGTAATCGTCGAAGCTGCCGAACTCATCCTGGATGCGCAGATAGACCCGGGCATTGCGCACCGCGGATTCTATTTTCAGACGGTTGCGCACGATGCCGGGGTTGGCCAGCAGGGCGGCGATCCTGGCCTCGTCGTAGCGGGCGACGGCTGCCGGATCGAAGCCGTCGAAAGCCTGCCGGTAGGCCTCCCGCTTCTTGACGATGGTGGTCCAGCTCAGTCCGGCCTGCGCCCCGTCCAATACCAGGTATTCGAACAGTTTCACGTCGTCGTGCAGGGGAACGCCCCATTCCGTGTCGTGGTAGACGGTTTCCTCCGGGCTGCGCAGCGCCCAGGCGCACCGGATGATGGGGCTCACCGGCCGTCCTCCCAGCGGCTCCAGACCGGCGTGAGGCCGGCCGGCAGCGGCGGAATTCTTCCGAGCTTCAGCCAGCTCTGTTCGGGACCATGGTAGTCGGAACCGACCGATGCCAACAGTCCGTGGCGGCGGGCGATGGCGGCGTTGGCCTGGATGTCGGACGAAGTGGCGTTGCCGGAAACGACCTCGATCGCCTCGCCGCCGGCGGCTTTGAAGTCGCCGGCGAGGCGGCCGATCCAGCTTCCGGTCATCTTGTAGCGTTGCGGGTGCGCCAGCACCGCAACGCCCCCCGCTTCGATGATCCAGCCGACGGCGGCGGTCATTTCGGCCCACACGGTGGGGACATGGCCCGGCTTGCCCTGGGTCAGGAACTTGTCGAAGACGTCCCGCACGGTCGCGGCCTGGCCGAGCTGCACCAGGGCGCGGGCGAAATGGGTGCGGGTGACCATGCCGGCGCCGGCCAGCCCCACTGCGATTTCGAGTGTGCCGGGAATGCCTTTCTTCGTCAGCCGCCGGTCCATTTCCTGCGCCCGTTCGAAGCGCATGGCCTGGAGCCGGCGCATGCCTTGGTTCAGACCGGGATGATCCGGGACGATGTTCAAGCCTACGACGTGGATGGTCCGCGATTCCCAGGTCACCGACAGTTCGACACCGGGAATCAAACACAGGCCCGCTTCGGCCGCCGCGGCGCCGGCTTCCTTCAGACCGGCCACCGAGTCATGGTCGGTCAGGGCGAGCGTGCGGATGCCGCCGGCGGTGGCGGCGCGCACCAGTTCGGCGGGGGAGAGCGTGCCGTCGGAGGCCGTCGAATGGGCGTGGAGGTCGTACAAAGGCTCTAATCGCGAATCAGGCGGTCGTCCGGGCCCAGGGTTTCCACATGCAGGCCGAAGGCCCCGTTGCGCCGGTCTTCGAAGAACAGGGCGAGCGAGCGGTGGACGGTTTCGAAAGCCAGTTCGTCCCAGGGGATTTCCGTTTCTTCGAACAGCCGCGTTTCCAGGCTTTCCAGGCCGGCGGCCACGTCCGGGCTGAGCAGCTCGGCTCGGAAGAAGGCATAGACCTGCGACAGATGCGGCAGGCTGAACAGGGTGTAAAGTGAATCGATCCGCACCCGCGCGGTGGCTTCCTCGTAGGACTCGCGTTCGGCCGCCTGCTCCAGCGTCTCTCCCAGTTCCATGAAGCCGGCGGGCAGGGTCCAGAACCCGTGGCGCGGCTCGATGGCGCGCCGGCACAGCAGGACCTGGCCGTTCCACACGGGAATGCAGCCGGCTATCACCTTGGGGTTGCGATAATGGATGGTGCCGCAGGCATCGCAGATGTGGCGGGGCCGGTCGTCTCCCGCCGGGATTCCCAGGCGCAGCGGCGCGGCGCACTGGCTGCAGTACTTCATGATTTTTCACCCGGCCGCCGGCGCCTGGGGTGTGGCTGTCGGATCATCATCCGCGTGGCGTGAATCATCGAAGTCTCACAGTATGCCATGTCCCGACCCGCCCAGGGCGTATAATTGCGCTCACCTCAGCCGAAGCGGCAGGCGCGATGGCCCGGGTGGTGCGGGCGTAATACCATTCCCCTCCGCGTGGCGAGCAGGCAGTTTCCCTAAATCGATCCGGAGTCTCGCATTTCATGAAAATCCTCATCGTGGGCAGCGGTGGCCGCGAACACGCGCTGGCCTGGAAAGCCGCCCAGTCACCCCGCGTACGCAAAGTATTCGTGGCTCCCGGCAACGCTGGCACGGCCTTGGAGCCTGGCGTGGAGAACGTGACCGTCGCGGCGGACGATGTGGCGGGCCTGCTGGAGTTTGCCAAGGCAGCGGGTGTGACGCTCACCATCGTCGGTCCCGAGGCGCCGCTGGTCGCCGGTATCGTCGACGCCTTCCGGGCCGCGGGACTGGCCTGTTTCGGGCCGACCCGGCAGGCGGCCCAGTTGGAGGGCTCCAAGGCGTTTTGCAAGGATTTCCTGGCCCGCCATGGCATTCCGACCGCGGCATACCAGGTTTTCACCGATGCCGGGGAGGCCGAGGACTACATCCGCCGAAAAGGCGCGCCCATCGTGGTCAAGGCCGATGGGCTGGCGGCCGGCAAGGGCGTGATCGTGGCGCAGAGCGAGGACGAGGCGATCGCGGCGGTGCGCGACATGCTGGCCGGCGACGCCTTCGGCAGCGCCGGGCACCGGGTGGTGGTCGAGGAGTTCCTGCCGGGGGAGGAAGCCAGCTTCATCGTCATGGCGGACGGCGAGCACGCCTTGCCGATGGCGACTTCGCAGGATCACAAGGCGCGCGACGAAGGCGATCGCGGCCCGAACACCGGCGGTATGGGGGCCTATTCCCCGGCACCGGTGGTGACGCCGGAAATCCACCAGCGGGTGATGGAGGAAATCATTCTGCCGACGCTCGCCGGGATGAAGGCGGACGGGATGCCCTATACCGGGTTTCTCTATGCCGGATTGATGGTCGCTCCGGACGGCGGTTGCAAGGTGCTGGAGTTCAACTGCCGTTTCGGCGATCCGGAAACCCAGCCCATCATGATGCGACTGCGCAGTGACCTGGTGGATCTCTGCTGCGCCGCGGAGGAGGGGCGGCTCGACGTGGTGAAGGCCGACTGGGATCCGCGTGTCGCGCTCGGAGTGGTCATGGCCGCCGGGGGATATCCGTTCGATTATCGTAAAGACGACGTGATCGAAGGGCTGGGACTGGCGATCGCGCCTGGCGCCAAGGTGTTCCATGCGGGAACCCGTCTGGACGGCGGCCGGGTGGTCACGGCCGGCGGCCGGGTACTCTGCGTCACGGCGTTGGGGAAGACCGTCGCACAGGCGCAGGCCGCCGCCTACCGGCTGGTGGAGAAGATCCGCTGGCCAGACGCGTATTGGCGCAGGGACATCGGCCACCGCGCCATCGGGCGCGGCGTCTAGGCGGACCGGCTGGCGGCCATGATGGGATCCGGCACGAGCGAGTATGCGGTCGCCGAGTACGCCCTCGTCGCCTGCCACGACTGTGATCTGCTGTTCCGCAAACCCCGGTTGCAGCCGGGACAGAAGGCGCGTTGCCCCCGTTGTGGTGCGGTTCTGTTCCAACGCAAGCGCAGCAGGATGGATCAGCCGCTCGCGCTGGCATGCACCAGCCTGGTCCTGTTCATCCTGGCCAATGCTTATCCCTTGCTGAGGATGAACATCGCCGGGCGGGTTCAGGAGGGCTCGTTGCTGACCGGCATCGAGGAGCTCTATTCGCAAGGCTATTGGGAGATTTCCGTGCTGGTGTTCGTCGTCACTTTGCTGGCGCCACTGGCCAAGATGCTTTGCCTCTTCTACGTGCTGCTGCCGCTGTGGCTGTTCGGACGGCGGGCGCCGAAGGCGGAGCGGGTGTTCCGTTGGATGGAGCAGTTGTCGCCCTGGGCCATGACGGAGGTGTTCATGCTGGGCATCCTGGTGGCCGTGGTCAAACTGGCCGATCTGGCCGTTCTCTCGCCGGGCCTTGCCCTCTATTCCTTCGCCGGACTGATGGTGTCCATGGCGGCGGGGGATGCCGTGCTGGATGATCACGAGATCTGGGAACGGCTGGAGGCCGCCGGTGGCTGAGCATCAGAAGACCGCCGCCGAAGCCGGCTACCTGCTCTGCCACTGCTGCCGTCTGCTCAGCCGGCCCCTGCCAGGCTCGGTCCGTCCCCGCTGCCCGCGCTGCGGCGCGGTCCTGCACCGGCGCAAACCCGACAGCCTGGCGCGGACCTGGGCGCTGACGCTGACGGCTTACATCCTTTACATTCCCGCCAATCTGCTGCCGGTCATGACCGTGACGATGTCCGGCCGGGGCGAGCCCGACACCATCCTCAGCGGCGTCAAGGAACTGATCGTGGGCGGAATGTGGCCGCTGGCCCTGCTGGTGTTCTTTGCCAGCATCGTAGTGCCGGTGCTCAAACTCCTGGTAATGACCTTTTTGCTGCTGTCGGTCCAGTTCGGTTCGTCTTGGCGGCCGTGGGAGCGCACCGTGCTTTACCGGCTTACCGAATCGATCGGACGCTGGTCGATGATCGACATTTTCGTGATCACCATCCTGGTGGCGGTGGTCGAACTGGGCGCCCTGGCGACCATCGAGGCCGGCGCCGGCGCCGTGGCGTTCGGCGGCGTGGTCGTGGTGACCATGTTCGCGGCGATGAGTTTCGATCCCCGCCTGATCTGGGATCGCATGGCGTCGAAGGACGGCGAGGTTTCTTCCCACCCCGGCCCCGAGGCGGGTTACTGGATGCAGCAATGAACGAATCCCCAAAGGAAGGCGCCGGCGGCGCGCCGGACTACGATGTCTGGGAGGCGGAGGTCAAATCCTCCCGCGGCCTGCCGCTGGTCTGGCTGATCCCGCTGGTAGCATTGGGTATCGGTATCTGGCTGGCCTATAGGACGCTGAGCGAGGAGGGACCCACCATCACGTTGCTGTTCAAGGAGGCGCCAGGGCTCGAGGCGGGGAAAAGCAAGATCAAGTTCAAAGACGTGGAGATCGGCACCGTCGAGTCGGTGGTGCTGAACGAGGACCTGACGGGGGTCGTCGTCACCGCCAAGATGGAGAAACACGTCGCCACCCACCTCGGTGAAAACACCGCCTTCTGGGTGGTGAAGCCGGAATTGGGGCTGGGCGGCGTCTCCGGCCTGGACACGCTGATGGCAGGAAACTACATCGCCGTCGAGTTCGGTGGCGGCAAGGTCGTCCGCAGATTCGTCGGACTCGAGCGTCCGCCCCGGATCAAGGCGGACACCCCGGGTCGCTCGTTTTTCCTCTCGGCGGACAATGCGGGGCCGCTGAAATACGGCACCCCGGTCTATTTCCGTGACATCGAGGTCGGGCAGGTGGTGAACGTCGGGCTGGCCGAGGACAACCGGAGTGTCCAGGTCGAAATCTTCATCGACGCGCCTTATCACCGCCTCGTACACAACAGTACCCGCTTCTGGCAGGTCAGCGGGATCGATCTGTCCCTCAGTGCCCAGGGCGTCAACCTCAAGGTCGGTTCGATCATGTCCCTGCTCCAGGGTGGCATCACGTTCGAAACGCCGACACTCAACGATCCCAAGGTGCAGTCCAGCGAGCCCAATACCCGTTTCAGGCTGCACAAGGATTTCGCCAGCATCGCCGAAGGGACCTATACGCTGCGCCAGCCTTATCTGCTGTTCTTCGACGACTCCGTGCGGGGGTTGAACGTGGGTGCGCCGGTCGAACTCAAGGGCATCCGGGTCGGCACGGTGACCGAGTTGAAGCTCGCGCTGGATTTCGGCGCGCATAAGATCCGGATTCCCGTGGTCATCGAAATCGACCCCGAGCGGCTCATTCCCTATGGCGCGGAGGAAATCATCGAGCGGGCGAAGAAGGAATATAAGGCGGCGATGGAGGCCGGCCGCCGCCCCTTCATGGAAAAACTGGTGGAGCGTGGTCTCCGTGCCCGGCTCAGGACCGGCAACCTCCTGACCGGGCAGCTTTACGTCGACCTCGACTTCTATCCGGAAAGCCCGCCGAAAAGTCTGGATTACAGTGGTCAGTACCCCGAGCTGCCGACTCTGCCCTCGGTGGCGGACGAACTGCAGCGCAACGTCACCGAGATCATTGCGAACCTCAAGAAGATACCCCTGGACAAGATCGGCCAGGAGCTGCTCGGCACCGTGCAAGGCAGCAATCGCCTGCTCAATTCGCCGGAACTCAAGGAGGCCGTCGGTTCCCTGAACCTTGCCCTGAAGGACCTGCGCCATCTGGCCCAGACTGCGGACCGGGAAATGGTGACCCTCACCGCGGCGGCGGAAAAGAGCCTCAGCTCCACCGCCAGGGTGCTGGAGCAGCTCGAACCGGGCTCGGCGATGGCGGTGGACATCAGCAACGCGCTGGAAGAACTCGCCGCCTCCGCCCGTTCCATCCGCGCCCTGACCGACTATCTCGAACGCCATCCGGAAGCCCTGCTGCACGGCAAGGGTGGATCGGGAGGCAAGCCATGAGGGAACCCGCGATGCGATCGACTTTTCTGACGGCGAGCCTCGGCGCGCTGTTGCTGACCGGCTGCGGCACCAGCCCCGACACCCGCTTCTACGTGCTCTCCGCCGTCCAGGAGCCGGCCCGTGCGCTTGCCGGTCAGGAGCGCGAGATCGCGCTCGGCGTGGGCCCGGTCGAATTGCCGGAGTACCTGGACCGCCCCCAGATCGTGACGCGGAGAGACCCGAACGAGCTCCAGCTCGCCGAGTTCGACAAATGGGCGGAGTCGCTCAAAGACGGCGTGACCCAGGTGCTCGCGGAAAACCTCGCGACGCGCCTTCCGAGCCGGAAAGTGGTGACCTACCCTTGGAAGCGTTCCGCCCAGGTGGACTATCAGCTCGTGGTGAAGGTGACCCGCTTCGAAGGGAGTGGCGGGGAGGCGGTGCTGAGCGTGCGCTGGTCGGTGTCCAGCGGCGACGGCAAGACCGAGCTGCTGGTCCGTGAATCCCGCTACGCGGAGCCAGCCGCCGGCACGGACTACCGGGCGACCGTGGCCGCCATGAACCGGGCGTTGGCCCGGTTCAGCAGGGACGTAGCCGAAGCGGTGCGGAGCCTGGGCCGGGTTTGATCACGCCAGACCCGGTCAGGACCGGCAGCGCGTCTCCCTCCGGTGGCTTCACCTGAAGGTGAAGGAGGCTCCTGCGATCTTTTGTTTCTGGAACACCGTCGGCTTTCCTCCCGCGTCGGTGCCCAGGTCGGCATCGTCGAAGGCGAACAGGTAGAAGTTGTTCGGATTGGCGACGCCGTCGGGGTGGTTGGAGTCGGTGATGCTGGGCAGGAAGTCGTTGTCGTTGGCGACGAACAGCGTGTGTCGCTTCCGGCCGTCGATCGTGACATCCGGGCCGAACGCGATGCCTTCGATCTTGGAGGGAATGTCGTAGGCGCTGATGCCGGCGTCGGCCAGGGCCGCCTTGAAGTCCAGGAACAGGGTCTTGGGGACGGCGTAGGCGGACAGGTCGCCGCTGATTCCACTCACGTCGGCGGCGCCGGCGAGGTCGATCTTGAACAGCTTCTTGACCTTGGCGGAGCTGTCGTCGCCCAGTCCCTTGCCATCGCGTTCGTCCACCAGGAACTCGTGATCGTTGATCGCGAGGATTTCGCTGACGCCGGAGCCTTCCGTCAGCCGGTAGGCGTATTCGTGGGTCATGCCGGTCGCGATGCCGAGGGTGACGATACGGACGCTGTTCTTCTTGTCCTGTGTCAGGTTGGCTTGCATGACGCCAACCAGGGTCTTGCCGTCCGGTGTGATGGCCAGGCCCTCCATGCCCTTGTTGGCGATGCGCCCCACCGTGTTGCCGGCGATTTCGTCAGCGCTTCTGGGGCTCGGGGTTGTGACGGCGAAGTGGTCGGGCAGCGTGAACGATTTGATCCGTTTACCGCTGAGACGGTCGAACTGGTAAACGTAGGGGCCGTATTCGTCGGAGACGAAGACGCTGCGACCGTCATTGGAGAGACGGATGCCTTCCGGGTCCAGCCTGCCGTTGTCGGGGTTGGTCGAGGGGGCGGCGGGGTCGAAATTGTCCGAGCGGCCGGTGAAATAGAAGCTGCGCCTGCCGTTCAATGCCGGTGCGCCGCTCCCCAGGGTGTGGCTTTCGTCCGTGCCGAGGGCGCCGGTTCCGTAGACGAGCGGAGTGGCGCTGAAGAAGAGAGTGGTGGAAAGCAGCACGGGTGTCAGGGTGAAGGGGAGACCCGATCCGCCGCCGTTGCGCTTGAGCTGGAAATCGAAGGTCTGGAAGCGGTTGATGTAGGAGGCGGTGTCATCCACCAGCGGGTTGTAAGGCGTGGCGTTCGGACCGCGGTCGGGCAGCGCGAGGAACAGGGAGCCGCCGGCCCAGGCCAGTCCGGAGCCCAGGCCGCCGAGAACGTTACCGCTGACCCCGGTTTCCAAGGGAGCGTGGGTTCTGGCCGCCCGGTCGAAGGAGGCGGGATCGGCGCTGCCGATCGCAATGAGGTCTATGCCGGCATGGCAGGCGTTCGCGGCGAACAGGGCCGCGGCGACGGTGGACAACTGCATTTTCTTGGTCATGGGTCGGTCACCTCGGGTGGATGGAACCCGGAAGGCTAGCAGCCGACCGTGACATGGCGGTTGCAGTAGGATGAAGAATGTTTTTTTGCCGCGACGACAAGGCGATGTGAGTCATTCCATCTGCACGAATTCATCGGCGAGTTCGACGTAGTGCGGTTTGCCGAGTATCTGTTTGGCATACTCGATGGCCAGGATGGATTCCATGTCTTCCCGGCTCAGTGAGTCCAGGTAGTGCCCGTCGCGAAACAGCGCCTGTACCTCGCCGTCGGCGAGCAGGCCTTCTTCCTCGCAGCGCTTCCGCAATCCGGCGAGGTAGTCCTGTGTGAGCCGCTTCAGGCGGGACTGTGGCAGGCGCGCCACGGCGCGGAAGTTCCGGGCCAGTATCGCGGTGTCGTCGGTGCGGGGATGCTCGGCGATCCGCTTGAACACATCGCCGAAGCGCCGCAGGCCGCTGAAGATGTGTTGGCTGTTGACCACGTTGATGCCGGCCCAGCCGGCTCGGATCCATTTGAACGCGCCGAAGCGCGTTTTCGGCGGGCTGGTCTCGGTTTCGAGGTAGAACGCCACCGATTGCGAGCCGTACATATAGGTGCTGGCCCAGCCGAGTCCCGTGCGGTTCAGACCGGTCTGGTCGGTGTAGAGATAGTCCCAGTTGTCGTCCGGTCCTACGATGATGCCCTTGCGCCCGACCCTGGACTCACCGGTCTGGCTGGAGAGGCTGATCAAGAGCTTGCGTCCGCCCACCCGGGTCAGGAGGAGGGTACGGTACAGGTCGTATTCGTAATAGGCGCCGGAGTGGCTGTCCGGCGAATTGACCAGGTGCTCCATTCCGGTGACCACGACCGGCTTGTCCGGCGCGGTCGGCTGGGCCCACAGTTCCGGCAGCCTTTGTCCCGGGGCGTCGACCGTGGTCCAGCGCTCGGTACGCACGGTGGAGGGGGCGGAGAATACCGAAGGAATATCGTTGCTGTAGGTCAGGCGGAGCAGGTGGTCCAGGCTGCGGCGGAGATCAGATTCGTAGTAGGCCGAAGCGGCGCCGTTGCGCTCCCCGGCGCGGTAGAGCCTCGCTTCGTCTTTTGGGCTTGTGACGAAATCGAGGAGCCGGCCGATGCGGGCGGCGTCGAACCGGTGGGGATCGAGCCGGTTCTTGCCGACGAAGCCGAGCAGGTAGTCCAGTTCGCCGTTCAAGGCCGCGGGCAGACTGGTCTCCCGGTCCGTCGGGTCTGCGAGGCAGGGGGGGGAGGCGAGCGTCAGGAGGGCGAATGCCAGACAAAGGTTTCGTTTGTCCTTCCAGTTGGATTTGAGCCGCTCAATCACCGTCATGTCCCTGTCACGCAGAAAATCACCGGCGATTTTACAGCGTCCGGGTGCCGGCGTCGGAAGCCTCGGATCAGATCATCCCGGCAGCGGGACTGTTGCCGGGATGGGAAAGGCGCCGCCTACTTGAAGCCGACGGTCCAAACGCCTCGTCCGAGGGTGGCGGCGACGAGCACATGGTGTTCGCCGTCATAGCGCAGGTCGTTCACGAGCGCATTGGCCAGTCCTTTATCCACGGTCGCCCAGTCTCCTCGGGTCTCGGGACTGCGGAGTTGCGCGACGCCGTAGCCGCCACCCGCGACCAGCACGGTGTCCGGGGAGTACGAATCGGCGCCTTTCACCGTAAGGGTCCTGACCGGACCTTTCAGCAGGTCTTTCAGGTTTGCGGTGAGTTCGCTCCAGCTCTGACCTTCGTCGAAAGAAGCCCAAATCCGGTCTTTGTCGTCCACGACGAAGACGTGCCCATAGTCCTGCGGATCGATGGCGAGATCGACGACACCGCTGCCCTTGTAGCTGCCCAGGGCGGCAACCTGCTCGCCAACGTTCGTGCGGTGCAGAATCCGGCCAGTGGTTTCTCCGGTTGCCTCCGGCTCTTCAGCGTTGGCGACTCCAGCCATGGGAAGGGATTTTTCAACGTCATCGTCTTCGGGCTGGGGGTCCTGCCTGCTGCTGGTGCCCGCATACAAGACGTCCGCGAATTCGGCGCCCTGCCGGCGGCCGCCGTAAGCCAGGGCTTTTACATAGCCGTCGCCTTCGTATATGGCATCGAGCAGGTCGCCGCGGTTCAAGGATTCGTAAAGCTTCGTCGTGCCGATGAGCATCCGCTTCGGATCGACGAGGTTGAGGACGTAACGGTTGTAGAACTGCACGGTGTCGTCGATCCTCGTCAAAGGCTTGCCGGTCCCCTTGACTCGAAGCCTGACGGCTTGCTCCGACCCCTTGATCATGCGGCCCCGGGCATTCCAGGCCGATCGGGTGAAGAATCCGAGTTCTGCGTAGGTGTAGTAACGAATCGATTTGCCCGGATGACCATTCACATCCGAGTCCACGGCGACCACGCCGCCATCGCCCTCGATGAGCGTCTTCCAGGAGAAGTCGTTTTGAGCCGTTTGGGCGGCGGAGCCGTTGTCCTGGGTGCCGCAGAACGCCAAGCCGCTGAGGGGATCGTAAGCTGCGGAGATGGTTTCCGCCAACCGGAGATTCCCGAGCAGGGAAACCCAGCGCCGGTGCTTGCGGTCAGCGGGCTTGACCAGTCGATAGATTCCGCCGTCGTTGGCCTGCAGGAGATTGCCGTCGGCATCGAACACCATGTTCCGCGAATCGGCGTGGGGTGAGGTGCCGTTGGCGCCTTTGCAGACGGCGGGTTCCCATCTCCTGCCGTTGTAGCGGTAGACGTTGGCGCTCCACCTGGTGCAGCCCAGGGCGTTAGGATTGGTTACCGAAATGTTCCCGCCGTTGGCTGGTCCGGTCTGGACGTCACCACTGAGATATACGGCATTCGGGTCGCCGATGTCGGCGAGCAATGCGCCATGAATGGATGCCTGTGCTCCAGGGGATACATTCGGTATGTCCGGAAGCTTCGTCCAGTTTGCCCCTCGATCGGAGGATCGGTACACGCTGTCCCATACGTCTTTGTATTCCTCTTTCCCGCTTTTGTCCGTCTTCTTTTTCTGGACGGCCACGGCGGCGTAAAGCACATTGCCGCCTTCGGAGTGATGGAGGGACAGCAGGATACGCAACGACGGGTCGGGGCCGTCCACGGGTGCAGTGCCCATGCGCGACCAGGTGACGCCGCCATTGTCGCTGCGGTAGATGCCGGGTTGTCCGGAATTCGGCTCGGGGCCTCTGTCGGGTGAAAGCGAGGGGGCAACGGCCGGGATCGCCGCGTATAGTCTTTGCGGGGCGGCGGGATCGGCAATGAGGCTGCTGACCCCGGCGTCCGGCAGTCCCGATCCGTCCTTGCCCGAAATGCGCTCGAATTTCTCTCCGCCGTCAGTGCTGCGGTAGACGCCGCCTTTTTCGTAAAAGTTGGCAGCCAGCACCACGTTTCCGTCATCCATCGCCGTGGGCACGATGCTGGTCACGCGCTTGTCCTTGAACGTGTCCGTCGCCAGCACCTTCCATGAGGTACCGCCGTCATCGGAGCGGGCGACGCCGAAGCCGGGGTTTCCCTCGCCGCCGTTGGAGCTGGTGCTGCCGGTGCCGGCAAACAGCCGGTTGCGGTTGAGGGGGCTGGAGGCTAGCGAGGCGATGGAAAGTGCCGGCAGCTGGGTGTCCGTCAAGGGTGTCCAGTTGGGGGAGACATCTTTTGCATTGGTCGTTTTCCAAACTCCGCCATTGACCGTGCCCACGTAAAGAATGTCGCCATTCGACGGGTCGGGCACGATGGCGTTGATGGCGCCCGACACGGGGTTGCGCGGATCTTTGAGGCCTTCCGTCTGGCCGTTGATGGTCGGGCCAGGGCCTTGCTCCACCCAGTCGGCGAGGCTGGGGTCCGCGGTCATTGCGCCCAACAGCGCCGAAATGCAGCAGGCGAAGCGAACCGGCCGCTTGGCGGTCCGGGCAATCGTGTGGGTGTCGGTCGGCATCAAGAGGTTCTCCCGGTCGGTTATATTTGTTTGGTCGGGCGGTCCAGGTTTGGTGCCCGCATCTAGCGTATCAAAAGTAGTGTTACAGTCGGTATTGGAGACGGGGTGAATCCGGGTTGACCCTCCTCCCCATACATTTACAATGCCCGCGCCATGATCGCATCCCAAGAGCACATCTTCCGGGCCGAGGATGAATCCCTGCCACTCACGCGCAACCTGCTGCGGGGATTGCCGGAACTGCGCGAAATCCTGCTGCTGGTGGAACATCTGAAGGAGTTTCCCGAACTCGGCCGGGTCGAAACCCTGGCGCGGCTGCGGCACGGCGAGGAGAGTTTTCCGCTGCTTGCGATAAGTTTCGGCCCCGCCGATCCGACCACGCCGGTGCTGGCGCTGTTCGGCGGCGTGCACGGCCTCGAACGCATCGGTACCCGGGTGGTGATCGCCTATCTGCGCACCATCCTAGAACTCGCCCGCTGGGACGAGGTGACCCGGGAGATGCTGCGGAAGACCCGGCTGTTGATGGTGCCGCTGGTCAATCCCGTCGGAATGTATCTGAAGCGCCGTTCCAACGGCGAGTTCGTCGATCTCATGCGCAACGCGCCGGTGCAGGCGGAGGGGCTATCGCCCTGGCATCTGTTCGCGGGGCAGCGGCTGTCGCCGAGTCTGCCCTGGTATCAGGGCGCCGCTGATGCACCGATGCAGACCGAGGCACAGGCATTGTGCGACTTCGTGCAGCGGGAAATCTTTCCGGCGCGCATCGCCCTGAGCGTGGACGTCCACTCCGGTTATGGCCGTGTGGACCGACTCTGGTTCCCTTACGCGAAGACGCGGGAGCCGTTTCCGAACCTGCCGGAAGCAGTGGCGCTCAAACATCTGCTCGACCGTACCCATCCCAACCACGTCTATTGCATGGAGCCGCAGTCCCGCCAGTACCTGGCCCACGGAGATTTGTGGGATTACCTGTACGACCGTTACCGGGAAGATCAGCCGGCCGGCCGGTTCATCCCTTTCACGCTGGAGCTGGGCTCCTGGGCCTGGATCCGGAAGAACTGGAGCCAGTTGTTCTCCATCCTGGGCGTATTCAATCCGCGCATGCCCCACCGCGTGCGCCGCACCCTGCGTCGTCATCTGTTCCTGTTCGACCTGCTCTACCGCGCGGTGCGATCGCCGGAGCCCTGGACCGGCCTGGATCGCGGCGAGCGCCGCCGGCTCATGCAGCAGGGCCTGGACTACTGGTATGTCTGAGAGGACCGGTCCGGCGGAATGGGTGCTCATCCGCGGGCTGGTTCGGGAGAGCGCCCATTGGGACGGGTTTCCCCAGGTGTTCTCCGACGCCGTGCCGGGTGCCCGGGTCCGGACGGTCGACCTGCCCGGCAATGGCCGGCACTGGCGTCTCGACAGCCCGCTTTCCATCCGGGAGACGATGGAGTTCGCCCGCGCCGAACTCGGAACGGAAGCCGGCATGCCGCGCTATCTTCTCGCCTTGTCTCTCGGGGCGATGGTCGCCCTCGAATGGATCGCGCGCCATCCCCGTGAAATCGCGGGCGCCGTCCTGATCAACACCAGCCTGAGCAGTCTGAGTCCGCTGTACCGCCGCCTGAACTGGCGCGTCTGGCCGGAAGTTGTGCGAGCGCTGCTGACGGCCGACGTCGCCGCGAGGGAGCGGGCCATCCTCCGCCTCACAAGCCGTTCCGCCGCGGAGGATCCACTCCGCGTGCTGGCGCGGGCCGAAGTCTACCGCCAGCGTCCGATCCGTAAGGCCAACGTGTTTCGGCAGCTTTGGGCCGCGGCTCGCTACCGCCCCCCTGCGGAAACCCCCGCCGTCCCCGTGCTGGTGCTCGGCAGCCGGGGCGACCGGCTGGTCGGCCCGGAGTGCTCCGAAGCCATTGCGCGGCACTGGGGATTGCCGTTGAAAATGCATCCGGACGCGGGACACGATCTTCCGCTGGATGACCCCGCCTGGACGGTCGAAGCCATTTTGGCCTGGCTGGGAACCGGGCCAGAACGTGAACCGGATTCGCGCGGCTGACTTCCCCGCCGATGGCCGAGGCCGGTCGGGTCTCGGCGCCGACCGGCGGTTCCTTTCCCTCGGAGTTCCGCATCCATTGCCTCAGCCGGCAGTTTTCTGCGGAAACGAAATCTCCAGTACCAGGCAACCGTCGTCGGTGCGGAATGGCCCATGGACTTCGCCCGGCGGGCGGCTGGCATAGTGGCCGGTTTCCAGCCACAGCTCGAAGGCTTGATCGTACAGCCTTCCTGAGACGATGAAGATTTCCTCCGGATAGTCGTGGCTCTTGCCGCCCAGCGCGGCGGTGTCCGCGCCGGGGAAGAAGCGGGTCAGCCGCGTGCATTCGCCGGTCGTCTCGTCCAGGCTCAGGGTCAGGTGCTCGGCCATGCCTTCCAGGCCGGGCACGGCCGTCCAGCCGGCGTCGGCGGACTGGGTCAGGGGATTCCAGTAGCGTATGGTCGATTTTGGCATGGGGCGACTCCAGGGAAGCCGTCGGTCGGAATACGTCGAGTTGTCCACCGGTGTCCGGACCGCACCCGGCGGTCGACAGTTTAACGGGCGATGACCAATCTGGACGAAACCGACCGGTCGGGTTCTCCGGATTTGTCCGTGTCGGCGCCGCGGGGAATCGGAAACAGCGCTTCCGGCGAAGCGCCGAATAGGTCCTGGCATTCGCGGATGAGGTGGCTCTGGTCGCAATAGCCCGCCGCATAGGCAATCTCGGTCCAGGACGAGAACTTGTTGTGCAGGTACACCGCGTCGCGCAGGCGCAGTACGCGAGCGTATTTCTTGGGAGTCGTGCCGATGGCGTTCTGGAAGCGCCGCACCAGCGTGCGTTCGCCCAGATCGAGGTCGCGCGCCAGCTTCCTGATCGGCAAAGCGCCGCTGGTCCTCGCCAAGGCCAGGCAGGCCGCCCGAGCCAGCTCGTCCACCCGGGGATGGCGCAGCCGGGCCAGCAGGAAGTTTTCGACGCATTGCGCGCGGGCTTTGGGGGATTTCAGGCGGAACAGGTGGTCTTCCAATTCCCGGACCGCCGCCGGCGCAAACAGGTCGCGGCAATCCACCCGGATTTCCGCCACGGCGCCCACCGCGTCTCCCAGGAAGGCGCTCAGTCCCCAGGGGGTCAGGCGCACGGTCACCCCCGACATGGCTCCCCGGCTTTCGAGGTCGAAGCGGTGCGTCTGAAAGCCCGACACGCCGCTCAGCGTCGTGTAGGTCCGGTGCCTGTGCGTTGCCTGGATGGGATGATCGCCGCACAGAAAGCAGACATAGCTTGCCGTGTCGGGCAGCACGGTGCACGTCCCCAACTCCGGCTTCATCAGGTCGTCGTGGACCCACAGCGCCGATACGAATGGCGCGAGCAGGGGCGATGGCGGAAATGAATGAAAGGCGCTCACGGATGTGAGCCCCGCGCGGGGAGTCCGTGAGCCTGTTCGAGGTGGGCAGATCTCATTTTTTGATTATGTAACGAGATGAGCCGGTTGGTTAGGTGCAGGTCTCCCTCGTGGGGTCCGAGTCGTGTTCTTTAATGCTCCGCGCCCTGGCGCGGGGGCTTTGCATTTCTCGCTATCTGGCTTTTCGGATGAACTTGGCTTTGACCGCCCTGGCCTTCTTCAGCTTGACCGTGCAGGGTTTTTTGCCCCCCAGTCGATTTCGGCGGTCAGCGCCTTGAAGTCGATATGCGTCTCCCTTCCTCGCAGCACATCGCCCAGCCGGTCCAGCCTGGCTTCGCGTTCCTCGGCGGCGCATGGGCTCTCTCCGATCATGGCGCTTCAGCCGGGAAATTCAGGTCCGGTATTTCCCAAGCCCCCGGTTTTTCGAGGTGCCCCTTTCTGACTGGAATCTCGACGGTTGTTCCCGGCCCGATGCGTCATTCGAAGCACCCGCCTTGCACATCCGGAGAACCGCCGGATGCGAAGCCCGGAAAGCCTCACCTGCGCCCCTGCGCCGTTTCCAGCCGGTAGTTCCGCCCCCAGACGTAGACGTAGATCGCTCCGCTGGCGATCGTCGTGGCGAGGGTGGCGGCGAGCAGGCCGTCGAGCAGGAACGGGGGCAGTTCGGAGACGCCGCGGTTGAAGAGGATGGCGACGATGAACGCCAGCTGCAGCAGGGTGTTCAGCTTGCTGGCGAGGATGGGCTGGCCGTCGAAGGGGTGCAGCAGCAGGTAGTAGGCGATGGCGCCGGTGACGATCACGGCATCGCGGAGGAGGACGGCGGCGGCCATCCAGACGGGGAGGAGGCCGAGCCAGGCGCCGGCGACGAAGCAGCAGACCAGGAGCAGCTTGTCCGCCAGGGGGTCCAGGTAGGAGCCGAGCCGGGATTGCCAGCCGTAGTGCTTGGCGAGGAAGCCGTCGATCGCGTCGGATACGCCGGCGACCACGAACAGAGCCAGGGCGGCCGTGTAGCGCTCCGCCAGCATCAGGTGGACGACCGGGTAGACCAGGAATATCCGGAGGGTGCTGATGATGTTGGGGATGTGTTCTGGCCGCATGGTCGCACTCCTTACGGGACTTCGATAATCTCCGGATGGGTGAAGGCCGTCAAGCCTTGGGCGGCAGTAACGACGACGGGGCGATGGTGGTAAACTACCCTGTCGCCTTTTCCGGAACGCGCGCCGTCTTGGCCAGGGGACGGCCGGAGGGCCGCGCGGCCCCATCTTCATGCAGGAGTCTCCTTGAAAACCGAAAATCCCCTTTCTTTCGACTACAAGAGCGCCGGTGTCGACATCGCGGCCGGCAATGCCCTGGTGGAGCGCATCAAGCCGGCGGCGCGGAAGACGGTACGGCCCGGCGTACTGGCGGGGTTGGGGGGATTCGGTTCGCTGTTCGAGCTGCCGGTGGATCGCTACCGCAAGCCGGTGCTGGTGGCGGGAACCGATGGGGTCGGCACCAAGCTCCGGCTGGCGATCGAGTCGGGCCGCCACGGCGGCGTCGGCATCGACCTGGTGGCGATGTGCGCCAACGACATCGTGGTGCAGGGTGCCGAGCCGCTGTTCTTCCTCGACTACTATGCGACCGGCAGGCTGGACGTGGACGTTGCGGCCTCGGTGATCGCCGGCATCGCCCAGGGCTGCGAGCGGGCCGGCTGCGCCCTGGTCGGCGGCGAAACGGCGGAGATGCCGGGCATGTACGCCGGAGGCGACTACGATCTGGCCGGCTTCTGTGTCGGCGTGGTGGAGAAGGAGGCGATCATCGACGGCAGCCGGGTCAGGCCGGGCGACCGGTTGATCGGCCTTGCGTCATCGGGGCCGCATTCCAATGGCTATTCGCTCATCCGCAAGATCGTCGATCATTCCGGCCTGGGGCTGGATGCGCCGGTCGCCGGCCGCGCCCTGGGCGACTGGCTGCTGGAGCCGACCCGGATCTACGTCAAGCCTCTGCTCGAACTCCTGAAGTCCGTGGAGGTCCATGCCTTGGCCCATATCACCGGCGGCGGCATCACCGAGAACCTTCCGCGCGTCCTGCCCGTCGGAACCGCGGCCCGGATCGACACCGCCGCCTGGACCATGCCCGAGATTTTCCGCTGGCTGCAACGGCAGGGAGGGGTGGAGACTCCGGAGATGTTCCGGACGTTCAACTGCGGCGTCGGCATGATCGTGTGTGTGGCGCCGGAGGATGAGGCGCGTACCCTGGAGGCGCTGAGCAGCCTGGGCGAGCGTGCCTTTGCCGTGGGCGAAATCATTGCCGGCGAGCCCGCCGTCCATTACGTCTGAGCTCTCATCGAGCGTTCCTATTCCAAGGTATGTCCATGCGCCTTTCGGTCGTCGTTCCCGTCCATAACGAAATAGACAATCTCGAATCTCTCATCGGCGAAATCACCCGGGCGCTGACTCCGCTGGGCGATTACGAAATCGTCTACGTCGACGACGGCAGCACCGACGGGACGCTGGAGAAGCTGCGCGCTCTGAAGACCTCGGTACCCGTGCTGCGTGTGCTCCGGCATGTCCGCTGCTGCGGGCAGAGCACGGCGCTGCGCACCGGCATCCTGGCGGCGCGGGGAGCGTGGATCGCCACGCTGGACGGCGACGGCCAGAACGATCCCGCGGACATCCCCCGCCTGCTCGAAGCCCTGGACCGGCTCGGCGGGGAAACCGGCCGCGGCATGGTGGCCGGCTATCGGCGGAAGCGCAAGGACACCGGCTGGCGCCGGTTCTCCTCGCGTATCGCCAATGCCGTGCGCGGCGGTTTGCTGCGCGACAATACGCCGGATACCGGCTGCGGCCTCAAGGTTTTTTCCCGCGCCCTGTTTCTGGAGCTTCCTTATTTCGACCACATGCACCGTTTCCTGCCAGCCTTGACCCAGCGGGCCGGTGCGCCGGTCGTCTCGGTCGAGGTCAATCACCGACCCCGCCTTTCGGGCGTCTCCAAATACGGCACATGGCACCGGCTGTGGGTGGGGATCGTGGACCTGTTCGGTGTGATGTGGCTGCAGCGGCGCGCGCGTGTTCCGCAGGTCGAGGAACTGGGTGCCTGAGGAGGGAGGGGTATGAAATCACGCACGGGCTGGCCGCTTCTGTTGCTGGCCGTTGCCGCCGGCCTGGACGGCCAGGCCATTGCCGCCGAGGCAGCTTTTTCCCGCCAGGAGCTTTTGGAGAAAGGGTTCGAGCCGGCGGCACCGCGAATCGACGTGCGGGTGGCGCGGGTGGTGCTGCCGGTGGGCTACAAGACGCCGCTGCATACCCACGAAGGGCCGGGGCCGCGCTACGTGGTGCGGGGGAGGGTGCGGGTCGAGGAAGGCGGCCAGTCCAACACCTATGAACCGGGCCAGGTGTTCTGGGAGTCCGGGCAATGGATGAGCATCGAGAACGTCGGCGAAAACGAGGCGGAGATCATCCTCGTCGAGTTGGCGAAACCGAAATGAGCCGTGTCGGTCCGCTTTGTCATACCATACTGGCCCACTTGGTCATTCCTTCCGCCAGAGCAGCCAACGAAGTCCATGAGTGAAACCGCTTTATCCATACACGATTACGCGATGCTCGACGATGCCGAGTGCGAAACCCGCATCCGCGCGGCGCGGGCGGCGCTGGGCAAGCGCTGCGTGATCCTCGGCCATCATTACCAGCGCGACGAGGTGTTCCGGCACGCCGATTTCACCGGTGATTCGCTGAAGCTGTCCCGTCTGGCCTCGCAGTCGGATGCGGAATACATCGTGTTCTGCGGTGTGCATTTCATGGCGGAGGTCGCCGACATCCTGTCCCGTCCGGACCAGGTGGCTATCTTGCCGGACCTGGCCGCCGGTTGCTCGATGGCGGACATGGCGAACCTGGTCGCCGTGGAGCGCTGCTGGCGCGAGCTGGCGACGGTGCTCGATCCGGAAAGCGAGGTGACACCGGTCACCTACATCAATTCGGCGGCCGATCTCAAGGCGTTCTGCGGGCGCCACGGCGGCATCGTCTGTACGTCCAGCAACGCGCAGAAAATCCTGGAGTGGAGCTTCGCCCGGCGCGGGAAGGTCCTGTTCTTCCCCGACCAGCACCTGGGCCGCAATACCGGCTACCGCATGGGGATCCCGCTGGAGGAGATGGTCACCTGGGATTTCGGCAAGCCCTTGGGCGGCCTGACGGAAGACGAGATCCGGCGGGCGCGGATGATCCTCTGGGCCGGTTTCTGCTCGGTGCATCAGATGTTCCGCCCCGAACACATCGACCGTTTCCTCGCGCAATATCCCGACACCCGGGTGATCGTGCATCCCGAGTGCAGCTTCGAAGTCTGCCAGAAGGCGCAGTACATCGGTTCCACCGAGTACATCCTCAACACCGTCCGGGCCGCCGAGCCGAACACGCGCTGGCTGGTGGGCACGGAGCTCAACCTGGTCAACCGCCTGGCCCGCGAGGTCCAGCCGCAGGGCAAATCGGTGCATTTCCTCTCGCCCACGGTGTGCATGTGTTCGACCATGTTCCGGACCGACCCCCAGCATCTGCTCTGGGTGCTGGAGAATCTGGTCGAAGGCCATGTGGTCAACCGGATCGAGGTCCCCGCCGCCATCGCCGCCGAGGCCCGCGGGGCGCTGGAAAACATGCTGCAGGTGGCCTGACTCCGCCCCATGCAGCTCAACCTGGTCTGCGTGGGCGAGCGCATGCCGTCCTGGGTCAACGAGGGGTACGAGGAATATGCCCGTCGCCTGCCGCGCGAATGCGCCCTGATGCTGCGCGAGATCGCGCCGGGCAAACGCACCCGTAATTGCGACATCCAGCGCATCCTCGCCGACGAAGGTCAGCGGATGCTGGCGGCGGTGGGCGGCAATGCGCATATCGTTACGCTGGACGTCGGCGGCAAGGACTGGAGCACGCGCGAACTGGCCGAGGTCCTGGCGCGCTGGCTGCGCGAAGGGCGGGACATCGCCCTGCTGGTCGGCGGACCGGATGGCCTGTCGGACGCCTGCCGGCAGCGCGCCGCGGAAAGCTGGAGTCTGTCTCGGATGACCTTTCCGCATCCACTGGTGCGGGTCATCGTCGCCGAACAGTTGTACCGGGCCTGGACCCTCCTCAACAACCACCCTTACCATCGCTGAGCCCATGCAGGCCGAAGACCTCAAGCTGATCCTCGCCTCGACCTCGCCCAGGCGCCGCGAGTTGCTGGGCCGCTTCGGCCTGCCGTTCGAGGTGCTCGGAGTCGAGGTGGAAGAGGTGCCCCGCTGCGGGGAAGCCGCCGAAGACTACGTGCGCCGGGTGGCATCCGACAAGTCCGCCCGGGGTCAGAGCATGGCGCCCTCCGATGCGGCGGTGCTGGCGGCCGACACCGAGGTGGTGCTCGACGGGCAAATCTTCGGCAAGCCGCAGGGAGCGGAACACGCGCGGGAGATGCTGGGCCGGCTGTCGGGGCGGACCCACGAAGTGCTCAGTGCGGTGTCCCTGCGTCGCGGCGACTGCCACTGGCAGGCATTGAGCGTCAGCCGGGTGAGGTTTCGCGACCTCGGGCTCGAGGAGATCGACGCCTACTGGGCCAGCGGTGAGCCGGCGGACAAGGCGGGCGCCTATGCCATCCAGGGCCGCGGCGAGCTGTTCGTGGCCGAGCTTCAGGGCAGCTTTTCCGGCGTCATGGGCCTGCCGCTGCTGGAAACGGCCCGTCTGCTGCGGCATCTGGGACTGGGGACCGCGCGCCTCCTGGCCGGAGCCGCGCCATGAGCGACGAGATACTCATCAACGTCACGCCGCCGGAGACCCGTGTCGCCATCGTCGAAAACGGGGTCGTTCAGGAGGTGTTGATCGAGCGGACCCGGCGCCGCGGTCTGGTCGGCAACATTTACAAGGGCAGGGTCTGCCGGGTGCTGCCCGGCATGCAGGCGGTGTTCGTCGACATCGGGCTGGAGCGGGCGGCCTTCCTGCACATCTCCGACCTGAGCGCGGCGGAACGCGAGAAGGCCGGCACCGACAAGATCGAAGCCATCTTCAGGGAGGGCCAGGAGATCGCCGTGCAGGTCGTCAAGGACCCCATCGGCACCAAGGGCGCGCGTTTGAGCACCGAGATTTCGGTGCCCTCGGTGTACGAAGTCTACATGCCGTTTTCCAAGACTTCGGGAGTATCGCAGCGGATCGAATGCGAGGCCGAGAGGGCACGCTTGCGGGCCTGTGTGGAGGCATTCCAGCGGGAGCACGGTACCGGCGGTTTCATCGCCCGGACCTCGGCGGAGGGCGTGGACGAGTCCCTGCTGCGGGCGGACATGTTGTTCCTGCTCAAGCTCTGGAATTCCATCGCCCAGCGGATCAAGACCGCGAAGGTCAAGGTGCTGCTGCACGAGGACCTGCCCCTGAGCATGCGCGTGCTGCGCGATCTGCGCCGCACCCGGGTGGACAAGATCCGGGTCGACTCACGGGAAACCCATGCGCGGCTCACCAAGTTCGCGAGAGAGTTCGTGCCCGAGATCGCTCCGATGATCGAGCATTACGCCGGTGAGCGTCCGCTGTTCGACCTCTACGGCGTGGAAGAGGAAATCCAGAAGGCGCTGGAGCGGCGGGTGACGCTCAAGTCCGGCGGCTATCTGATCTTCGACCAGACCGAGGCGATGACCACGGTCGACGTCAACACCGGCGCCTTCGTCGGCGGGCGCAACCTCGAGGAAACCATCTTCAAGACCAATCTCGAGGCGGCCCAGGCCATCGCCCGTCAGCTCCGGCTGAGGAATCTGGGCGGCATCATCATCATCGACTTCATCGACATGCGGGACGAGGATCACAAGGCACAGGTCCTGCATGCCCTGAGCCGGCACCTCGAGCGCGACCCGGCCAAGAACACCATCAGCGAGGTGTCGCCCCTGGGCCTGGTGGAGATGACCCGCAAACGTACCCGCGAGAGCCTGGAGCAGGTGCTGTGCGAGCCATGCCCCGCCTGTGGCGGGCGCGGGGTGCTGAAGACGGCGGAAACGACCTGCCTGGACATCTTCCGCGAGATCATCCGCGAGGTGCGCCAGTACCAGGTTCAGGAACTGCTGGTGCTGGCGTCCAACGAGGTGGTGGAGCGGCTGCTGGACGAGGAGGCGGACACGCTGTCCGAGCTCGAATCCTTCATCGGTGTCCCGATCAAGTTCCGCGCCGAGTCCCAGTACAACCAGGAACAGTACGATGTCGTGATCCTTTAGCCCCATGCTTTCCCCGACCCCGGCGGCGTTTTGCGGGCATCCGGCCGGCGTGGGAGAATCCGCCGACGCCTTCGGGCGAGGTTTCCTGTCGATATTTCCATGCGGCTACCGGTCTTTTGAAAAGCATCCTACGCGTTTCCGCCCGCGCCGTCCGTTACGGAGCGCTCGTCGCACTGCTCGGACTCGCCGCCGGGTCCGCGGCGTTCCGGTGGTGGCTGATACCCGGGATCGACGAGTTCAAGGGGTACTTGGAACAGCGGATAGGGCGGCTCGGCGGCGAAAACATCCGGATCGGTCACATTTCGGCGGCGCTGTGGACCGGGACGCTGGAGCTGGTGCTGCGCGAGGTCTCCGTCCTCGACGACGCGGGTGCCGAGTCCCTCCGTTTCGCCGAGATACGGCTCGGCATAGCGGCCATGGCTTCATTGATGGCGCACGACCTGCGCGTGACCTGGCTCGAGCTGCGCGGTACCCCGCTGTCCCTGCGCCGTCTCGCCGACGGCGGCTTCGGCATCGTCGGCTTGCACGCGATCGAGACCATTCCGGACTGGCTGCGAAGCCTGGGTTCTTTCCGGATCAGCGACTGCCGGATCGACTGGCAGGATCTTCAGCGGGGCGGTGCCAGGCTGGAACTGGGCGACGTCGATCTGCTGCTGGTCAGCCGCGGCGACCGCCACCGGCTGAGCGTTAGCCTGGACCCGCCGGCGGCGCTCGCGGGTACCGTGCGGGTCGGTTTCGACCTGCGCGGGGACCTGTTCGAATCCAGCACGCTGTCGGGCAGCCTCTATGCCGATGCCGAGGATCTGGCTCTGACCGCGCTGGAGGACGAATTGCCGGCGGGCTTCCGTCTGGGGTCTGGGCTCACGGACGTGCGTGCCTGGGGTCAGCTCTCGGCGGGCAGTATCGAGTCGCTCGCAGCGCGCTTCGGCGTCCGCAACCTCCGCATCGAGCAATTGTCTGGCGGACCCGGCAACACGCCGGGCTTGGCACTGGCCGCCCTTGCCGGCGACGTGTTCTGGCACCGTGAAGCGGGCGGCTGGCGGATCAACGCCCAAGGGCTGAAAGTGGTGTCCGGCGGGCATGAATGGCCATTGTCCCGCCTGGCCCTGGCGGTGACCCGGGGCTCGGACGGCCGTGTTGCATCGGCTTTTGCCGTCGCCGACACCGTCGCCCTGGACGACCTCCGCCCGCTGTGGTTCATGCTCGGGTTGCCCGCTCCCCCGCCGGCGGGGAGGCTCGAGGCGCTCCGTTTCGGCTACGAGAGTGCAGGGAACCCCCGCTTCGGCCTGTGCGCGCACTTCGCCGACATCGTGCTTCCGGCCCGCGACGGTCTGCCCGGCGCCGCCGGTCTCAGCGGCCACGTCTGCGGCAGTGACGAGCGCGGGAGGGGAGTGGTCCGCATGCAGAATGGTGTGCTGGACCCGGCCGGCATGCTGGCCGAGCCGGTCCTGATCCAGCAGGCCGACATCCCTCTGGCGTGGCGGCGGACCGGTGAAGACTGGGCCATGCGCGCAGACCGGGCAAGACTGGAAACCGGCGACTGGTCTCTGTCGGCGTCGTTCGGTCTCAGCCGGAGGGCGGGCCAGGGGCTTTGGGTCGATCTGCGGGCCGAAGCCGGGGCGGCGGACGCCTCCCGCCTCAAACGTTATTTCCCGGCCAAGACGTTTCCGCTGCTGGGTCGCTGGCTCGACCAGAGTTTGGAGCACGGCCGGCTGGATGGCGCCCGCCTCCGTTTCGGGGGGCCGCTGGCGGCGTTTCCGTTTCGCAAGGGCGAAGGGCTATTTCAAGCCGACGTCGGGTTTTCCGGTGTGCGTCTGCGCTACGATCCGGAATGGCCCGCCTTGGAGGATGCCGCCGGGACGGTTCGTTTCTCCGGACCGGGGATGGAGGTCGAGGCGGCCAGTGGCCGACTGGCCGGTGGCGAGATACGTGGCGCCAGAGCCACGGTTGCCGACTTGGCGAAGGACGCGGTCATCGGCATCGAGGGTCGGGTATCGGCGACCTTGGCGCAGTGCCTCGAGTTTTTCCGGACCACTCCGCTCCGTCCGGTGGCCGATAAAGTGGATGCGGTGATGACGGTCGAGGGGGACGTGCTTCTCGATCTGGCCATGAGAGTTCCGATGGAAAGCAAAGCGCCGCCGTTCAAGCTGGACGGTACCGCGCGGCTGAGCCGGACCCGTGTCGAGCTCACCGGTCTCGCCGAGCCGGTCGAGAAGGCCGACGGTGAACTGGGATTCACCGAGGACGGGCTGGTGTCCGGCCGGCTCCAGGGACAATGGTTGCACAAGGCCGTATCCGGCCGGGCCCGGCGCAGCGGTGATGGCCTGGACGTGGATGTGAGCGGACAGTTCCCGGTGGCGGCATTCAGGGACAGGTTTCCGAACCCCCTCTGGCGCCATCTGGCGGGGGCCATTCCCCTGACCGTGAGCGTCAGGCTGCCCGTTGCCATGGAGCCGGGCGGCGGTGTGCCGCTGAGTCTGAGTTCGGATCTCGTTGGCACGAAGGTGATCTTACCGGCACCTTTGGGCAAGGCGCAGGGCGAACGGAGGATGTTCCGCCTCGACACTCGGTTGGGGGGGGCTGCCACGCGGATCGACCTGAGCTATGGCGCCGACGTCACGGCGCGGCTCGATCTGGGCGGGGAAGACTACCGCCTGAAGGGTTTGCAGCTCGCGGTGGGAAC
Source organism: Methylococcus sp. S1M (assembly GCF_051295855.1). NCBI lineage: Bacteria > Pseudomonadati > Pseudomonadota > Gammaproteobacteria > Methylococcales > Methylococcaceae > Methylococcus > Methylococcus sp. S1M. The sequence goes on from NZ_JBPDXO010000005.1 coordinate 31,150, forward strand.
GGGGTTGCCGAAGACTGCCGACGGCTCCGGCTTGCGTGTCGTGGTCCGGTCGCCGAGCCTGGATCTGGCGCCTTGGGCCGATGTCTTCGCCGCCGGCGGCCCCGAGCGCGAGGGTATCGGGATGGACGTCAAGGCGCTGGACGTGCAGATCGGACGGTTGCTGTGGGATGGCGCGGCGAAAGGACCGGTGGTCGTGCAGGCGGTCGGGCGAGCGGGCGGCCTCCGGGGCATGATCGACTCGGCTTACGTCAAGGGCGGATTCGACGCCGACATGGCTGCCGGGCGGCTGTCCAGCATCAAGGCCGATCTCGATTTCGTCAAACTGTCCCGGCTGGACGAGAAGGCGGTCGCTTCGACCGACTCCTGGCTGGACACCCTCCATCCGGGCAGTTTCCCGTCCTTGAGTCTGGTCGGTCGCCATGTGCTCTGGCATGGTTTCGACGTGGGGCGGCTGCAGGTCGAAGTGGACAGCCAGGCGCGCGGCATCGTGCTGCGTTCGGCCAGTCTGCGTTCCGACAATCACGAACTCGTCGTCGAGCGGGGCGAATGGACGCGCCATGGCGGTACTGACAGGACCCATATCGCCGGTACGCTCAAAGTGAAGAATTCGGGCATGCTGGCGGCGGAGTTCGGCTACCCGGAGTTCGTGCGGGATACGCCGGCGGAGGTGAACTACACACTGAACTGGGCAGAGACGCCGTTCGGGGTCTCCTCCGCCAATCTCGCCGGCACGGTCGACATGAAACTGGGCAAGGGGGCGCTACTGAAGGTGGATGTGGGGATAGGCCGGTTTCTCGGACTGTTCAACGTCGATGCCTTGTGGCGGCGCCTCAGCCTGGACTTCTCCGACCTGTTCGGCGCCGGCATGGCCTACGACGGCATCGCCGGCAAGCTGGATATCGCCCATGGAAGGGCGGAGACGAAGGGCTTCGTGATCGACGGCGTGGCGGCCAAGATCGTTATCGATGGCGGCGTGAAGCTGGCGACCCGGGAGGTCGACCAGGTCGTGACGGTGATCCCCAACACCAGCATCGCCCTGCCCGTTGCCGGCGTCCTCATGGGCGGTCCGCTCGGGCCGGCGGTGGGAGCGGCAGTGGGGGCCGGCGTGTTCGTCGCCGACAAGATGATGGACGGACAGGTGGAGCGTCTGACCCAGACACGCTATCGGGTCGAGGGCAGCCTGGACAATCCGGTCATCACCAAGGATTCGGGCGACGCGCCGCGGGAGTGATACCGGGACGGTCAAGAATCGATTTGAAATTTGGTAGAGAGAGAAGGAATGAAAAAAATGATTTGTGCAGCGGTTCAAATGGCTTCCGGACCGCAAGTCGGGTCGAATCTGCTGGAGGCCGGCCGGCTCGTCAAGCAGGCCGCGGAGGCCGGCGCCAGGCTGGTGGTGCTGCCGGAGAATTTCGCGATCATGGGCATGACCGAAACCGACAAACTCGGTGTGGCGGAAACCGACGGCAGCGGGCCGATCCAGGAGTTTCTCGCGGGCGCGGCCGAGCGCCACAAGGTCTGGCTGGTCGGCGGGACCATGCCGATGTGCGCCGGAGACGGCCGGGTGCGGGCATCGTGCCTGGTCTACGACGACCACGGGAGACGGGTCGGCCGCTACGACAAGATACATCTGTTCGACGTCGTGGTGCCGGGTACCGAGGAAACCTACCGCGAATCCCTGACCATCGAACCCGGCACCGTGCCGCTGGTGCTGGATTCGCCGTTCGGCGCGCTGGGGATAGCCATCTGCTACGATCTCCGGTTCCCTGAACTGTTCCGTCGCATGGCGCAACAAGGGCTGGACCTCCTCGCCGTGCCGGCGGCTTTCACCGCCCGCACCGGGGCGGCGCACTGGGAAATCCTGGTGCGCGCGCGCGCGGTCGAAAATCTCTGTTATACCGTGGCATCCAACCAGGGCGGCTTCCACCTGAACGGACGGGAGACCTTCGGCCATAGCATGGTGGTCGATCCCTGGGGCAAGGTGCTTGCGTCGCTGCCCACGGGCGCCGGCATCGTCTGTGCCGAAATCGACCGCGAGCGTCTGGCGCAGGTACGCGCATCCTTCCCTGTGCTCGAACACCGGCGCCTGCATTGCGCCTGAACCTCCCAAAGCAAACGGCTTGAGTCATCATGGCAACTGAAATCGTGGCGATCGCCGAACGGGCGATCCTGGAGCCCTGCGGGCTGATCCCGCAGGACATCGAAAAGGTCGTGGCCCGGCTGGCGGGCAGCGACATCGACGATGCCGACGTCTACCTCCAGTCCAGCCATTACGAGTCCTGGTCGCTGGAGGACGGCATCGTCAAGGAGGGTTCCTACGGCATCGAGCAAGGGGCTGGACTGCGCGCCGTTTCCGGCGAGAAGACCGGCTTCGCCTACAGCGATGAGCTGGCGTTGCCGGTATTGCTGGAGGCGGCGGGTAACGCCCGCAGCATCGCCCGTGGCGGGCAGGCCGGCCGTATCGCCGTCTCCGGCGTCCAGCCCGTGCCGCGGCTGTATGCCCCGGTCGATCCGCTGGCATCGCTGCCGGCGGAAGCGAAGATCGATCTGCTGCGCAGCCTCGACGCCGAGGCCCGCCGTGCCGATCCCCGCGTCGAACAGGTGTTCGTCAGCCTCTCCGGAGGCTATTCCTCGGTGCTGATTTTCGGGTTGGACGGTGCGATGCACGGCGACGTGCGGCCCTTGGTGCGGCTCAATGTCAGCGTCATCGTCGAGGCCGGCGGCCGGCGCGAACAGGGCAGTGCCGGCGGCGGCGGACGAACCGACTACGGCTTCTTCTTCGAACGGGACCGGGCGCTGGGTTATGCCCGCGAAGCAGTGCGCCAGGCTCTGGTGAACCTGGAGGCCGGCGACGCTCCGGCCGGGACCATGACGGTGGTGCTGGGCCCCGGCTGGCCCGGCATCCTGCTGCACGAGGCCATCGGCCACGGTCTGGAAGGCGATTTCAACCGCAAAGGCACGTCCGCCTTCAGCGGCCGGGTCGGGGAGAGGGTCGCCTCGCCTCTATGTACCGTGGTGGATGACGGCACCGTGCCCAACCGCCGCGGTTCCTTGAGCATCGATGACGAAGGCACGCCCACCCGCCGGACCGTGCTGATCGAAGACGGCATCCTCAAGGGCTACATGCAGGACAGGCTCAACGCCCGCCTGATGGGCGCGGCACCCACGGGTAACGGCCGCCGCGAGTCCTACCAGTGCCTGCCCATGCCGCGCATGACCAACACCTACATGCTGCCGGGCGAGCATGCGCCGGAGGAGATCATCGCTTCCGTGGCGAAAGGTCTGTACGCCCGCAATTTCGGCGGCGGCCAGGTCGACATCACGTCCGGCAAGTTCGTGTTCTCCGCCAGCGAGGCCTATTTGATCGAAGGCGGTCGCATCACCCGGCCGGTGCGGGGCGCCACCCTGATCGGCAACGGACCGGATGTGCTGATGCGGGTCAGCATGGTTGGCAACGACCTGGAACTCGACCCCGGCGTGGGCACTTGCGGCAAGGATGGGCAGAGTGTGCCCGTGGGAGTCGGCCAGCCGACCCTGAAAATCGACGGATTGACCGTAGGAGGTACCCGTGTCTGACACTAGAACCGAACTCGAACGGCTCGAATCGCTGACCCGCCTCTGCCTGGACGAAGCCGCCAGGCAGGGCGCGAGTGCCGCCGAAGTCGCCTGCAGCGCCGACCAGGGCCTCTCGCTCACCGTCCGGCTGGGCGCAGTGGAAACCATCGAGCACCACCGCAGCCAGGGTGTCGGGATCACGGTTTATTACGGGCAACGCAAGGGGTCGGCAAGCACCACGGATCTCAGCGAACGGGCGCTGACGGATACCGTAGGCGCGGCCTGCCGGATCGCCCGCTATGGCGCCGAAGACCCCTGCGCCGGCCTGCCCGAAGCGGAGCTGCTGGCCAAGGACATCCCGGATCTGGACCTCTACCATCCCTGGACGCTGGACGCGGAGCAGGGCATCGAACTGGCCCTGGCCTGTGAAAACGCGGCGCGCAGTCATTCCGACGCGATCACCAACTCGGAAGGCGCCAGTCTCAACGCCTTCGAAGGCGTACGGGTACTTGGCAACAGCCTCGGCTTCCTGCACGGCTACGCCAGCAGTCGTCACAGTCTGTCCTGTTCGGTGATCGGCGAGCGCGACGGCAACATGCAGCGGGACGATTGGTGGACCGTGGCGCGCGACCCGGCCGAGCTGGAATCCGTCGAAGCGGTGGGACGCAAGGCCGCCGAGCGCACCGTGCGCCGGTTGGGTGCGCGGGGCCTGTCGACCCGGCAATGCCCCGTGCTGTTCGCCGCCGACGTGGCTTCCAGTCTGATCGGCCATCTGATCGCAGCGATCCGCGGCGGCAATCTCTACCGCAAGTCCTCATTCCTGCTCGACGCCCTGGGACAACGCATCTTCCCCGAATTCGTCCACATCCACGAACGGCCGCACCTTCGCCGGGGCTTGGGCAGTGCCCCTTACGATGCCGAAGGCGTGGCGACCCGGGACCGCGACCTGGTCCGCGACGGCGTGCTCGAATCCTATGTGTTGAGCACCTACTCCGCCCGCAAGTTGGGGTTGCAGACCACCGGCAACGCCGGCGGCGTGCACAATCTCATCGTCGCTCCGGGGCAGGAGGACTGCGACACCCTGATCCGGCGGATGGGCACCGGTTTGATCGTCACCGAACTCCTGGGGCAGGGCGTCAACATCGTCACCGGCGACTATTCGCGCGGTGCGGCGGGTTACTGGGTGGAAAACGGTGAAATCCGGTTCCCGGTGGAGGAAATCACCATCGCTGGCAATCTCCGGGACATGTTCGGTCACGTCGTCGCCATCGGCAACGACGTCGATCTCCGCGGCAACATTCGCACCGGATCGATTCTGATCGAGTCCATGACGGTGGCGGGTGATTGACGGGCCGCAAAGCTGGTTTGCGAGTCATACGCCGCACGACGGCCCGGCGCATGCCCGTGACGGCGTCACGGGGCGAATGGGCGCCGGCCCGGGACATGCCGGGAAACAAACTCCTCCCCCCGGTGGGGGCTGCTTCCCTCGCGGGGGAGAAGGACAGGGATGAGGACGGGATTCGGCCTTTCGCCTGCAGCCGCTTCACGACAAGCTTGAGCTGCGCCGAAGACTGCGGCAGCCCGGGAGTTTTCCAGGCATTTCCCTCGACCCGGGCCGATGGGTCGTTTGGCCAGAGCCGCTTCGACCGGGTGTGCTGAATGACGAATTGATGGGCTTTCGCGCCGGCGATGACGAAAGTTTTCAAGCCAGATTTCGATCGTTTCCGATTCGCCCATGAGGTCGATCGCGATAAAACCTGGACCCGTGTCTATGGCCGGTGCCGTTGCGGAGCGCCGGTCTGGCGCGCGGGGCTTCTCCAGGGAAAGCGGCCCGCGGTCGGGAGAACCGACTGAACGGCACGAAACACCGCGACGGGCGAGCCGGCCGAGGCCAGACCGTGGCCGAGCGGCATCGACCCGCCGGTCGAAGGGCGATTCGGTTCTTTCCGCCGAAAACCGGGCAAGCCCAATGCCGGGGATCGAGGACCCGGATCTCGGCGGAATCGGCAGCGGCGGCTTCTTCAGTTGCGACGCCGGATGGCGTCGGGGATTTCGGTTGTCTCGTGGACGGCGTAGGCTACTCCGGATGCCGTTCCGGGTTCGTCTGGGAACGGTCTGTTTGGGTCGGGGGCTGCGAGTCGGGAGGGTTCGGTGGACGCACAGGGCGATCGTGAGATGTACGTTCTGGCCGGGAAGGTCGGCCGGCAGCTGCAAGACCGGGGGCGCCGTCTGGTCACGGCCGAATCCTGCACCGGAGGCTGGATCGCCCAGTGCGTGACGTCCGTCCCCGGCAGCTCGGGTTGGTTCGAACGCGGCTTCGTGACCTACAGTAACGAATCCAAGCAGGAGCTGCTCGGCGTGCCGGCCAGACTGATCGCTGCGCACGGTGCGGTGAGTGCGGAAACCGTGGCGGCCATGGTCGGCGGCGCGCTGGCGCACAGCCGGGCCGACTGCGCGGTGGCGGTCAGCGGCATCGCCGGTCCCGAAGGCGGCAGTCCGGACAAGCCGGTGGGAACCGTCTGGCTGGCCTGGCAGTTGAAAGGGGAAGCACCCCTCACGCGGTGTTTCCGGTTCGAGGGCGATCGGGAGGCGGTGCGGCGGCAAGCCGTGATGGCGGCTCTGGAAGGACTGACCGATGTCTGCTCTGCTTCCTGAACCGCCTCCGCTGCGTCTGTTTTTCGCGCTTTGGCCGGACGCGGGTGTTCGTGAGACCTTGGGTAGGCTGGTCCGCTCCCTCCGCCGTACGGTCAAAGGGCGCTGGGGCGAGCCGGACAAGCTCCATCTCACTCTGGCATTCCTGGGGGCGGTGCCGGCGGAACGTTTGCCGGAGCTGACAGCAATGACGGAGGATCTCGATCTGCCGCCCTTTGAGTTGGCGCTGGACCGGCTGGAATACTGGCAGCGTAACCGAGTGTTGTGTCTGGGAGCAAGCGCAACCCCCCCGCTGCTCATCGAACTGGCCGGAATCCTGAATTCGAAGCTGGGTCGGGCTGGATTCCCTGTCGAGCGGCGGCCGTTCCGGCCGCATCTGACATTGGCGCGCAAGGCCGAGGCGGCTTGGTCCGCCATGCCTTTGAAGACGTCCGTGACCTGGCCGGTGGATCGCGTCACCCTCGTCGAGTCGCGCCTTTCCAGGGCCGGCCCGCTCTATCTCGTGCGTGCCGAAAAGCAGTGGCGGGCTATGCCCGAAATGGCCGCTATGAAATAATGTCGATTTCCACTTTCGACGCAGTAACCCGGATGGACGAGAACAAACGCAAGGCCTTGGGTGCCGCTCTTTCCCAGATCGAGAAACAGTTCGGCAAGGGATCGGTGATGCGCATGGGCGATGTCGCGGCGGTCCGGGACATCGACGTGATTCCCACCGGCTCCCTGGCGCTGGACATCGCGCTGGGCTGCGGCGGTTTGCCGCGTGGTCGCATCGTCGAGATTTACGGGCCGGAGTCCTCGGGCAAGACGACGCTGACTCTGGAGGTCATCGCCCAGGCGCAGAAGACCGGCGGCGTGGCGGCTTTCGTGGATGCCGAGCATGCCCTGGACCCGGTCTATGCCGAGAAGATCGGAGTGAACCTCGACGATCTGCTGGTGTCCCAGCCGGATACCGGCGAGCAGGCGCTGGAAATCGCGGACATGCTGGTGCGTTCCGGCGGCGTGGACGTCGTGGTGATCGACTCGGTGGCGGCGCTGACGCCCAAGGCCGAACTCGAAGGCGAGATGGGCGATTCGCACATGGGTCTGCAGGCCAGACTGATGTCGCAGGCCTTGCGCAAGCTGACCGCCAACATCAAGCGCTCCAACACCCTGGTGATCTTCATCAATCAGATCCGCATGAAGATCGGCGTGATGTTCGGCAATCCGGAGACCACCACCGGCGGTAACGCGCTCAAGTTCTACGCCTCGGTGCGGCTGGACATCCGCCGTTCGGGGGCGATCAAGAACGGCGACGAGGTGATCGGGAACGAAACCCGCGTCAAGGTCGTGAAGAACAAGGTGGCTCCGCCGTTCCGCACCGCCGACTTCGAGATTCTCTATGGCGAGGGCATCTCGCGCGAGGGCGAACTGATCGACCTCGGCGTGAACCACGACATCGTACAGAAGTCCGGTTCCTGGTACAGCTATGGCGGCGACCGCATCGGCCAGGGCAAGGACAACGTCCGGATCTATCTCAAGGAGCATCCGGAGGTCGCGGCTGCCATCGAGGCGGCCGTTCGCGAGAAGGCGTTGGCCGGGTTCCAGCACGCACCGTCCGCCGAGCGTGCAGCGCTGGAGGAGAGCGGGTTCTGAGCGGAACCGAAGACACGTTCGAAGCCGCACGTGCCGTTTGCCTGCGGCTCTTGGCGCGGCGCGAACACAGCCGGCTCGAGCTCCAGCGCAAGCTCGCCGCCCGTGGTTTCGAATTCCCGACGATAGCAGCCGTTCTGGCCGAGTGTTCGGACCGGGGGTGGCAGAGCGATGCCCGTTTTGCCGAAGGTTTCGTGTGCGCCCGCAAGGCGAAAGGGTACGGCGTCAACAGGATTCGTCAGGAACTGCGGCTGCGCGGGGTCGAGGCGGACCTTGCGGATTCCAGGGACTGGATGACGGACATGGATCGTGTCTATACGAAGAAATATCGCGGAAAACTTGCGGTGACGACGCCTCGGGAGCGTGCGTCAAGGGCGAGATTTCTCGCGCAACGGGGTTTCACGTCCTCCCAGATCCGGGATTTTTTCGAGCGTCTGGGAGTGGACGGCGAATACCCGGACACCGATTGAAGACCTTGGAAAACCGAGCATGACCAGTGCGGAATTACGCGCCCGATTCCTGAAATTCTTCGCCGACCGCGGCCATACCGTCGTGGCTTCCAGTTCCCTGGTGCCCGTCAACGATCCCACCCTGCTGTTCACCAATGCTGGCATGGTGCAGTTCAAGGATGTGTTTCTGGGGCGCGAGCACCGCCCCTACGTACGCGCCGCGAGCGCCCAGCGCTGTGTCCGTGCGGGTGGCAAGCACAACGATCTGGAGAATGTCGGCTACACGGCGCGTCATCACACCTTTTTCGAGATGCTGGGCAATTTCAGCTTCGGCGACTACTTCAAGCGCGAGGCGATCGTCTACGCCTGGGAGTTCCTGACCGAGGTGCTCATGCTGCCGCCGGAACGGCTGTGGATCACGGTATACGCCGAGGACAAGGAAGCCGAGCGGATCTGGCTGGAAGAGGTCGGCGTCGATCCGGGCCGCTTCACCCGCATCGCCACCTCCGACAATTTCTGGTCCATGGGCGACACCGGTCCCTGCGGACCGTGCAGCGAGATTTTCTATGACCATGGTCCCTCCGTCGCCGGCGGGCCTCCCGGGACGCCGGAAGAGGACGGCGACCGCTACGTCGAAATCTGGAACCTGGTGTTCATGCAGTACGAGCGTGCCGGCGACGGCACGCTGACGCCTCTCCCCAAGCCCTCGGTGGATACCGGCATGGGGTTGGAGCGGCTCGCTGCGGTGATGCAGCGGGTGCACAACAATTACGACATCGACCTGTTTCGCAATCTGGTCAAGGCCGCGGCCGAGTTGGCCGGCACGGCCGACCTCGCCCAAAGTTCGCTGCGGGTGATCGCCGACCACATCCGCTCCTGCGCCTTCCTGGTCACCGACGGCGTACTTCCGTCCAACGAAGGAAGGGGTTACGTCCTGCGCCGGATCATCCGCCGGGCGATCCGCCACGGCTACAAGCTCGGCATCCGCGAGCCGTTCTTTTACAAGCTGGTCGGGCCGCTCTGTGCGGAAATGGGCCAGGCCTACCCCGAACTGGTCGAGGCCCGCCCGCGGGTCGAACAGGTGCTCGACAAGGAGGAGGAGCGCTTCGCCGAGACGCTGGAGCAGGGCATGAAGATACTCGACGTCGCCATACGCGATCTGGGTAGCCCGGTGATATCGGGTGACACCGCCTTCCAGCTTTACGATACGTACGGCTTCCCCGTCGATCTGACCGCGGACGTGGCACGTGAGCATGGTCTGCAGGTGGACATGGCCGGATTCGAGCGGGCCATGGAGGCCCAGCGCGAGCGGGCGCGGGCGGCCAGCCATTTCAGCGTGGATTATTCGCAGGAGATCCATCTCGACGTGGCGTGCGAATTCACCGGCTACCGGAACGCCGTCGAGGACACGCGGATCGTGGCGCTGCTGCGCGACGGTCAGGCCGTGGACCGGCTGGAGGCCGGCGAGGACGGCGTGGTCGTGCTGGAGAAGACGCCGTTCTATGCCGAATCCGGCGGCCAGGTGGGCGACCGCGGCGTGATCCGCAGCGACTCGGCGGTGTTCGAGGTGGCGGATACCCGCAAGCAGGGCAGCGACCTGATCCTGCACCGGGGGAAGCTGCGCGAGGGGGTCTTGCTCCGGGGGGCGGTCTGCCGGGCGGAGGTGGAGCAATCCCTGCGCCAGGCCACGGCCTTGAATCATTCGGCCACCCATCTCTTGCATGCGGCGCTGCGCCGGGTGCTCGGAGAGCACGTCACGCAGAAAGGGTCTCTGGTCGACCCCGAACGGCTGCGGTTCGATTTCTCGCATTTCGAACCTGTCAGTCCGGAGCAGCTCGACGAAATCGAGCGTCTGGTCAACCGGGAAATCCGTCGCAATGCCGAGGTCACCGCCGAGGTCATGGCCAAGGACGCCGCAATGAGGCTCGGCGCCATGGCACTGTTCGGCGAAAAATACGGTGACGATGTGCGGGTGCTCAGGATCGGCGATTTTTCCACCGAGTTGTGCGGCGGCATCCACGCCCGCCGTGCCGGCGACATCGGCCTGTTCAAGATCGTGAGTGAAAGCGGCGTCGCCGCCGGCGTGCGCCGCATCGAAGCCGTCACCGGGGCTGCCGCGGTGGAGGCGGTCGAGGCCACGGAACGTTTGCTGCGACGGCTGGCCGAGCGCATGAAGGCCGGCCGCGACACCCTTGAAGAACGGCTCGATCAGATGTTCGAGAAGAACCGCGCGCTGGAAAGGGAGCTGGAACGGCTGAAGGCCAAGACGGCCGGCGCAGCCGGTGCCGACCTGGCGTCTCGGGCGGTCGACATCGCTGGCGTCAAGGTACTGGCCGCGCGCGTCGATGAAGCGGACGCCAGGATGCTGCGCGAGTTGGTGGATCAGCTCAAGGACAGGCTGGGCAGCGCCGCCATCGTGCTGGCTGCGGTGGAAGGCGGGAAAGTCAGCCTGGTCGCCGGCGTGACCAGGGACCAGACCGGACATATCCGTGCCGGCGATCTGGTCAACAGCGTCGCGACCCGTATCGGAGGCAAGGGCGGTGGGCGGCCCGATCTGGCCCAGGCGGGCGGCAATCGGCCAGAGGAGTTGCAGGGCGCCCTCGACGGCGTCCCGGAATGGGTGCGGCGGATGCTCAATGCCTAGCCTTTTCAGGATTCGAACGTAACAGACATCGACCATGGCTTTATTCGTACACAAATACGGCGGCACCTCGGTCGGCTCGCCGGAGCGGATCAAGAACGTCGCGAAGAACGTCATCCGGGCGCGCAGCCGGGGCGACGACATCATCGTCGTGGTGTCGGCCATGAGCGGTGAAACCAACCGCCTGGTGGCGCTGGCGCATGAAATGCATGAACGGCCCAGCACCCGTGAAATGGATGTGCTGCTGGCCACCGGCGAGCAGGTCACGATCGCGCTGTTGAGCATGGCGCTGGAGGCGGCAGGGTGCCCGGCCTGTTCCTATACCGGCGGGCAGGTGCGGATCCTCACCGACGATGCACACACCAAGGCGCGCATCCTCGACATCGACACCGACCGTATCCGCAGCGATCTCGCGGCCGGACGCGTGGTCGTGGTGGCGGGTTTCCAGGGGATCACCGAGGCGGGTGACATCACCACCTTGGGGCGGGGCGGCTCCGACACCACGGCGGTCGCCCTGGCCGCTGCACTCAAGGCGGACGAATGCCTGATTTATACCGACGTGGATGGCGTCTATACCACGGATCCGAGGATCGAACCGAAGGCGCGCCGGCTGGACCGCATCACCTTCGAGGAAATGCTCGAAATGGCGAGCCTGGGGTCCAAGGTGCTGCAGATTCGCTCGGTCGAATTCGCCGGCAAGTACAACGTCCCTCTGAGAGTCTTGTCCAGTTTCGCAGCCGGTCCCGGCACATTGATTACATATGAGGAAGCAAGTGTGGAAAAACCTTTGATCTCCGGTATCGCCTTCAATCGCGACGAAGCGAAACTGACCGTCAAGGGCGTGCCGGACAAGCCGGGCGTGGCATATCAGATCCTGGGGCCCGTCGCCCATGCCAACATCGAAGTGGACATGATCGTCCAGAACGTCGCGGAGGATGCGACCACGGATTTCACGTTTACCGTCCACCGCAACGACTACCGCAAGGCGCTCGACATCCTGCAGGCGACTTGCACGGCCCTGGGCGCGCGCGAAGTGGCGGGAGACGACAAGATCGTGAAAGTTTCGCTGGTGGGCGTGGGGATGCGCTCGCATGCCGGGATCGCCGCCCGGATGTTCGAAGCCCTGGCGCGGGAAGGCATCAACATCCGCATGATATCCACTTCCGAAATCAAGATTTCCATCGTCGTGGACGAAAAATACCTCGAGCTGGCGGTACGTACCCTGCACGAGGCATTCAATCTCGATCGCGAGCCGGACGCGGTTTGAGCCCGGAGTCGGCCGAACCTTTATCCTGTGACCGAAAGCTGCTAGAATCGATCAACTGGTAGATCGATCGCGCCTGACGGGTGGGGGTTGGCAGCGCGGCAGCCGCGGCTCTTGTCAACTTGGTGTGGGCAATGGACAAAGGAAGGGTTTATGCTGATTTTGACTCGTAGAGTGGGTGAAACCCTGATGATTGGTGATGACGTGACAGTCACTGTGCTGGGTGTGAAGGGAAACCAGGTGCGCATCGGAGTCAATGCGCCGAAGGACGTGTCCGTTCATCGCGAAGAGATTTACGAAAGGATCAAGAAAGAGCAGCAGGCCGGTCCCGAGCACGACAGCGATTGATTCCTTCCCGTTTTCCCTGGAGAGATGGCCGAGAGGCTGAAGGCGCTCCCCTGCTAAGGGAGTATGCGGTCAAAAGCTGCATCGAGGGTTCGAATCCCTCTCTCTCCGCCAGTTCAGGATAAGCCCGGTGCCGGATGGCGACCGGGTTTTTCTTTTCAACCCTGGTGCTTCCCAGTGGGGCAAGACGGCAGGGCTTCACAATTATTCAGGATCGCATACAATACGCGTTTTTATCCGTACGGTTTGACTAGAGGCACAGGCATGGTAAGCATTCGGTTGGCGCGCGGCGGCGCAAAGAAGCGTCCTTTCTATCACGTCGTGGTTGCGGAGAGCCGCAGCAAGCGTGACGGCCGTTATATCGAGCGCGTGGGGTTTTTCAATCCGATTGCACGGGGCCAGGAAGAGCGCCTGCGGCTGGATGAGGGCCGCATCGCATACTGGATCGGCACCGGCGCCAAGCCTTCGGACCGCGTGGTTTCGCTGATCAAGGAATTCAAGAAGCAGCAACAGGTTTGATGCCGGGGAATTCCGGCAATGATCGGTCCGTCGTGGTGGGCCGGGTTTCCGGCGCCTTCGGTGTGAGGGGCTGGGTCAAGGCCGTTTCCTTCACCGATCCTCCCGTCAATCTGGTCGGTTACCGACCTTGGACGTTGCGGCGGGGTGATGCCGAGCGCAGGGCCGACGTTTTGGAAGGCCGCGAGCACGGCAACGCAGTGATCGTGCGGCTGCAGGGCGTCGATACCCGTGAACAGGCCGAGGCGCTGAAAGGCTTCGAAGTGACGGTTCGCCGGAGCCAACTGCCGCCACCAGCGCCGGGAGAGTATTACCGTGTCGACCTGGTCGGCTTGAAGGTAGTCAACCTTGGAGAGACGGTCTTGGGCGAGGTCGTCGACGTGATGGAAACCGGTGCCAACGATGTGCTGGTGGTGCAGGGCGACCGCGAACGGCTTTTGCCGTTCGTACAGGGCGTATTCGTCAAATCCGTGAATCTGGAGGAGTCGCGGATAGTGGTCGACTGGGACCCAGAGTTCTGAAATAGCGGGTGGTTGCGTGCGTTTCGACATCGTGACCCTGTTCCCGGAGATGGTCCGGGACGCGGCGCGGTACGGTGTCACGGGGCGGGCGCTCGCCGCGGGAAAGGTCTCCCTGGAGGTGTGGAACCCCCGGGATTTCACCCGCGATCGTCATCGCACCGTGGACGACCGGCCGTACGGCGGTGGTCCCGGCATGGTGATGAAGGTGGAGCCCTTGCGGGATGCCATTCGTGCGGCGAAGGGGCAGGCGACGCCGGGGGCGCGGGTCGTGCTCATGAGTCCGCAGGGCACCCGGCTCGATCAAGCAGCGGTGCGCAGGTTCGCAGCGGCCCCGGGCCTGATCCTGGTGGCGGGCCGTTACGAAGGCGTGGACGAGCGTCTCATCGAAACCGAGATCGACGAAGAGTGGTCGATCGGCGATTACGTGTTGAGCGGCGGTGAACTGCCGGCCCTGGTCGTATTCGACGCGGTGGTGCGCCTCCTGCCGGGTGTGCTGGGCGATGCGGAATCGGCGGAGCAGGAGTCTCATGCCGAGGGTTTGCTGGATCATCCGCACTACACCCGGCCGGAACGGGTAGCAGGGCGGGACGTTCCCGCGGTGTTGCAGAGCGGCAACCATGCCGCGATCGGGCGCTGGCGCCTGAAGCAGGCACTGGGGAAAACATGGCTCAAGCGGCCGGATTTGCTGGCCTGCCGGGTGATGACTCCGGAGCAGCTCGAGCTCCTGGATGAATTCAAGCGGGAATTTGAACTTCAAAAGAACAGAGGTTAGTTTCATGAATATCGTTCAACAGCTCGAATCCGAATGGATGAGCGGCAAGACCATTCCGGCGTTCGGTCCCGGCGATACCGTCGTGGTGCAGGTGAAGGTCAAGGAAGGCAACCGCGAGCGTCTGCAGGCCTTCGAAGGCGTGGTCATCGCCAAGCGTAACCGCGGCTACAATTCCGCCTTCACCGTGCGCAAGGTTTCCCACGGCGAAGGCGTGGAGCGCGTGTTCCAGACCTACAGTCCGCAGGTCGAGGAAATCCAGGTCAAGCGGCGCGGCGACGTGCGGCGGGCAAAGCTGTACTACCTGCGTGACCGTGCCGGCAAGGCGGCCCGTATCAAGGAAAAGATCTGACCGCTCGCAGGGCGTTTGCGCAGATTGATCGGTCGACGAGAATGAAGGGCGGTTTTTCCGCCCTTTGTTTTTGAGGGGAAGGGGTGAGTGAGGTTCTGCCCGATGCCGGAGCAGTCCGGGAGGCCGACCTTCTGGCGATCCAGCGCTTCGTCGAGTCGCTGTGGGTGGAAGAGGGTTTGAGCCCTCACACACTCAAGGCCTACGGGAGCGATCTCCGTCTCTTCGCAGCCTGGCTGGCAACCAACCGGCGCGCGGAGCTGACTGCACTGACCGGGGAAGACGTCGAGGCCTATCTGGGGTGGAGGCACAGCCGGAAAAGCAAGAGCCGGACTTCGGCGCGCGTACTTTCCTCCATCCGGCATTTCTGCGCGTACCGACTGCGACGGGGCGAGATCACCGGTGATCCTTGTGCCTTGATTGCTCCGCCGAAGCTGGGGCGTTTCCTTCCCGACACGCTGACAGAATCGGAGGTGGAGGCCCTGCTGGCCGCGCCGGACGTCGATACGCCGCTGGGCTTCCGCGACCGGGCCATGCTGGAAATGCTCTACGCCACCGGTTTGCGCGTCTCCGAGCTGGTCGGTTTGAGCTTCGGCCAGATCAGTCTGCGCCAGGGGGTGGTCCGGATCAGTGGCAAGGGGGACAAGGACCGGTTGGTGCCTGTCGGCGAGGAAGCCCTGGACTGGCTGGAGCGCTATCTCGACAAGGTGCGGCCAGTCACCCTGAAGGGTAGGCAGAGTGATTTCCTGTTCGTCACCGACCGTGGGGGGGCGATGACGCGCCAGGCCTTCTGGCATCTCATCAAGCGTTACGCCGGGCAGGCCGGGATTTCCAAGCCGTTGTCCCCCCATACCCTGCGTCATGCCTTCGCGACTCATCTGCTGAATCACGGGGCGGATCTCCGCGTCGTGCAAATGCTGCTCGGACACAGCGATCTGTCGACCACCCAGATCTATACCCATGTCGCCCAGGAGCGGCTCAAGGAACTGCATACCCGCTTCCATCCGCGGGGCTGAGGAGGAAAGCAAGAGAATGTCCAGCATCCATCCCACCGCCTGTGTCGCGCCGACGGCCAAACTCGGCGCCGACATCTCCGTCGGACCTTTCGCCGTCGTCGAGGATTATGTCGAACTCGGCGACGGCTGCCGGATCGGTGCCCACGCCGTGATCCACGCCTACGTCCGGATGGGGCGGGCGAACGTGGTCCATCCCCATGCCGTGCTCGGCGGTCTGCCGCAGGATCTGGGGTTCGATCCGGCCACGGAAACCTATGTCGAACTCGGCGACGGCAACGTGTTGCGCGAAGGCGTGACCATCAGCCGGGCCACCCGGGCGGGCGGCTCGACCCGGCTGGGATCGAACAACTACCTCATGAACAATACCCACGTCGGTCACGATTGCGTGCTGGGTGACCACAACATTCTGGCCAGCGGCGCCACGCTGGGCGGTCACTGCCGGGTGGACGACCGGGTATTTTTCGGCGGCGGGGTGATGGTGCACCAGTTCTGCAGGATCGGCAGTCTCGCGATGCTGCAGGGACTGGCCGGCATCAACAAGGACGTGATCCCTTTCACCCTGGTCGGCGGCCGTCCCGGCAAGCACTATCGCCTCAATCTGATCGGCATGCGCCGGGCCGGCATCGACGGCGATCGGCTCAAGACCGTTTCGGCCGCCTTCCGCCGCCTGCGCGCCCGGGCGGGGCTCGACGGTCTGCCCGACACGCCGGAGCTGGCCTATCTACGCGCCTGGTGTGGCGCGGGTTCCAAGCGCGGCACCCTCGCCTTCTTCGAGCCGGAATCGCGCGAGCCGGACTGATTCAGAAACCCCCAAGGTTGCTTCCATGAATCCTTTGAAATGTGCCGTGATCGGCGTTGGTTATCTCGGTAAGTTCCACGCGGAAAAATATGCTGCCCTGCCGGGCTGCGAACTGGTCGCCGTGGTCGACGCCGATCCGGTCACCGCGGCGGAGATCGGCGATCGCCTGGGTGTCCGCGGCCTGACTGATCATCGTGCCCTGCTGGGCAAGGTGGATGCGGTGAGCGTCGTGGTGCCGACCAGTCTGCACCACCGCGTCGCCCGGGATTTTCTCGAGGCCGGCGCGCACGTGCTGGTGGAGAAGCCCATCACCGTGACGGTGGAGGAGGCCGACGAGCTGATCCGGATCGCCAAGGAAAAACAGCGCGTGCTGATGGTCGGCCACCTGGAGCGCTTCAATGCCGCCGTGCTGGGGCTGGACCTGGATCACCACAAGCCGCTGTTCATCGAATCGCACCGGCTGGCGCCGTTCAAGCCCCGCGCCAACGATGTCAGCGTCGTGCTGGACCTGATGATCCACGACATCGACATCATCCTCGACATGGTCGATTCCGAGGTGGAGCGTATCGATGCCAAGGGTGTGGCCGTGCTCACCGGCGACATCGACATCGCCAACGCCCGCCTCCAGTTCAAGAGCGGCTGTGTCGCCAATGTCACCGCCAGCCGGGTGAGCCTGAAGGTCGAACGCAAGATGCGCATGTTCATGCCCAACGCCTATGTTTCGGTCGATTTCCAGAACCGCGTGCTGGCCCGCCATCGCAAGGGCGAGGGCGAGATGTTCCCCGGCGTGCCGGAAATCCTCAGCGAAGAATCGGTGTTCGAGAACGGCGACGCCCTGATGGAGGAAATCCGCCATTTCCTCAATTGCATCCGCGAGCACCGGGAGCCGCTGGTGTCCGGAGCGGCCGGGCGCCGGGCGCTGGCGACGGCCATCGAAATCACGAATTTGCTGAAAGTTCAAGAATCGAGGAGTTGTACCGCATGATCCCCATGGTTGATCTCAAGACCCAGTATGCCCGGCTGAAACCGGAAATCGACAAGGGGCTGGCGGATGCGCTGGAATCCTGTGCCTTCGTGCTCGGCCCGAACGTGCAGGCCTTCGAGAAGGAGGCCGCCGGCTATCTGGGCGTGAAGCATGCCATCGGGGTGGCATCGGGTACCGACGCCTTGCATCTGGCCCTGCTCGCTGCCGGCATCGGCGAGGGCGACGAGGTCATCACGTCGCCCTTCACCTTCATCGCGACGGCGGAGGCGATCCGCTACGTCGGCGCCAAGCCGGTGTTCGTCGACATCGACGCCAAGACCTTCAATCTCTGCCCGGCAGCGGTCGAAGCCGCGGTGACGGCCAGGACCCGTGCCATCATGCCGGTGCATCTGTTCGGCCAGCCGGCCGACATGCCGCGGCTGCAGTCCATCGCCGAGCGCCATGGGTTGAAGATCGTCGAAGACTGCGCGCAGTCGTTCGGCGCCACCATCGGCGGCCGCCAGACCGGCAGTTTCGGGGTGAGTTCCGGTTTCAGCTTCTTCCCCAGCAAGAACCTGGGCTGCTACGGCGACGGCGGCCTGGTGACGACCGATTCGGACGAGGTGGCGGAGCAGGTCAGGATGCTGCGTAACCACGGCTCGAAGGTGCGTTACTATCACGACGTGATCGGCTACAACAGCCGGCTGGATGAGCTGCAGGCAGTGGTACTGCGGGTCAAGCTCAAATACATCGACGAATTCAACGCCAACCGACGCCGCGTCGCCCATCTGTATTCGGAACTTCTGGGCGGGATCGCCGAGGTGCCTTACGAGGATGGCATCGGCCAGCACGTCTACCACCAGTACACTCTGCTGAGCGACCGCCGTGATGCCATCCTGGAGGCGCTGCAGAAAGCCGGAATCGGCTGCGCGATCTACTACCCCGTGCCGCTGCACCGGCAGAATGTGTTTGCGCGGGATTACGCCGATCTCAGCCTGCCGGTCTGCGAGGCGGTGGCGGCGCGTTGCATCTCCCTGCCGATCTTCCCCGAGCTGGCGGAAGCGGACATCCGCAGGATCGCGGACGTGGTGCGCCAGGCGGTGAATGGCTGAGCGTGCTCCGCTGGTCATGCTGGTTGCCGGGGAAGTCTCCGGCGATCAGCATGCCGCTGCCATGTTCCGCGAACTCCGGACCCTGATTCCGCAAGTCCGCGGCATCGGTATGGGCGGCTCCGCCATGCGCGAGGCCGGCATCGACATCCGGGTCGATTCCACCGGGCTGGGCGTCATCGGTCTGGCCGAGATCGCCCGCCATTACGGTGAGATCCGCCGAGCGCTCGAGGCCATGAAGGCATTGGCCCGCACCGAGCGGCCCGATCTGCTGATCTGCGTCGACTACAAGGAATTCAATTTCCGCCTGGCCCGGGCCGCCAAGGCCGCCGGCATCAAGGTGCTGTTCTACGTCAGCCCGCAGGTGTGGGCGTGGCGGCCGGGACGGGTCAAGAGCTATGGCAAGGCGATCGACCACATGGCCGTGATCTTTCCGTTCGAAGTGCCCTTCTACGAAAGGCATGGCATTCCGGTGACCTATGTCGGTCATCCTCTTGCCGGTAAGATTGCGCCGGTGGCTGACAAAGGGAAGGTACGGCGGGAGCAGGGGATGGACGGACCCGGTCCCCTGGTCGGCCTGCTGCCGGGCAGCCGGGGCAATGAAATCCGCCGGCTGCTGCCGATGCTGCTGCAGACCGCGGCGCGAATCGCCGGGGAACGACCGGATGCCCGGTTCGTGCTGATCCAGGCGCCATCGGTCGCCGACGAGCTGTTGGCCGCCGAACTGGAGACGGCGCCGGTGCCGGTTCGGGTCGTCAAGGAACGGCGTCATGAGGTCTTGGGCAGTTGCGATGCGGTGATCACCACCTCGGGCACGGCGACCCTGGAAGTCGCTCTCCTCGGCGTGCCCATGGCCATCGTCTACAAGCTGGCACCGCTGAGCTATTGGCTCGGAAGGCTGCTGGTAACCATCCCTTTCATCGGCCTGCCCAACATCCTGGCGGGGCGCAGGATCGTTGAGGAGTTCATCCAGCACGCAGCCAATGCGGAGATGGTCGGCGGCGAGATCCTGCGGATCCTGAATGATCCGGCCTACGCACTGCGGATCCGGGACGATCTGGTGGAGGTGAGGACCCTGCTGGGCGAAGGCGGCGGTTCCCGGCGTCTGGCCGAACTGGCCGCGGAATTGCTTGAACGGCCGGCCCGGTAGCGGCGCATTTGTTTCCCGCTGCCTGCAGGAGTATTCTCGCAAGCCGTTTTTCACTCACCCCGAAATGAACCCATGAGCCGTGCATTCGTCAAGGAAACCGACGGTGAAGAGCTGGACGATGGTGCGCCGGAGCGCCCCGTCAGCCCGCATCCGAACTACGTGACACCGGCGGGGCTGGCCCAGCTCCAGGCCAGGGTCGCGGAGCTCACGGCCGAACGGCAGCGTCTGCTGGGCGACGAATCGGTCGGTGCGAAACAGCAGCTCCGCCGTGTCGAGCGCGAACTGCGCTATTACGACGAGCGGGTCGTCAGCGCCATCCCGGTCGATCCCGCGGCTCGGTCCGGAGACCGGGTCCATTTCGGGGCGACGGTCGAGGTGGAGGACGAGGCCGGCAATGTGCAGCGCTATTCCATCGTCGGTGAAGATGAGGCGGACGCGGCCCACGGTAAGATCAGCTGGGTGTCACCCTTGGCCAGGGCGCTGCTGAATGCAGAGGCGGGCGATACGGTCACGTGGAAGAGGCCGGCCGGCGACAAGGAACTCCATATCCTTGCCATCCATCCTTACCGCTAGCTCTCTTTTGTCATGGAGCATTCCCTGCCGCCCTACCGCCTTCGCCGTAGCCCGCGTGCCAAGTATCTGCGGCTGCTGATACGTCCCGACGGCATCGAAGTGGTGGTGCCCACGGGGCTGTCCGACGCGACGGTACTGGCTTTCGTCCGTCAACACGGCGGCTGGGCCCAGGCGAGGCTGGAAGAACTGCTGGCGCGGCTGGCGAAGTTGCGGCAGGGCCAAGCCGAGCGGTTTCCGGCCGAAGGCGGCAGCGTGCCTCTGGAGGGGCGGGAGACACCGCTGTTCATCGAGGAAACCGGCGGCGGCCGGATCCGGGTCTCGCTGGAAGATCAAGGCCTGCGCCTCATCCTTCCCCGGACCTGCGGCGCCGATCGGGACCGTTACGTGCGCGATGCCCTGTTCGGCTGGATGAAGCGGAGGCTGCCTGGCCGCGTGACCGAACTGATCGAGCGGCATGCCCCGCTGCACGGGCTTTATCCCCGCCAGTTGCGCATCAAGAGCATGCGCACCCGCTGGGGGAGCTGCGGCCCGGCAAACGACATCAATCTCAATTGGCTGCTGGGGCTGGCGCCGCTTTCGGTCCTGGAGTACGTGGTGGTGCATGAACTCTGCCACATCCGCCACCGCAACCACTCCAGGGATTTCTGGGAACTGGTGGCGGCCCATCTGCCGGACTGGCGGCAGGAGCGCCAGTGGCTCGAGGCCCACGGCGGCGGCCTGATCCAACGCTTCGATCCGGCGTTCCGGTGATGGCTCACCGGTGGCGTAGGGCGCTGCGGTGGGGTGCGGTCGTCGCACTGTTCTTTGCCGTTCAGGGGTTCCTCAACCGCGACATGGCTTCGGGGCCCGCTCCCGCCATCGAGGGCAGTTTTCTCGATGGCTCCCCGGCATCGCTGGACGGCTTGCGCGGCCGGCCTGCGCTGGTCTACTTCTGGGCGAGCTGGTGCCCGATCTGCGGGACCATGGAGGACGAGATCGGAGTCCTCGCCCGCGACCATGCGGTCATCACGGTTGCGTACCAGTCCGGGGATGCGGGGGAGGTGGCGCGTCATGTCGCGGAGCGGCGCCTGGACTGGCGGGTCGTACCCGATCCGGACGGCACCATCGGTGCGGCTTACGGCATCCGCGGCGTCCCGGCGTTTTTCGTCCTCGGACCGGACGGCACGATCCATTCCCGCAACGTGGGTTTCACGCCGGAATGGCTGCTGCGTCTGCGGCTCTGGCTCGCGGCGGGTTGAGCGCCACGGTTCGGCGAAATCGCACTTTCAGTCGGCGCAGCGGGCTTCGAACCGGATGGATGATGAGGACCATCGAACACCCGAAGGCCAAGCCCGAAAAACCATCGACGAGTTGCTGACCGCGGCTGGCCGGCATGTCGCCGATGCCGACCGGACCAACATCCTCGCCCGCCGCGGCGTCGCCATACGCGAATTTCCCCTCCCATCAGGCCATGGTTTTGCCGATTACCGGCGTTGGTGCATGAATCAACCGATGGCAATGTTTTCCCTATCCCTGCTTTCCTCAGAGCCTGTTCACGATCTTCCATGTATTCATACGTCGCCGAGTGGAGCGAACCCGGTCCGGCCGGCATCAGCGTGCCGGAGCGGGCCTTGAAAAAACCAGGTTGGCGCGGTCCGTACCGGGCGCCTGGCCATGACGGGCTTCCTGGACATGTTCTGGCTGAAGGACGAGTCGCCGTCGGATTCCGACGGCCTTCCCGCGCCGGCGGTGATCGCTCGGGAAATCGTGGCGGACCTCGAGGCGGCATTGGACCGGTGCCGGCCGATCGGCGCGGATCTCGGGGAGTAAAGACGATCGGCTGGAATCGGCGTTCGGACGAGTGTGAACCTTGCGAATGACGTACGGTATGCTGTGCGTGTTCGATCTGACTCGATGGAATCCGAATCCAAAGATGTTTTCCCCGCGCAGGCTCCAATGCCAAATTCCCTGTCTCCACGCGCCCATGAGACATCTCGTGGCGTGGCTTCTCACGGCTTGTCTTTGCGGCGGGGCGTATGCCGAGGAGGACGCCGGAGTGAAGGCCGTCGAGCGCGGCGATTACCCTGCCGCATTGCGGGAGTTCAAGCAGGCGGCCGAGCGGGGTGAGTCCGCGGCCCAGGTGAATCTCGGCAATCTCTACATGAAGGGGCTGGGCGTCGAGCAGGACTATGCGGCCGCCGAGCGTTGGTATCGCCAGGCCGCCGAGCACGGCGATCCCATGGGGCAGAGCAAGCTGGGCATCCTTTACTATTACGGTCTCGGCGTGGACAAGAACACCGACGAAGCCGCCCGCTGGTTTGCCAAGGCTGCGGAACAGGGTGAGCCCGGCGCGGCGGCGGTGCTGGGTTCCATGTATGCCGAAGGCGAGGGCGTGATCCGCGACAACGTGAAGGCCTATTACTGGTACACGCTGGCTGCGGACGGGGGACAGACCGATGCGCTGCAAGCGCGTGCCACCCTCGTGGACGAAATGACGCCGGGCGAGATCGCCGAAGCCTTGCAGCGGGTCGGCGAATGGCGGGAGGCGCAGCTCGAGGCGGCCAAGTCCTCGGCACAGGATATAGCGGACAAGCCTTCCGGCGTGAAGGGAAAAAAGCGCAACGGAAGTGGCGGTGCTCGAAAAAAAATCTCGAAATAGGGGATAAACTTTTGGAGAAATGGTGCCGCGTAAGGAGCGCCATCCGGCATCGACCAGGCTCAGTCTTCTCCAATGAAGGAATCACTAGGCGGCAAATCTCCTCCGCGGCGCGTCCCGCCGGGCCAATCACTCGGCTTCGACCGTAGGCCGCACCATCACGTCCATCTCCCGGTGACGCCATTCGTTCTCGGCGTCGTCAGCGCCGTCACCGAGAGGCTCGCGGTCCGCATCGTCGAGCGGCCAGTCATGTCAGCGTGCTCGTTCCCGGTATGCCGGCCACAGGCCGAACGCCGGTGCAGATTGCGCCGACGCCGAGTGCTGTCCTCACCATGTTCGCAGGCGGGCGGGCCCGGCTGTTCATGCCGGAGACGTACTGGCTCATGGTCGTCTGGCTGGTATCTGCCTGCCTCTTCTTTTCCCGTGTTACCTTTGCTCTGGGCCGGGTTATTTTTGCCAGACGGACGCAGGTATCCGCCAACCTCCCGTATGGCGCGGTCGAGCCATTGGCGCCCGCTTGCGTGTATTTCAGGTTCGTGACGCTCGCCGGTCGGATGTGCGTGGCGATACTGGTGGCCCGACGCGTCGGTATGCAATTCGCCCGATCCGGGGATCAGGCGCGATATAAACGCGATATTAAAGAGGAGAGACCGTGGATCGGAATACCTCGTGGAGACGGCCATCGGCGGCCGGATTGCTCGTCGCGGCGCTTCTTGCCGCATGTGCCACGATCCGGGTGGATACCGGCTTCGACAAGAATGCCGATTTTTCGCGGTACCGAACCTACTCTTGGCTCAACGGGCCGGCGTCCGGGGATGCGTCGGTGGACCGGCGCATCGTCGAGCTGGTCGATGCCGCGCTGCGCTCCAAGGGTTGGCGCAGGGCCGCCGAAGGCAGGGGGGATGCCGCTGTGGACGTCGAGGTCCTGACCGAAGAGGAGGAGCGCAACGACACCTACTACGACGGCTGGGTACTCAATCAGAACCTCGGTCCCGCGCAAACGGTGGTCACCACCTTCCGGGAAGGAACCCTGATCGTGAATGTCCTCGATGGCCGTTCCATGCGTCCGGTCTGGCGGGGCGTGGCTCATGAAATGCTTTCCGGGAATCCGGCCGAGAATGAAAAACTGGCCGAGGAGGCGATCGCCCGGATGTTCGCGGCTTTTCCGCCGGGGCCGGCGCCCCGTTAGACCAGCCGGCCGGCCGTGCCATCGCCTTTGGTGGGTTTCCGGCCCTGGCCCGATGCTGTAGGCTTGTCCGAGCGGGCCGCCTAACGGCGGTACGGGTTTCGTTGCGTTTTCGGCCGCTCTACTCGAAGGGGACGAAAGTGGAGGCAAAGTCTGCACCTTCCGCGGCGAGCGGCCTCGAGGGGACGTCGTCCGTCATCGCAGGCATAGGCCTGAAATGTGCTCTCCTGGGCAGCGTTTGTTCCAACGCCGTCGCCCGGGTCTCCGCTTCCGGTCGGCAGGATCTGGTCGACTGGCCCGACTTGAAACGCAGGGAAAAAATCGGCGAGAAGATGCGGCTCGCCGACCGTCCCGGTTCCGCTGTCCTGAAATTGGGGGTGGCCATGACGGACGCGGAAAACGCGACGCCCGTGCTGCGGTCGGTGTCAATGATCGTTCCGCAGACGCTGTTCAATCTTCAGATATCTGGCGACGGACACCTTCCCCTTCGTCGTCGGCGCTCACGCTGAAGCCGAGGTCACCGATTCCGTGACCGGCCGGACGCTGGCGGTGGATCGCCGAACCGGCGGCTGCAGGTGTCCGATGTCTTCCAGTGGGCATGGAGCGACGCCCAGAACGCAATCGGCGCCCGGTGTGAACGGGCGACAAACGGGCTGGCCGCCGCGCTTTTTCCCGTCCTGACCTCGAGGAGTACGTGGTGAAACCGAATCGATGCCAACGCTGTTCCGCCGTCCTGGTGCTCGCCGGCCTGATGATTTGCCTCGGTGCTGCGGAGGCGGCCGACAAACCCGCCACTGGCACGGCGCACCCGCAGGAGCAGGTGATCGGCCCGCAGGTCGACCTGTTACTGCGGCAGATGGGGGACTACTTGAAGTCCGCCAAGGAATTTTCGGTGCACGTGGATGCGCTGTACGACGACCTTCTCGCTTCCGGCCAGAAGATCCAGCTCGCGGCATCCGACGACATCTCGGTCCGCCGCCCCGACCGCTTCCGGGTCCGGTACCGCACCGACATGGGCGGAAAGCGCTTCTGGTACGACGGCAAGACCTTCACCCTGCTGGACGAGGCGCACGGCACCTATGCCGTGGAGCAGACGCCGGCGGGCATCGACGCCACGCTGGACTATCTCATTGGCCGGCTCGGCTTCACGCCGCCATTGTCGGACCTTCTTTACAGTGATCCCTACGCCACCTTGAAGCAACACGTGGTGTTCGGGTTCCAAGCCGGGATGAGTGACGTGGAGGGGACGCCGTGCCATCATCTCGCCTTCGTCGGCAAGAACGTCGACTGGCAGCTCTGGATCGAGGACGGCAAACTGCCGTTGCCCCGGAAATTGGTCATCACCTACAAAACGCTTCCAGGCGCGCCGCAGTATATGGCGGTGCTGTCCGACTGGGACTTCGCCACCCATCTGCCGGATTCCGCCTTCAGTGCCGTGATCCCGCCCAAGGCCGACCGCATCGGTTTCTTGAAAGCCGCGGTTTCCGCCGGGCAAGAGCGAGCAAAAAAAGCGCCGTGACGCGAGGGGAGGACAAGCGCATGAATCGAAATACCGGATTTGAGAAGCGGCTGGGCATCACCGTATTGGCGTTGCTGTTGGCCTGTGCGGGGTTGCCCCGGATCGCCGGCGCACATGGCGGTTTCGGCGGCGGTTTCGGGGGTGGCCATTTCGGAGGCGGATTCGGTGGGGGAGGATTCGGCAGCCATGTCGGGGGTGGCGGTTTCGGTCAGCGCGGAGGGGGCGACCGCGGCGAGGAAGGTCCGCGTTATGGCGGGACCGGGATAGGCGGCGGCAGTTTCGGCGGCGGCGGCCTGGGCAGTGTGCGGGCCTCCGACGGCGCGGACGGCGCCGGCCATGACTGGCGGCAGAACGCGAATCGCGATTTCGGAAATGGAGTCCAGGGTTTCCAGGCCCCGGAAGACCGCCAGGCGGCGACGCCGGCCCAGCGTCAGGAAGACCGGGACGATGAAGTCAACACGGCTCAGCAGAATCGGGAAAAGGAAATCGACACCGTCCAGCAGAATGCCTATAAGCAGCAGGATGCCATGGCGCAATACCATTATCAGCAGGCGGAGCAGCTCCAGAAGAACCGCTACGACTACTACGGCGGCGGCAATTACTACGGGCCGGTGTTCATCGGCGGTACCTGGGGCGGCTATTACAGCGGCATGGCGATGATGGGCATGATGGAGGGCCTCATGATCGGGGAGATGGTCGCTTCGGTGCCGCGCAAGTCGCAGCCGGTCGTAGTCGAGAACAACACCTACTACTACTCGAACGGTGCCTATTATCTGCCGCAGGGTTCGGGTTACGTGGTGACGCCGCCGCCCCTGGGAGCGACCGTGACCAGCCTGCCGCCATCCTGTGTCACGGTCTACAGCGGCCAGCAGCCTTATTCCGATTGCGGCGGGGCGTTCTATACGCCGTCAGGCGGCGGTTACACGGTGGTCATGCCGCCTCCCGGCCTGACCGTGAACTCGCTCCCCGGCGGCGCGGCGACCCATACCGTCAACGGTGTCCGGTACTACGAGTTCGGCGGCGTCTGGTACCGGCCGTTCTACAGCGGCAGCGACGTGGTCTACCAGGTCGTCAACAGTCCGAATGCCTGAGCCCATCATTTTCCGGAGAACCGTCGTGAGGATTTCGAACGAGGAAAAGGGGAGCGGCGGGATGCCATCCCGTGACGTTTCCGGCCGCTCCCGTGCCTTGCCGGGCGCCGTGGCAGTGGCACTTCTCTGCGGCTGCGGCGCGACCAAGCAGGCCCGGGAGGTCCAGCCATCGGGATTCCTGGGAAGTTACTCGAGCCTGCGCAAGGGCAACGGTGACGGGCCCTTGCTGGTCTATGCCAATCCGGCCGCGGATTGCCGGAAATAAGGCAAAGTGATGGTCAATCCCGTCACGCTGTGGGCGAAAACGGGCGATTCCTGGCTGCAGAGGCTCGAGCCCAAGGAGCGCGACATGCTGCGCAAACTCGGCACCGATACCCTGCTGGAGGTGATGAACAAGGCCCGGTTCGAGGTGGTGACCCGGCAGATCCGAGCTCAGGGGGCCAAATCCGCCGATCTTCCGCACTCCTGTGGCGCCTGCCCGAAGGGGCGGGGTTACAGCGTCGAGTGATTCGCCGGGCGTGAGGCGTGCGCTGTGCGTGGCATGCATGCTGCTTCGGCGTATGGCATGAACGTCTTACACTTTCCTGCCTTTGTCTCGGCTCGCCGCCTGTGCGGCCATTTCTCTCTCCCTTTGCCGCGGCCCTTGATTCTGATGGCCGTGGCCGGCGCCCTGCTCGGAGGCTGTGCTTTCACGCCGCCGCCGCGCGAGGCGCCTCCGAGCCCGCCGCCGCTTCCTCTTGCGGTCGAAAAACACCGGTTCAGTGTGGCCGGAGACGAAAGCGTGGTCGGTCAGCTTGCATCGGTCGAGATCCGCGACGGCGATACTCTGTCGGACATCGCCCGCCATTACGGCCTGGGATTTCAGGAGCTTGCCGAAGCCAACCCGGGCGTCGATCCGTGGGTGCCGGAAGCCGGCCGCCGGCTGGTGCTGCCCTTGCAGTTCACGTTGCCGGATGCGCCGCGCAAAGGCATGGTCATCAATCTGGCGACGATGCGTCTGTACCATTTTCCGGCCAAGGCTGCGGAAGGCGTCATCTCCACCTATCCGGTCGGTATCGGCAAGGAAGGACGCTCGACGCCCACGGGCTACATGACCGTGGTTCGCAAGACCGAGTTTCCGACCTGGTATCCCACCGAGAACATCCGCAGGGATCATGCGCTGAAGGGCGATCCGCTGCCGCCGGCGGTGTCGCCGGGCCCCGACAACCCGCTGGGCGACTACGCAATGTATCTCAGCCGTCCGCAGTATCTGATCCACGGCACCAACAAGCCTTACAGCATCGGTTTCCGGGCGAGCAACGGCTGCATCCGGTTGTACCCCGAGGACATCGCCGCCGTGTTCCCCGAAGTGAAGCCCGGAGCGGCCGTGCGTATCGTGAATCAGCCCTATCTGGTGGGTCGTAAAGGCGGGCAGGTCTACCTGGAGGCGCATGAGCCCTACGAGGAGCTGAATCGGGCCCGGCTGAAAAGCGAGCTGACCGCACGGCTGAAACGTCTGGAAAAGAAGGACGGCGTCGTGCTGGACTGGACCAGGGTGGAGCAGGTTCTTTCCGAGGCGCGCGGCATCCCCGTGCCCATTCAGGCGAATTCGCCGCCGATGGCGGCCGTCGTGGCCCAGGCGATCGAGCTTCGGCGGCCCGTCGCCTGGTTCGGCCGGCCGGAGCTTCCCGCCGCAGATGCGGGCGGCTGGCTGGTGAAGGCGGCGACGACACATGAAGAATCGAGTGCCCGCCGCGTCGCAGCGGTACTCAATCATCAGGGGCCGCCGATCCCCGCGCGGGCGGTCAAGGCCGGCGATGGCTTCGAAGTGCTGGCCGGGCCGTTCAAGGACGATAAGACCGCCAAAACCGTGGCGAAGCGCTTGAAGATCGATCTGGAACTCGATGCCGAGGTGCGCCCGCCCATCGATTCGATGCACGTGGCGGGGGCGAGGCCTTTGGCGCGGTCCGGCCAGTGATGGCGGGTTACAGGGGCAGGCCGGCATGCTTGAGCGCCTCTTCCCAGACCTTGTCCGGCTCTTCGGAGAAAATCAGGGAAGTGTCGGCGGGGGCGAGTAGCCAGTCGCCACGGGCGATCTCGCCATCCAGCTGGCCCGGCGACCAGCCGGCATAGCCGAACAGCATGCGCACCTGCCGGGGCCCGCGGCCGCGCGCGATGGCTTCCAGGACATCCAGGCCGGTCGAGAGGGACAGCCCCTTTTTCAGCGCGCGTGTACTGGCGCCGGCGTAATCGTCCGAATGCAGCACGAAGCCTTGCCCGATTCCCACCGGGCCACCGAGATACAGCTTGATTTCGCGCTGCGCTTTGGAAGCCAGTCCGAAGGCTTCCAGCAGTTTCCCCAGTGGACCCGCCCCGGCGAGGCGGTTGACGATGAGGCCCATCGCACCGTCCGCGTTGTGGCTGACGACATAGATGACGCTGTGCGCGAAGATGTTCGCCGGCATCTTCGGATGCGCGACCAGGAACTGCCCAGAAGTATCGGCATGCCCCTCGGGGATTTCCGGTGGACGCACGTAGGCCGAGGCGGCGGAGCCGAGCGCCAGCACGGCCGAAAGGACGAGGAGCACCGTTGAGAAAAGGCGGGACGGCATGGCCGGAGTGTATCCCATGCCGTCGCGGGAATCACTTGCGCTTTCTCCCGGCGAAGTCTTCCGGGTGATGCATGCGGTAGAGATCGTAGGGCAGGGCCAGGGTGTCGAAGACGGCGCCGACCGGCAGGTCCAGCACGAAAGCGGGGAGCAACAGTACGTGCATCCAGCCGGGATAGGGCAGTCGGCCGTCGACGGCCGCATCGATGTCCTTCACTCCTTGCTGGGCACCAGGGTAGACGGTCCAGCCTTGCCGCGGCAACACATCGGTACGGGCCCGGATGCTGGCGCATCCGCTCGCCAGGGCGGCTGTCAGGACCAGGATGATGGTGAGGCCGCGCTTCGTGTTCATGTTTTTGTTTTCTCCCAAAAATGCGATGGCGCCTCGGAAAACGCGCCGGCGGATGAGCGGACTTTTGCCGTAGCCGTCAATATAGCCTATCGGCGGAGCCGACGTCAGTTCACCACCTGCCCAATTTCCACCGAATAGGTGCCGCCGTCCTGCGCCTCCACCGGAGAGGTGAGCCCCTGCAGGTCGCCGGGGGAGGGCATGGCGTTTCCGGTCTTGGACACACGGGCGCCAATGACGATACGCGGGAAGGACGACAGTTTCATGCCGGGGGCCATCGCCATGCCGTCATTCAGGGTGATTTCGGCCGGCAGGTCGCGGACCTTCTTGCGGCTGATGGCCAGTGGCATGGGCGGGCCGTCCGCCGCGCGGGCGAAGACGAAGACGACGTCGTCAGGGCTTGCCTGGCCTTTCAGCTTGTTATTGAGGGTCACTTTCACCCGGATGCTCTTGCCCGCTCCGGCGGCTGCGGGAGCCGTGTCCGCACTGGCCCGGGGCGGTGCCGTGCCCGCCAGCTCGGCGATGTAGCCGTCCAGTTGCCGGGTCTGCTCGCCGTCCGGCGGCAGCAGCGAGCGGAGCTTCTTCCAGTACTCCAGGGCCTTGGGTTTGTCCTCCCGTTCCACGGCGGCGAGGCCGGCCAGCCAGAGGCTGTGCATGTGATCCGGGTTGCGTTGTAGGATGCCCTCGATGATTTCGGTAGGCTTGCCCGCGAGGCTGCCCTGGTTCGCTTCGCCTAGCGCCTGGGCGTAGAGTGCCTCCACGTCGGGATTGCCGGGCGCCAGCTTCAGAGCGAATTCATAGGCCTGCACGGCCTTGTCCGTCTGCTGGACGGCCAGGAGCGAGCGGCCGAGCAAGAGCCAGCCGTCCAGATCATTGGGCTGCTGCTGGAGCCGTCTGGAGAGCTGCTCGATCCTCGCCTGCAAATCCCCGGCGGCCATGGCCGGCTCTGCGGCGGCGACGGTGGCCGGGCGGGCGACCAGGTCCATCCGGCCGAGCCCTCCATACAGCGCCAGGATTGCCAGCGGCAAGGCCGTCAGCACGACGATGACGGCGGTTTTCCCGGCCTCCGGCGGCTGCCGGCGGGGGCCGGTTTCGGCAGCGGCGAGGTCGGCCAGGAGGTCGCGGTCGAATTCCTCGCCGAGCCGCTCCGCCGCCTGGTCGTCGCCCGTCTCGGCCGCGAGTTCTTCCCGCTTCTGGCGGTTGATCAGCCAGTTGAGCCTCGCGCGGTCCACGCCAGCGGCAGATTTCTGCCCGAGCAGGGTGGGAAGGAAAAAGCCGTAGCCGGCCAGCAGCAGGGTCGCTGCCAGCACCCAAAACGATGTCATGTGGTTTACCCCTGGAATCGGTCTTTCAACTGCTGGAGGCGTCGGCGTTCTTCCGCGGAGAGAGTCGCGTCCTGCTGTGCGGCCGCGGCGCGCCGCCTGGCCTGCTTCCACAGGAAGACGGCGCCGCCGGCCAGCAGCAGGAAGGGGCCGAGCCAGAGCAGTAGTGTGATGCGCTTGAACGGCGGGCGGTAAAGCACGAAGTCGCCGTAGCGTTCGGTCAGGAACCGCACCGCTTCTTCGCTCGACTTGCCGCTCTGGATGATGTTGTAGACCTCGGTACGCAGGTCTTTGGCCAGTTCGGCGTCGGATTCGGCCAGCGACTGGTTCTGGCAGACCAGGCAGCGCAAGTCCTTGATGAGCGTTTCGTAGCGCTCCTCTTTGGCTGGATCGTCGAACTGGCGGATTTCCATGGCTTCCGCGGCGGAAATGGCCAGCATGCCGCAGAGGCAAAGAATCAGTCGTTTCATGCGGCGCCCTGCAATTCGCGGATCAGTGGCAGTATCTTGTTTTCGAGGTCTTCATGAGTCACCGGTCCGGTCTGCTTGTAGCGGATCACGCCGTGCTTGTCGATCAGGAAGGTTTCCGGTACGCCGTAGACCCCCCAGTCGATCCCCGTCTTGCCGTCCTCGTCGAAAACGCTGGCCCGGTACGGATCGCCGAAGCGCTTCAGCCAGGCGAGGGCATCATTCCGGGTATCCTTGTAGTTGAGCCCATAGATCGGGACGATGCCGCGCTTGGCGAAGTCCACCAGCACCGGATGCTCCTGGCGGCAGGACACGCACCAGGACGCCCACACATTGAGCAGGAACACCTGCCCCTTGAGCTGTTCCAGGCTCAGGGTACGGTCGGCAGCGGCTACCTCGGGCAGCGAGAACGCCGGGGCCGGCTTGCCGATGAGGGGGGAGGGCACTTCGCGCGGGTCCAGGGTCAGGCCCACGCCCAACAGCACGACCAGCAGAACGAAAATGACGAGAGGAATGGCGAAACGCATGTGTGATGTCACCGTGGGGTTGCGTTCGATAGGCATCAAATTGCACGGGACGCGGCGCGTCCGGCAACTGCGCGGGTTTCAGGCAGCGGCAGGCGGTAGCGTCGGTCGCTGACGGACAGGATGCCCCCGGCGATCATGAACAGGCCGCCGGCCCAGATCCAGCGGATGAACGGTTTGACGTAGAGCCGCACGCTCCAGGCGTTCCCGTCCAGTGGCTCGCCGAGTGCGACATAGAGATCGCGGGACAGACCGGGGTCTATCGCAGCTTCGGTCATCATGTTGCGCTGCACCTTGTAGTTCCGCTTCTGGGGCCGAAGTTCCAGGCTTTCGCCGTCCCGCTCCACCCGGAAGGTGGCCTGCTGGGCCGAGAAGTTCGGCCCCTGCACGGTCTCCGTACCGAGGAAGTGGAAGGCGTAGCCGGCCAGCATCACGCTGTCGCCAGGCGCCATGCGTACCAGCTTTTCCTGACTCAGGCGGTCGGACAGCACGGCGCCCACCAGGAACACCGCGACGCCGAGATGCGCGGCGGTCATCCCGTAGACGCTGGGAGACTGGGCGCGCAGTCCTTCGAGCCAGCCGTCGCGCAGCCGGATCCGGGTCCACAGGCTGAGGCAGGCGCTCGCCGCCAGCCAGAACGCGCAGCCCAGCCCGGCCATCATCTTGAAGTCGGTCTCGTCCCAGGCCAGGGCGGCGAGCGCGATGCCGGCCGCGAAGCTCGCCGGGAACAGATAGCGGACCCGGTGCAGGATGCGGCCGATCGGGCTCTCCCGCCAGGCGAACATCGGCCCGATACCGGCGAGCAGGAAGATCGGCGCCATCAGCGGAGCGAACACCGTGCCGAAATACGGCGGGCCGACCGAAATCTTGCCCAGCTTCAGCGCGTCCAGGATCAGCGGATAAAGGGTGCCGAGCAGGATACTGCCGGAGGCGGTCACCAGCAGGATGTTGTTGAGCAGCAGCAGGTTTTCCTTGGACACCAGGCTATAGCGCGCCACATCGCGCACGGCCGGCGCCTTCACGGTGTAAACCAGCAGCGAACCGCCCACCACGATGGCCAGCAGGATCAGGATGAACAGGCCGCGGGTGGGGTCGGAAGCGAAGGCATGCACGGAGGTCAGCACGCCGGAACGCACCAGGAAGGTGCCCAGCAGGCTCAGCGAAAAGGCGAAGATCGCCAGCAGCACGGTCCAGGCCTTGAAGGCGCCGCGCTTCTCGGTGACGGCCAGCGAGTGGATAAGTGCGGTGGCGACCAGCCAGGGCATGAAGGAGGCGTTTTCCACCGGGTCCCAGAACCACCAGCCGCCCCAGCCCAGTTCGTAATAGGCCCACCATGAGCCGAGGGTGATGCCGCCGGTCAGGAACAGCCAGGCCACCAGGGTCCAGGGCCGTGACCAGCGCGCCCATGCCGAGTCCAGCGAGCCGCCCAGCAGGGCGGCGATGGCGAAGGCGAAGGCTACGCTCAGTCCCACATAGCCCATGTACAGCATGGGCGGATGCACCGTCATGCCGAAATCCTGCAGCAGCGGATTCAGGTCGTTGCCGTCGGGCGGCACCGGTGTCAGCCGCTCGAACGGGTTCGAGGTGAACAGGATGAACAGCAGGATGCCGACGCTCACCAGCCCCATGATGCCCAGCACCCGGGCCAGAAAGTCTTCCGACAGGCTGCGGCTGAACACCGTCACCGCCGCTGTCCAGAGACCCAGGATCGTGGCCCACAGCAGCATCGACCCCTCATGTGAGCCCCATACCGCGGCGATGCGATAGTAGAGCGGCAGGGCCGAGTTCGAGTTGCGGGCGACGTATTCCACCGAAAAATCGTTGTTGACGAAGCAGGCGGTGAGGGCGCCGAAGGATACCAGCAGAAACAGGAACTGCGCGCGGCCGGCCGGCTTGGCGACGCTCATCCAGATGTCCACGCCCTGGGAGGCGCCCAGCAGCGGGAAGGCGCCCTGCAGGAGGGCCATCAGGAGGGCCATGATCAGGGCGATGTGGCCGAGTTCGGCGATCATTTTTTCTGG
Source organism: Methylococcus sp. S1M (assembly GCF_051295855.1). Taxonomy (NCBI): domain Bacteria; kingdom Pseudomonadati; phylum Pseudomonadota; class Gammaproteobacteria; order Methylococcales; family Methylococcaceae; genus Methylococcus; species Methylococcus sp. S1M. Next base: position 65,153 of record NZ_JBPDXO010000005.1, read on the forward strand.
TACTCCGAGTAGTCGGCGGGGAGCCCACCGTTCTTCTTCAGGGATTCGGCGACTTCGGGCGGCATGTAATTCTCATCGTGCTTGGCCAGCACTTCGGTCGCCTGGAAAGTGCCGCCATCGTCGATCTGGCCCACGGCGATGATGCCCTGGCCTTCCCGGAACAGGTCGGGAAGAATGCCGGTATAGAGCACCGGTACGGCGTTCGGCCCGTCTGACACCTCGAAGCGCACGGTCAGGCTGTCCGGCTCGCGCTTCACGCTGTCCTTGACCACCAGTCCGCCGATGCGGAACGGATAGCCCTTCGGGGCTTCGCCGGAAGCGACCTGGGAGGGCGTGTAGAAATACAGGAGATTTTTCTGGAACGCCGTGAGGGCGAAGAAAGCGGCGAGCGACACGCCCGCCACCATCAAAGCGACCCACGTCATGCGTCTTTGTCGCGGCGTCATCATGGGCGGGACTCCTGCTTCAACTGGCGGCGAAGACTTTTCAGCATTTCGTTTTTGCGGCGCAGGGGAGTGATCAGGTTGAAGACGAGCACGGCGAAACACAGGCCATAGGAAGTCCATACATAAACGGCATAGCCGCCCATATGGAAGAATTCTTGAAAATTCATGTGCTTGAGGAAAGCCTCGGATGAAGGGCTGATTGGGATCGACACGATATGTTACGGCAAGGGCGAGTCCAGCGGCTACCGGAGAAATGGAACGGTGCCCGATGGCGCCGTTCCTTGTCCCGTGGGGCCGGGAGTCGAGCGTTCGCTGGAACGCCCAAGAATGAAGCACAAATCGGGCCGCCGCTTCCTCCTTCCGATCTGTGGCGGAGCTGCAAGGGCCCGGTCGAGATCGAGCGGATCGGCGCGACCGCTCCCGGCGTGAGTGGTCCGCCCTGAGCTGCATCATGTACCGTACCGCAATCCGAAAGCTCCAGCCTCGCCGGCGATCTCGTGCGTGTAATGACTCACACGGTCAGTGAAATCGCGCTATCGGCGGAATCGGGGCCACCCTTCCCTATAGGAGGGATGACGTTTTTGGGCTGGCTTGGTTATTGCTGATTATCAATTCGGCCGTCCATCCCCCACTCGGGCGCCGCGCACAACAATCAAGAATCCTGGAGGAACCATGAATACCCCTCGCCCTGCCACTGAGACGCGTCGTTCTCGGCGTCTCCTCCTCGGAGTCCCGCTGCTCCCGCTGGTTCTGGCTCTGGCGCCGCAAGCCGTCCCGGCAGCGGCCAAAATCAAGGTCGCCAAAACGGTCTGGTCGGACAAGGCCGGTACCCTGACGGTCGCCGGCAAAGCCAAGGGCGGCAGCGGCGCCATCGACATCTACGACATCAACGGCCGGTGGCTGGGCAGTGGCCAGGGCGACGGTTTCGCATTGACGCTCAGCCGGTCGGATCTGGCGGGCGTCCCATGCGCGGTGCGGGTTCGGTCCGGCGACGCCGAGGTCATCAAGGCGGTCAAGGGGGCGCCGAAGTCCTGTGCCGGTGCGCCCACTTGCAGCATCGTGAATCCCCCGGAGGGCAAGGCCGTGCAGGCCGGTGCCGAAACCGCCTTCGAAGCCACCGCGTCCACCAAGGACCCTGCGGCGCAGCCACTCAAGTATGAATGGGATTTCGCCGGCGGCGCGATGGGTGAACTCATCGCCGGCAGCAATCCGCCTGCCTACAAACGGCCGGATACGCTGGCCACCACGGTCGCGTTCGTGCGCAACGACAGCCATTACCGGGTGAGGTTCGTCGCCACCGACGCCAAGGGGCGGCGTTGCGAGGACGCCATTGAGGTGCTGGTCGGGAACCCGCCCAGCGGGCTCCCGCCCAAGGTCACCGAACAGGAAGCCCCCAAACTGGGGAGCGAGTTGGCCGGCACCAAGGGCGATGTGGTGGTCCTCCCCTTTGAGGAGTGGACCTTCCAGAACCTCAGCGATATGAAGTACGACCGCAACGGCTACGGCTCGTTCTCGCCCACGGTCAATAACGTCCGCGCCTATGCCTTCAGGAAGGACCGGCTGCCGGTGTTCCTGAGCAGCAGCGAGGTGGAACTGCGCTACTCCGCTGCCTCCAATCCCACCGATCCAGCCGGGGCGGGCTCCATCAACTCCACCAGCCGCAATTTTCCGGTGGCGGCAGCCTTCAAGGATGCGCTGCTCAAGAAAACCGATGTCTGGGAAATCCCCAGCCGCCCGGATTCGGAAAAGGCCGAGGACTATTTCGCCTGTTCCTGGATGATGACCGGCTATTGGGGTGCCTATGGCTGTGCCGCCGCGCTGGGCTTTCCGGTGGCCGACGAAGGCTATTTCAAGGCCAAGAAAGATGGGGCGGGCAACGTCGTCTCGGACGATCCCAATACCGACAACGGCCACGGTGCCTTCATGCCGGGCAAGGACAACCCCTACCAGACCAATTCGCCCCAGCCCTTCTCCAAGTTCGTCGCGGCCACCCAGTCCGACGGCAAGGACAAGGCGGCGTCCTGGTTCGCCGCCAACATGTTGCCCTTCACCGACGTCGATGACCGGGGCCGGGTCAACCCCTATCCGCTGTTACGGGTGGAGGCGGTGGCCAAGGGGGGTGGAAGCGTGCTGGCCAGGACCGATGGCGTGGTCAGTGCCAGCCGCGATTTCCACTGCCGGGAATGCCATGCCAAAGGCAAGATCGCGGCCAATCCCAACGCCGGGCACACCCGGGCAGCATTTCACTCTAGCGCCTGGGGCGCCTACGCCGAAGGCTTGCGCCCCTCCTCACCTGAACGGATTTTGGACAAGCCGCGATTCTTCGACGTCAGCGATTTCGGGGGCGACCCGAACAATATCCACGATCAGGAATACGCCGCCGCGCTCAATTATTCGAGTATCCATGAGTTCTACGACAAGATTCCTTTTCTGGACGAAATGTTGAATGGCTCGCTGAGTGGACTCGGTAATCTCAACGGCGGCGGTCTAGTAACCAAGGATACGCCGCGGCCCTGCTATGGCTGCCACGCCACCGCCATCTCCTTCACGCCGTTTGGAACCGAATGGTGGGACGAGGAGGGCTTCAAGGTCAACGATACGGCCTATGCGCCCAATTACTCCATCGCCATCCACCGCTGGCATGGGGAACTGCAATACAACGCCGACAAATCCGACATCGTCCGGGATTCCAGAGGGGTCATGGCGCGCTGGGACTGGAAGACCAAGGGCCCCAACAACTCCACCAAGACCGGCAGCCTCTTCCCCATCTTCGACGACAACGGCAAGCAGTTGCCCATGGAGCAGAACTGCCTGCGCTGTCATGCCGGCCACCGTGAGCAGCAATACCGCGACCGCATGTACACGGCGGGCGTCACCTGTTACGACTGCCACGGCGACATGCTGGCGGTGGGCGAGGCCTTCCCCAAGAACTATCTGGCCAACAGGGACAAGCTCGGCTCGATCGACCGGGACGACTACCGCGTGCCCTGGTTCGACCAGCCCGATTGCGGTTCCTGCCATATCGGCGACGGCAATCAGGGCGCCGACAAGAGCGGCGGCTTCTTCAGCGCCGGGGTCATGAAACGGGCCTTCGACGACGCGGATTTCTCCGCCACGCCCCGCGCCGTCGACCGGACCGACCCCAACTCCCGGCGGTTCTCGGCAGCTCCAGTGGAAAACTACAAGGCTGCGTTCCCGACGTACTTCTACTGGGACGTCGTCGAAGAGACCGAGGAATTTCTGAGCAAGATCGTAGACACCAAAGTCGACGCCCCGCTGTTCCGTGAAGGCAAGGACCGTCACGGCAACGTCGCCTGCGCGGCCTGCCATGGAGCGGCGCATTCGATCTGGCCCAATCGAGACCCGAGCGCCAACGACAACGTCACCGCGCTGCAGCTCCAGGGCCACACCGGCACCATCCTGGAATGCAACGTCTGCCACACGGCGGATTCGTTCGCCAAGAAAGAGGATCTGGACGGCGGCCAGTACAGCGGCGACGCGCAGACCGGCATCCTCGGCGGACCGCACGACATGCACCCGGTCAACGACCCGTACTGGTGGAAAGGCGCCCAGGGCGACGGAGCCAACAGCGACGGCACCGCCTACGGCGGCTGGCACAACGACTACGCCAAGCTGCCGGGGATGAAGGGCGAAGACCAGTGCGCGGCCTGCCACGGCAACGACCACAAGGGCACGCGTCTGTCGAAGACGCCGGTGGACCGGGTGTTCGACTTCCGGGGCTTCGACGGCAAGAAGCTGAAGAAGGCCGGGTTCAAGACCAGGGTCGTGAAAGTGGCCGCCGGCACGCCGATCGGCTGCGATACCTGCCACAGTCTCCAGACCAGCTTCATCGGCTCGCCGGGACATTGACGGCAGTTCAAAGAATCGGCGCCAGGGAGGGCGGCGATGAGCGGGGCACGATGTGCCCCGCTTTTTTTGCCCGAGGTTTTACCTTGCGGACGCCTGGGTAGGGTGTCCACCCGCGCTCGGAGAGATTGCGCCATTTGCCTCATGGGGGCGTGGGATTTCACTCGGGATTCCGGGGTGAATGAATAGCCCAACTCCCGCCGAGTTTCCCGATGTTCGCAACCCTCTCGATTTCCCAGGACATCGGCCTCCCTCCCAGCTCATGAAAAAGTGAATCGAAATCAATTGAATGGCCTGGCATCGAGTTCCAGCCGCCAGGAGGGGGGAAGGAAGACCCGCCCGGTAGAACTGCAGAAATACAGCCGGGTATGGGTTTTGCCTCGTGCTTTGGGGTCCTCGCAATGGCACGCCGTGCTTTCGGCTATGCGCCTTTGTGGGACGGGGAACATCGAGAACAAGAAAAGCGCATTTTTTAGAGGGTAGGTATGAACTCGATACATCTTCAGCAACGCGGAGGGCCGCTGGGCGTTGCGACGGGCGTCGCGGCGCTGGTGCTCGCCCTCGCCGGTGGAGGGGCGCAGGCCGCTTCCGTCTCCGGTTCGGCCAAGCTCGATGCCGGGCTGGGCAAGGTGAGCGTCAAAGGTAAAACAGCGGGTCTTGCACCGGGCTCATGGGTATCGATTTACGATGCCGACAGCAACATGCTCCTTTACACGGCCAAGACCGACGGCAAGCAGAAATTCAAGGTCACGCTGCAGAACGGCGGGGTGCCTTGCCGGTTGCGCCTGGAGACCGGCGACGGCAGCAAGGTGCTGGTGCCGGTGGGCGGCGCCGACGCCTCGTGCAAGAAGGCGGCGGCCTGTTCCATCCAGAATCCGGCGAGCGATGTGGAAATCGCCGAAGGCCAGTCGGTCGAATTCGCCGCCTGGGCCAAGGCGAAGAAGAAGGTGACGCTGAATTATCTTTGGACCGTGAGCGACGGTTCGGACCCGTACCAGAGCCCGAGCTTCTCGCATCAGTTCAATCACGCCGGCCAGTACCGCGTGATGCTGCAGGTGGCCGATTCCACTGGCAACCGGTGTGCGGACGACGTGGTCGTCCGGGTGGTGCCGCCGAACGCCAATCCTTATCCCAAGGTTTCCGAGCGGCCGGCGCCGACCGTAGCCGAGGCATTGAACGCGGCGGATGGTTCTTATGTGGTCATGCCGTTCGAGGAAACCGGTATGCAGGGCGGTAGCCAGGTCACACTGCCGTTCAATCCGCTCATTCCTTACAACACCCTCAACGCCCAGGTGTTCAAGAAGGTGAAGCAGAAGCCGGCACTCATCGATCCCAGCGAGCTCGACGTCTTCTACTCGGCGGCTTCCAATCCGAAGGACCCGGTGGGAGGCGACTCCATCAACTCGACCAGCCAGAACCGGTTTTCGACCGGGGAATCCGGTGCCAACTGGGATCCCGCCCAGACCACCGCCAGCCAGACCGTCCTGATCGGCGGCCGTGACTTCGCCGAGGCCACGCTGCGCAAGACCGAGATGTGGGACAAGATCGACCAGCCCAACTCGAACCTTTCCGGCAAGCCCAAGAACGGCAAGTCCATGGCGGAGCAGCAGAGCACCTACACACCCGCCAAGCCGATGATGCAGCTGGACGAGGGCATCCGCGGCAATGCCGACGAAGGCGCGGGCGCCCGCAGGATGCCGGGCGCGGCGAATCCTTACCGGGCCAACGATCCGCAGCAGATTTCCGCCTACGACAGCGCCTCCAAGACCTTCCTCGCCCAGTTCATTCCGGCGAGCGATGTCGACGACAAAGGGCGGGTCAATCCCTATCCGCTGTTCCGGGTCGAAGCCCGGGACAAGGGCGGCAACCTGGTGGCCAAGACCGATGCGGTGTTCTCCACGGCTTCGGAAACCCGCTGCCGCGAATGTCACGCCAAGGGCAAGGTGGCCGCCGACGATACCGTGTGGCGCACGCCGGTGCAGGAGACCGAGCTGGTCAACGCCGACGGGAGTCCAGGGCCGGCCACCGGCGCCGGGAGTTTTTCGGCCGGCAACACCGGCTACAACGGCATCTGGCCGCCGGCGATCCACAACGTGTTCAACGTCAATGCGTACGATCCCCTGCCGCCGAACAAGCCGGCGCCCTACTTGTTGGCCGGTGCAGTGCCGGCGGATGCTTCCGGACTGCGCACCGACCGGGTGGCCGAGTCGCGCGTCGGTGCGGACGGCAAGCTGCAGATCCGTTTGAAGTTCAAGGACGCATCGGAATACGGTGACCCGGACGACTGGGTCGCACAGGAAAAAGCGGCGTTGTTCAACACACTGGTACTGCACGACTATATGGTCAAATACAGCCCCACCGGTACCATCTCTTCGCAGATCGCCGATCTGGTCGAGGACAAGCTGAGTGGCAGCCGGGGCGCGGCGATGTATTTCTGTTCCTCGCATCACACCAGCCAGTTGAAGTTCGACACCGGTGTCGCGGCCCGCTCCTATCCCTCCAACCGCTCCGACTATTCGCGTGCTTTCCACGCCTTCCACGGCAAGATGCAGGTCTATGCGCAGGATGTCTCGGCTTCCGAAAGCGCCGATGGCCAGGAGCACAAGAAGGGCGAGTTGATCCGCGACCGGCGCGGCCATCCGCTGATGTTCGGCGGCCGCGGCTGGGATTCGCAGCACAACGACAACAACGGCGTTCCGGTCAAGTCCGACGGGTCCGGGACCAGCTACGCCTGGGACACCGGCAAGAACGACTGGGCACCGGAGCAGTTCCCCATGCACCCCAAGGGTGAGCTGCTGTATCAGTTCGGTGAGGGCGTGGCCGCGGAGGAGAACTGCGCGAAGTGTCACACCGGCCACACCGAGAAAGCCTACCGCGACATCCACTATGCCTCGGGCCTCAAGTGCGATAACTGTCATGGTGACATGCTGGCGGTCGGCAATGCCTATTCCAGTCCCCGCTACGATGCCAACCTGAGCGGTGCCGGTGCCTATGTCGGCGATTCCGTCCACTTCAGACGGCCCTGGCTGGACGAGCCGGACTGCGGCTCCTGTCACGTGGGCGATGGCAACCGGAAGGACCCGAACCAGGGCTTCTTTAGCGCCGGTGTGAAGAAAACCGCCTGGCAGGCGAATGATCCGGCCAAGGCCAGCGTGTTCCCGGATGATGCCCGCTTCGCGGTCATGCCTGTGGTCGAGATGCGCAAGGAGAAATCGACCGACGCCAATGGCAACACCGTCTATGTGGACAAGCAGGTGTCCGTAGCGCTGTTCCGCAAGAGCAAGGACGTGCACGGCACCGGATCGGGCGGCGCCATCGCCTGTTCCACCTGCCATGGCGGCTCCCATGCCATCTGGCCGAACGCCGACCCGGACGCCAATGACAACGTGACCGCCCGGCAGTTGCAGGGCTACGACGGCAATATCGTCGAATGTTCGGTCTGCCATGTGAAGGATGATTTCAAGGAAGGGCTGGTGGCTACCGACGGTGGCGCTAGCAACAAGGGCGTGGCGCAGGGTGTGCGCGATGGCAAGGTGGTGGATGCCACCAGTGGGCGCGCCTACCTGGCCGGGCCGCACGGCATGCATCCGGTCAACGATCCGTACTGGTGGAAGGAGGCCGCCGCTTCTGCGCCCAACGGCAGCGGCACCCGCAAGGGCGGCTGGCACAACGACTTTGCCAAGAAGCCGGGGCCGTTCGGCGAAGACCAGTGTGCGGCCTGCCACGGCAGTGACCACAAGGGTACGCGGCTGTCGAAGACTCTGACGGCCCGCGAGTTCGTGAACGAGAAGGGCAAGGTGGTCAAGGTGGCCGCCAATACCCCGATCGGCTGCAACCTCTGCCACAGCCTGCAGAAGAGCTTCACGGGCGTTCCCACGGGACAGCCTCAGGCCTATCCGCCGCCGACGCCCTCGCCGATCCACGGTGGCGGGGGCGGCGGAGGTGGCGGCCACGGTCACTGAGCCCGGCTGTACAGGCATCCGGGCGGTCCCGTCGGGGCCGGCCCCCGGAGTCCCGCAAGCCGGCGTCGGAAACGACGCCGGCTTTTTCCATCGAAAGCCAATGGAATCCGGTTTACTTAAGTAATGATAATAACTATCATTTGCATTGTGTGTGCAGGGGAGCGACGACAGCCGCGCCTGCGTCCTTTTCTCAACGCATTGAGTGATTTCACTTAACCGGCGCGTGAAATCGCTTAAGTCTGGCGGTCTGGATTTCGTTCGACGCATCGTGGTGTCTGATTTTGAAACACTGTTTGGAATGGTTCGCATTTTGCTGTAGCTCCTCGCACTCCAGGGAAAACGGCATCGCCGGCATCCCTGAGGGATGGAATGAGAAGCGGCTGCGCGCCGGGAAGGGCGCCCACGGCATTGGACGTATGAGCGAGGCACGACGAATGTGGATTCACCGGCTACAGATCTGCCCCTGGCTGTGGGCCGTCTGTTTCATCGCCGGAATTCTTCCGTCGTATGGCGGGGAGGCGCCTGCCGACAACGGTTTCGACCGGGCCGTACTCCATCCCGCCATCCCTCTTCTGGACGAGAGCGGACGCCATGTGCTCGACAGCGGCCTGCCTTACAGCCCCAAGACCAGCTGCGGCAACGGGTCGGGCAGCGGCTGCCACGACTATGCCAGGATCACCCGCGGCTACCACTTCGAGCAGGGGCGCGACGAAACCCGCGATGGCTTCGGTAACAAACTGGGGTTGCCGCAACTGACCGGCCCCGGCTATTTCGGCGGTTACAACTGCATGTCCGGCAATGCGCCGGGCTGGCTGGCCAGGAAGAGCAACGGCAGCGCGGCGGAATTCGGCGATTTCGGCGCGCCCGACCTGGTTCGCTACTGTGGCGCCTGCCATTCCGGCGGCGGCTGGGGCGAATTCGACCGTAACGGGGGGCGCTATGACGAGCAGTCCGCCGAGACGGTCAAGGCTTTCGACGGCGACTATTTCAGCCGTCAGTTTCAGGAGCCCGGCAAGACAGGGCAGTACGGCGGTTCCGGACCTTCCGAAGTGGTGGCATGGGACTGGAGGAAGAGCGGGGTGCGGGAGGCCGACTGCATGCTTTGCCACGCCGACTTCTCCCGCCTGAAGACATTCCCTCCCAGTGGATTGGGTACGGGCGGTTCCGAGTCCGCGGCGCTGCAGTTCGCCCGTCTGCGCGACGAAAAATTCATCGCGGGCGGTTTTTTCCGCCATGCGGCATCGGCCATCTGGGAATTCCTCGACGTGCGGCCCGATACGGAAGGCGGCGCGGCGCTCTTGGCGGTGGAACGCACTCCTGCCACGGGTACCGCGACGCCGGATTACCGGCTGGTGCTGGACGATCAAGGCAATCCCAAGCTGCACTGGAACCGGGACGCTTTCGACGAGTCCGGCAAGATCCAGGTACCCATGCTGCGGTTTCCGGCCAGCGACAATTGCATGTATTGCCACAAGACCGGCAATTCGCGGCGCGGCTTCTACGGCTTCGGGCCTGAAGTCCGGGTGAGGATGGCGGGCGACGGGACTACGATCACCGATTTCCGCACCGACGTGCACAAAGGCGCGGTCTGGACCGAGGACAACGGCCAGGTGCGGGTCATCGACAACTGCAACGCCTGCCATGCCAGGCAGTACTACAAGTCGCCTGCGGCCAACGTGGACCTGGATGCCGACCACAATTTCCCCAAGGGCAATGGCGACAACGACGTCCGTAACGATCTCGACAACGCGCCGCCGCCGGCCTCCTGTGAGCATTGTCATGACCAGGCGGCGAAGCCGGCCTTGCCGTCCGGCCACAAGAACGTACTGGAGGCTCACCGCGAAATCTGGAAGGCCAACGGTGACATGCGGGGTTATCCGGAAAACACGCTGGACCGGATCACCCAGACGCACCTCAACGTCGTCGCCTGTCAGACCTGCCATATTTCCAGGCTGGCCGACAACGGCAAGGAATTCCCCATGCGTTACCGCTACCGGGTCGGCTACGGCGGACGGCTGAAGATCTTCCCCTATAAGCCGGCCTACCGCTATTTCGTCCAGGATCGGAACAGCGGGCGGGTGTTGAACCGCTACGAGCGCTTCTCCGTGATCGAGGAGCGGACGGGTTCGGACGGCGGAAAGTACGGAGCGATTCTCGATCCCGCCAGCGGCAAGGAACTGGGGCGGGTGGTGATGAACGGGGATGAATTCGGCGAGCCCCCGACTTTCGCCGACTACAAGGCGCTGAAACAGGCCTACGACGCCTTGCTGGGGATGAAGGGCTACGCCATGCCGAACGTCCGCTTCGTCTTCATCGAATCCAATGAATACGCGCTCAGTCATGCAACGCGGCCATCGCCGCAGGCGGTGCAGTGCGAGGACTGCCATGCGCGCAAGCAGAGCGGGGCTTTCAGCGCGTTGATTTCCGCAGAAGGGCTTTTGGGCGAGGCCAACGTGGCCGAAGTCGCGAAGCTGCCGGACCGACGGCTGGTGGACGCCGGTATCGTCGAACTCGGCATGCCGTATTACAAGGTCCAGGACGATGGGCGCATCGTCGAGAACGTGGCCGACGTGCTTTATGCCAGCCGTCTCGATCCGTCCATGTCGATTCTCAGGTCGGAAACGGCCCGGACGGTCGAGAACGAGTTCAAGACCCTGAGCCGTGCCGAGGCGCTGGCTTTCGCCGATCTGGACGAGGCGGCGGGGCAGAAGCTGGCGGCGGATCTCCCTTCCGGCGAGGCGCTGCTGTTCGGCTCGAAGGTCGGGCACAGTTCGCTGCGCGGATTCGCCCTGATCCAGACGCGGGGGACCCGGACCCTAGCCTATGGCGACGTCCTCAAGGGCCGGGTGGAGAGCCGGCCGGCGAAGGCCAAGGACCGGACCCGGATTTTCGGCCAGGGGTTCGGCAACCTGGTCGCGGACATTTACTCACTGGCCGTCATGGACGCCAGCGGCAGGACACTGCCGGGACTCGTCGAGGGTACCGCGCTGGTCAGGCTGCCTTACCGGGGCAAGGCGAAAGCGCGCGGCGGGGTGAACGTGCTGGTTTCCAATGACGGCAAAGTCTGGCAAAGGGTCGGCGGGAAGAACCTGCTGGTATTCCGGCCACGGGGCGACGTGGACGGTTACGTCGTGGTCCGGATCAGGCGTTCCGCCCTCTATCTGACCCTCGCCGACAAGGTGGGCTAAGCCGTGAGGCCGGGCCCGGGAACTTCAAAGATCGCAGGAGGATTCGTGACATGCACGCCAAATCTCGCCGGAGTCAGCTCTGCTGCTCTTCGAGTCCGCCGGTCGCCGAAGACGCGGCCGCCTTGCCGCGGGCATCGGGAATGCCGGGGCATCCGCTGGTGCAGAAGGTCCTGCCCTGGCTCGCAGGAGCGGGCATGGGGCTGGGACATGCGGCGGTGGCTTCCAACTGTACCGTTCCCCAGCAGGGGCGTTGCAGCAGTTGCGGCAGCTGCATCGTGGTGGTCGGTTCCCTGGTCGCCTGGGCATTGTCCCGACAGCGGGGACGGGGCGCGTTCTACGAGGAGGGCAGACGGTGAGATTAGCGGCGGTCGTGGCTGGGATTCAGCGACAGCGGGGAGATCGGGCATGAAGGGGGAGCTCGGGCGGCGGCTGCGTTCCGCCGCGTGGTGTCTGTCGCTGTTTGGCTTTTTGCCGAGCGCGGTTGCGGCGGGGGCGGTCAATGCCTTCGACCGGACTCTCATGCACCCGGCCATTCCGCTGGTGGACGAGGACGGCCGGCATGTCCTGGAGAGCGGCAGACCCTACAGCGTCCGGATGAGCTGCGGCAACGGCAATGGCGGCGGCTGCCACGACTACGACGGCATGAACCACGCCTACCACTTCGAGCAGGGACGTGACGAAACCCGCGACGATTACGGCGCCAGGCGCGGCCTTCCCCAGCTGGTTGGCCCCGGCTATTTCGGCGGTTTCAACTGCATGCAGGGCAATGCCGCCGCCGCGCTCGCCAAAAAAGCGAATACCAGTGAGGCGGAATTCGGCGATTACGGGGCGGCGGGCTACGTCAAGGCCTGCAGCACCTGCCACCTGGGCGGCGGCTGGGAGGAGTCGGACCGAGGCGGTGTGCGCTACGACCAGATGCCGGCCGGCTCGGTCCCGGCCTGGGACGGCGATTACTACGACCGCAATGGCGACGGCCAGGTGGTCCCTTGGGACTGGAGGAAAAGCGGCGTGCGTGAGGCAGACTGCCTGACCTGCCACGCCGATTTCTCGCTCCTGAAAAAATTTTCCGCCAGCGGACTCGGCGGCAACGGCGACGGCACGGCCGGCGCCCAGGATCACTGGGGCCTGCTGCAGGACGGCAAGTTCGTGGCCCAGGGCTTTTTCCGCTATGCGAACTCGGCGATGTTCGAGTTTCTCGACGTCCGGCCCGACTTGTCCGGCGGGGCTCAGTTGCTGACCGTGGCGCGGGCCGTCAAGCCGGGAACCGCCAAACCGGATTACGACCTGGTGCTGGGGGACTCGGGCGAGCCCGTCCTGCACTGGAACCGGGACGCCTTCGACGACAGCGGCAAGGTCCGCATCCCCATGCGCCGCTTTCCCGGCAACGACAACTGCATGCTCTGCCATCTGGCGGGGGCCGGCATCAATCGCATCAATGCCAAGGTGAAGAGCAGCCGGCGCGGTTTCTACGGCTTCGGCGAGGAGGCCGCTCAGACCCTGGGCGAGGACGGAAAGCCCGTCGACGACTACAAGGACGACGTCCACAAGGGCAAGAGCTGGACCGACGATACCGGCGAGACCCGGATCATCGACAACTGCAACGCCTGCCATGCCAAGCAGTACTACAAGCCGGCCTACGCCAACATCGATCTCGACGCCGACCACGACTTCCCCAAGGGCAACGGCGACGCGGACATCCGCAACGACCTGGATTACCAGCCCGGTCCGGCCGACTGCGAATACTGCCACAGCACCGCCAAGGCGCCGGCCCTGCCGTCGGGTCAGCCCACGTTGCTGGACGCCCACCGCGAGCGCTGGAAGTCCTCGGGCTTCATGCGCGGTTATGCCACGAACTCGTACAACCGGGTGGTTCAGGTGCATTTCGACGATCTCGCCTGCCAGGCGTGCCACAACCACAAGGCGGTGTACAACGGCAAGACCCTGCCCATGCATTACCGCTACCGGGCCCGTGCGGACGGAGCGCTGCGGGTCATCCCCTATGTGCCCAACGCCCGGTTCTTCGTCCAGGACCGCAGCAGCGGCCGGGTGCTGTACCGCTATGAGAGGCAGTCGGTGTTCCGTTCGAAGAACGGCGGCCAGGCGGCCATCGTCGATCCGGCCAGTGGCCAGGAAACCGGGTCGGTCACCGTCACCGCCGGCCAGTTCGATCTGCCCGCGACATACAACGACTTCAAGGCGCTCAAGCAGGCTTATGACAACCTGCTCAAGGGCAAAGGCTACTCCAGCGCCGACGTGCGCTTCGTCTACGCCGAGAGCAATGAATACATCTTCACCCACCAGACCCGGCCGGCGGAGCAGGCGGTCGCCTGCGAAGAGTGCCATACCCGCCGGGCGGACGGTTCGATCAATGGCGCGGTGGCGGCCAACGGCCTGATGGGCGCCAATCGCGTCATCGAGGTGGCGAGGATCCCGGACGCGCGCCTGGTCGACGAAGGCGTGGTGGAGCTGGCGTCGGGCTACCACAAGGTGCAGGCCGACGGCAGGATCACCGAAACCGTCGCGGAGGTGCTCGAGGCCACCGACAAGGCGCCGGACATGTCGATCCTCAAGGCTGCGACCGGCCGCGCCGTCGGCGGGCCGTTGAGAAAACTGCCGGCCTCCGAAGCCGCGGCATTGGCTGCGCTGGATCAGGATGCTACCGGCAAGCTCACCGCAGGATGGGACAGCGGACTGTCGCTGACCTTTTCCGCCAGGGTCGGCCACCCCTCCGTCCAGGGGGCGGCGCTGTTCATTCCCGGTTCCCCGCTGAACCAGTTGCTGCTGGAAGGCGTCCGGGTGGAGCTGAGCAGCAGGGAGTCCACGGCTGCCGAGCGCCGCAAGGTCGGCAAGCTGGGCACGGGCACGCTGGCCCCGGACGTCTACGGCCTGAGTCTGACTCGGAGTGGCGGCAGCGGAGTGAAGAATTTCGGCGGCGGCGAAGGTTGGATCAAACTGCCGTATTGGGGCGCCGCGACCCGGATCAAGGGTGTCAAGGTGGTGTATTCCGAGGACGGGAAGACTTGGCGCACGCTGTCGCGCCACAGGATCGTAGCCTTCAAAGCCGCCTCCGGCGGTGCAGCGGGCTATGTCCTGTTGCGCCTGAAGCGCCCCGTCGCATACCTGGCGTTCGCGGGCAAGGCGGGAAGCAAGTCCTGATGATAGCGAGGCGAGGCGGTCTCGGTGGCGGGAGGGGGCAGCGGTCCGCCCGTGTCTTGCGCGCCCTGCCGTTGGTCTGGCTGGCCGTGGGTGGACTGGTCCCGTTTCCCGGCCGTTGTGACAACTGGCACGGTTCGGTGCGCAGCAAGCTCCAGGTGGACAATCGCTATACCTTGCAGAACGCCCATGTTTTCGGCGAGCTGTGGGGGCAGGGGTTTTATGACGATTCCCAGGATGATCTGCACGGCGCCATGGAGTTCGTGACGCGCACCGGTTATCAGCCCGATGGAGGCGGCGTGGCGGGGCTGTACCAGGCTTTCGTCGAGAAGGGTTTCGATTCCCTGAACACCCGCGTCAAGCTGGGGCGCTTCCAGCGCACCGACAACCTGGGTCTGTACCTGGTCGATGGCGGGGCCGTCGCCTATGCCGCCGATGACAATGGCTGGGGCTTCGACGCCTATGCCGGCCATCCCAGCCGATACGACCACGTGATCAGCGTCGAGGGGAAGTTCGTCGGCGGGCTGGAGGGGCGCGCGCAATGGACCCCGGATTGGGGTTGGGGGAGCGATGGGCCTTCCCTCGGCTGGATCGACGTGCGCGGCGGCTACCAGTATTTCTGGCGCGACCTGTCCCAGCGCGCGTTCGGCTATTCTCCGTACACTGGGGACGGGGGTAACGGGAGCGGCACCGTGAACCCGGGGATGCTGATCGGCGATACCGGCTTGCAAGGCGCGGTCGCCGGCAGTTATTCGGCCTACGGCGGTTCCAAGCCCTGGGGCAGCTCCCTGCAGCGCCTCTATTTCGCCACCACCGGCGCGGGCAGGCTGGGGCTTTGGCGGAACAGCGACTACGAACTGGGGGTGCTGGGGACCTACCGGGCCGACCGGGATGCATTCGAGAACATCCGCCTCAACGGCCAGCTCGATCTGACCAACGACGTGCGCGTCCGCGGTTCCTACGAATACTTCCAGCCGCGCGATCCCATCCTGACCTTCCGGGAAAAATTCTACAGCGCCTACGCGCTGGGCGAGCAGACCCTGGCGCGGACCCGTATCCAGCACGAGCCGGTGAAGGGTTTCAACTACTACGTCGGCGGTCTCGCCTCCAGCCGGAAAGGATACGACGGCTATGGCGGCGAGCTGGGGGCGAACTACGTGTTCAATCCCAATTTCGGCCTGATCGGCGAGTTCGACTACATGTCCCTGGGACCCGAGAGTGCCAGCAGCTTTTACGTCAGCAGCACGCACACCGTGAATTCCAGGCTGCAGATGCGGGTGAACACCGCGCTGCGGTTCGAGGACAAGATCCTGTACGGGTTCAACCGGGCGGTGGGTGCGGAAATCGAGGCTTTCTACATGCTCCGCAACAATCTGGTGCTCAACGTCGCGGGGAGTTACGTCTGGTATACCCGCATCCTCGACGAATACCTGGGGGCGGTCCAGGTGATCTATTACTTCGACAACTTCAAACCGAAGGGGATGTGATGGCGAGGCTGATACTGGTTCTGCTCTGGGCCGTGGTCCTCGCCCCCATGGTCGGCGCCGGCGACCTGCCCGACGCGGTGAAGGACCCCAAATGGTGGGAGAAGCGGGAGCAACGCACGGACATTCGCTATCCGCACAATGCCCACATGGAGGTGATGGACGAGGAGGGTGACAGCTGCATGCTGTGCCATTCCTTCGCCCCCAACGCAATGACCGACGAGAGCAAGCTCAAGCCGCTCACCACCATCGCCAACGAGCCGCTCAAGGCGGTCTGCCACGATTGCCACGTGACCGAGCAGCGCGGCCCCTGGCGCTGCAACCTGTGCCACGACGACAAGACCAAGATCTGGCCGGAAGACCACCGTTTCGGCTATGTCGACCACCACGGCGAGGCCGCGCGCCGGGACGAAGCCGCTTGCAAGGAGTGCCATCTCGATCTGGCTTTCTGTACCAACTGCCATTTCCGCAGGGACACCATGGGCACCGGCTACCACCCGCTGGGATACCGCACCCTGCATGGCCTCGGGGTGCGGGTCGACACGTTGGACTGTGGGCGCTGCCACAACCAGATCTATTGCGAGACCTGCCATGCGAGGACGCGTTTCCAATGAAGACGAACACCCATGGTCTGACGGTCTGGCTGTGCCTGGTCTGGCTTGCGGCGGTCTGTCCCTCGATGGCGGCGGCCTACACGGTGTCGACCGTGACCGGCAATCTGCTGCTGACGCCGAAACACGGCGGCGACGGTACCGCCTGGGGCCGGACCAACTGCGTCAGCTGCCATTTTCTGCAGAACATCCACAAGAAGGCCCCCAACATCCGCAACTGGGTGCTCTACAAAGGCACGGCCACCTGCACCGGCTGCCATGGCACCAACGGGACCAACGCACCGCGGCGCTGCATCATCTGCCACAACACCGCCGACCTGGTCACCTCGCCCCGGCAGAGCGGTGCCCACAAGCACGATTTCTCGGTCGAGAAGGACCGGCCACTCGGCGACGGCGACTGCCTGACCTGCCACGTCAAGCCGGACATGGACGGCCGGTTCGAGCGCGACGTGGATCTGACGGCGATCCGCGACGCTGCCGGCAGCTTCGCGCCGTATACCAGCGATAGCGACTTCTGCCTGCGCTGTCACAACCGCAACCATCAGCCGGCCGGCGTCCGTATCAAGTCGAGGCCGAGCTACGGGCTCAACGATCCGCTGGTGGCCATCGAGGACGACTACACCCAGATCGACCGCCACGGCTGGGTCAACGGCGGTACGGGGCCGTACCCCGGATTGCGCGGCAAGAAGTTCCACTACGCGGACGAGGTCGCCTGCACCGACTGCCACGTCATGCATGGAACCCGCAACCCCAAGCTCATCCTGGACGACACCCGCAAGGGCTCGAACCGGCTGCTGAAGACGCTGCCCAAGCCCTACAAGGCCCGGGTCCACGACGGCAACTACGCCGAATTCTGCGTGTTGTGCCACCGGATGGAGGACCCTTCGGTCGAGGAAGGCGCCTACGACGCGGGCAACGGTCTGTCCGGCGTGCACGACGTCACCTCCGACTGTAGCCAGTGCCACACCCACGGGGAGCCGGTGAAGGGGGGATTGTGAGGGAAGGCCGGAGCGCGTGGCCGGGACCGGGCAGGTGGTTGGCGGGAATGATGGCGTGGCTGCTCGGTACCGGCATCGCGGCTGCGGGCGCCGAGGACAGCTATGCGACCACGAAGAAGCTGCCCCCCCTGCACCACGTCACCGGCGTCGTGTTGCCCGAGGAGATGAAGACGCCGAAACGCCTGCCGCTGCGCGAGGACCGCGAGCTGCGCTGTCCGACCTGTCATGGCGTCGAGGACATCGACAGGGTGCCGTACCGCCTCATCGACCGCAGCCTGCCGGATTTCCTGCGGGGCGGGCCTTACGACGAGCTGGATGCCTTCTGTTACCAATGCCACGAGGAAAACAGGTTCAAGCGTCCCAACGTCCACATCATGCTGGACAAGAGCGGCAAGCTCCAGGAGGAACACTGCACCTATTGTCACGAGGAGGTTCACCGGGAGCGGGACCGGCCGCTGCGCGCGCCGGACTACAAGCTGCGGCTGCCGCCGGAAAATCTTTGCTACGGCTGCCATTTGAAGACGCCTCACTTCAATGCGCTGGAACATCAGGAATCGAAGCCCGACGCCCAGATGAAGCTCCACATGAAGGACTCGAAGGAGCGCTACGGGATCATTCTGCCCCTCAGCCGGGAGGGCAAGGTCATGTGCCCGACCTGCCACGCCCCGCATCAGCCGGGCGTCATCGATGCGCTCAATCCCGCCGCCGGCCGGGTGGACGACGCCGATCTGGAAACCGGTGTCAGCTACCGCGAGCACCCCTGGGATGCGGTGGTCCGGGAAGACAAGAAGGCGCGGCTGGAGACTTTGAGCGAACAAAGCGGACGACGATTCGAGCTGGGGTACCGGCGGATCGACAAGGAAGTATTGTTGAGGCTGCCGGCCAAGAACGGCGAGCTGTGCCTGGCCTGCCATCAGTTCGACGAATGACACCAACCCATCCGCGAGGAGCAAGACCATGAATGCCCTGACCGCGAAACTGACCGAAAAAATCCGATCGGTGCCGAAGATCCAGCGCTACCGCTACTTCTGGATCGCCGTATCCTGCGCGATGTTCCTGGGGCCGCTGGCGGTGCTGCCCGGCCTGGCCGGCAACACCGACCTGTGCGGAAAGCTCTGCATGCGCCGCTTCTATCTGTATTTTCCCGGCATGAGCTGGGACGACCTGTTCATGCATGTCTCGGTGGCCCTGATCGGGGTGGTGGCCTTCTTCGTCATCATCACCTTCACCTTCTTCTTCGGACGCATCTGGTGTTCCTTCATCTGTCCGGTCGGCGGGTTCTCGGAGCTGGTCAGCCGGATGCTGAGCGACCGCTGGAAGATCGAATACCGCGGGCTGCCCCAGGTCCAGATCCGCTACGGTTATCTCGCGGTCTACATGGGGCTGCTGCCGCTACTGGGCGTCAGCGCCTGTACTTTGTGCAACTTCATTACCGTGCCTCGTTTCGTCGAGGCGCTGAGCGGTGGCTTCGTCGGTCTGGCCTTCATCTTCTCCACCGTAGGACTGGTCAACCTGTCCCTGCTGTTCCTGCTCGGCTTCTTCGCCAGCAAGGGGCGCGCCTACTGCCAGTTCCTCTGCCCGATCGGCGCCATCGACGGACTGGTGAACCGGCTGGGCGCGAAGTTCCGGTTCACCCATCACATCCGGGTCGACAAGCAGCGCTGCACCGGCTGCACCGAATGCGCGAAGAAATGCATGTGCGGGGCCATCAAGATGGTGGACAAGGTCGCGGTGGTCGATCAGTTCTCCTGCATGTCCTGCCACGACTGCGTCGATGCCTGTGACTGGAATGCCATCGAGTGGACCACGGCGCCCAGGAACAAAACGCCCAAGCGGGTCAAACGCGGCATCCAGATCCATCCGGAGCCCCAATGGCAGGCGGTGGTGAGGATGCGGCCGAAACCGGCACCGACCGCCCGGGTCATCCACTGGGGACGGGTGGTCAACGGCGTGATCGTCGCGGGTTTCTCCGTATTCCTGTTCGCGACCGCCGTGTGGTTGCACTGAGCTCGAGGAACTTGAATCCGCACCGATGCGGCAGCGATTTTTGAATTCGACGATGATGCGGTACGCGTGTTCTCTTTGTCTGGCCGGGCTGTTTTGGATCGCCTGCGGCTGCGCCCTGGCCGCGGAGCGGCACAGCGATCCCGACGGTTGTTTCTCCTGCCACGGCCTGCCGGGGCTCGAATACCTGGACGACCACGGCGTGCTGCGGGTGGCCACGATCCTCAAGAGCGATTATTACGGCTCGCTGCACGGCAGCGTGCCCTGCAAGGACTGCCACCGCAAGATCGAGCGCTATCCGCACAAGCCGGAGGAGGGCTATGTGGACTGCTCCGAGTCCTGTCACCTCAAGGAGCCGTCCAAGGACAGGGCCTTCACCCACAAGCCGGTGGTCGACGAGTTCAAGAAGTCGGTCCACGGCGCCGGCCATGCGCCGGGAGCGACCAAGGATTTCCATGGCGGCAACCGCCTCGAAGAGGAGACCAGCCAGCAGAATCCCTCTTGCCGGCGCTGCCATTCCAACACCCCGTACATCAAGGACGCCAACCTGGAGCGTTTCAAGCAGGAACTTCATCACACCGAGACCGAGTGCGGCACCTGCCACCAGGGCGAAACCTGGCGCAACCAGTTCAGCGGTCACATCCTGCGCAGACTGGTCGGCAAGAACTACGACAAGATGGAAGCCAACGCCATGTGCGTGGACTGCCACGGCGATCATGAAGCCATGGCGAAAGTGGAAATCCAGGATCCGGAAACCAAGGAAAGGAAGAAGGCCAGTTTCCGTTTCGCCCACGCGACCGACAGCTACGCGAAGACGCTTCATGGCCGGCTCCTCGCGGTCGACGACGAGTCCGGCGCAAGCTGCATCGACTGTCACGCGCCCGACGGTTTCCGCCATGGCATCCTGCGGGACGAATCGAAGGACTCACCGACCCATCCCGACCGGCTCGGCGAGACCTGCTCGCAGGCCGGCTGCCATGGCTATGCGAAGAGCCCGCTCAATCTCGGATTCCTCAACACCGACCTGCACGATCTGGACTTCCTGCGCATGGAGGATTTGTCTTTCGCCCTGGACTTCTCCCGCCTCGATTCGGCCTGGTATGCCGCCGCCTGGGTACTGGGTCCGCTCGGCCTGATTTTCCTGACATCGAGCCTCCTCTCGCCGCTGTCGCGTTCCCGGCGGGCGCCGGTCACGGAGGTCGTGGGCTACGACCACTTCCAGCGCGTGATGATCGGCAGCGGTTCCGCCAAGGACGGCCTGTGGCGGCGCATCCGGGGTCGGCTGGTCGGAGGGACGCCTGCCGTACCGGTTCCCGCGCCGCTGGTCGAGCCCGATGCCCCCATCACGTCGCTGACCATCCTGTTCGGCTCCCAGACCGGCAACGGCGAGGGCGTCGCCGCCGATCTCGAAGCCCGGCTGAAGGCCTGGGGCTACAGCGTCGAGCTGGCCGACATGGCCGATTACGATCCCCGTGAAATCGTCAACGAAAGGCTGCTGTTCGTCATCGTCAGCACCCACGGCGAGGGTCAGCCGCCGCTTCCGGCGGAGAAGCTGCACGGCTATCTCTACGCCGAAACCGCGCCGCGGCTGGAGCACCTCAAGTTCGCCGTGTTCGCCCTCGGCGACAGCAGCTACAAGCACTTCTGCAAGGCCGGCAAGGATTTCGATGCCTTCCTGCAGCGACTGGGGGCGAGCCGGGTGCTCGACCGGGTGGATGCCGATGCCGATTTCGAGGAGGCGGCAGCCGCCTGGATCGACGCAGTGCTCGGCTGTTGCCGCGCCATCATCGGCGACACCGGCATCGAACGGCCGCTCGAGGCCGAACCGGTGGATCACGCCGTGGCCAAGTCCGGCTACGGCAAGACCCATCCCTATCCGGCGGCGGTCCTGCGCAACGTCAATCTCAACGGGGAGGGCTCGGCCAAGGAGACCCGCCATATCGAAATCGATCTCGGCGATTCCGGTCTGAGCTACGAGCCGGGAGATGCCCTCGGCGTCTATCCGAAGAACGACCCCGCCTACGTCGAAGCCTTGCTGGCCGCCTTGCAGGCCGACGGCTACAGCGAGGTGACCTTGGGCAAGGAGACCCTCAGCTTGCGGGAAGCGTTCTACAAGCATCTCGACATCACCGGTCTGAGCCGGGTGTTGGTCGAGAAATACGCGGAACTGTGCGACAGCCGGGTTCTCGCCGGCCTGCTGTCCGATCCTGATCCCGCACGGCTCGAAGGCTACCTGTGGGGCCGCCAGATCATCGATCTGGTCGAGGATTTCCCGATCCAGGGCATTTCGCCCCAGACCTTCGTCAACGTCCTGCGGCGCCTGCCGCCCCGCCTGTATTCGATCGCTTCCAGCATGAAGGCCCATCCCGGCCAGGTGCATCTCACCGTCGGCGCGGTGCGTTACCACGCCCATGGCCGGAACCGGGAAGGGGTCTGTTCCACCTATCTCGCCGGTCGCATCGGGCCGGGGGAGCGGCTTGCCATCTTCGTGCAGCCGAACAAACATTTCCGCCTGCCCGAAGACCCGGAGACGCCGCTCATCATGGTCGGGCCGGGCACCGGCATCGCGCCGTTCCGGGGTTTCGTCGAGGAACGCGAGGTCACCGGCGCCAGGGGCCGGAACTGGCTGTATTTCGGCGACCAGCGCCGCGCCACCGATTACCTCTACCGGGAGGAATGGGAGGACAAGCTCAGGCGGGGCGTGCTGACCCGGCTGGATCTGGCTTTCTCGCGCGACCAGGAGCGGAAGGTATACGTACAGACGCGAATGCTGGAGAACGCGAGGGAGATGTACGCCTGGCTCGAGGAGGGCGCCTGTTTCTACGTCTGTGGCGACGCCTCGCGCATGGCCCAGGACGTCCACCGGGCGCTGCTGGCGATCGTGATGCAGGAGGGCGGAAGGACGCAGGAGCAGGCCGAGGAATACCTCGAGGCCATGGCCGCCTCCCGGCGCTATCTGCGCGACGTGTACTGAGCCGGTTTCGCCGAACGGTGCTTGGAGATGAAGTTGAAGGACAAGATGAAGTTGGGACCCGCGGGTCTGGTGCTGTCCCTCTCGTGCTGGGCGAACGGCGGTTCGTCCTTCGCCGGCGAGCCGCTGTTCGTCCAGCGGGTCGAGTCGGCCGCGCCGACGCAGGAAGCCATCGGCAAGGCGGAGGAACAGGTGCGCGAGCACAAGGACGTCAAGCTCCGGGAAAAGATGGCGGTACCGGCGTTCCACAAACGGATCGAGCCGCCACTGCACGAAGGCGAAACCTACTGCCAGGGCTGCCACCGTCCCCAGCCGCACAGCAAGAAACTCCGTACCCGCAGTTTCCTCAACATGCACAGCCGTTACGTCGCCTGCGAGACCTGCCACTTCCGGCCCGAGGACGTGCGGCTGGAGTACCGCTGGTTCGACTATGCCGCCCGCCGGCCGGCCGCTGCCGATGGCAGCCGGTTCCGGACCGGACGGAACCTGGACAATTCGGTGCCGATCGACGGCAAATTCAAGATCGCGCCGTTCTACCGGGGCGAGCCGGCGTTCGTCCTGCCCGGAACGGCGTTCGCCGAACGGGTCGGCCGCGAGTGGCAGGAGGGCGATCTCGCCGCCAGGGCGCAGCTCAAGGCCCGTCTGCATGCTCCATTGAGCAAGGAAGGTCCGGCCTGCGCGAAGTGCCATACCGAAGACTCCCCCCTGCTGGATCTCTCGGCCCTCGGCGCGGATTCGCGTCAGGCCTCGGCCATCCGCAGGCATGTGATTCCGCAGTTCTTCGGCCGTTACCAGTCCGACGACGAACGGCTGAAGATCATCGACATCCTGCGCTGACGCGATCATGGCGAGGAATGTTGCACTCGTGCTGCGCCGTGCCGCCGCGATCGCGGCCGGTCTGATCGGGCTGTGGCCGGTGGCGGCCGGCGCGTTCGAGGCGGTGGTGGCGTCCGATCCGGTCGGGTACCAAGCCGGCTTCGAGCAGCCTTCGGCCGTTGCCACGGACGGTGAGGGCCGGGTCTACGTGCTCGACGGCGCCCATCACCGGATCGTGGCGCTGTCGCCGGACGGTGAAGTCCTTCGAATCCTGGGCGGCGCCGACCTGCTGAAGCTGCCGATGGACTTCGCCCTGTCGGAGGAAGGGCTGGTGGTCGCCGACACCGGCCATCACCGGTTGGTGTTGCTACGCCCCGAGGGTGGGGTGCTGAAGGTGTTGGAACTCCCCATCGAACCCATGCCGGAGCCGTCCCCGCAGCCGGGCGGATCGCCATCAGCCAGCTCCCCGCCGAGCCTGCCGCCGGAGCCGGTGGCCGTCAGCGTACAGGACGGCGTCGCCTTCTGGGCCGACCGGCGCAGCCACCGCGTGTGCCGGACCCGGCTGGCCGACGGCCGGGGGCTCGGCTGCTTCGGCGGGCGCGGCGGGGAGCCGGGGCGCTTCCAGTACCCGTTCCAGATCGCGCAGGACCGCGACGGTTATTTCAACGTGGTGGACATCGTCAATGCCCGCGTCCAGGTATTCGACAAGAGCGGGCGTGTGTTTTCCCAGATCGGCCGTTTCGGCCTCGACGAGGGCGAGTTGTTCCGGCCCAACGGCCTCGCCGTCGACCGGGAGCAGGACGCGTTTTTCGTCAGCGACGGCTATTTCGGCACCATCTCGGTGTTCCGCAAGGGTGAGTTCCTGGGACTGCTGCGGCAGGCGGACGGCCAGCCGGTCAGGCTGGACTCGCCCACCGGACTCCATTTCCGCGACGGCCGGCTGTACGTCGCCGAAACCGGCGCCAGCCGGGTCTGGAGCTACCGGGTGAGCTATCCGGGGCGTGCCGTCTCCAGCAGGGGAAGCGGCCAGCGTACCGAGCTGTCGCAAAAGGATTGCCTGCTCTGCCACCTGTCCTGGGCCGGCGATGCGCCGCCCGAGGTCCGCGCCGCCGATACGGAAGGCGCGCTGCCGGAGGCTTCCTACCGTATGTGCTACAGCTGCCACAACGGCGCGGTCATGGACTCGCGCCTGACCATCCACCGGGGTGCACAGCATCCCACCGTCTACGAAAGCCCCAAGGAAAAGAAGCGCCATGCGGGGCTCAAACCGCGCAAGGACAAGCTTCCGGACAAGTTTCCGGTCACCGGGAACAAACAGCTGCTCTGCACTTCCTGCCACACCCCGCATACCGACGCGGACAAGGCGCAGACCCTGTATCCCGCCCACGGCAATGCCTGGCTGCGCGTGCCGAACCGCGGCGGCGACCTGTGCGAGCGTTGCCACGAATCCAAGGTCAAGGGCGCTCGTGTCGACGCGCCGGTGCCTGCGGGGTCCGCCGAGGGGACCAAGGGCCGCAAGGGCCTCAACCATCCGTTGGGGATACGCTTCATGCCACCGCAGCATCCGGAGGCCAAGGGCTATCCCACAGAGAACGAATTGCGCAAAGGACTGCCGGAGCGCCTGACCGCCGGCGGCGCCGCGCTCGGTGATCACAAGGAGCTGATCTGCCAGACCTGTCACCAGGTCCATGGCGGCCACGGCGACGGCAAGACCACGGTATTGGAAACCGCCGAGGGCGAACTGTGCGCCGCCTGCCACCGGCGCCAATTCACCAAGAGCAAGGAGGAGGCCCACGAGAAGGGCGTGCACCCGGTCAACGTCAAGCGCGAGCCGGACGAGTCCGGCGCCAGGCCGGTGTTGTGGAAAGGCAGGCCGGAAATCACCGAAGTCGGTTGCCAGACCTGCCACCGCGTCCACGACGGCAGCGCCGGCACCTCGCTGCTGCCGGAAGGCGTGGCGAACGCCGAAAGCCTGTGCAGGAACTGTCACGAGCGCCAGCACGCCGAAGACGAGAAGGACGCCAGGAAGAAGGGCGTGCATCCCGTCAACGCCGAACTGGACGAGCCGGTGCGGATCGGCGGCAGGGAAGTCAGGACGGTGGGCTGCCTCACCTGTCACTCCGTGCACGGCGGAAAACCCCATACCTCCGCCCTGGTGGAGACCGACCGCGACGGCGAGCTGTGCAGCCATTGCCATAAACGGAAGCAGACCGTCGTGGGTACCGACCACGACCTGCGGATCACCGCCAAGGACCAGAAGAACGCCCTGGGCGAACTGCCGTCCGCCACCGGCGTATGCGGAAGCTGCCATACGCTGCACCGCGGCAAGGGCGACCGCCGCTTCCTGTTCGCGGCGAGGAAGGTGGAGCCGCAGCCCGGCCCGGCGATGGACGAGACGCCTTTCGAGCGGGATGGACTGTGCCTGAACTGCCACCAGAAGGGCGGGGTCGGCGAGAAGAAGGTGGTCCATCACTTCAGCCACCCGCAAAGGGATCTGGTGCTGCGCTCCGATCAGAAGATCCTGCCGCTATTGGGGGCCAGGGAAGAGCCGGCGGACTTCGGCGGCATCGCCTGCATCACCTGCCACGAACCGCACGTCTGGGATGCCGACAAGATCCCGCCGCCGGGCAAGGACGGGACGATCGCGCCCTCCGCCAACCGGGAAAACCTGGAAGGCAGCAACCGCGACGCGTTCCTCCGGGCGAAGGACGCCGACAAGGTGTTCTGCGTCGACTGCCACGGTCTCGACACCCTGGTGAAGTACAAGTACTACCATGATGCCAGGCGCGCCCGGAACCGGGGGGTGGATTATCTGCGGTGAAGGGTCCATTGAGCGTTCTTCTGCCGGTCTTCCGGTTGCAGACCGGCGATCCGGTCGGCCCCGGCGAGACCATTCAAACGGAGGCCGGTTTCATCGTCCAGGTCGATGTTGAAATGCACGGTATTTTCCAGGTAGTGCCTATCGATTCATGGGATCATCCCCGACGAGCGCAGTCCGGGGTGTCCAGTCCTTCTACACCCGGC
The DNA here is from genome assembly GCF_051295855.1 of Methylococcus sp. S1M. Taxonomy (NCBI): domain Bacteria; kingdom Pseudomonadati; phylum Pseudomonadota; class Gammaproteobacteria; order Methylococcales; family Methylococcaceae; genus Methylococcus; species Methylococcus sp. S1M. Next base: position 91,677 of record NZ_JBPDXO010000005.1, read on the forward strand.
CTGTCAGGAGTCCGGCCATGCCCCGTCTCTTTCTCCTTCTGCCGCTGCTGATCTTTTCCATCCTGGGTTTTTTGTTTTTCCAGGGCATGAACCTCGATCCCAATACGCTTCCCTCGCCGCTGCTGGGCAAGCGTCTGCCGGCGTTGGAACTGCCCGCGCTGCGCGATCTGTCCAGAACGATTCGTGACGGAGACATCGAGGGACCTGCATTGGTCAACTTCTGGGCGAGCTGGTGCGCCGCCTGCCGCGACGAGCACGCGCTGCTGGTGGACCTCGCCCGCAATGCCGGCGTGAAGATCTACGGCATCGATTACGTGGATCAGCGTGATGCGGCACTGGGCTGGCTGGACCGTCTCGGCGATCCCTATGTCGAGGTGCTGTTCGACGAGCGCGGTACCCTCGGTGCGGCGTTCCAGGTCATGGGGGCCCCGGAGACCTATGCGGTGGACGGCGGCAACATCGTCCGCTACCGTCATGTCGGCAGGCTGACCTGGGAGGTCTGGACCGCGATGCAGGCAGCCCTGGCCGGTCCGGCCCTTACTCCCGGATCGCCGGAGGAGTGATCGAGGTCGCTGCGATTTTCACGTTGATCGAGACGACCAGGGTGAGGCGGTCATGAAGTTTCTGGACTCGACCCGTGCAGATACGGCCCGGCGCTTTCCGCTCCGGCCCCTGTTCGCCAGTGTCCTCCTCGTCACCGGAGCCTTCTTCGGGCAGGCGGCCGTTGCGCCGGCTGCCGACCGGACGCCGTCCGCGGACCGTGCCGGCAAGGAGGGGCCGCCGGAAGCGCCCGCCCGTCCCGCTTCTTCGGCTCCGCTGCCCTTCGAGTCAGCGGTTCCTGCGCTCATCCAGGCCGCGGTGGCCCGGTTGAGGCAGGAGATCGAGAACGGTCCGCCGTTTTCGCTCACCGAGCGCAAGCGCCGCATCGACGGGCTGGAAAAGCTGCTGGCCGAGCCTGGTGTCGACATCGCCGAAAAATACCGGCGCGTTCTGGAGGCGTACCGGGCGGAACTCGAATATGGGAAAACCGTGGAAGCCTACCGCGACCTGCTGCGGACGGAGGAGGGCGAACGCCTGGTCGATTTCCTGAGCATCGGCCGTCTGGCCCTGTATTATCAAACCCTGGATGGCCGCGAGTCGGGCATGTGGGACGACCGCGACAGGCAATGGCACAGACTCGCGCCCCGCTACGACCGCGCCATCGCGCTCGGCCTGCGCGCCGCGCGCAAGCTGGAGCCCCCGCAGCTCCTGTCCTTGCCCCTGCCGGGGCCACGGTCGCCTTCGCCATGAAGGGGCTTTCCCTTTTCCGGAACCTGGCCGGAGCCGCCGCGGGACTCGTGTTCTTCGCGACGGCCCGGCCCGGCTTCCCGGCACCTCCGCCGGAACCATCCGGCCTCGGGGCCGCGCCGACCGCCGCCCTGGAAGCATTGTTCCTCGCGGTTCGGGAAAGCGCTGCGAATCTCAAGCTCTTCTACGAGCAGAATTACCTCGCCGGCGACGGCCCCGGACAGCGCAGACTCCTCGATCGCCTGGCCGATCCGCAACACGTGCCTGCCGCCGCCGAACTGGAAGACCTGTTCGCCAGCCTGGGGGCCCAGATGGACGCCCTGGGACGCGTGTCGACCTTCCGGGCCCCGGTCTATGCTCCGGATGGACGGATGGCGGAACGCGAGGTAGTCCGGCTCGGCGGCTTCGGTTTCATCGCCGGCAGGCGTTATCTGGTCTACGCGCCCGAGGTCCGCGCCCTGGCGGAGCTGGCGCGCCAGCCGTCTTCGGCCCTGCTGGATCTGGCGCAGCGGTTCGCCGAGGCGGACGCGGATTCGCTGGCGCCGGTCGCTCTCGACCCTTCCGGTGGTCAGACCTTGCAGCTACTGGTGCAGGTGCCGGATCTGGCGGAACGCATCGCCCAAGGGGGCGCGGTCGGCTACCTCATCTTGGCTCTGGCCACGTTCGCGCTCGTCCTCGGCGGCTGCCGGTTTGCCGACCTGGCGCGGACGAGTCGGCGCATCCGCAGGCAGTTGGGATCGCTCGAGGCGCGGTCCGACAATCCCCTGGGCCGGGTGCTCCTTCGGCTGGAGCAGGCTCAGACCGAGGACGAGGACGCGCTGTATCTGACGGTGGATGAAGCCCTGGCCGGCGAGCGGACGCGCCTGGAACGGGCTCTGGGGCTCCTGAAACTGGTCGCGGCCATAGCGCCCATGCTGGGGCTGCTCGGCACGGTGACCGGCATGATCCGGACGTTTCAGGCCATCGCCCTGCACGGCTCGGGGGACCCCAGGCTGATGTCTGGGGGGATTTCCGAGGCGCTGGTGACCACCGTCGAGGGTCTGGTGACCGCCATACCAATCCTGCTGCTGCACAGCGTGCTGGTCGGCAAGGCTCAGACATTGGGCACGCTGCTGGAGGCACAGGCCTCCGCCGCCCTGTCCGCCCGTCTCACAGGCCGGCGAGACCGGATCGTTCCGGTCGCGGGCGGGCCGCGGCTCCTCGAAGGGTGACGGTGGGATGGCAGCGGCCGGGTCTTCGTCTGTGGTGGATACCGTGCTGGCCGCGGCTCGGCGCGTCGAGGAGCTGATGGATGCGGGCGGTCCGGTGATGTGGCCGCTGCTGGGCGTTTCGCTGCTGTCGTGGGGGCTGATCCTGGACCGCTACTGGTATTTCCTGCGCGTATTGCCCAGGGTGCGGAGGCGGCCCCGTTCGGAGGTGGAGGCCGTCGAGCTACGCATCGCGCTGTGGCGCCATCTCCGGCTCATCCGGACGCTGTCCGGCATCCTCCCCATGCTGGGCCTGTTGGGGACCGTCACGGGGATCGTGGAGACCTTCGACCTGATCCGGGTGTTCGGCAGTGCCGAAACCCGTATCGTCGCACGCGGCGTGTCGCAGGCATTGATCACGACGCTGACCGGCCTGGTCATGGGGCTCTCCGGCGTGGGTGCGGGTTATGACCTGAGCCGGCGGGCGGAGGCCGGCGAGCGAGCCATGATCGGGAGCCGGTCGCCATGAAACGCCGCGGTTCGTTCATGTCGCGGACAGGCGGCGCCGAAGAGAGCGCCGATGCGATCAATCTCACCCCCCTGATCGACATGGTGTTCATCCTGCTGATCTTCTTCCTGGTGACGACCTCGTTCATCCGCGAGTCGTCCATCGCAGTGCAGCGTCCCAGGGCCGCCACGGCGACGCTGGCGCGCAACGTCGAGGTCGTCGTCACGATCGGCGCGGACGAGCAAGTCTGGCTCAACAACGTCTCGGTGGACGTCCGCCTGTTGCGTGCCCGCCTCGAAGGTTCGGGACTCGGCAATCCGGCGCGCTCGGCCATCATCCTGGCCGACGCCCGGACCACGACGGGGCTGCTGGTGAAGGTCATGGACCAGCTCCGGCTGGCCGGCTTCACCAACATTTCGGTGGCGGCCAGCTCCTCGCCCGAACCTCCGTGAACGCCGCCACTCCCGGCATACCGCTACGCGCGTTGGGGGCGGCATCGGCGCGCTGTGGCGCTGCCCTGATCGTCAATCTGGCCCTGCTCCTCTTGATTGCCACGCTGGTACGCCGGCAAGACTTCATCGAGGAGCCCGGGCCGCAGCCGGTACCCGTGGACTTCGTCCGGCTCCCTCCCAGACCCGCCGAGTCCGGGCCGCCACCGTCGCAGACACGGAAGACCGTGACCGAATCGCCCGCCGAGAGCAGTCCGTCGGATGCGCGGCCCGATTCCGCGAAGCCGTCCACGCCATCGGCGCCGCGTTTGTCCCGTGCCCCCGCCGTGTCCCGATCGAAGCCGGAGCCCCGGATGCCCGGCGTCGCCGCGCCCCGGCTGGACATCCCCGCGCGGGGCACGGGGGTGGAGTTTCCGGCCGTGGCTGGGACCGATTCGCGGCTGACAGCGCCGCCAGCGCAATGGAATCTCCGGAAGATGCCGGCAGCCCCGGGAGATCTTGCGAGCGGCGCCGAAGGCGCAGGGGGCGGCGGCAATCCCCTGATCGTCCTGTTCCGGGTCGTGCCCGAATACCCGGAGGTGGCCCGGCGCCGGGGCATAGAAGGCTGGGTCCGGCTCGAAGTCCGGGTGACGGCGGCTGGCCTCCTCGGCGATGCCCGGGTCGTGGCTGCCAGCCCCCGCGACACGTTCGACGAGGCCGCGCTCGAGGCGATCCGGCACTGGCGTTTCAAGCCGGCGTTCCGGGAAGGCCGGGCCGTGGAGCAGCGGGCAATGCTGACGATGGAGTTCAGGCTCAAGCGGCGTTGAGTGCGCATGCCAAGGCTCTTTGCAAAGGGCTGCGCCGCGGCCCGGTGAGATCGCGCAACGGATGTGTGAAGGCACCCTCTGTAGCGGATGAACAGGATGTAATCGATTGTTTATTGATGGATTTTTAATTGGTGTGATTGTTGCCTCACCGAGTTTCGTCCACTGAAGGGATTGATCCGGCCCCGTTTTTTTCTCTCTCCGTAAACGGCGGGGGAAAGGGGACAAGCGTAGCGTATCCGCCTCTGAGGCATGGACTTCTGATCGCCGAAAACGGAACTGCGTGAAATGACACAGTATTGTGTGTGATATCGCTCAACATCTCCGGGCGGGGTCGTGGCCGGTCGTTTCGCCCGGCCCTGACGGCGGCGGGGGAGGAACCCGGCGGCGTGGATGCAACTCACTGATATGGCGTCGTCTTCTTCGTCCCCGCGGCCGGGAGGCTCGGCCGAGTGGCGACGGCGGGTCGACGGGGACGGGGAAAAGGGAAGCTTTGGGGAATGAATGGCGCAGAACTTGTAGAGCATTGGAGCCGATTCGCCATCAGGTGCAGGAAATTCATGAATACGCATTCAGGTTCAGGTTTGCCGGCAACCGGCGTTCGCCGTTCCCGACTTCGCCGCGAGGCGTGGGTCCTGGCGCCGTTCCTCTTCATCTTCGGTTCCGCCGGTCTTCGAGTCGGATCTGCCGAGGCGGCGGAAGACGTCGTGGAACTCGACAAGATCACCGTCTATGGCGAGGAAGACGAGGTTTCGCCCGAAACCGAGGATCTGCCGGAGGAGCAGCTGGAGGAAAAGAAGGCGCAGACCATGGACACCGCCAGCCTGTTCAAGGACGTGCCGGGGGTGAGCCTGTACACCGGCGGCGGCGTCTCCAGCCTGCCGGCGATCCACGGCATGGCGGACGACCGGGTCAAGATCCTGGTCAACGGCATGAACATCACTTCCGCCTGCAGCAACCACATGAACCCGGCGCTGTCCTATGTCGCGCCGGCTTCGGTCGGCAAGGCCTCGATCATGGCCGGCGTCACGCCGGTCAGCCAGGGCGGCGACTCCATCGGCGGCACCATCTCGGTCGACCCGGCGGCGCCTAGTTTCGCCAAGGCCGGGCAGATGGCCTACACCGGCAAGCTGGGCGGCATGTTCCGCAGCAACAGCGACACCTTCGGCAACAACTTCAGCGGCTCCATCGCCAGCGAAGACTTCGCCTTCGACTACGGCGGATCCTGGGCGAAGGGCAACAACTACATGGCGGGCAACGGCGGTCCGACGGTGCTGCCGACCCGGTACCTGAGCACCAACATGAACCTGCGGGCTTCGACCAAGCTCGACAACGGCTTTCTCTCGGCGGACGTGACCGGTCAGTACATTCCCTACCAGGGTTTCCCGAACCAGCGCATGGACGTGGCCGAGAACACCGGGCTGCTCGGCGGCTTCAGCTACGAGAACAGCTTCGATTGGGGCAAGCTGGATGCGCGGGTCTACTACCACTCCACCTGGCATCTGATGGACTTGCTGCCGGATCGCAAAAAGGGAAACATGCCGATGAAGGCCGACGGTTCGGACCTCGGCTACCGGGTGCGGGCGCATCTGCCGGTGGACGACGTCCACACCGTGCGGGTCGGCAGCGAGTACTTCCAGCAGGGACTGCAGGACTGGTGGCCTGGGCAGGGGATGCACATGCCGCAGGACTTCCTGAGTATCAACGACGGACAGCGCAACCGCCTCGGCACTTTCGCCGAGTGGGAGGCGAACTGGAACAAGGAGTGGCTGACCCAGCTCGGCGTGCGCAACGACATGGTGTGGATGAACACCGGCCGGGTCCAGGGCTATGACAACGGCGCCTTCTACAGCTTCTGGGCCACGCCCTTCAACGCCGCCAACCGGTCGCGGGTCGATCACAACTTCGACGTCACCGCCACCACGGCCTTCACCCCCGATGCCAACAGCCGCTACGAGCTGGGCCTCTCACGCAAGCAGCGCTCGCCCAACCTGTACGAGCGCTATGCCTGGGCCGGGCCCAACTCGATGATCACCTGGTTCGGCGACGGCAACTCCTACCTGGGCAACCTGGACCTCAAACCCGAGGCGGCCTACACGGCGACTTTCACCGCCAACTGGCACGACGAACGGCAGCAGGTCTGGAGCGTGAGCCTGACGCCTTATTACACGCGGGTGAACGACTACATCTACGGCCAGAAGGTCGCGCAGTATTCCAACGGTTTCCACGGCATGCAGTTCGTGAACCTGAGCCATGCGGACATGTACGGCGGCGACTTCTCGGCCCGCTACGCCTTCCTGCCGGAATCGCCCGCCGGCAGCTTCGCGGCCAAGGTGGTCGCGGCCTACGTGCGCGGCGTGGGCAACGACGGCCAGCGCTCGATGGGTTGCCCCTACGTGGGGACCTCACTGGCAGGCCTGTGCAATAACAATCAGCAGTTCTGGCCGGTCAACGGCTTTCTGGCGCCGACTTCGGTCAACCTCTACCACATGATGCCGCTGAACGCGACCGTGTCGCTGGAGCACAGCATCCCCGCCGGCTCGGCCGTGGTCGACAGCGCGATTTCGGTGAACCTGGTGGACAGCAAGACGGCAGTGGCCCAGAGCTATGCGGAGCCGACCACGCCGGGCTACGTCCTGCTCAACCTGCGCACCAGCTACCAGCGCGAGCACCTCAGGGTCGACGTGGGCGCAGACAACCTGCTCAACAAGCTCTACTACCATCCGCTGGGCGGCGTGGACATCGTCGAAAGCATCAAGGCGCAAGACGTCGTCAGACTTCCCGCCATCGGCCGGTCGGTCTACGTGTCTCTGAACCTGGAGTTTTGACCGGGTATCTCGCCGCAGCAGCCATGGCCGCAGTTCCCCTTGTCCAGACCGACTCGAAGAGCAGCGGAGCCGAGTCCCTGTATCGCCCCGGCAGCGCGATTCTGGTGGTAGTGTCCCTGGCGCATCTCGCTGTCTGGTGGTCTTACCGGCAGTTGAAGCTGCTGGAACCGGAAGAGCGGCCGTCGCAGCCCATCGAGGTGTCGCTGGAAATGATCGCCCCGGCGCCGAAGCCGGCGGAGCCCGCCGCCCAGCCCGCCCCGGCGCCGACCGCGCCGCCGAAGCCGGTCACCCCGCCCAAACCCAAGCCCGTCGCCAAGCCCAAGCCGTTGACGAAGACCCTGCCCAGGCCGCTCCCGGTCCAGCCCGAGCGGACGCTAGGGGACGCCGCGCCACGGAGCGAGCCGGCCGCGCCCCCTCCCGAAGCGTCGTCCGCCGCGGGCGGAGAAGGCGTGCCAGGCGGGAGGAGCGGTAGTTCAGTCCCCGCATCGACTCCCGCGAGTTTCAACGCCAATTATCTGCACAATCCCTTGCCGGAATACCCAGCGTTTGCCAGGAAGCAGCGCTGGCAGGGCAGGGTCACGATGAAGGTTCACGTCCTGCCCAGCGGCATTCCGGCGGAAGTCGAGCTGCAAGCCAGCAGCGGCCACGACATCCTCGACGAGTCCGCGCTGGAAACCGTCCGCCGCTGGCGCTTCGTCCCGGCCACCAAGGGCGGCAAGGCCGTGGCGAGCTGGGTCGTGGTGCCGCTCGAATTCTCTCTGACTCATTGACAGCACTGGCAGGAATCATGGTCACCGATACTTCCGCGCTCATCATCAACGTCACCCTTTGGGTGCTGATCTCGTTTTCCGTCCTGACCTGGACCGTCATCCTGCTGAAAGGGGGGCAATACTGGCGGCATGCCGTGGGTAACCGCCTGTTCGAGGAAAAATTCTGGAGTGCGGCCTCGCTCGACGAGGCGCGGCTGAGGATGGGTGAAGCCGGCGGCTGTCCTCTCTACCGGCTGGCGAGCGCGGGTTTCCAGGTGTTCGACAGCGGCAACGGCAACGGTGCGGCCAGCCTGAAGCACCGCGGGGATCTGGTGGCGACCCTGGAGCGCAAACTCAAGCGCCAGCTGGAGCGCGAATCCCGGCTGTCGGATATCGGGTTCACGGTCCTGGCCAGTATCGGGTCTACGGCGCCTTTCGTCGGTCTGTTCGGGACCGTCTGGGGCATCATGCACGCCCTGCAGGACATCAGCCGAAGCGGCAAGGCCAGCCTGGAAGTGGTGGCCGGCCCGATCGGCGAGGCGCTGATCGCCACCGCCATCGGCATCGCCGTCGCGGTGCCGGCCGTGCTGGCCTACAACTTCCTGATGCGGCAATCGCGCCGCAAGCAGCAGGCGCTGGAAATCTTCGCCGAAGACTTCCTGCACCTGGTCGCCGCCGAGACCGCCCACCGCTGAAGGAGAGACGCCATGGCCATGAAAACCGGGGGCGACAGCGACGAAGTGATGAGCGAGATCAACGTCACTCCGCTGGTGGACGTCATGCTGGTGCTGGTGATCGTGTTCCTGGTGACGGCGCCGCTGCTGACCCAGAGCATGAACGTCAACCTGCCCAAGACCGGCGCGGTGGCCGCCTCGGACGACAGCCAATCGACCCCGATCGGCATCGACGCCCAGGGGCGCATCGTGCTGGACAAGACCGAGATCGCCGGTCTGGCGGAGCTGGAGGCGAAGCTCCGGGAACGGGTGCAGCAGAATCCGGAAGGCCTGTACATCGTCCACGCCGACCAGGCGGTGTCCTATGCCGTCGTCGCCAAGGTGCTGGCCACCGCCCACAAGGCCGGAGTCAACCGGCTGTCCCTGGCGACGGTTCAAGAATAAGCGCTGCTGCAACTGCTCGCCGGTCAGCACTTCGGGCTTGAGTTTGCTAAGCGTAAAGAAAAGAACTTCATACATCGAGCCATCTACTTTTGGAAAGAGTTGGATGATGGCAAGTAAACAGTGGCAGTATCTTCTTAATTGTCACGTAAGCCCGTCAAATGTTTGCGGATTACCATCTAAAGCAATCAGATATCAAAAAACTCACTTCAACTGGCATTATTATCGAACGGAGGCCATATGTATGAATTTGACAAAATATCATGGCGATGATCGCGGGGGGGTTACCAAATAGAGGCTGGTTATGGGCGGCCAAATAGGGTGCGTCTATGGAAAATATTGACATCTGGCGGGGTTGTGCTGTTGTGGTAACGGTGTTTTGCGGTTTTGAGTCGCATTTCAAATTGGTGGTATCTATCTAGTTATGCTGTTCCTGCTTTAGAGAAGGCATGAACGGTAATCTGGGGATTTAATATGAAAACGATAACTTATGGTATAGAAGGCGTAAATGTTTAAGTCATTCCATCATGTTTTATTATTTATATGCTTGGTTGCATTCTCTGTGAATTGCAAAGCAATACCTTCAAATTTTGCCGACTCTGGATATACTTATTACAAGTACGTAGACACATCTGGAAGTAATAAACAGACCATATATAGCAAATGCCGCATCTGGCGGAACACAAATAGTCAGACAGATTCATATGGAGAGTGCTGGGACTTTGACGCCGGATGCAATCTAAACCCTAGTGCCATCTACATTTACCAGAGACCGAGTGCGCCTGGTCCTCAAATATATGTATGGGCTCAGCGCGGAAATACATTTAATGCGAATGGATATCCGGGGCGCAAACTAGCGCTTGCATATCCAACCGTAATAATGACAGACTCAATAAATGGAACATATAGTGGCCGCATTGATTCTCAATGGGCTAGCGATAGCGTCACTATTGATCAGCAATTTGGAGGAGCATTCAAAGTTATATCAGTCAGCCAATGGGCGTCCGCTCTAAATTCAGCAAAAACGAATACGCCAGCTGGTACGTGTAAGGCTCTTTTAAACTGGGATTTTTGAAAGGTATCGAGATGAGAAAATACATTGCTCTTATTTTTGGGAGCCTGGTTATAGTGGGGCAAGCTGCGTACGCAAGCGTTGATGCCGGTATGACCTACTGGGCCATAGCGGAAGACGGACCGCTACAAGATCGTGTTTGGGGTGCATGTCACGAATATAGAAATTCGTCTGGAACAGTATATAATGGGGTGTGCTGGCATTTTGATCAAGAATGTAACCTCTGGCCGGCGATGAACAGTCGAACTTGGGACGGTGTGTTGGGGGCATGGAGGTTCTTCGGCGCTGCTACAGTGGGGAATTATATGTCAAAGCCTTCAAGCCCGCCGCCAGTCACGTATCCTGCGCAAACCACGGTTCTTGTAGAACGAGGCGTGATGTTTTTTCACGAGATTGGTACGTTGTCTGGGAACATGCCAGGCTTAACAGGGCAGTTTTCATTCACTGGAGCGTCGGAAGACGGCGATATTCTTTATGGCGCAGATGCTATATATGACTGGGGAAGCCCGCAAATATTTTGGGGGGCGTCGAGTAGTAGCGTTGATGTCAGGCAAATATCTTTAAGCGAGTTTAATTCTGCCCTTGCTCTGGCTACATCAAATAGCGCACAAGGTTACGCCATTGGTAACACCTGGGCTCCATATTATATACCCCGTCAGTTCCGGGCCTATAATACGTGCGTAGGATTTCCCTGGACAAGCTTCTAAAATGGGATTGAGTTTTAGAGTAGCTTAATAGTCTAGCCATCTGAATCCCTTGGACACATTGTCATGGGGGTTCAGCAGGCCTGCCATTGACAAGGCGAGAATAAAGCAGAGAACGTACGAGTTTAGGCACGCTGTTCGATCCCCAGTTGCTGCCGCTATGTGATGTCACGATTTGGCCCTCCGGTCATAGCTTCAGTTGGTGAAGCGGCTGAAACTATTTATGGTTTACTGGTCCGTATCCAAAATGCTCCGCCGTGCTTTTCGAATACATTAGGAATCTGCTCCCATAGTGATTCCATACGCTGGCTCAAACGCTTATCGAAGCTAATAAATAATGCTGGAAATTCAACGGTAAACATGGGCGTATTAGCTAGTAACAATGCGGCTAGGAGGTATTGTTCTGAATAGCCCTTCCTTACCCATTCCGTAGGATAATCATAAGGTAAAAAAATATCGTGAATTCCGACCAATACACCAGCCTTCAAACGGGGCAGCACCTCTAAGAAGAAAACGGTGACGTCGGAGTTCGTGAAGCATCGATGGGTTCCGTCAAAAAAAAGCATATCTCCCGCGTTGAGATTATCAAATATAGCAAGATCGGTTTCTTCGAGCGAGGTGCGGATTATTTTGTCACATAATTTGTCGATTTCACTCCTTGGGCGAGGATCGATTGATATAATTCGGGTAGAGAGCCGATAATCCGAAGCGGCTCGGTGAGCAAATTTAGTGGAAGCCCCTGAACCAATTTCTATGTAATTTTGAGGCTTATGAAGCGCCATAAAAGCATAAAGAGCCATTCCATCTAATCCTGGAATCCAGCCGTTTAACCAGCAAGGACTGATTTCCCGAGCAACTTCCCCTGCAATTGGCTTAAACCATTCGTTGGCCTCATGATTTCCTTGAATTGCTTGGGAGTATCTAAGCGAGAGTTGGGTTAGGTCATGGGGTGAAAGCTGGAGAGATTGAGGGAGCCTGCTTAGTTTAGACAGTGGTTCAGTAAACTCGCTGAAGGAATGTATAATATCCTCATAGTGTTTGCGTTGTCGTTCCAATACCGCTAAGAGCCCTGGATGCGGTTTCTTCCCTAATTCGTATCGAGGGAGAGTGCTTAAAGGATAGTCGAGATCGATGTGTAATATTTTCAACGTCATACTAAGTCAAGAGTGGTTGGTAATTGTATTAATGGTGTCAAGTTATCTTTGTAATGCGCTCTACAGATAAATTGTGGCCGTTTGCTTCATTAAAGTTTTGGGTGAAATGAGGTTTGTTCGGCCTGCGTAATAGAATATTAATCCGGCAATCAAATATCCTGAAATGCTGCATATTGGACAGCCGAATGATTGAAGTAAGCCCTAACCCGTTCTGGCGTTTTTCTGAGGAATTCCATGAATCGGTTCGCCTTTTGAAGCAACATTTTTTGCTGGTGGCTCGGTCAGAGGATCGCAGTTCGGTTTTGAAATCCCTGTTCAGGTATTCGTCGGGATTGATCTCGGGCGAGTACGGCGGGAGATAGAAGACTTCGATCTGCGCTTTACGCTCGGCCAACCAAGCGGTCACGCGTTTTGCATGATGCACTTTCAGGTTGTCGAGGATCAGGAAGACTTTCTGGCGGCTGTCGGCGATCAGGCGCTCCATGAAGCCAATGAACAAATCGGTGTTCATGGCTTCCTCGGTGAACTCGAAGCGCACCAGTCCTTGGTTGCTGATCGCCGAAACCATCGACAGGCCATGCCGTTTGCTCGGCGCCGCAAGCACTGGCGTCTGTCCCACCGGCGCATAGCCGCGCAGCCAGTGTCCATCCTCCGCGACCGCCGTTTCGTCACCCCAGTAAATGACGGCACCTTCTGCCTTGGCGCGGGCCGCGATCGCCGGATAAGTGTCGTTGCGCCATTGCTCAACCTTGACCGGATTTTGTTCCAGTGCCCGCTTCATCGGGCGCTGCGGCGTGTAGCCCCAGCGCAGCGGGTATTCGCCGACGGTACGAATTGGCATGTCGATGCCGAACAGCGCCTTGACCAGTTGCATCACCGCCCGCCGGTTCCACAAGGCAAACGGCAGACTCAATTGCTTGGGATTCTCGCCCACGATGACCGATCGCAATTGCCACTCCTGGGCCAGGGTCAGCGTCCGTCCCGACAAATACCGACGACCTCGCGTCTTCGATTTCAGACCAGACTCGCCCTCCATTGAATAACGCTTGGACCAACCAATGACCGTATTGATACCGTATTGATATTGACGCAAACCACCCGCCCAATTTCCCGCCATGGTAATTTCAATTCCGTACGCATCCGCATCGCCTGCCGACGCATTTCGTCTTGGGCTTCGCGGGGTAACTTCCGAGCATCAATTTTTTCCATGCCCAATACTATATCACTAACCGAGATTTGATTGTCTTGTTAATATATCGCCCACTATGCCGTGCATGGAAAATAATCTATAATGTATTTTGTCAGCCTTTCGGTTTGGGAAAATTGATTTTTGCAGTTGCATTTTTCTCAATGGGTAAATTACTCCAGAAAGACATCGTCTAACTTACTCTTTGTCTCAATTACAAAGCTAGATCGAAGATGATTTTCATCTTTGTAAATGGGGCGACCAAACTTGTCGAGTCGAAAACATTTATTATTGGGACATAAGTCGTGGATTTGGTCAATGACTCTTGCGCCAGCTCCTAGAGCAATCGACCGTAGCTCATTATTGAGGTTGAGTTGTTCCTGAGGAATGTCGATTGTGTCAGTCGCAATGCGTCTTGTAATATTTAGTCTGTTTCGTAATATATTACGCGGGTTGAAAAATTCACCATTTGGATTATCAAGGAGCAAATACACGGAATAGTTTTTTGAGAGATCTGCGAGCATTTCTCTGAGCGAAGCGATCGCTAATTTCTTTCCATCGTGGCCTCTAAATAGGGACTTGGCCCCGCTCTTTTCGTAGTAGAAATTTTGTGGGTCATTGACAAGTTTAAAAGTTTGGGGGTGATGTACTAATCCGGATGGCTTGGTTTGATCAATGAAGTAACAATTCCAGCATCCCCCTATAACGATCTTTTGTATATCGATCGATTTCTTCAAGATCTCACGAAATTTGTCCACAAAAGATCTGCAGTGTTGATGTCTCTCGTCATCAAATACAAAAGGCACTAGCGGGCATCCTATGTCTGTCATGAAAGCCACGGGAGGCATTTGAGTATGTTGTCCGAGGTGCACAACTCTGGGGCCGAATTGCATAACATGGGAATCACCGACAATTAATATCGTTGGGGGGTGTGTGGAATTTCCATAAAGAATGAGCCCGTCTTTTTCCATTTTGTTTAGGCCTACTGGCCATTTCCAATCGTTTACTGCCTCAGAAATCGCATTGTGCCGCTCTGAAAATGACCTATTTGGTATTCCTTCTCTCCAATATGTTATACATCCTGTAAAGCCAATAAGGCTCATCAGCGATAACAAGGCGACTGTTTTTTTCTTGGGTTGTGTTCCGAAGCGTATCGGTCGCTCAATTATCGCGTACGTAGCCCAAGCGAGTGCAATAGAAATCACGGTAGTCGTGATTCGGACAAAATATCCCGGGATCTCGTTATCTATGATGTACGTAAATGCCAGTAGTGGCCAATGCCACAAATATAGCGGATAACTTATTGTGCCGAACCAAATCGCAACTCGGTTGGACAAAAGAAAGCGATTTAGCCATGTATGGGCTCCTGCCGAGATAACAAATATCGTACCAATAACAGGTATTGTTGCTAAGATGCCAGGGAATGCATTTTGTTTGGTGATATTGAGTACGCTAAGGACGATTAACATCACTCCGAGAACTGATTCAAAATTGCGTAACAGTTCTCGTGCTGTTTTTTTTGGCGGTAAGTGAAGTATCTTGTTAAGGTGCTCCTCTAACGCACAGTAGAATCGCTCAAAAAATGTGTTTTTATAAAATATAGAGGAAGCAAGGAGAGAGCCGCTCGCCAACTCCCAAAATCTAGTTTTGGGGGAGTAAAAATCTTCTACAGGGCTGCTTTGATATATGGCGATGTTGAGTGAGAATGATATGGTTGCGGTTAGAACGATGATTACCTGAGGATTGAGTCGTTGCTTCCATGTCAAAACAAGCAAGAGAGGCCATGCGATGTAGAACTGTTCTTCGATTCCAAGGCTCCATAAGTGTAGTAATGGCTTCGTCGTTGCGGAGGTATCAAAATAGCTGCTTTCCTGCCATAGTATGTAGTTTGATATAAACGTTGCGGCGCCAGCAATGTGTTTTCCTAGTTGCTTATATTCGTCGGCTAACAATATATTCCAACCAACAGCAAAAGATGCAGATAATACGATGAGCAATGCAGGAAATATTCGCCGGATGCGGCGGCTGTAAAACTCAACAAAACTGAATTTGCCAGTTTGGAGGCTGGTGAATATTATGGTGGAAATTAAATATCCCGATATAACGTAGAAAATGTCGACGCCGACAAATCCGCCAGGAATGCGTTCTGGAAACATATGGAACCCGACAACAGATAGTACTGCGAGGGCGCGTAGGCCGTCGATATCGGCGCGATATCTTTGATGTGTTGCATCTTTTATGGGCAGCATTAGAGTTGCGTACGTTGATTTTCCATCATGCGGTTTAAAACACCGGCTTTCAGCCGGTCAGCTGTCGATAGGTTTTGATTTTGTGAAAAGCCGGAACTGCTCTGGTGGTAGGTAAAGAGATCTCCACTTGGAGGCCGAGCGTCTTCCGAAGGAATTCATTGGTGAGTTTCAGAGTTGGAACCATGCGCCAGTTGGTCAGCGTATCGCTACTATCTCCATGATCGAACCCTGCTTGGGGAAGCCGGCGAGTTATCCAAGCGATTTGAATTAGAATTAATTGAGGTGTGGATAGAACGCTATTTCCAGCCCAACCTTCGGCGCGGCAGTGCGTGCAAGCGTTCGCGTAAGTGGATTGTCGTGGGTTGTCGATACCATTCTGTACTTGGTTAAACTGGGCGCCCAATGGCGACAATTGCCTCACGATTTTCCCCGTTGGAAAGCGGTGTACGACCATCTCCGCCGCTGGAACAAAAAGGTGTATGGGAACGTGCGTTGGATGACTTGAATCGGCACGGGCGGAAAAGAACTGCAGAGGCCCTCACTCTTGCTTCGGCATCATCGACTCGCAAAGCGTGAGCACCCAATACGACAGCGAAGACCGCAGCATCGATGGCGGCAAAAAAGCGAAAGGGTGCACTTGCCCTGAGCACGGTCGAACGGAGCGACACATTGTGGCGGAATCTGTTGGACATCGAGGCTGATACCGCAACTTTAACGATGGGGCAAGGGGGGGGCTTGCGAGGCGTTGCGTCTATCCGCGAAAAAGATCCGACCCTACAAGCGTTTTCCGGCGATTCCGGGTATCGCGGCACCGCCGTTCGGCTTGTCGACGAGACGTTGGGGTTGACGCTGTACAATTCCGAGCAGATACATGCTGGCTTTGCGGTTTTGCCCAAGCGCTGGGGCCACTCGGCTGAACTCAGGACGAGCGTCGAGCGCACGTTCGCTTGGCTCGGTGCATTCCGCTGACTCGCCAAGGATGTCGAAATCCTCACAGCCACCCTCGAAAGTATGATTCGCCTTGCCATGCTCAAGCTGACTCTTGCTAAACGCGCCCGGGCATTTACCAGACGGGCTCTTATCGGCGGTTCTGGGCCGATGTCCATCCGTGCAACCACAAACGGGTGTACCCAGCGTATTGTACGATGAAGAGGAATCTGCTGAGAAAAACGAAGCGGTTGCCAAGCCGCGAGCAACAGTTGCCACGCGCCGCTGACGCAATCCGTCGGGTCTGGTGGGCTGGTCTCTTGCGTGACACGCTGTGCGACGGTTGGCCGTTGAGGACCCTAAACGTCATCAATGAAGGCAATGCTGCCGTGGCCACGCCTCCCATGCCAGAGCGTAATCTGAGGAGGGGCGTTGTACTCATTGATTTTATTCAGACGATCATTTAGACCCTGTCTGGGAAAAGTTCAGGCATATTTAGCAAGAGTCAGCTTGAGCATGGCAAGGCGAATCATACTTTCGAGGGTGGCTGTGAGGATTTCGACATCCTTGGCGAGTCTGCGGAACGCTCCGAGCCAAGCGAAGGTACGCTTGAGCACCGAGCGCCTGGGCAAGACCGCGAAGCCATCTTGGATCTTCTCGGAATTGTACAGCGTCAACCCCAAGGTCTCGTCGACAAACCGAACGGCGGTGCCGCGATACCCTGTGTCGCCAGAAAAGGACTGTAGGCTGGGATGCTTTTCCGCGGTTCGACGTAGCACCTCGCAAGCCCCACCGTATCGTGAAGGTTGGCGGCATGAACCTGGACGTGCAACAGGTTGCCCAAGACATCGACCACAACGTGGCGTTTGCGCTCTTTCATTTTTTTGCCGCGATCGATGCTGCGGTCTCCCCTGTCATACTGGGTTTCGACGTTTTGCGAGTCTTGGAACAGCAGGCTCTGCCGTTTTTTCCCGCCACTGCCGATTCAAGTCATCCAGAGCGCGCTCCCAGGCGCCGTTTTTGCCCCAGCGGCGGAGATGGTCGTGCACCGTTTTCCAACGAGGAAAATCGTGAGGCGAGCCTGTCAGGAATTTTGTGTTTGAGGCATAGCATGTTGGAAAGGAGCATCTATGCCAAGCAAGAAGAAGCCGGCGGCAGCCGGCATGACGGCGCTGCCGTCGATCCCGCAAGAACTCATTGAACAATTGACCGGCGGCACCACGCCGATGACGGCCGAACAGATCAACGCCACCACCATGGCGCTGAAGAAAGCGCTGATCGAGCGGGCGCTGGGCGCAGAGCTGTCGTACCACCTGGGTTATCCGCCTGGCAGCGCCCGCCCCGAGGATGCAGCCAACCAGCGCAACGGCAAGTCCGCCAAGACGGTGCTGACTCAGGACGGGCCGCTGCGCATCGAGGTGCCGCGCGACCGCGCAGGCTCCTTCGAGCCCATCCTGATCCCCAAGCACGAGCGGCGTTTCACGGGCTTTGACGACAAGATCGTGGCCATGTACGCGGGGGGCATGACCGTGCGCGAGATTCAGGGCTTTCTGGCTGAGCAGTACGGCACCGAGGTCAGTCCTGAATTCATCAGTTGCGTCACGGATGAGGTGATGGCCGAGGTCACCGCCTGGCAGGCACGCCCGCTGGAGCCGATGTACCCGGTCGTATTCTTCGACTGTCTGCGGGTCAAGATCCGCGAGGATGCCGTGGTGCGCAACAAGGCCATCTATCTGGCGCTGGGCGTGCTGCCCGACGGCACGCGCGACATCCTGGGCCTGTGGATCGAAAACACCGAGGGGGCCAAGTTCTGGATGAAGGTGTTCAACGATCTGAAGACGCGCGGCGTGGCTGACATCCTGATTGCCGTCACCGACGGGCTCAAGGGCATTCCCGAGGCGCTTGGGGCGGTGTTTCCGGCCACGACGCTGCAGACCTGTATCGTGCACTTGATCCGCAACAGCCTGGACTATGCCAGCTGGAAGGACCGCAAAGCGCTGGCAGCGGCGCTCAAGCCCATCTACACGGCGCCCAGCGCAGAAGCCGCAGCGGCCCAACTCGATGCCCTGGAGGCTGGCCCCTGGGGGCAGAAGTTCCCCACGGTGGTGGCGACCTGGCGCCGGGCCTGGGACCGCGTCATACCGTTTTTTGCGTTCAGCCCGGCGGTGCGCAGAGTGATCTACACGACCAATGCCATCGAGAGCCTGCACAGTCAGCTGCGCAAGATCATCAAGACGCGGGGGCACTTTCCCAATGACGAGGCCGCCACCAAGCTGCTGTGGCTGGCCTTGCGCAACATCACGGCTGACTGGGGCCGAGCAGCCAGGGAGTGGAAAGACGCCATGAACCAGTTCGCCATCGCCTATGGGGAGCGCTTTACACGACCGGCCGCGTAATATGTCCACTGGGCTCGTCTGAAACGGCAGCCCGAATAAAGAGCCTTGAACACAAAAATTCAGACAGCCCCCGTGAGGCAGTTGCCGCCATTGGGCACCCGTTTTAACCAAGTACAGAATGGCATCGACGATCCGTGTACGCGAATGCTTGCACCCCCTACCTCGCCGATTGTTGGGTTGGAAGTAGAGCTCTATCCGCACCCATTCGTGCTCCTTCAACTCACTCGGATAACTCAATGGCCTCGCTCGTCAGATCCAGGAGCATTGACGTTACTACGTTTTCTTTTTCAAGACAGGTTCTGAAGGCTGCTCCGTCACCATCAACGCCTTGGCCTGCAGCTTGAGGGCGATCGCCTTGTGCAGGCGCAGGTTCCGGAGCGGGCCGATTTCCGTGTGCAGCGCCTTCTTTTCCAGGGCCAGTGCTTCCTCCAGCCGGGCCAGGGCTTCGGGGTAGGGGAGCAGCGTCCCGCCCTGCAGCACTTCGATGGCATCCTCGGTGTCGGCCATGGCCAATTTCAGCGTTTCCTTGGCGTTCCTGCCGCGCAGGTCCATGGATTTCCTGGACAGGCTGTTGGAGCTGCGGATGTTTTCCAGGGCGTTCAAGGTCCTGAGGAACAGGGCGATGGCGGTCACCTGCGATGATTCGAGCTTGACCCGCCTGTCCTTGCCGGACGAGGTCTTCGCCCCCGGCGACTGGTTGAAGGAGTCGCCGTTGTAGGAGGCGATCGCCTCTTCCAGCGTGTTCACGCTGTTGTTGTGGAAGAACGGCGCGGTGTCCGCGGCCTCGACCAGCGGGGGGGTGTTGAAACGGCCGTTACCGTAGCAGGTGTGGTCCTGGCTGAAACCGCAACTGACCCGTTCCTCCTTGCCGAAGCCGCCGTCCACGGCGAGGGCGGGATCGAGCAGGAACGCGGGGGGGGTGCGCATGTTCTCCACGCCGGTGTCGCGGGTGGGATTGGCATGGGTGGTGGAACTGTTGGCGCCGGCGTTCTGGTGGCAGCCGTTGCAGTTGGCCGTTTCTCCCAGGATCACTTCGCCGTTCCGCACAGGGTTTTCCTTGACATCGAACAGCAGCTTGCCTTGCTGGACCAGCGGGGAATTGAAACTGAGCTTGGAAAGGTCGATGTCCTGGGTGCGTCCCAAGGACAGCATGTAGGCTTCCAGCGCCGTCAACTCCTCGTCCGTGGGAAGCCGGAAATCGACCTGCGGAACGCGGTTCAGGGTCTTCGGCATGTGCTGGGTGATGGCGCCCAGGGCGAATTCCCGCAGCGAACCGGTGCCTGGGGAGCCGTCGCCCGACCAGCCCAGAGCGTTGGCGAAAGCTTCGTCTTCACAAAAATCGCCTTTGCCGCCGTGTTCGACGCAGACCTCGACATCGATGGAAGTGGGCAAGGCGAGCAAATGGGGGACGCTGCGCATGACGCCCGGTTTGTCGAAGCCGTCGACGTTGGCCAGGATCAGGCCCATCTGCCGCAGCAGGGCGGGTTTCTCCAGGTCCTTGAGATCCGGGTTGTACTCGGCGACGAACAGCGGGTCGGAGGCGGGCAGCTTGGCGATGTAGCGCGGATCGATGGTGTGGTTGTTGTCCGGGCGGTGGCAGGTGGCGCAGGTGCGGCCGTTGCCGTCGAAGGTTTCCTCGACGAATATTTGCCGGCCGCGGGCAATGAGCTGTTCCAGGCTGGCGGCGTCCGGCCCGGCCGTCTGCGCGACCGCGGCCTTCGGGAGCAGGAAGGCGAACGGCAGGGCGGGGCCGGAGGCGGGAGCCGGTGCGTCACCGCTCACCGTCAAGCTCCAGGGCTGGGAGGAAAAATAGGTGCGCTGCAAAAGATTGGGGGCGCCGAACAGGAGGCCGCCGCGGTCCGGGGTGGTGCCGCTCTCGGTGATGATGGCCTGGTCGAGTTCGAAACCGGCCAGCGATGTCCGGTCGAGGGTGGTGCGCAGTATCGCCCCGCCGTCTGCCGTCCGCCTCAGCATGCCGAGCCCGATCAGGCGATCGCCTGCCTCGGGTTTCACCGCCCGGCTGGTGCCGCCGCGGTTGTCCGCCAGCCAGACTTCGTAATCCCTCTCCGCGGGTAGACCGCGCGCCTTCACCTCCAGAGCGCCGGTGAGCAGGTTGAGGCGCAGTTCGCCTCGGCCTTGTGTCCTGGCTGCCGAGAGGGTGGAGGAGGGAACCAGGGCGAGCTTCAGTGTCTCCGCGTCGCCCTGCTGCTCGTGCCGGCTTTTCCATCGCTCCATGACGGAACGGAGGGTCGCCGCATCGCCGTGGCCGAGCATCGGGGCAGCCGGTTGGGATTCGTCGAGAAAGGCGGTGTCCAGGGCCGCTGCCAGCACCAGGGCGGCGGCGAGCGAGGCAAGGTGTCGAGAGGATGAAAGCATGGCGTTTTACCGTCGGTGTCGGACAGACCGTCCGGCGGGCTCTCTGCCCGCTGGCGGCCGGGAATGGCCCGGGTCGGGCCGGTTGGTCCGGGAGGTGGCGATTCCAGGCTTGTTCCTGCCTGTCTAGAGGAGGCGGCGGGCCGCATCTCAAGAGGGATACGTCCGTGTATCCCGAAAACTTACGGTCTCAGTAGCACTGGCACTGGCCCAGATACTGCGGCAGGTTGCACAGATCCACGTTCATGCAGTGGCTCATCGGCGGATGCCAGCAGGTCTTGCCGACGACGCAGCCGTTGGGATCGATCACCTGGCCGCCGCCGCCACCACTGCTGGCCTGCTTGACGTCCACCTCGAGCTGGAAATAGACGTCGTGTTTCTGGCTGGCATCGCCGTGCTTGGCATCGCCGCCCACGGCCACGGTCAGCCAGTCTTCCTTCCTGCCCTTGAGTGTCAGAGGGCCGCTGACGCTGGCCACGGTCTGCGGACCGACACCGTAGGCCGACATGTAGCCCGGGTTCGTTTTGCTGGTCCACGGGGTGAGCAGCCAGCCCCAGAACGGCGGTGTGGTTTGGAACTGGCTCGGATACCAGTGCAGGTGCGGCCCCTGGTTCTGGTTGCCGCGCCAGACGGTGAGGGCGGGGATGAGGTCGCTCTTGGCCGGATCGCTGCCGATATAGCGTTTGGCGTTGATGGTGACGTTGAGCTTGCTCAGACCCTGCGCTTTCAGACCGCTCAGGTCGATGAGGAACCATTTCGAATGCATGGCCCAGCCGTAGCAGGTTCCGGGTACGGCGCCGGCCGGCGGATTGGTCGCCGGGTCGCACCAGGCCATGGACTTGGTGGTCGGGATGCTGGCGGGCGAGCCGCCGTCGCCGGGGGTGTCGATGGTCTGGCCGGAATAGACCGAGAGCGCCGAGGCGCCGGCCTTGGTGTCCTTTTTCTGGAACACGAATTTCGCGGCGTAGATGATGCCGTCGCCGGGGACGATTTCGACGGCTTCCGCCGGGGTCGCGGCGCAGACGAGCCCCAGGGCCAGGGCGGTGATAATTCTTTTCATCGTGAATCCTAAAAACGGGTCGGACTTGAAAGTTGGCGGATGACCGAAGCGAAGCGCCGTGGTCTCACTGCGCCGGCTGCTTCTGTTTCACGTCGACGGTCAACTGGTAATTGACGTTGTGTTTGGTGTTGGGGTCCTTGGCATCGCCGCCCACCGCGACCGTCAGATAATCCTGGGTGCCGCCCTTGAGCTTGAACTTCCCCATGACCGAGGCGAAATTCTGCGCGGGGGTCGCGTAGGCGCTGTTGTAGCTGAACTGATCGCCCTTGATGAAGGTGTCACGCTGCAGCAGCCAGCCCCAGAATTCCGGCATCCCCTGGAGTTCGCTCGGAAACCAGTGCATCTGCGGTCCCAGTGTCTGGTTGCCGCGGTAGACGGTGAGGGCCGGGATCATGTCGTTGTTCGTGGGATCACTGCCGGCGTAGCGTTCGACGCTGACGGTGACCCAGACGGCGTTCAGCCCCTGGCCCTTGAGCTTGCTCAGGTCGATCAGATACCAGTTGGCGTTCATACCCCAGCCGTAGCAGCCATTGTGCTCGTAGCCGGCGGGGGTGACGGCCGGATCGCACCAGGCCATCGACTTGGTCTGCGGGATCATCGTCGCGTTGCCGTCGTCGTTCGGCGTGTCGAAGGCCTGTCCGGAGTGCAGGGAGGCTGCGGCCGCGCCGGTCTTGGTGTCCTTCTTGTCGAAGATCAGCTTGGCGGCATATTGGATGCCGTAGCTCGGATAGATGTCGCCGGCCAGGGCGTTGCCAGCGGTAGCGGCGAAGCCGGCGGCCGTCATCGAAGTCAGCAGCTTGCGGAAGGTCATCGGTTCCTCATGCAGGGAATGATCGGAAAATATTATCCGGTCCTTATGGACGCAATATGCAGGCCAAAGGCTGGGCGGCGTAATTCCGGCGTTTCCGGCGGCCAGGCCGCGCCCTGGGTGTGTGAAATGACTCAACTGGTGAGGTTAATCACTCAGTTGGTCGGGATCGCGGCAGGGTGTCACTGCCCGAGCACGCGAGACGATGAGACGTCCAGGATGAAAGACGGATTCCCACGCATGGCACGCCTGATGCTTCGAAGTGCGCGGCGAGCGCGGTCGAGACGGGCTTGATCGTCGGCGGGAGAAAACAAAAGGAAAAGCGTCCATGTTCGAAGTGCTCATCGGCCGGTCGCCCGGTTTCGAGGCGCTCATCCGCAGCGCGCGGCTGGTGGCTGCGACCGATGTGACCGTCCTCATCGTGGGCGAAACCGGTACCGGCAAGGAACTCCTGGCCCGGGCACTCCAGGGCCACAGCCTGCGCGCCGACCGGCCTTTCGTCACGCTCAACTGCGCGGCGCTCCCGGCTTCGGTCGCGGAATCCGAGCTGTTTGGCCATCGTCGCGGAGCTTTCACGGGGGCGGTTTCGGATTTCCCCGGCCGGCTCGAGACCGCCGATGGCGGCACCCTGTTCCTGGACGAGATCAATTCGCTGCCTCTGCCGGTGCAGGCCAAGCTTCTGAGGTTCCTTGATTCCGGGGAAATCCAGCCGGTCGGCGCCCGGGCTCCGCAGCGGGTGGACGTGCGCATCATCGCGGCGACCAATGCCAACCTGGCCGACAAGATCGACACCGGTGAATTCCGCCGCGACCTCTATTACCGGTTGAGTGTGGTCCCGCTCGAAATCCCTCCCCTGCGCGAACGCGGCGGCGACGTGGAACTGCTGCTCCACCACTTCATGCGTCATTTCGCGCAAACCCATGCCATTCCGCCGGCGGTGTTCGCTCGGGGGGCGGTGCGGCGTCTGATTGCTTATCCCTGGCCCGGGAACATCCGGGAATTGCGGAACCTCTGTGAACGCCTCGCCATCCTGATGCCTGGCCGGGTGATCGAGGAGCAGGATCTCCCCGAGGAAGCCCTGCGCGCCCCGCCACAGGCCAGGCCATTGTTCACGCTCCCGGATGAGGGGTTCGAGCTGGAGCGGATGGAAATCGACTTCATCCGCCAGGCGCTGCAGCGGACCCAGGGTAACCGGACCCGGGCCGCCCGGCTGCTCGGCCTCACCCGCGATCAGCTCAACTACCGTATCCAGAAGTACGGCATCGATTGATTGGCCGGCCGCTCAGGGCCGGCGGATGATCCGGCGGAGCGTCCCCGGCGTCAGCGGCGAGTGCCGGCCGAGATAGCGCTCCAGCGCCGACAGTTCCGGCATGGCGGCCCTGCGGTCCGTGCCCTGGGTGAATACGGTGAAGCCGTCGCCGCCGTCGGCGAGGAAGTCGTTGGTGGCGATCCGGTAAGTCCTGCCGGCGGCGACCGGTTTGCCGCCGAGCCGGATGGAAGCGGGATCGACCTTGTCGCAGGCCTCGCCGCCGGCGTTCCACGTATACTCGAAACCGCCGGAGACCTGCAGAATCCGGTTGGCCGGCTGGCCATTCGGGCAGCCCGGGAACTGCTGCTCCAGGAGCTGCTCGATCTGGGCGCCCGTCAGGGTCATCGTGACCAGGGTGCCGCCGAAGGGCTGGATGTCGAAGGCTTCACGGTACCTCACCCATCCATTCCTTTCCGGGGCATGGGATAAATCCGCCCGCATGCCGCCGCTGTTCATGAAGGCGATGGCGGCGCCGCCGTGTCGGCGGCTGCGCGTCGCTTCCAGCTGGGCGTCGGCGATGAGGTCCCCCAGGGCCGATTCGCCCGCATCGTCGGGCGTCCGGCTGAAGGTCGCGGTGATGCGGCCGATGATCCGTTCCTCGACCGGCCGGGACAGCCGGCCATAGTCTTCGACCAGCCGGGTGAGCAGCGGCTCCGGCTGGACGTCGCGGCTCACTACCAGATTGCGTGCCACCGCCGAAGTGACCTCGCCGGTGTTCGCGTCCAGCACCAGGTCGATGTCGCTGACCAGGCGCCCGTAATCGTGGGCGCTGGTGACGAGCACCGGTTCGCCGGCGGCGTTGGGCAGGCGGCAGGCATAGGTCTCGTGGGTATGGCCGCTGATCACCAGGTCGACTTCCGGGTCGAGCCGGCGCACGATGCCGGCGATCGGCCCGGAGAGACCGGGACAGCCGTCGGACCCGCCGCCGGGGTGGCCACCTTCATGGATCAGCACGACGATGGCTTCGATCGCCTGGGAGCGTAATACGGGAACCAGGGCATTGACGGTCTCCACTTCGTCGCGGAATTCGAGGTCCTTGACGCCGCCCGGCTTGACCAGGTTCGGCGTGGTTTTCAGGGTCAGGCCGATGAAGCCGATTTTCCGGCCGTGGAACTGCTTGATGCCATAGGCCGGGAACAGTGTCCCGCCGCTTTTCCGGTCGAAGACGTTGGCGGCCAGGAAGCGGAAGCTGGCGCCTTTGAATTTCCGGCCGACTTTCGAGCGGATCATCGGGCTGAGTCCTTTTTCGCGGCACGACCGGCCTGCTCTTTCCAGCCGGGGGTGGCATCCTCCCCGCTGCATGCGCAGAAGTTCTTCGCGTCCCTCGTCGAATTCGTGGTTGCCCACCGCATTGAAGTCCAGGCCGAGCAGGTTCATGGCCTCGATGGTGGGTTCGTCCTGGAAATGGGCGGAAATGAGCGGGCTGGCGCCGATCAGGTCGCCCGCCGAGACCAGGACGTTATCGGGGTTGGCGGCCCGCAGCTCGCGGATACGGGCTGCCAGGCGAGCGACGCCGCCGGCGACGGTCGGCACGCCGTTCGACGGGAAGTCTGCCGGCGGACGCAGGTTGCCGTGGAAGTCGTTCATTGCGATGATCTTGACGGCGATGGCAGGGGCGGCGGCATCGGGCGCGGCGCACACGCGGCCGGCAGGGAGGAGGGACGCGCCGGTCAGGGTGGATACCGCCAGCAGCCGTACTATGATGGAGGGATTCATGGCAGGCTCCGGTCGGGTCAAGTTCGCGGACGGGGCATTGTGCCTGGGCCGGATGCGCCGCGCCAACCCCCTGTCGGCGCGGCCGGCCGCGGTTTCCCGCGAGTCACGAAAGTGTAAAGAACCGCTCTTAATCTTTTCGGGCATTGGACGCTGCCGTCTTTCCTGCCCTTCGCCGATCGAAGACCCGCCTCCGCCTGCCCGCGTCGCGGCAGGCCGGTCGGCCGCATATGTGATGACCGCCAGGACCCCGGTGTGGAAATGAACACGATGGAAAAGAATCTCCGTGCGGCCGATATGATCGCGGGCTTCCGGCCTCCCCGGGGTGGGCGGGTCAGCGTGCTGCGGATGCCCGCTCCCGACCGGCTGCGCGTCAAGGTGTCGGGACTGTACCGCTGCGACGGCCTGCAGCGGGCGCTCGAGGCCCTCCCGGCGCAAGCCGGGGCGCTGCGCATGGTCAGCGCCAATCCGGTCACTGGCAACGCCCTGGTGGTGTTCGATCCGCAATGTCCTTTGGACGCGGTGCTTGCGGCGCTGGAACGCTGCGTGCTCGATCATGGCGCGCCTTTCGTCGGCGCCGTCGCCTCCAGGCCGGTATCGGGAAAGGGCCCGGCCCGGCCGGACCACCGCAGGAACGGGCGCCCCGCCGCCGCTCCTCGCCCTAAACTGGCCGCGGTTATCGCTGACACGGTCAGAAACAAGGAGAGCTGGCACGCCTTGGACGCCGAGGAGGTGCTGTCCCGCCTGTCCGCCAACCGGGACGGCCTCGGCGCCGCCGTGGTCGCGGAAAGGCTGGCCCGGTACGGACGCAATGTGCTGACCGAGATCAAGCCACGTTCGGCGGTGGCGATGTTCCTGGGGCAGTTCGCCAGCCCGCCGGTCGCCCTGCTCGGGCTTTCCGCCGCCGTTTCCATCGCCACCGGCGGCATGGCCGATGCCGTGGTGATCGTCGGCGTGGTGCTGATCAATGCCGTGATCGGCTACTTCACCGAAGCCCAGGCGCAGAAGACGATCGACGCCCTGGGCAAGATCGGCCCGACTCACGCCCTCGTCATGCGCGACGGTGTCAAGCGGTCGGTTCCCCTGGAAGAGGTGGTGCCGGGCGACATCCTGGTGCTTTCGCCCGGCTCCTACATCGCGGCGGACGCGCGCCTGCTGGCCAGCAACCGGCTGACCGTCGACGAATCGGCGCTGACGGGGGAGAGTCTGCCGGTGGACAAGCGTCACACTTTCGTCGGCACCAAGGACACGCCCTTGGGCGATCGCAAGAACATGCTGCACATGGGTACCATCGTGACCGGAGGGAGCGGCCGGGCGATCGTCGTGGCGACCGGCCGCCATACCGAGATCGGCCTGATCCAGTCGCTCGTGGGCGAGGTGAAAACGCCGGAGACGCCTCTGCAGCGCCAGCTCGACGAAATGGGCAAGCAGCTGGCGTTGGCCTCCAGCGGCATCTGCGCGTTCGTGTTCGGACTGGGTGTCCTCCGCGGCGCTCCTGCGCTGCAGATGTTGAAGACGGCGATTTCGCTGGCGGTGGCTGCCGTTCCTGAAGGCCTGCCGACGGTGGCGACTTCCACGTTGGCGCTCGGCATTCGGGAAATGAAGAAGCGCCACGTCCTGATCCGCCAGCTGCCTTCCGTGGAGAGTCTGGGCTCGGTGCAGACGCTATGTCTGGACAAGACCGGCACGTTGACCGAGAACTGCATGCGGGTCGTCAGTCTCAGGACGCCGGAGTTGGACATCGGTTTGTCCGCTACCGGGGAATTCCGCTCGAATGGCCGGACGATCCGGCCCGCCGGGGCCGAAGATCTGCGGCGCCTGATGCAGGTGGTGTGCCTGTGCAGCGAAGTGCAGCTCAACGGCGATCCAGACCGGTCCGTCCCGCCCGGCTCCCAGCGGGTGGATGCAGAACCGCTCTCGGCGGATGCGTCCGGCCGCTCGGGCCTGGAGGGATCGCCGACCGAAATGGCGCTGGTGGAGATGGCGATGCATGCCGGCGAAGACGTCGCGGCCCTGCGCCGGAGCCTGCCGCTGATCAAGACCGTGCACCGGGCCGAAGGACGGCCCTACATGCTGACCGTCCATGACACCGGCGGTGAGGAGCACCTGATCGCGGTCAAGGGCAGTCCCACGCATGTGCTGGCGCTGTGCGACCGGCGCATGGAAGGCGGCGGGGTGCCGGTGCCGCTCGACGACGACACACGGGCGGCCATCGTGGAGCAGAACGAACTCATGGCCGGCCAGGCGCTGCGGGTGCTGGGCGTGGCCTATGGCCATTGCCGGGACACCTCGACCGCGGCGGTTTCCGAAAAGCTCGTCTGGCTGGGCATGGTGGGCATGGAGGACACCATGCGGCCGGGCATGGCGGAACTGATGGCCCAGTTCCACGATGCCGGTATCGACACCGTGATGATCACCGGCGATCAGAGCGCCACCGCTTTCGCCTTCGGTTCACGGCTCAATCTCAACGACGACAAGCCGCTGGAAATCGTCGATTCGACCAATCTCGACGAGCTCGACCCGGACGTGTTGAAGGGCATCGTGCGCGACACCACGGTGTTCGCGCGGGTGGCGCCGGCGCAGAAGCTGCGCATCGTCCAGGCCTTGCAGGCCAACGGCCGGGTGGTCGCCATGACCGGCGACGGCATCAACGACGGTCCCGCACTGAAGGCGGCGGACGTCGGTGTAGCCCTCGGCAACGGCAGTGACGTGGCGCGCTCGGTGGCCGACGTGGTGCTGGAGGACGACAATCTGCACACCATGATCATCGCGGTGCAGCAGGGCCGGACGATCTACCGCAACATCCGCAAGAGTCTGGCTTACCTGCTCAGCGGCAACCTCGCCGAGATCGAGATCATGTTGGTCGCGACCGCGATCGGCGCCGGCGAAGCCCTGAATCCGATGCAGCTCCTGTGGATCAACCTCGTCACGGACATCTTGCCGGCCGTCGGCCTGTCCCTGGAACCGCCGGAAAGCGACGTGCTCAAGGAAAAGCCGCGCGCTCCGAACGAAAAGATATTCCGGCGCGAGGACTTGCTGCGGCTGCTGCGTCAGTCGCTGGTGATCTCGGCCGGCACGCTCGGCGTGTACGGTTACGGCCTGGCCCGCTACGGTCTGGGGCCTGCGGCTTCCACCCATGCTTTCATGGCACTGACCGTGGGCCAGATGTTCCATGCGATCAGTTGCCGTTCCGAGCGGACGACGGTGCTGGAAAAAAGGGCGGGCAACCCGGTGCTGGTGTCCGGAGTCGCCGCGACCGTGGCGCTGCAGGCCTTCGCGGCCGTTTTCCCGCCGCTGCGTGGCCTGTTGCGGCTGACGCCGATCGGCCCGGCGGACTGGGCGGCGATCGCGGCCGGGTCGGTGCTGCCGTTCGTGGCCAACGAAGCCATCAAACTGCTTCCTTCCAGGGAACCCGAAAGCGAGAACCGCGCATGAAAAAGACATTCCTCTTCACGTCCGAGGCCGTCACCGAGGGCCATCCAGACTGTGTCTGCGACATCATCAGCGACGCCGTGGTCGACCGGTTCCTGCAGCAGGATCCTTACGCCCGGGTCGTGACCGAGTGCGCCCTGTCGAAGAGCGTCGTCTTCCTGGCGGCGCGTTTCGCATCGACCGCAGTGGTGGACATCCCCGATCTGGCGCGGCGCACCATCGAGGACATCGGCTACCATCCGGCGGAGTTCTCCGCGCCGGAATCGACCGTGGTGACCAGCTTCATCGTGCAGTCGCTCGAAGGTCGCAGCGAGCGCGACGAAGCGGAAATGACCGACAAGGAACTCGATCAGCTCACCGTGAAGAACCAGATCACCCAGTTCGGCTTCGCCTGCAGCCATACACCGGAGCTGCTGCCGCTGCCCATCGTGCTGGCCCGCCGGCTGGCCCACCAGTTGACCGGCGCCAGGCGGCGCGGTGAGGTCCCCTATCTTTCGCCGGACTGCACGACTCAGGTCGGGGTCGAATTCGAGCAGGGCAGACCTGCGCGCATCCATAGCATCACGCTGATCGCCGGCACCCATGGCGTGCCGGATCTGGGGCTGGAGGAACTGCGCCGCGATCTCGGCCAATGGGTGATCGCGCCCGCCTTCGAAGGTGAGGCATTGATGCCCGACGAGCACACCGAAATCTTCGTCAACCCGCGCGGTATGCTGCACCGCAGCGGGCCCGCGGCGCACTCCGGGATGACCGGGCGCAAGAGTGCGAGCGACACCTACGGCGGCTATGCCCGCCATGCCGGTTCGGCCTTGAGCGGCAAGGGGCCGTTGCGGATCGACCGGGTGGCCGCCTACGCCGCCCGCCATGCGGCCAAGAACGTAGTCGCGGCGGGGTTGGCCGAGGAGTGCGAGGTGCAGCTCAGTTACACCATCGGCCAGGCCCGTCCGGTGAGCGTGCAGGTGTCGACTTTCGGTACTGGCCTCGTGGGTGAGGACGTCATCAAACAGAGACTGGAGAAGCACTTCGACTTCCGGCTCGGCGCCATCGTCCGCGATTTCAATCTGCGGCGGCTCCCCGCCGAATACAGGGGCAGCTTCTACCGCAGGCTGCCGGCCTATGGCCATTTCGGGGCTTCTTTCACCGCCCTGCCCTGGGAGCGGACGGACAAGGCGGATCTGCTGGCGGGTGTCTGAGCGTGCCTCCCCGGTGCCAGGGCGGAACGGCCGCCGCGGGGGACGAGACCGCGGCGGTGCAGCCCACGATCGATTACGGCGAGCGGTTCAAATATCCGGTCCTGGCTCTGGGCATATCGGTGGTTGCCACGCCCCTGGAATGGCCGTTCGCCCCCGCCGTCGTCGGCATCGTCCTCGCGCGCGCCGCTTTTCCCTTGTGGAAGCGTACCCTCGCCAATCTGAAAAGGACCGGACGTCCCAACGCCGACCTCCTCGATTCGCTCTGGGTCCTGGTTCATGGCGCGACGGGCGAGGCGTTGGCGCCCGCCCTGGCCATCTGTCTCACCGAGACCGCCCGTGTCCTGAGAGATCTGACCGCCATCACCGGCGAGCGGCGCAAGCCCGACAGGGTTCCCAACCGGCAGTACTGGATCGAGCGTAAGGGACGCCGGCGCCTGGTTCTGGCGAAGGATTTGCGGGCGGGTGACCAGGTGATCCTGGGATCCGGCGACCGGGTGCCTGGCGATGGCGTCGTGGTGGGCGGTGACGGGCTGATCGACGGGCACGATCTGCTGGGAGGGGCCAGGCTGGTGCCGCGCGGAGTTTCGGACGAAGTCTATGCGGCCTCCCTCCTGACCCAGGGGTGTTTGGTAGTGGAGATGCGCCGGCTGGGGGCGGAAACGCGGATGGCGCAGCTGGCCGAAACGATCGAGGAGCGGTCCTGGAAGGAGACCCGCATCGGCAATTACATGGAAGAGATCGGCAACCGGGCGGTGCTCCCGGCGATCGGGGCCAGCGCGCTGGTGTTCGCGGCGACCGCCAACCTCTCCCGGGCCATGGCGCCGCTCCAATTGGATTTCGCCCAGGGTATCGGTATCAGTGCGCCGGTCCCGGTGCTGGCCTCGCTCCATCACGCCGCCCGGAACCGGATTCTGATCCGCAGCGGACACGCGCTGGAGCGGTTGGCCAAGGTGGATGCCGTGGTATTCGACAAGACCGGGACACTGACCGAGCGCGGCGTGGAGGTTGGGGCGCTGGAAACCTCCCTGTCTTCGGTCTCTGAAGCCGAGCTGCTGTACTGGGCGGCTTCGGCGGGCCGCTACGTGCTGCTGCCGTTCAGCGCCGCCCTGGTCTCGCATGCCGAAACGAGAGGGGTCGCGCTGACGGCCAGCGATCCGCTCGACTACTCCGATTCCGGCGTCTTGGCCAGGGTGGATGGGGCTGAAATCATCGTGGGGACGTTCCAGTTCTTGGCGTCACGCGGCATTCCGGTGGACGCCGGGTATCACCGTCGGCACGACGGCGTCATCCTCAACCGCTCGATCCGCTACGTCGTCCGCGACCGCGAGGTCCTGGGCGCGATTTTCTTCAGCAACGCCCTGCGACGGGAAAGCGCGGTCACCATCGAGACCTTGAGGCGGATGGGTATTGCGTGTTACCTGTTGACCGGGGACACCAGCAAGTCCGCGAATGCGGTGGCCTACCAGCTCGGCATCAGGCCGGGCTGCACCTTCGCGGAGGCGTCTCCCGAGCACAAGGTGGAGGTGCTGCGCAGATTGCGCCGGAAGCACGACGCGGTCGCCTATGTGGGCGACGGCGTCAACGACGCACCCGCCATGAGCCGCGCCGACGTGGCGGTCTCCTTCCAGCAGGCCACCGATCTCGCCCGTGAGACCGCGGACGTGGTGCTGCTCGACGACGGCCTCCTGGGCCTGTGTTACGGCATCGAGACCGCCCGCGAGGCGATGCGTCTGGTGCACCGGAACATCGTGGCGGTCACCGCCGCCAACATCGCCGTGGTGGCCGGCGGGATCTTCTTCGATCTGAGTACGGTCGGCGCGGTCGTCGTCAACAACGGGGCGGCGCTTCTGGCCTGTCTCAACGGCATGCGGCCGCTTTATTCGGGCGAGCGCCGGGATCCGGAGATAGAGCGGACCACGCTGCGGGACGATGAGGGCCTGTTGGGTATTCCCTGGCGCAAACGCGGCCGCGCCGGTGTCGATGGCATTCTCGGCGGCCATTCGGGACACGCCGGGCCGGCCTAGGCACCCTGTCCAGCCCACGTCGGTGGCTGCCGGAAGAGCGTGAATGACATCGATCCGGGTCGTATTCCCCTTGATTTTTGCCTTGCAGATATTCGTCGCCGTGGGGTTGACGGGGGCCATCGCCTATGTCAGTCACATGCGGGAGGCGCAGGACACCGCCAAGGAAATCCTCGAACTGATCGGGAATATGATCGACGACCAGCTCTACCGTTTTCTGTCACAGCCCATCGATCTGACCCAGGTTTACGCGGACAGCCTCAGAGGCCGGCCGGATCTGCCGCTCGACGATCTGTTGGAGCCGCGGCTGGTGAAGAAGCTCTCGAACGGTGTGTGGACCCAGGCTCAGATGACGCGCTGGGCGAATCTCAGCATTGCCAATTCCGCCGGTCAGAACCTCCGGTTCGACCGCAGGGAATATGGCAAGAAGGTGGTCAAAGTGTCGGATATCCGGCGGGGCGGCGTCATCGAATGGCGTCTGCTGGAGAATTACGGGAAGGGGGGCATGCCGCTGGAGGTGCAGGAGGCGGCCTACGATCCCCGTACCGAGGCATACTATCGGGATGCGCTGGCCAAGGGCGGCCTGGTCGTCTCGCCGATCCATTTCAGCCCGCTCCTGCAAGGGTCGGCGCCGGTCGTGACGGTGGCCGAGCCTGTCTATGATGGGCATGGCAGGCCCAGGGCGGTGGTCTCGTCCGACATCTATCTGGCCGGTATCGGCCGTTATCTCCAGAATCTCCATCTGCCGAATTCGTCCATCGCTTTCCTCTTCGATGCCGAAGGCCATCTGATTGCCGGCTCGCGCGGCTCGTTCCCGGGCCCGACCGCGGGGCGGCTACCGCTTGCAACCGCAAGCAGCGATCCCATCATTCGCGCCACGGCGGGCTACATCGCCGAGCGTTACGGTTTCCTCGCAGTCCCGGACGCCGAATCGTTCAGATACGTGCGCGGCGAGCAGCACAATTACGTGCATACCGATCATCTCCTCACCGACCGGCAGTTCGCCGGTCTCGGCCTGGACTGGCGACTGGCGGTGGTGATCGAGGAGAGCGACTTGATCGAAAATCTCATCACCGGTATTCATTCGGCCGCCTGGCTGTCGCTGGGTCTCTTGGTGCTGGCGGTCGCCGTCGGTTCATGGACGGCCGCCGGGATGATCCGCCCCATCCTCACCTTGGGTAAGGTAGCGGCGGCATTGGAAAAAGACGAACTCGACGCGCGGCACCTCGACGTCCGCCAGCTCGAGCGTGACACCCGGTGGCGCAACGAATTCGGTGAACTGGCCCACGTCTTCCTGCGCATGGTCCAGGAAGTGCGGGCCCGTCACGATCTGCTCGAGGCCCAGCTGGAGCAGCTTCGGGTCAACATCGACGAGGCCGACACGCAGGCCAAGATCAGGCAAATCTCCGACACTGAATTCTTTGCCGATCTGAAAGCCAAGGCCACGCGCATCCGAGAGGAGCGGAAACGCGCCGCGGAACCCTCGGCGCAGGCTTTCGCCGAGCATGACCCTTGACATTCGACGGCGGCGGCCTCGGGCCGCCGCAAACGGTTCGTACCTTCGAGGACTTCAGTCGTGGGAAAGATCATATCCGTACATTCCTTTCGCGGCGGCACCGGCAAGTCCAACGTGACGGCGAACCTCGCCGCGCTACTGGCCCGCCTCGGCAAGCGCGTCGGCATCGTCGACACGGACATCCAGTCACCGGGCATCCATGTCCTGTTCAACCTTTCGCCGGAGCGATTCCGCTATGCGTTGAACGATTACCTGTGGGGAAAATGCCGGATCGAGGAGGCCGCCTATGACGTCAGCGGCGTGCTGGAAGGGCGTCGGTTGAAGGATGCCGGCTCCCTGCACCTGATACCGGGCAGCATGCGCACAGGAGAGATCACCCGGATCCTGCGCGACGGCTACGACGTCGGTCTCCTCAACAGCGGATTCCAGGAACTGATGGAGCGGCTGGAACTCACCCATCTGCTGATCGACACCCATCCCGGCGTCAACGAGGAAACCCTGCTGTCGATCGCCATTTCCGACATCCTGCTGCTGATCCTGCGTCCCGACCAGCAGGACTACCAGGGCACGGCGATCACGGTCGAACTGGCGCGCCAGCTCGAGGTGGAGCAGACGTTCATGCTGGTCAACAAGGCGATCAATCCACAGGATTTCGGCGCGTTGAAGCAGCGGGTCGAGTCGACCTACCATGTGCCGGTGCTCGGTGTCCTGCCCCTCTCGGGCGACGTCGCCATTCTGGGCAGCGGCGACATCTTCGCCCTGGCGAATCCCGATCACCCCGTGACTTCCGTACTGGAAGCGGCGGCACAGCGGATCGACGCCGCTTGACCGGGCGCTGCCGGTTTCGCAGAGAGGAATCCGAGATGGTGTCGGAGAGTCCTTCATCCCCCGGTTTCAGGGCCGGCGACCTGCTCGCGCTGTCGCCCGCCGAGCGCCGGGTTCTCCAATGGCTGGTGCGCCAGGGCTCGGCTTCCGCCCGCGAAGTCGCCGAGCGGTTCGAAATGCCGGAGGAGGAGGCGGGGATCCGGCTGGATGCGCTGGAGAAGCAGGGGTTCGTCGTTACGGAAACCGCCGCCGGGCCGACGTCGTACCGGCCGGAGTTCGGCCGTTCGCGTCCGGCGCGGAAGCCGCCATCCGGCATCTGGGGGAAGCTGGAAGGTTCGTGATGGCCCGGGATGCGGTGCCTTTCCTCCCGGCCTATTTCGTGTCCAGATATTTGATGACTAGGACCCTCGAGTCCTTGTATTCGAGGGGGACCGACGTCGATTCGATGTTCTCGCTGTAAATGGTGGCCTCCTCGCCGGGGGCGGCGCCGCTGAGCGATGCTCCCTGGGCATGTATGCATTTTTCGGTGGTTTCCACCGAGGCGTCGCACCCCATCCCCATTTTGTAGACTAGCTTGCTGTCGGCGATGATGATGATGGCGGCGTCGCCCCCGGCTTTTTTCGTGGCCTGAGCCAGGTCGCTGAGATAGGTCCGCGTTCGCCAGGGGACGTTCCGCCGGACGTCATGGATCATCCCCAGTATCTTGTATTTCCTATCGGGCGCGCCCGTGGTCCATATGTCGACGCCATCGACGTTTCGAGCATGGTGCGCAGGCTTTTCCCCACTTACTTTTTCCAGCTCGTCAACCGGTACCCCCGTCGTAAAAGTATCCATCGCACATGCGGATAAACCGAGCAGGGAAAAAAGCATATGGAGCGGTTTCATGGTGGGTCCACCTGTGTTCATGTTCTGACCGGGATCGACCGCGCCTGCATCAGCGTGGCCTGATCACGGTAACGTCCTCTACTTCCTTGAAGCGGGCGACGACGGCTTCTCCGGGTGCATATTCGTCAGGCTTTCCGGCTTCCGGAGCCACGCGTACGCTGAATACCCGGCCCTCACGGCTTTTGAGGGTGATTAGGCGCGATTGGGAATCGTAGGAGACCACCCAGGAGGGAATCTCGATGATTCCGCTCCAGTGAGATTCGTGACGCTTGGCGGCGGACACGCCGTCCCGGTGGTAGTAAGGATTGAAATACTCGCGTTCTTGCATGCTGCCAGGCACGGGATGCATGACGATTTCTCCAGTTTCCGGATGATGATCGTCGTTTCTCACGATTTCCACCGTCTCGGCCAGTTCAAACGTGACGAGATCGCCGACACGCAGGTCAGCGAGGCTGCCCGCCCGGGGGCTGACCGTTACGGTGACCCGCTTTCCATCGGCGAGCAGGAATACCACTTGGCGGATGGCTGGGTGAATGGCCTTGACCGTTCCTTCGAAGTCCCGCGCACGGATGAGGGCCGGTTTCGGCGCGGACTTTCCAGTGCCAGCGGAAAGGATTCTGGCGGTGTCATCCCCGGCCGCTGTGGTGGGCAGGGCCGCGGGGTACTCGCTGGCGGCGGGTTTTGGGGAGGGTTCGGTGCATCCGATGACTCCAAAGCCGGCGCTCAGGAGACAGGCAATCGGACCGCGACTCTTTTCAGGGAACATTGCAGCGACCTCTGTCAGAACTGGTATTGGATCTGGAGACGGTTATAAAAGAAATCCTGCCTTTGGATGTTGCCATTCTGCCAGCCGAACCGGTTTCGGATGGACAATCCGTCCAGGCCCGATGATTTTGGAAAGCTGTAGGTTACGTCGACATCGGTTTCATAGGGATTGGAGGTGAAGGTGCTGGTGGGCGCGATGTAATAGCCGCCATAAGACACCAGGACCTTGATCTGCTTGTCCATGAGATATGAGGTCGCCGCCACCTTGAATGCGCTCCCCGGGGATTGCGTTTCGATCATGCCGCCTATCATCTGCGTGGTGTATAGATAGTCGGTTGCATAGCCGGTCGTGTATGGCGAAAGCAGTGCACCGTTGCCGAAGGCCCCGTTTTGCCTGGTAATGCCATTGTAAGATGCGGTCAGGCGCACATGGGGGGTATCGATGCCTGCCAGTAAGCCGTAGATTTGAATATTTCCGGCTGCGCCCCGTCCCACCTGTGCCAGCAGGTTGTTCCCGTCGCTCCACTGGCTCCCGAACTGAAAACCGAAGAGTGGATCGAAGCCGGTGCCGGTTTTGTGGACAAAGGAGCCGTCAAACCATAGGAGCTGGGAGAAATCGATGAATTTGTTATACCAGAGCTGGGCCGTCAGCGGTTTTCCCGGGCTACCGTATTTCAGCCCGAATGCCAAAGCGCCCGGGGTGCTCTTACCGTACAACGCCGAGACCGGTGAGCCCCCGGCGTGTCCTGGAAAATAAAGATTGGTCGGAGAGAACGATCCTTCCGCTCGCCCGTTGAATTCGAACACACGCAGGCCAACGAAACTCAAACCCTTCAGCGGGGCATGATCGGCGAACGGCGTGAGTTCACCATAGAAAGCGCGGTATGCCGACGGTTTTATGCGCGAATCGGACGGGTTTATCCAAGGCGTGTCCAGAATCTGGTCCGGCCCGCGCAAGGTCAAATACTCGTGTCTGTATTGCAGGAACGCTTCGGTCAGTACCCAGACGGTGCCGCCCGGCAGGGTTGTATCGACCCCGGCCGGATTGGCCGGGTTGAGACCGAGGCTGTTTGCCGGCTCCCAGCGTCAGGCCGGCCTGAAAATGATAAAGCGGCGCGGTGAGCAGACCGGCATAGCCCCCCAAGGAGTACGCGTATTGGTTCGTCGCTTCGCCCGTATAGGTGCGGGAAAAATAGTAGCTGCGGAGGTTGCCGTGGAACTTGGTTTGTCGCAGGAAATCTCCGAAACTCTCATAGTAGGCGCCGCTCGTATCCGCATGGCCTGAAGCGCCGAGCACGATGGCTCCCAGCCCGATGCCGGCGGCCGCCCAGTGCGGGAGCAGCGAACGGAGGGTTTTCCGAGATTCATTCCCGCCGGGTGCGGGGAGCCGGCGGGATGTGTGAGCGTCGAGTCTTGCCATAGAGAACGGTAACCCGGGGGCGTCGCTATAGGATTGTCATTCTGACAAATGACCGGGAGATTTCAGCGCTGTAAAAGGATGGCGGAAGTCGAATGGCCGGCTGAGCCGGATTTCAGCTAACTTCGGACGAGACCGCCCCTGATCGCTGATTGCCGTTGATGTCGGTGGGCGATTTCCGATGCTGCTTGAATCTGTACATGGAGCCGTCGGCGTGGCTGATCAAGGCGTCGGCGGTCACGCCGTTCTCGGGATAGGTCGAGACGCCGATCGAGGCACTGACGTTGAGGTACTGACCTTTATAGCCGATCGGTTGGCAGATGATGCCGGCGAGCTTTTGCACGACGGTCATCGCCCCATGGCGGCCCCGGGCGCCGGGAAGGATCAGCATGAATTCATCGCCTCCGACACGGGCGACGGTATCGGCGCGGCGCAGCGCACCGCGGAGCCGCCGGGCGATTTCCACGAGCACGTGTTCGCCGGCCCGATGACCGAAACGGTCGTTGATGGGTTTGAAGTCGTCGAGATCGACGTAGAGTAGCGCAAAACCGTCACGGTTGCGCCGGGCCTGGGCGATGGCCCGTTCGAGCCGGTCGTCGAGGAGGCGCCGGTTGGGCAGGTCGGTGAGGGAATCGTGCAAGGCCAGATGCTGGATGCGGATGCGCTCGAATAGCACCAGGAAGACCAGGGCGGCGATCAGACCCGACAGAGCCAGAGTGGCGATGCGCAGGACGAGCAGGCGTTTCCCCGGGGGCCGCCAGCCTTCGGCGGGAGTTGCCGCGAGTTCCCAGGAACCGCCGGGGATGGCGATCGACAGATTCACATGGTCATGGTCGAACAGCCAGGCGTCGCCGAGGAGGATCCGGCCTTTCTCCCCGGTCTCGTCGTTGCTGCGCAAGGCCCAGGTGATCCTGGCGGGACGGCGGTCCTTGTTGATCGTGGCGAACAACGAGTCGATATTGATCACCAGGGCGACGATTCCCCAGTACTCGCCGTCAGGCAGAAACACCGGGGTTCGGCTGATGAGGCCGCGCCCGCCCTGTGCCAGGTCCACCGGGCCGCTGAGCACGGTGGTGCGGGTTTCCATGGCCCGTTTGACCGCCCGCCATTGCTCGGCGTTGTCCTGGTAGCGGAAGCCGATCACTTTTTCATTGCCCTTGAGCGGATAGGTGAAACGGACTTCGTTGTCCGGCGCCAGCACGATGTTGCGCAAATGCCGCCCGTAACCGAAGACGGTGCTCAGGATGATCTTGACCGCTGCCGGATCGAGGGCCTTGTGGGCCGATACGTAGCTGCTCAGGCCGTTGGCGAGATAGAGCGTGGAGTACAGTTCCCCTTCCAGCCTTGCCCGTATCGTCGAAGCCTCGGCGAGCACCTGGTTTTGGGCGATCACCCGCAGCCGCTCCGCCTCGATTCGGACGACATACTCGCCGAATGCCGCGAGCAGGAGGAAGACGACGATGGAGAATGCGGATACGAACCGAGGACGGGCGAGCCAGTCGGCCGGCACGGTTTCAATCCCCGCGCTGGCGGACGGGAGCGTCGCGGGAAGCGCCGGCTTTGCTCGGCCCGGCGGAAGCGGCCACTGCGGGTTTCGATCCGGTGCCCGACGGGATCACGGTTTGACGAACTGTCGTCCGGACATGTCGACGCAGATGTCTTCGTAGTAGTCGTAATCGTGGGCGCAGGCGATGCAGCGTCCCCTGCAGGCGTATTCCACGTTGTTGCAGATGAGCGCGGCCTGCTGGTTGCTGTGCACGGTGACGCTCCCGACCTGCTCCAGATTGTAGCCGTCGCCCCAGCGTTCCACCCGGTAGCACTGCGCCTGGATGGGGTTGTCCGCTTCGTCTTCCCATTCTTCCCAGGCCTGAGCGTTGGAGGCGGCGCCCAGCGCGAGCAGGGAGGCCAGGCCCATGCAATGCAGAAAACCCCGGACGCCGGCACGGCGCGATTGTGTCGAGAACTCCATGGTCATGGGTGGATTCCTTGGGTTCGGCGGGTGGGTCCAGTCCGGCTCCCGGCCTTGCGGGCGGCAGCCAGGGTGTCTTTGCAGAGGGAGGACACCTCCCGGTGATGTTCTTTCAGGCAGGCTGCCAGCCGGCCCTTACCCGGCCGGACATCCTTGCACAGGCGCTCGACGTCGGCCCCGCAGGCGGCCTGTATTTCCCGGTGTCTGGCGAGAGCGGATTCCAAGCCGGCGCGGCAGGCCGGCGAGAGCTGCGCGTCATGCTCCCTGAGACAGTTCTGCACGCGGCCGCCG
Source organism: Methylococcus sp. S1M (assembly GCF_051295855.1). Lineage (NCBI taxonomy): Bacteria > Pseudomonadati > Pseudomonadota > Gammaproteobacteria > Methylococcales > Methylococcaceae > Methylococcus > Methylococcus sp. S1M. Next base: position 131,868 of record NZ_JBPDXO010000005.1, read on the forward strand.
CCGAGGCCGAGGTTCTTGCAGTATCTGGCGATTTCATCCGAGCAGGGCAGAGGGTGTGGCGCCGCATTTGCGGGGCCGGTCCCGGCAATCGCGAGAAAGGTGGACAGAGCGACGTGTTTCAGCCTGCCGATGCCGGTATCGCTAGCGATCGTGCGCATGTATTCCTGCTCCTTAGGCGGGTTCCTGATCGGGGTCACTTGCAAGGTGCCTGGCGGGCGTGACATCGCGGCGATGTCGGGTCCGGATGTGACCGTCTCCCGTCGTACCGTGACGGATGCAACGCCAGGAAACCACACTATGCACCGGGTTTCCCGCCACGGCAAGAGTGGTGTACGTTGACAGCCGCCGTGCCTGTGGCCCTACAATCACGACACCCGAAGCGTGGAGGGTGTGTTGATGGAACCGGATTATGAAGCGCTTGGCCGCTATTACGCCAGCCTGGAGACGTTCAACGAACTCTCGTCCAAGCGCCATCGCCTGTCCGGCGAGTTGTGCCGGATGCTCAGCCACAGCATGGAACGGAACCACGATGTGCTGACACTGTTCGATCACAAGGCCGCGCGCATGCTGCTGGAAGACATCATCGCCCTGAACGCCCACCTGATACAGGTCACGGAACATCTCAACCGGCATGCCGCGGAATGCGGCAAGCCCGAAATCCGCACGCTCTACCGGAAGGGCTGAGCCTGGCGGTCATCGACCTTGGAAGCGAAATGGCGCTGATCATCACCGACGAATGCATCAACTGTGACGTTTGCGAGCCGGAGTGCCCCAACGGGGCCATCTCCCAGGGGGAAGACATCTATGTGATCGACCCCGCCCGCTGTACTGAGTGTGTGGGCCACTTCGAACGGCCGCAGTGCGTCGAAGTGTGTCCGGTGGAGTGTATCCACCCCGATCCCGATTACCGGGAGGACCACGATACGCTCTACCGGAAATACGTCGAACTGAACGCCGGCCCTAGCGAGCGCGCCTGACCGGGTTCGGTCTGGTCTTTCACATTTCGGTAACGGTCGGCCGTTATGTTGGGCTTCCCGAGTGAATCGAAGCTGGGAGCGCCCCGCGATGTCGGACGTCCGCACCAACGAGGCAGAAAAACGTCACGCCCATCCCGATTTCGATGCCGCCCGTTTCCCCGCCGATGCGCGAGTGCGGGTGCTCGCCCGGCGCTTCCCGCCTTATCATCGTGATTCCCCCTGCATCGCCATCCTCGACCGGTTTCTGCACGATCCCACCCTGACCGCCGCCGCGGTGGTCGACGACGCGATGCGGCCGGTGGGTCTGATCGACCGTTATTCCCTGGTGGAACAGTTCCTCCACCCGTACAGCCGGGACCTCTACCACAAGCACTCCATAGCTGCGTTCATGGACCCCAGGCCGATCATCGTCGATGCCGATTCCAGCATCGACGATCTCTCCCGGATCATCATCGACGCCGGAATGCGGCACATGGTCAGCGGTTTCATCGTGACCGAGGGCGGTCTGTATCTGGGCATCGGCAGCGGGCACGACCTGTTCGAGGAGGTTGCCAACCGTAAGCAGAACCATCTTTATCATCTGGCGCATTACGACCCGCTCACCGGCCTGCCCAACCGCCTGCTGCTGAACGACCGGCTCAAGCGCGCCTGTTTGCGTGGGCAGCGCGGCGGTTACCGGATCGCCCTGCTGTTCATCGACCTCGACCGTTTCAAGCTGATCAACGACACCCTCGGGCATGCAGCGGGAGACCAGTTGCTGCAAGGGGTAGCCGGCCGTTTCGCCGCCTGCGTGCGCAAAGTGGATACCGTGGCGCGCCTCGGCGGCGATGAATTCACGGTGCTGCTGGAACCGGTGCAGGGGCCGGACGAAGCGCTGGCAGTGGCAGCCAAGCTGGTGCAGAGCCTGGAACGGCCGTTCTTGATCCAGGATCATGAGATCACGGCGTCGGCCAGCATCGGCGTCGTCCTGTTCCCTGAACACGATACGACGGTCGAAGGACTGATGCGCAAGGCCGACGCGGCCATGTACCATGCCAAGCGCGAAGGGCGTAACCAGCTCGCACTGTTCACGGAGGAAATGAACTCGACGGTGGTCGAGCGCGTCACGCTCGAATCCTATCTGAATGCGGCGCTGGAAAAGGGTGAGTTCCACTGTTATTTCCAGCCCCAGATGGCGACGGCGGACGACCGTCTCGTCGGGGCCGAGACGTTGCTGCGCTGGATCAACCCGACGCTGGGTGTCGTACCGCCGTTGAAATTCATCCCGGTGGCGGAGGAAACCGGCCTGATTCTGCCCCTTGGCCTGTGGTCACTCGAGACGGCCTGTGCCCAGCAGGTCCGCTGGCTTTCCCAGGGGTTACCGCCCTTGCGCATGGCCGTCAACATCTCGCCCTTGCAGTTCAGGAACCGGAGTTTTTGCGACCAGGTCCGGGCCATCGTGCAAAAGACCGGCATCCGCCCAGACCACTTGGAACTGGAGCTGACCGAGAGCACGGTGATGGCGGATGCGGAAAACTCGGTCGGTATCCTGCGGGAGCTGCGCGATTCCGGCATCCGCCTCGCCATCGACGATTTCGGCACCGGCTATTCGAGCCTGAGCTATCTCAGGACCTTTCCGCTCGACCGTCTCAAGATCGACCGTTCCTTCGTCAGCGGAATTGACCGGATCCCTGCCAATGAACTCATCGTCAAGGCGATCGTCGCGCTGGGCACGAGCCTGGGGCTGGAAGTGATCGCCGAAGGCGTGGAAACCCCGGAGGAATTGGAGTGCATCAAACGCTGCGGTTGCGGTGAATACCAGGGCTACCAGCTGTCGGAGCCGCTTGCTGCGGACGATTTCGCGCGCTGGTTCGAAAATTCCCGGTCCATCTGAGCATCGTCCGCCAGTGTGCGGAGCGCTTACAATGGGTCATGCGGCGGGTGTGGCCGCCGTGATCGGGAAAGAACGAACGCATGAAGGAATTGATCCTAGGAGGCGCGCGCTCGGGGAAGAGCCGCCACGCCGAGCAGCGCGCCGGGCTGTCGGGGCTGGAGGTCGTGTATGTCGCGACCGCCGCGGCGGGCGATGCCGAAATGGCGGCGCGCATCGGCGGCCACCGGGCGAGGCGCCCTAAGTCCTGGCTGACCGTGGAAGAGCCGCTGGCGTTGGCCGCCAGCTTGGAGGAGAACGCCGGCCCCGGCCGGTTCGTGCTGGTGGACTGCCTGACCCTCTGGCTGAGCAATCTGCTGGCCGAAGGCGAGGAGGTGTTCCGGCGGGAAAGGCAGGCGCTGCTGCGGGTGCTGCCGGCTCTGTCGGGTCCGGTCTGCCTCGTGAGCAATGAAGTCGGCCAGGGCATCGTGCCCGTCAATCCGCTGGCGCGCCGTTTCGTCGACGAGGCCGGCTGGCTGCATCAGGATCTCGCCTCGCTCTGTGACCGGGTGGTATGGGTCGCGGCCGGTCTGCCCCAGGTGTTGAAGGGGGCGCCATGAGCTGGAAACTCCCGGACATCCTTTCGCCCAGCGGCGACATTTTTCGCCAGGCATTGCGGCGCCAGACCGAACTCACCAAACCGCCGGGATCGCTGGGCCGGCTGGAAAATCTGGCCGCGCGCCTGGCCGCCATGCAGGGGAACGGGCGGCCGTCGCTGGAGCGGATCTGGATCAGCGTGTTCGCCGGCGACCATGGGGTCGCCGAGGAAGGCGTTTCCGCGTTTCCTCAATCGGTCACGCGGGAGATGTGCCGTGTGTTCACGGCAGGAGGCGCCGCCATCAGCGTCCTGGCGCGGCAGATCGGCGCGGTGCTGGAGGTCGTCGACGCCGGCGTGGCCGGGCCGCTCGCAAGCCCCGGCCTCGTCGACGCCCGCGCCGGCAATGGCACAGCCAATTTCACCCGCCAGCCTGCGATGTCGGAAGCTCAGCGCGACCGGGCGCTGGCGGCCGGCGCGGAAGCGGTTTCGCGCGCAAAGCGCTACGGCGCGCTGCTTTTCATTGGCGGCGAAATGGGAATCGCCAACACCACCTCCGCCGCGGCTTTGGCCTGCGCTCTGCTCGGCGTCGGCCCGGAACGGCTGGCCGGCCCCGGCACCGGGCTCGACGGCGCCGGCATCCGCCACAAATGCGAGGTGATCGAAACGGCCCTGCGGGTGCACGGGGAAGCACTGCGCGATCCTGCGGAAATCCTCCGCCACCTGGGGGGATTCGAGATCGCCGCGCTGACCGGCGCCTATCTCGCCGCTGCCGCAGCCTCCCTTCCGGTGCTGGTGGACGGTTTCATCACCACGGTCGCAGCCTTGCTGGCGGTCCGCATGCACCCGGTCTGCGCGGAGTGGTTCCTCTATGCCCACCGCTCGGCCGAGCCGGGCCATCGCTTGGTGCTGGAGGCGCTGGGCGCGGAACCGTTGATCGATCTGGGCATGCGGCTGGGCGAAGGTAGTGGGGCGGCGGTGGTCGTGCCCCTGTTGCGGGCGGCCTGTGCCTTGCATAACGAGATGGCGACTTTCGCCGAGGCGGGGGTGTCGGGCGGATGAGCCGTGTCATCGTCGATCTGCTGCGGCACGGGGAGGTCGATGGCGGCCTGTGCTTGGGCCGGGGATGCGACGTCCCCCTCAATGCCCGGGGCTGGTCGCAGTTGCGGGTGATGCTGCCGGAGCGGCTGCCCTGGACCGGCATCGCCACATCGCCACTCCGGCGCTGCGCCGAATTCGCCGGCGAACTGGCCGGACGCCTCGGCCTGGAGCCCTGGGTCGACGAACGCTTCAGCGAACTGGGCTTCGGTGAATGGGAAGGGCGGCCGTGGTCGGAATTGTACGACCGTCACGGCCAGCAGTTGCTGGATTTTCAGCGCCGGCCTGACCGCAATCCCGCGCCGGGCGGCGAGCATTATCCGGACTTCGAACGTCGCGTGGCCGCAGCCTGGGAGGAATTGCTGGGCCTGCCCGGCGAGCGGCACTGGCTGGTGGTGACCCACGCCGGCACTCTCCGCGCCATCCTGCGCCGCGTGCTGGAGTTCCCGGCGAGTCGGCTGTTCGGGATCGACGTCCCCCCCGCCTGTCTGAGCCGCATCGTCCGCGACGGCGAGGCTCCGCCGCGGCTGGTGTTCCACGGAGGCCGGTTTTGAAGCTCTCGCCTTTCTGGCTGGCGGTGCAGTTCCTGACCCGTCTGCCGGTGCCGCGCGCCGTGGAATTCTCCCCGCGCGCCCTGGGCCTTTCGGTCGTGTGCTATCCCGCCGTGGGCCTTTTGATCGGCGCGGTCCTGCTGGCCGCCCGGCTACTGTTGCAGGATGCTGGTCCTGCCCTGGCCTCGGCCTTGGTGTTGCTGGTCTGGGTACTCGTCACCGGCGGGCTGCACATCGACGGCCTCGCCGACAGCGCCGACGCCTGGGTGGGCGGCCACGGCGATGCGGAGCGTAGCCTGACGATCATGAAGGATCCCCGCTCCGGACCGATCGCCGTCGCCACCGTCGTACTGCTGCTTTTAGTGAAATTCGGTGCCGTCGCCGAGCTTTCCGGCGGGCTGCCGTTGCTCATCGCCCCGCTGGCTGCGCGCGGGCTGGTTCCGGCGCTGCTCATCACCACCCCCTATGTGCGCAAAGGCGGGCTGGGCAGCCCTCTGGCGGAGCATCTGCCGCGGTGGCCGGCCGTCGTCGCCGTGCTGTTCGCGGCGGCGACGACGCTGGTGGCACTCGGGCCCTGGCCGCTAGTCGGGGCCGCGACGGCCGCCTGGCTGCTGCGGGCCATGATGCTGCGGCGCCTCGGTGGCTGCACCGGCGACACCCTCGGGGCCGCCATCGAGATTGCCGAGGCCGCGGTGCTGGTGGCCGCCGCGCTGACGTGACGGGATTTCCCGCGCCAGCGCCTTCAGGCGTTCGAGCGCGGCTGGTTGAATTGTGCCGCCGTAGCGGATGGCCAGGAACAGCGCCGTGAACCGGCCGAAGGATTCGGCCAGATCGGGCCGGCTGCGGGCGACCCGGGCCGCGAAATCGCGCATGCCTTCGGCGGGCGCGCGGACGAGTCCCTGGCGTTCGAGCTTTCCGGCGACCCGCAGATAGATCCGCAGGGCCGGATCGGCGACGGGCCGGCAGCGCGGCCACAGCAGGATGAAGGAGATCAGCGCGAGGAGTCCGAGCAGACCGGTCAGCCAATAGACCAGCCGGTTCCAGTCGACGACCCCCAAGCGCTCCAGAAACCGGCCCTGGTTCTCCGGACCATAGGCCAGCACCCACTGCACCCAGGCGTGGTCGACCGCGTCCCACAGCAGGCCCGCATCACGGATCAGGCCGCGCAGGCTGGACAGCCGCTGTCCCAGCGCTTCCGCCACCGGGCTGGCGAACACCACCGCACCGTCGGCGTCGGCCTCGAATGCCAGCTCCCGTTCGATACGCTCCGGTGCCACCGCGGCAGTGGGATCGATGCGTGTCCAGCCGTTGCCGTCGATCCAGATCTCCGCCCAAGCGTGGGCGTCGGCCTGAGAAACTTCCAGGAAATGTCCCACGGGGTTCCAGTGTCCGCCCTGGTAGCCGGTGACGACCCGGGCTGGAATTCCGGCGACCCGCATCAGGTAGACGAAGGCGCCGGCATAGTGTTCGCAGAAGCCGCGGCGGGTCTCGAACAGAAAGCCGGCGATCGGGTCCCCGTCGATGGCCGGCGGACGCAGGGAGTAGATGAACGGTTGCTCGCGGAAATGGCGCAGGGCCCGTTGCGCGACGGCGTCGGCGGACGGATCCTCCAGCAGCCAGCCGTCGACCAGCGCCCGCACCCGTTCGTCGGGCATGCCCGGAAGCTGCAAGGCGCGCCGGCGTTCACTCTCGCTCAAGGCGTCGAAAGCCGCTGCCGGACGCGAAGACAGGAGGTAGCGCCGGCGTTCGCGGATCGGTTCCGCGGCGAGGAGGAAGCCGTCCTCGGCGCGCGTCAGTCCGGCCGGGAAGGTCTCCGCCGTCTCCAGCGCAAACACCCAGCGTCGCCGTTGCGGCTCCAGGGTGAGGACATAGCGGTAGCTTGCCCCGGCCGTTTGCGGCGGCCGCCGGGCCGGGAGCGGTTGGTCGTAGCCGGCGGTCCAGCGGCGGCCGTCGTACTTCCAGAACACCGGGCCGCGCCAGTAGCGTTCCTGCGGTGGCGGCGGGGCGCCCTCGAAGTCGACGCGGAAGGCGGTTTCCCGCGACAGTCCGAGCCGGCTGATCGCACCGGGTTCCATCGAGTCGCTCAGTCCGGTCGTGCCGCCGGGTTCGTCCTCCGGCAGCTTCCACAAAGGGCCGGCGATGCGGGGCAGGAACAGGAACAGCACCACCATCACCGGAACGGCCTGCAGCACCATCTTTGCGCCGAGGCGCAGCCGGCCGGCCAGGCCGAGGTTCTCCCCGCCGTTCAAGCCGATCAGGCAGCTCATCAACAGCGTGACGACCCCCAAGGTATGAGCGGCGATGGGGATGCTCTGGGAGAACAGGTATTCGGTGACGGCGACGAACAGCGCCAGGTAGACCACCAGGTACAGGTCACGCAGGCTGCGCATTTCGAGCAGCTTGAGGCCCAGCCCTACCAGGAACAGGGCGGTGCCGCCCTCCCGTCCATAGAACTTGTGGAAGTGCAGATAAACCAGCCCCGCCCCCGCCAGGGTCAGCAGGAACAGGCCGATTCGCGAAGGCGGGGGCGCCTTGCGGTAAAGCGCCGCCAGCCGCCAGCCACAGGCCAGCCAGACGAAACCGGGGAAGGCGGGCGGCAGGTCGGCCCAATGCGGCGTCACCACCAGCGCCAGGGCTGCGCACAGCAGCGGCAGATTGCGCCGGAGGAGTTCGGGTGGGAGGGAGGGAGGGGTCATGTGCCGAACAACGCCAGCGCTTCCAGGCAGCGGGCCCGATGGGCTTCACCCCGGCCCTTCTGGATCGCGACGCCGGGGAGTCGCAGGCCGTAGGGCGTGCCCGCCGCCTCGGCGTCCAGTACCCAGCGGCACAGCCGGGACAGCCGGGCCTCGACGTCGGCGCCGGGCGTGTACTGCCAGTCCAGCAACAGTTCCGCCGTGTCGCCGCCGGCGTACTGTTTGACGTGCACGCCCTGGCCCTTCGCCACCCCCTTCCAGTGGATGCGCTTCAGCGGGTCGCCCGGCCGGTAGGCCGAGAAGCCATGAAAATCCTCCTCCTCACGGGTGTCGGGTCGCACACCCAGACCCGGTTCGGGAATCGGGGTCGGTCTGATGCCGGGGGGCGCCGGACGGGGGTATACCAGTACCCTTTGGCGCAGGTTGATCGGCGACCAAGCGCGGAACAGGCCGAGCGGGAAGGAGGTGTCGAAGGTCACGGTGGGCATGGACAGCCAGCCGCGCTGTTCGGTTTCCGCATGGAGAATCAGTGTGGCCGTGGTTTCAGGCGCGACGTCGAAGCGGACCGGCGTTGCAGAGCCGGCCAGCCGGGCGGTGAGACCCAAGCGGTGGATGCGGGAAGGATTGTCCAGATGCAGCTCGAAACGCGCCGGCTCCCCGGCGAACACCGGCGGCGCCTTGCCGCGGCGCACGCTCAGCCCCGCCAGGTTGCGGAACGCATGAAGCGTGGACTGCATGGCGATGCCGGCCAGCAGGAAGGTCAGGATGAAGGCCAGGTTGTTGCCGTAATTGATGGCGGCCAGGAACTGTATCGCAAGCAGCACGGCCAGTCCGAATCCACGCCGGTTGGGGACGATGAACACCCGGCGATGGGTGAGGAGGACCGGGCCGTCCACCGCTTTCTCGCCCCGGAAGAAGCGGCGGGGGTCGAAGCGCTCCTTCCACTCCATCGGCACGGAAATCATCGCGCGCTCATCCTCAGGGAATGGCGACGTCCCGCAGCAGCGGGGCGACGGTCTCGGCCATGCCGCCTCCGCCCGACGCGAGTTTCAGCCGGTGGCCGGCTACGGGTGGCAGGACGGCCTGGATGTCCTCGGGCAGCACCGCCGCACGTCCGTCCATCAGCGCCCAGGCCTTGGCGGCGTGGAGCAGGGCCAGCCCCGCCCTGGGCGACAGTCCGTTCTGGTAAAGCGGCGACTCCCGGCTGAAATGGAGCAAGGCCTGCACGTAGTCCAGCAGGGCAGACGAGGCATGAACGTCGCGGACTCGACTCTGCAGCGCCAGGAGTCGTTCTGCCGGCAGGCAGACCGGCAGCTGCGGCAGCAGGGCATAGCGCTCCTCCCCCATCAGCAGCTCGCGTTCGGCACGGGGGTCGGGATAGCCCAGTTCGATCCGCATCAGGAAGCGGTCCAGCTGGGACTCCGGCAAAGGGAAGGTCCCGATCTGGGTGTTCGGGTTCTGGGTGGCGATCACGAAGAACGGCTCGGGCAGCGGCCGGGTCTCGCCTTCCACCGTCACCTGCCGTTCCTCCATGGCCTCCAGCAGTGCGCTCTGCGCCCTGGGCGTGGAGCGGTTGATCTCGTCCGCCAGCACCATCGGGTTGAACACCGGGCCGGGATGGAAACGGAAGCCGTGGGTGGTGGCGTCGTAGATCGAAGAGCCCAGCACGTCGGCCGGCAGCAGGTCGCTGGTGAACTGGATGCGCTGGTATTTCAGTCCGAGCAGCGCCGCCAAGGTGCGGGCCAGGGTGGTCTTGCCGACTCCCGGTACGTCCTCGATGAGCAGATGACCGCGTGCCAGCAGACAGCAGATGCACAGGCGGATGGGCTGTTCCTTGCCGAGGATGACGGAATTGGCGGTTTCGAGCAGACGGGAGAAAACGGGGTCCATGGGGCGTGCGGAAGGAGTGGCGGATCACCTGTCGGTATCCGCGCCGTGGGATTCGAAGGAGACCTAGGGCGGAACCGGTTCTTGGGGTTCGTCCGGAACGGACGACTTTTTCCTTCGGGTTGACAGCGGGAAGCCGTCAGGATCCTGCCGGTTTCGGCGGGAAACCCCTGAACAGTTTTTCCATCGCTTCCTGCATCAGCGCGGTGTTCTTCTGCGGATCGTCGGAGACGGTGTCCGTCGCGGTGCCCCGCCAGATCGGCTGTTTGGTCCGGGTGTCGAACATGTCCACGATGATCGTGCCGACGGTGTATTTGATCACCTCGGACTGCGCCATCCCCATGTGGCCGTAGCCACCCCAGCCGCTGTAGAACGTATCCACCCGTTCCTGTTCCTGGGCCGTTACCTGCACGCCCAGCGCCACGTCGCTGGGGCCGGCGGCTATCTTGCGCCAGCCTTTGGCGGAAAGCTGGGCGTCCACCGTTTGGACCATCCTTTCCTCCATCAGGGGATTGCCGGTCTGCGGCGTCTTGATCCAGGAATAGGTCTTGTATTTCGAAAAATCCGCGGCCGGGTCGTAGTCGGTATGCACCTTGATGTCCAGGTCGGCGCAGGCGGCAGTCATCGCCAGGACGGCGCCCAGCAGTGTTCCTCGAATGTTCATGTATTCTCCTGAAGGGTGGCATCTCCCCGGCGGGCGGGGGACAATCTCGAGGTTATCATAATAGCTTTGAACGGCAGGGTGATGATTCGCGTTCCCGAGCCCGGCGCTTTTTTCTGCGGCCGTTGCGGCTAGAATGTCACGGCGAAAGTGCGTGTCTCGCAAGGTCCGGGGCGGGTGCATCCTTGCGTTCGAAGGGGCGGAACGATATGAACATCAAGGCGATTGCGGCAGCGGTCATCGTGGCGGGGAACATCGGCGGAACGCCGGCGGGGGCGGTGACGGCGGACGATTTTATAATCCGTGACGCGAAGGACCTGGCGGATCTGTGCGCGACGCAGCCCGCCGATCCGGCTCATGTCGCCGCTCTCCAGTTCTGCTACGGCTACCTGCAGGGCGCCTACGACTATTACTTGGCCGAGCGTCGAGGGCCGGATGCCGGACACTTCGTCTGTCTGCCCAAACCGGAGCCATCCCGTGAGGCGGTCGTCCGGCTGTTCCTCGCCTGGCTGGAGGCGCATCCGGGATACGGGAGGGATGCGGCCATCGAGGTGCTGTTCCGGTTCGGCGCCGACCAATGGCCTTGCCCGGAAAAGGACGATGCCGCGATCTCCGCGCCCAAATCCTGAAGGACCTCCCCTCGTCGGGGTGCGTCCTCACTGTTCCGATGCCCCGGCCGGTCCGTCTTCGGGGTCCGAGCCGCGCGCTCTTCATTTCCCATCAGCGATCGAGTAACCCTTCCAACGTATGTCCATCCCTGTCACGACTGCCGGCGCCCCGGCATGGAGCCTGGAGCGCTGGCTGCCGGCGTTCGCCTTTCTTTTCGCCGCATTCCTGTTGTTCGTGCATCTGGGCGATGCGCCGCTGCTGAGCCCGGACGAGGGGCGCAATGCCGAGGTCGCGCGGGAGATGCGCGAGAGCGGCGCCTGGCTGGTGCCGACCTATGATGGCCTGACCTACCTGGACAAGCCTGCCTTCTATTTCAAGACGGTGGCCCTGTCGTTCGCGCTGTTCGGCGAATCCGAGGCGGTGGCCCGCCTGTCTTCGGCGCTGTTCGCGCTGTCGCTGCTGACGGTGCTGTTCCTGTTCTGCCGCAGGGTCTACGACATGCGCACGGCCAGTCTGGCGGTGCTGGTGGTGGTGGCGACGCCCTTGTACTGGGCTTTCGCCCGCATCGTCATCTTCGACATGACCCTGGCATTTTTCGTCTGCTCCGCCATCTTCGCCTGCTATCTGGCCGAAGAACACGAGGGCAGGCAGCGGGAGCGCTGGTACCGGCTCGGCGCCCTGGCGGCGGGATTCGCGACCCTGGTGAAAGGGCCGGTCGGCTTCATCGTGCCCAGCCTCGTCGTCGCGGCATTCGGCAAGCTCGACGGGCGCGAAGGCGCCTTGCGGCGCTGCTTCGCCTGGCAGAACTGGCTGATCTTCCTGGCGGTGGTGCTGCCCTGGTTCGTCGGGGTGACGCTGCAATGCCCGGATTTCCCCTATTACGGAATCATGAAGGAGTCGGTGTCGCGCTTCACCACCACCGAATTCCGCCGCACCCAGCCGTTCTATTTCTACGCCGTCATCATCGCGAGCTGCTTCTTCGCCTGGAGCCTGCTGCTGCCAGAATCGATCGTGGCGGCCTGGCGGGCCCGGCGGCGCTGGTCGCGGCCGGACCGGCTGTTCATCGTCTGGGCCGTCGTGGTGGTCGCATTCTTCTCCGTGTCGCAATCCAAGCTGCCCGGCTACATCCTGACCGCCGTCATCGCCCTCGGCGTGCTCGCCGCCCGTGTTTTCGCCCTCGCCTGGTCCAACGGGGCGGGGCGGGCCGCCGCCATCGTGCGGCGCGGTACCGTCGCGCTGTTCGCTCTCGCCGCGCCGGTGGCCGTCGTCCTCGCCACCGCTGCATCCGACGCCCTGTGGCTGGAGCGGGTGCTGGGGCTGAAGCGTAAGACGGCGGAATTTCTGCAGCCGGGTTTGCTGGCGATGGTCGTGTCGCTGGGTGTGGTGACCGCACTGACCGCCTTCGCCTGGCGGCGGTGCAACGTCAAGGTGGCATTCGCCGCCTTTCTCAGCTTTCCGGCGCTCTTGATCACGCTGAACTTCGATCTGCTCGCGGACTACGCCGACAGCCGCTCGGGGCGACGGCTGGCGGAACACATGCCGGAGCTGCCCGCCGGGGTGGAAATCGCCTGCCTGGATTGCCTGCCCAACGGGCTGCCGTTTTATCTCAAGCGTCTGATCACCGTCATCAGCGACGAAGGGCGGGAGTTCACCAGCAACTACGTGCTGTTCAGCCTCCAGCGCGGCGGGCCCTGGCCGGAGCGGGTGGTGCCGCTGGCGCAGCGGGACGCCTGGCTGGCCGGTCGTGATCACCCGGTCTTTCTGATGGCGCGGGGGGACGACGTGGAGCAGCTCGATACGATCGCGGAAAAGTACGGTGCCAGCCAGATCGAACTGGGGTTCGGCTATTGGGGGGCGTTGCTGGCGCCTCCCCAGAAGGAAGGGCTTTGACATGTGCGGGATCAGCGGACTGGTGCAATTGGAGGGCGCGGCCGACACGAGCGCGCTGCGGCGCAGTGTGGAAACCATGGTCAAGGCGCTGGCCCACCGCGGCCCCGACGACTCCGGTGTGGCCGGCGACGGTTCGGCGGTGTTCGGCATGGCCCGGCTGGCGATCCGCGGCTGCCACGACGGCAGGCAGCCGATGGTGGATGCCGAGACCGGTGTGATGATGGTCTGCAACGGCGAGATCGACAACCATGCCGAACTGCGCGGCTGGCTGGCGGAGCGCGGCAGGGCCGTCGAGCACGCCACCGACGTGGCCGTGATCCCTGGACTCTACCTGGAGCTGGGCGATGGCTTCGTCGAGCGGCTGGTCGGCGCCTTCGCCCTCGCCGTCTGGGATCCGCGCCGGGGGCGCCTGCTGCTCGCCCGCGACCGGGCCGGCGAGCGTCCGCTGTTCTACGCTTGCCGCGACGGCCGAATCAGCTTCGCTTCCCAGGCGGCCGCGCTGGTAGCCGGAAGCCCCGAGCCGTATCCGGCCGACGAGGCGGCTGTACAGGCCTTTCTCAAGGCCGGCTATTTCGAAGCGCCCGCCAGTCCCTTCGCCGGCATGCGGAAAGTGCTACCGGGCGAGCGGATCGCCATCGACGTCAAGGGTGTCGAACGCAGCCGCTACTGGCGCCTGAATTTCACCCGCGGTCCGGCGCGCAAGAATCCGGCGGACGAATTCGATGCCTTGTTCCGCGAGGCGGTGCGCCGCCAAAGCGAGGTCGAGGTCGATTTCGGCGCGTTCTTGAGCGGCGGGGTCGATTCCTCCCTGGTCACGGCGGTGATGCGCAGCGTCCATCCGGACCGCAAACTCAAGGCCTTCGGCCTGCGCTTCAGCGAAAGCTCCTACGACGAAGGCGTCTTCGCCGAGCGGGTGGCGGAGTCCTTGGGGGTCGACTACACCCCGATCTGGGTACGGCCCGAAGATTTTCCCGAGACCCTCGCCGATCTGGTGCGCCAGTCCGGCGAGCCGCTGGCCGATCCCGCCTGGGTGCCCACCGCTCTCCTGGCCCGGCGAGCCTCCGACGAGGTGCGGGTGGCCCTGGTGGGGGAGGGCGCCGACGAGCTGTTCGGCGGCTATCCCACCTATTTCGGCGCCCGCCTGGCCGAGCGCTACAGCCGCCTGCCCGCAGGGATGCGGGCGTTGATCCGCAAGGCGGTGGAAGCCTGGCCGGTGAGCGACAAGAAGGTGACGGTCTCGTTCCTGCTCAAGCGCTTCGTCCAGGGGGACGAACTGGATTTCCTGGCGCGCCATGTCCTGTGGACGTCCAGCATTCCGCCCGCCTTGCTGCGGCGGCTGGGCGTGACGCCGCCCGAGACACCGCGCGTCGCCGGCCCCCAGGAAACCATGCTCGACCGGCTGCAGCAGCACGATCTGGAAACCTCCCTGGCCGAGGGCCTGCTGACCAAGGCCGACCGCGCCAGCATGCGCTCCGCGCTGGAGCTGCGGGCGCCGTTCCTGGACAAGGACGTGATCGAATTCGCCGCCACCCTGCCCGAGCGCGAACGGGTGCAAGGACTGGAAACCAAGGTGTTCCTGAAGCGTGTGGCGCTGCGCTATCTGCCGAAGGACATCGTCTACCGCAAGAAGCGCGGCCTGTCCGTGCCGCTCAGCGCCTGGCTGCGCGGCCCCCTGCACGACTGGGCCGAAGCCAGGATTTCCAGCCCGCGTCTGGAAGAACTCGGCATAAACCGCGCCGCCGCCCTGGAGCTGCTGCGCGAGCACGAGCGCCGCGGCGCCGATCACGCCCGGGCGCTGTGGACCTTGATCGTCGTCAGCGAATGGCTGGAGTGGAAGGCCGGGATGGAAGCGCACCCGGCTGCATTCGCGGCTTGATGCGGTCAGGCCGACGGCGTTGCGCTCTCCTTTGTCCGCGGCCACGACCAGAAAGCGCGGCTCGGAATCCCGAACTTCGCGCGCCACGCGGTAGCCCGCCGGCCGCGGCTCGATCTCGTACCGGTCGTTCCGTCCGGACAGTTGTGTCGCCGGGACGTGTGGATTGGCCAAGCGTTCAACCAGCTTTTTTGAACTGGGAGCGGACGGCTTGATCCAGTTTGTTCCATTCGGTCAGCGCATCGGGATGGAAAGCCAGCTCATGGCTCGTCCAGCGAAACCTTGGTTGAGCCTGTCCGTCGGCCAGGCGGGTGTCGGCGAGTGTGTTCGGTTCCAAGTCTTCCAGCCTGCTTGTCAGGGCTTCGTAGGCTTTTGCCGGAACGCAGTAGAACGCTGGTTCGTTGCGGTTGAGAATGGCGACAGGAAAGCCTTCGCCAGCGGCTACCGTCTTCATCGGGCTCTTCTTTCAGTTCCGAGATGCTGGCGGTGACCTCGGTCAAAATGCGGTGTGCCCTGACGGTCTCCGATGGATAACGGTGTGGATACTGGCACTGTTAACAGGTCTCATGTCCGCCCCTTTCCCGCCGGTTCGAACACCAGTTCGGGAATCACCACTTCCCAGGCATCGCAACAGACTCTAGACAGATAGTCGGCCTCGGTTTCGTCTCGCCGCCGGATGATGATCGCGGCGGCTCGGGCTTGGATGCAGATCATGCCTTTGGGGGGATCAAAGGCCCGTGCCAAGCGTCCGACGGTATTTCCGCCGGCATCGTTTAACTCCCAGACATCGTTTTTCCTTTTCAGCCAGAGCGGATCGCCGGCTTCGAGCGCGGCGATCGCCTGGTGTATCGGATCGGTTTCGGGGTACCGTCCGGCGAAGCCGAGGTGCACGTCTTTCAGCGTGAGTTTCCGGTAGCGGCGGGAAAGCTCTGGCGGGAGCTGCATATGTTCTGTCGGTGGACGATGCAGAACGTCTGGGATTCCGGCCAGCGAATCGAGCAGCGGAGAGTTGGGCTCGATACGCGTCAGCGTCAAGGTCTTCCGTGCCCGGGTCATCGCCACGTAATAGAGGCGGCGGGGACTGTGCCGGTCTTCCTTGGCGCCGGCTTTCCAGCCGCCGTCGAGTACGGCGACATGGTCGAATTCCAGCCCCTTGGCGCGATGAGCGGTGAGCAGCATCAATCCTGAAGGGCGGCGGCGTATCTCCCGGCCCCACTCAGCGAGCCACTCTTCGAAATGTGCGCTCGGCAGTTCGGCGCCGCCGGTTTCGACCGCATACTCCTCGGCGGCCTGGCGCAAGGCATTCCACCATGGTCCGGCGGGGCGCTCGTCGAGCCACGACAGGATCTTGGCAGCGTCGACAAGTTTGGTGTCTTTCAGCCACGCCAACAGGGTTCGAGTCTCACGCAGATATCGGAACGGCACGGTTTCCTCGCCGGCCATCTGGACCGGAATCTTTGCCAGCTCGCAATAGCTCCGCACCGGTTCGAGCAGGTCCCATTTGCGGGCGATTACCGCGCATCGCGTCCAGTCCCAGTTCGGAACGAGGCTCGCCAGGCGCTCGAATTCGCGCATGACGGTGACCGCCTGGGTCCGCTCGTCGACGCCGGCTGGAAGGATCTGGACGCGGCCCTGGCCGACGGGGTCGATGGCTTCCCAATCGCCGCCGGGCGCCGCTTTTTTGCGCGCCCGGTCGATGGTGATGGGGTGCGCCTGTTTCATTCGGTCGGGAGCATCGCCGATGAGCCGGTTGGCGGCTTCGATGATGCGGGACGTGGATCGGTAGTTTTCGGTCAGATAGGCCGGTTTGGCGGCGTAATCCGCTTCGAAGCGGCGGATGAATTCGACCGAGGCGCCGTTGAAGGCGTAGATGTTCTGGTCGTCGTCCCCGACCGCGAGCAGGTTGAGCCGGCTGTCTTCGTCCTGCAGGGTGCGCCCGGCCAGAGCGGAGATCAGTTCGTACTGGTCCGGTCCGATGTCCTGGTATTCGTCCACCAGAATCCAGCGGTAGCCTGCGAGCAGGCGGTCGCGCTGCTCGTCGGCTTCTTCCGGCGGCAGTCCTTCGCCTTTCAGCAGGGCGATGGCTTGACGCAGGACTTCCTGGAAGACCTCGTCCCCGGTTTTTTCCCAGCGTTCGGCGAAGCTCACGCCTGCCAAGCGCATGGCGAGCGCGTGGCAGGTCAGCACCGTGATTCCGCGTGCATCGTCGCCGATCAAGCCGGCCAGGCGCTTGCGGATTTCTGCGGCGGCATGGCGGTTGTACGCCAGGGCCAGAATGCCGCGGGGGTTCTCCCGCCGTACCCGGATCAGGTAGGCGATGCGGTGCACCAGCACTCGGGTCTTGCCCGAGCCGGGGCCGGCAAGCACCAGGACATTGGTCTGTTCGCGGTCGTCGGCGACGATCCTTTGCTGTGCCGGGTTTTGCAGCGACTCGACGATGTTTCGCCAGGATTCCGGCGTAGTCTGGCGCGACAGCTCTTTCTCTCGGCCCGGCAGCCACTGGCGCAGGAAAGCATCGCGGTCCAGCCGGAAATAGTCCATCGCCATCCGCAGAGCCTCGGCGACGGCTTTCAGGCCGCGTTGGGCGTATTCCGCCATCACGTGGATTTGCAGCACCTGCTCGTCGTAATGGAGCTTGAGCGGCTCGAAATCCGCTTTTGCGAAACCGCGCTTGTCCGGCGCCAGGCGAATCGTCATGGCAGCCCGGAATACCGTGAAGCCTTTGTTGAGCCGGATCACGTCCTGGTCATGAAGCCAGAGCAGGGCCGTTTGCAGCAGCTTGGGGGGGTTCTTCATTTCCGCTTTCAGCATCAGGTCGCCTTCCATGGCCGCGGTGAGCTTGCCCAGTGTGGTTTCCGCCAGCAGGTCGGTGCCTCGGGTGCCGGGTGGAAGACAGGCCAGCAGGTGTTCCAGGAGACGCTGGGCTGCAATGCGCCTTAGCCGGGCGGTCTTTTCCAGTGCGGACCATCGCCGTTGCAGCGTGACGTTCACCGACTCGCTGTCGATGCGGCGCAGCCGAAGGCTGCCGGTTCCGCTGTCTTCTGCGCGTCCGTCGGCGGCCAGGCCGGACAACAGCCGCTGGAGCTTTTCCGGCAGAGCGCCAGGATGGCCGGCGTCTTTCAAGCGCTGTGCGGCGATGCGCAGATGGAGCATCGAGGACTCGTCTTTGTCGAGATCGGGCGCGGCCAGTCTGAGTTCCGCGATCAACGCGGTTTCCAGCGCTACGGCTTCTTCGAAGCGCTTCATCGACGCGCGCTCCACGCCGCTGTGGACGAACGCGGTGAGCACCGTGTCGTTACTGGCAAGACCTAGGCGTTCGAGGTCGTAAAGCGCGTTGCGGATCCGTTCCGGGTTGAGGCCCAACAGGCCCATCAGTTCGTCGGTGGAGACCCCTTCGTCGGGATCCGCGCCGATGAGGGCGGCGATCAGATTCAATAGTTGGCGGCGGTATTCTTCGTGCATCGGCTGCTTGGCGAGCTTTTGGCGCGCCTCGTCCACCGAGCCGACGCGAAGCGAAGAGGGAAACACCTGACAGCGATTTTCTTCCCGGCTCAGCAGCACGGCTTCTTCCAGCCAGGCGACGGCGGTGCGTACCCGTGTGTCGTCGGTGGCCGAGTCCCGTCCGAAATCGCCTTCGGACTCCTCGGCTAGAATTTCCCCAGGCGTGGCGACTACCTCACCGTCCAGCCGCTTTCTGCGGTCCAGGCGCCTGAGTGCTTTCAGGACAGCTCGTATCTCCTTCAGGCTGAGCCGCGAATGGGCGGACATGCCGAATTGGCGTTCGACGTCCTCCTGGGTATAGAGCAATACACAGCGCGCCGCCTCCCGGTCGCGGCCAGCGCGGCCGGCCTCCTGCAGATAGTTTTCCAGCGAGCCGGGAATGTCGGCATGGATCACGACGCGTACATCCGGTTTGTCGATGCCCATGCCGAAGGCATTGGTGGCGGCGATCACCCGCAATTCGCCCCGGATGAAATTTTCCTGCACGTTTTTCTTCGTTTCCGGTGGCAGATGGGCGTGGAAATGCGCCGCGGCGATCCCTGTGGCGCGGAGAAACGCGGCCACTTCCTCCGTCTTGCGGCGGGTGGCGCAATAGACGATGGCGCCTCCGGGGACATCCGGCGGCAGATCGGACATCAATATCCGGTGGATGTCGGCGAATTTTTCCGCCGGCGTGGTCTGCACTACGACAAAATCCAGGTTGCTCCGCTGCGAGCCGCCGTCGAATACCCGAAGGCCGATGCCCAATCTGGCGCTGAAGTGTCCAACGATGTCGGCCACCACATCGGGCTTGGCCGTCGCGGTGAGGCATAGCACCGGCGGTATCGTCGCGTCGCCGGCACTGTCCCGGATGAAACGTCCGACGTAGCGGTAATCTGGCCGGAAGTCATGTCCCCATTTGGACAGGCAGTGCGCTTCGTCCAGCACCCAGGCGCCGATCTCCCGTTGTGCCAGCACCTTGCGCACGGCGCGGTTGCGTAACTGTTCAGGCGAAATGACGAGAATGCCGATATCGCCCAGCCGGACCCGGTCCAGCGCATCCGAGCGTTCCGGCATCGACAGCAGGCCGTTGATCGCGGCGCAGCAGTGGATGCCGCGGTTGGCCAAGCCGTTGATCTGATCGGCCATCAAGGCGACCAGAGGCGAGATCACTACGGTGAGCGCCCCCGTCTTCTCGTAGCGGGACAAGGCTGGAATCTGGTAACAGAGGGATTTTCCGGTCCCGGTCGGCAAAATGCCCAGCACGTGCTCCCCGCGCATGGCGGCTTCGACTATGGACTGTTGCAACGAACGGCCGTCTTCGCCGCGGGGTTCGGGGCGGAAGTCGGGCAGGCCGAACCACCGCTGGAGTTCTTTCCGGGCGTTGTGCCGTTCGCTGCACCAGGGACAGGCCGGATCGCTGCAAGGGGTGTCCCTCAGTCTCCGTATCAGGACGCTCGCTTCGGGGAATTGGTGACGCACCCAGGGTGGCATCACGGAATTACCGCCGGCTACCGAAAGCCAGGCCAGTGCGTAGGCCAGTGCCCAGCCGTGTTCCGCCGCGCTGGCCAGAATGTCGTCGGCCTGGTGCAAGCAGGATTGATTGTGCAGCAGCCGTTGGATAGCGGAGCGAGCTTCGGTGTCGGATGGCCGCAGTCTGGCGCGGAGGCTGGTGAAAAACGAATCGAGGCCGGACATGGTACTTTCCACGGTGGTCAGCCAATGCCAGGCCAGGATCAGATCCGGAGCCGAGTCGTTCAGTGCGCGCAGTTCCGCGTATTGGTCGCGGAACAGGTCCAGCGCGAGGCGAGCGTCCAACTCCGGGTCGTTGAGCCGTCCCCGTTTCAGTTGGCCGTCCTGGTAGTGCTTGACGAGATGGTGGTAGGGGTTGCGGGGGAAGGCGAGGGGATTCAGCCGCAGCGTATCGACCGCCGGCAGTTTGAGTATGTACAGGTCGGGTTTGGCCGCAACAAGATGCGGCAGATCGAAGGCGATCAGGTTATGCCCCAGCAGGAATGCGGTACCGGCGGCGAAGTCGTCGAGCTTTCCTAAGTCCTTCTCCGCATAGCCTTGCCTGGAGACGAATGCCGCGTCTGTATCGCCGCGTACCGCAGCGAAATGGTGGATGCGACCGTCGCGAATGCCGACTTCGAGGTCGATGGACAGGCAGTTTGGGGCAAACCTTTGGCGTCTCCCGGACGGCTCCATAGGTTTCCTTCAGCGAAGCTTACGATTCTGACGCATTACACTTTGCGTGAGCGTCGGTGGATTGCGGGCTGAGTTGAGGAGGATCGCTAGTGTAACGCCCTGGCCAGCCTTTAGTAATGGAGTTTTGGGTCCCCTTATGCCGCACCGGAGAGCCAGCCGCCCAAGGCCGCCACTGCGATGCCCCTTGCCGCCAGTTCCATGCGCAGGCGCCGGGCGAAGGCTGCGGCGTCCGGACCGTCGCCATGCAGGCAGAGGGTGTCCACGGGCATCGGAATGACCGTCCCGTCGCGGGCGGTCACTTCGCCGCGCTCCACCATGCCCAGGGCCTGGGCGACGGCTTCGGCCGGCTCCTCGATCAGCGCCTCCGGCCGGCCGCGCGGCGTCAGCGTGCCGTCCGGCTCGTAGCGGCGGTCGGCGAAGCCCTCGCGCGCGACCGCCAGGCCCGCCGCCTGTCCGGCCCGGACCAGCTGCGATCCGGCGGGCCCCACCAGGATGAGGTTCGCGTCGAAAGCCCGGACCGCGGCGGCGATCGCTTCGGCCATGGCTGCATCGGACGCGGCCTGGCCGTACAGCGCGCCGTGCGGCTTGACGTGGACCAGCCGCCCGCCGGCGGCCCTGGCGAAACCGGCCAGCGCGCCGATCTGGTAGAGCACCAGGTTGCGGATTTCGTCCGGCCGCAATGTCATGGGACGGCGTCCGAAGCCCTGGCGGTCCGGCAGCGACGGGTGGGCGCCCAGGGCGACACCGCGGTTCACCGCGAGGCGCACCGTTTCCGCCATGACGTCCGGATCGCCGGCATGGAAGCCACAGGCGATGTTGGCCGAGGTGACCAGTTCCAGCAGGGTTTCGTCCTGGCCCATGCGCCAGGGGCCGAAGCTTTCGCCGAGATCGGCGTTGAGGTCGATGGTTCGTGCCATGCGAATTCTCACGAGGAGGGGCTGTTCAATGGCCAGCGCAGGCCTAGGCCGGTGCGCAGCCGGCGGAGCTGGAGTGCGCGGATTCGATACAGCGTCTGCGCGCGTTCCACCGGAATCGGTTCGAAACGGACGGTCTCTCCCGGTCTCAACTGCGCGAGCCGCGGATGGTCGACGCTCGCCACCGTGCCCAGCACCGGATAGCCGCCGGTGGTCTGGCGGTCCACCCCCAGCAGGATGGGCTGGCCGTCCGGCGGCAGTTGCAGCGTGCCGAAGGTGACGCCGGCCGAGAGCCGTTCGGCTGCGGAGGCCGGATGCAGCGGCGGCCCTTCCAGGCGCAAGCCCATCCGGTCGGATGCCTGGCCGACCCGGAAGGCGTCCGTTTCGAGCGCGCGCCGGTCTTCGTCGGGCAGGTCCTGCCAGTCCGGCCCTGGAATCAGGCGCAGCCGCGCCGGGCATTCCAGTGGCAGCGCCCTGTTCCACGCCGCGGACCAAGCCGGTACGCAAGGGCGTGAGGGGTTGTCCGGCAGGGCGAGGGTGCTTTCGCCCGCCTCGATGATATCGCCCTTGCCCAGCGGCCGTCCCCCCAGCCCGCCGAACCCCGCCCGCAGGTCGGTGCTACGGCTGCCCAGCACGGCCGTGACTTCGAAACCGCCGGCCACCGCCAGGTAGGCGCGGCAGCCCAGGCGAGGCCGGCCGAAGCCGAGCCGCGAGCCGGCGGGCAGCCACACGGGCCGCCAGCAGGCGAGCGGCCTGCCATCCAGTTCCGCCGAGAGATCGGCGCCGGTGAGGGATACCCATGCGCCGCGCTCGAAGCTCAGCCGGGGGCCCTGGAGCGTCATTTCCAGCACCGCGGCTGCCGGCGGATTGCCCACCAGCGCGTTGGCGATCGCGGCGGAGTAGCCGTCCATGGCTCCACCCGGCGTCACGCCCAGATGCTGGCAGCCCGGCCGGCCCAGGTCCTGCAGTGTGCTCAGGAGGCCGGGATGTTCGACCCGGATCACAACGCCTCCCCTCTGAGGCGCGACTCGAATTCGTCCGGACCGATCGGCACGAAGCGTAGCCGGTCGCCCGGCGCCAAGAGGCAAGGCGGCTCGCGCAGCGGATCGAACAGGCGCAGGGGGGTGCGGCCGATGAGCCGCCAGCCGCCAGGACTGGTCTGCGGATAGATGCCGGTCTGCTCCCCCGCGATCCCTACCGCTCCCGCCGGCACGCTGGAACGCGGCGCGGCGCGGCGGGGCGTCGCCAAGTCCGGATCGAGGCCGCCAAGATAGGCGAATCCCGGCGTGAAGCCGAGAAAATACACGAGGTATTCGCCGCCGCTGTGACGGGCGATCACCTCGTCCGGGGCGAGCCCGCAATGGCGGGCCACTTCGTCCAGATCCGGCCCGTGCTCACCGCCGTAGCAGACCGGGATGAGGAGATGGCGGTCTTCAAGGGCGGTGCCGCCTTCGTCCGCGAGGTACGGCATCACGGTTTCGACCAGTCCGTCATGGCTCCAGACGCCAGGATCGTAATGCAGTGTCAGGCTGGCATAAGCCGGGACCCGGTCGGTGACGCCGGGCAGGTCCGCCAGCGCGTTGGACAGGGCGACGGCGCGCCGGTTCAGCGCCGGATCGATCCGGTCGCCGAAAACGATCAGCAGGGCGCTGTCGCCGAGGGGTGAAAGGCGGGGCGGGCTGGCGCTCATGCTCGGTTTTTGGCTGTCGGCCCCGAATCATCGCCAGATGGACGAAGATGTGTCCCACGGCCTTCTCGCCGCGGGTGTGAAGCCAGCCGCGTCCGCTCGGGATCGTCTTCGTTGAAACCCGGCAAGGAAAAATCGAAGCGCGGTCTGCCATCGATCGTTTCGAGCCATCCGTCGCGATTCCCCGGATGTCGGGGCGTCATCGGCCGGTCGACAGCCACGGATTCATAGTATCGGCATTCGCTCATGGTGATTTTGGTCGGGATGACGGAAGGAAAAGCGGGTCGGAAGTCTACTTTGATTGCGAGGCGGAGGCACCGGCATGATGTGGGCGAATCGGAGCGATCCTGCAAATTCTCGGGGCGGCTCTTGTCAATGGTGTCGATTTTGACTAGCTTGGCAATTGAAAGGCAAAGCTCATTGGCTGTCAGCTACGGGTTGGTCGCATTCTTGGGATGGCAATGCGGGTTTCCCGTGGATGCCTTTCCCAGTGCCCAAGAACAGGAGATATTCCCATGCGCAAAGCAATCATATTACTCGCTTTGGTGTTCGCTGTTACGGGTAACGCTTCCGCGGCGACACAAATCTTCACTGGGCCTGTTAGGACTCAACCTGCTGCTACGAGCCCTACGGGGGTGCGCGTTTCCTGCGATGTACTGAATCTAAGCAAGAAAATCTAGAATGTTACTGCGGAATTGGTATCTAACGACGGAACGGTCGTTCAGACCAGCACTGCCGCCGTACAGCCGGGGCAGGGAACATATCGTCTCGCCACCAATTATGGTGGAAACGGGTATTTTTTCTGTCGATTCACTATTGATAGCGCCAAGGTTAGGGGATATATAGTCTTGACTAACCAGGATTTTTCATTTCAATTCAGTGAAGAAGCGCACTAGTGCATTTGAAATGTAAAACGGCGGGTCTACGCTGAGGTAGCGATGGCGAGCCATGGTCTTGTGCCACATCCGTCGTCCGTTTCGTTTAGGATCCTGACTTCAGAATCCAGCCCCCCTCGTGGGGGCTGGATACAAGGGGATGCCTCTTGTGTGACTTCCCCGCGAATTGTTCCAGTCACCGCTCCGGTCCACCCCCTCTAGTGCACCTTGAAAAATCGGGAATGAATCAGGTCAAACGAGCGATCCGACGTGATCAGACGGAGCGTGAGCTGATCCGCCGCATCGGCGAGCGGCTGTACGGATCACTGGATGGAGCCCGGGAGGTGCGCCATGGCTGAGTGGACCATCGAGCAGGTGGCCGAGCTCTTCCACGAAGCGGCCATCACCGCCCATCGCCTGCCGCCCGTGCGGGTATAGGGTTACTTCAACACCTGGCCCGCGATCCGGCGTATGCCGTGGGAGACGCTCGGGGCGGAGGCCCCGATCCGGCGCTTTCCGCCCGCGCCAGAGGCCGTCGAGCGCATGCTCGAAGCCATGCGCTGGGTGCAGTGACTGGAGGAAGAGGAACGGCATCTGGTGTGGATGCGCGCCGAGCGCCGCCGCTGGCGCGACATCTGCGCGCGCTTCGGCTGCGACCGCACCACGGCCTGGCGACGCTGGCAGCGGGCGTTGCTGACCGTGGCCGACACGCTCAACGGCAAGCGAGAAGCGGACCGCCTGTCCAGCCGTTCGCTTGACAAGACGGGACTGCAGGAATCCAATAACAGTTATTAACCGTTAGGATGCAAACCCATGCCGACGAGTGTCGCCCTCAGCCCCCATTTCGAGGCGTTCATCAAGGAGCAGGTCGCCTGCGGTCGCTACAACAACGCCAGCGAGGTGGTTCGCGCAGGCCTGCGCTTGCTGGAAGAGCAAGCCCAGCGTCACGCCTTGCAGTTGGAAGAACTGCGCGCGGCCATCACGGCCGGTCGATCCAGTGGTCCGGGGCAGCCGGCCGAAGAGGTCTTTGACCGACTGGAGGCGAAGTATCGGGATCAGGCGAAGCGCCGGACCAAATGACCCGGCTCGTCATCACCCCGCTCGCAGCAAGCGACATCGAGGAAATCGGCGCCCAGTTCGGTGGCTGACACAGGCCAAGTAGGCGTCTTTGATGGCCATGAAGAAGCGCAACGACCGGATCCGCGAAGCCGTCCATGAGACGGCGCGTGACCTGCATCGCCTGGGCTTCATCGAAAAGCGCAAGATGCGCAAGTACGACGCGCTGTGCCTGGCAGCCAAGCGCGCCCGCAAGTCCTCGCCAGACTCTTCCCGTCCGCGTGTTTTGGCGTGATTTGGCGCGTGGGGTTGGGCATTGGCGTGCATCTGCGGGAAACAGCGACTCGAGCCGCTGCAACAGATCAGCCGCTTCCGGGCACCTCGAAAAACCGGGAATGAATCGGGTCAAACGAGCAATCCGACGTGATCAGTCGGTCGTCCCGCGATTTTTCCAGTGTCGCCCCTGCCTGGAGGGCTTTTTCCCGCCCGGAACCGCTCCTTCCGGCGTTGCCGGACGGTCGCCGTCCGTCAGAAGGCCACCACTCCGCACGCCTTGAGGCTGCACAGGCGACGTAGGTTGTAGGTCGCCGCTTTCCCCGTGAGCAGGAACCGGGCCCGGTCCAGGCCGACGCAGCGCAGCAGTTTGCCGCCCATCTGGTCGATGGCGGCGAACACGTGTCCGACCCTGGCCCGGACCCTGGCGATGCGGGTGTTACGGCGCTCCTGGCAGGCGGACAGGGGCCTGTCCTTCGCCGCCTTGTGCCGGATGTGGACCCCCAGCCCTGGGCCTTGAGCCGGGCCTCGCGCCCGCCATCGACATCGCCCTTGTCGCCGCAGAGGCCGCGCCCGGTGTTGGCGGTGTCCAGCACGTCCTCCAGGGGGAGTGTGTCGTTCTCGCCGGCGGTGCTGACCTTGAGCTTGCGGATCACCTCGTAGCGCCGGTCCACGCTGACCGATGCCTTGTAGCCGACAGTAGGACTTGCCATGCTTCTGCGTCCAGCTGGCGTCCACATCCCGCTGCCGCCGCTCGGCGGGCGTGGCTTGTTCCTTGATCAGTTCCCGCGCTTCCCGCGTGGGGGGAACCGGGACCAGGCCGGCGTCCACGATCTGCCCGCCACGGGCGATGTAGCCGTGCCGGCCCACTGGCCGGTTCACCGCCTCGAACGGCGCGTCCCCCGGCCTGCGCCTTGAAGTCGATGTGCCTCTCCATCTCTCGCAACACATCGCCCAGCCGGTCCAGCCTGGCTTCACGTTCCTCGGCGGCGAATAGGCTCTCTTTGATCATGGTGGCTCAGGCTGGTTGTTCAGGGGTACTATTGTCACATGACCCCGGTTTTTCGAGGCGCCCTTTAGAACGTCTTCCGTACCCCATGATTCTCTACTAGATGAACAGAGTTTGATCGACGGCAAGAAATGGAAGGGGATTCGGTTTGGGGGGTGTAGAAGTGGCAGTGCTCGCTGCTTGATTGTTGAACCATGTTATCTGGCCATGTCTATGCGTTTATATCAAACAAGCATGCTCGCGTGCACATTTTTGGCTGGCTGTGCCTTCGGTAACAAACAGGATTACCGGCAAGCCCAGCCGTCTTTAGCATTTTCGGGAGTTCAAAAGATTGCCGTAGGGGTTCAAGATCAGCGTCCTTACGTTGTAAACGGAAATAAGGACGAAGATTTTGTAGGCTTGCAGCGAGGCGGGTTTGGAAATCCATTTGATGTGCGAACTCAGTCAAAGCGCGCCTTGGCAGAGGAAATGACAAATCTTCTTGCTGATGCGCTAAAGCATTCCGGAGCAAATGTGACTCCTGTGAGATTGCCACCTTCTTTGAGCAGAGATCAAGTACTAAGCACGCTATTGGCAGAAAAACCAGATAAGTCGTTGCTTGTCACGCTGTATGAGTGGAAATCTGATACCTATGTTGGATCGGAGATCCAATATAATGTTGATATGCAAGCGTTCGGAAGGAGCGGAAAGCTTCTGGCCGAAAAAAGGATAGAAGGTATCGATCAGCTGGGATCGGCCTTTTGGTATCCACAAGGCGTTGCGCAGGACGGTGCACCAGCGGCATTCAAGAAGAAAATGGAGGAGATGTATTCGGGTGGCATTGCCAAGGCAATAACTCAAACCGGTGAAAGCCAAATAGGGCTAAGCAATGATCAGTCGCCAGAGGATAAATACACACGGCTGGCCAAGCTAAGAAAACTTCTCGACGACGGAACATTAACCCAGCAAGAATTTGAAGCGGAGAAGAGGAGAATATTAGAATCTGATTGACAGGTTGTTGATCCTTATTGCCCAAAGAGTCGCTTCAATGCTCTGCTTCCTACACGATGCATACCAGGCGTATACCGTTGACGCATTCTCGGAGTGTTGATATGGTGCGGGCTATGTAAGTGACACGACCGCCAAGTGTTCAAACCTCTGTTTCACTCTTGATTTAACTTATGGCCCTGCAAGACCGACTTGCCGAACTAGGAATACGGGGGTTCATCCCGGATCACGAACCGACCCCAGACTCCCTTGATGTTCCCGCCGGCCGTGACTTCTCCACCGGTGTTCGGTATGGGATAAACGTACAGAGGCTGATTTTTACTCAGTGCTGGGAGATAAAACCCGCGCTGACTACGCAGCCGCTCAGGAACGTGCTGAGAAGGAACTGCGATAAACCCATGAACACGATAGAGCGGAGAGGCTCCAAGAAGCTGCGGAAGTGCGGACGGAGATGTTGCGAATTCGCGATACGGGCATGAGTAACTATCTTATCGCGGAGGAATTGACCGCCCGAGGAGTCGCAGTTCCGGTTGCATTTGGCGCCCAAAATCGTGGACTCCCGACTTAGCACGAGTAATCGCTGTGGGTATGTTAGGCCCACGTACCTTAGGAAACTCGGCGTGTACCACCGCGGAGCTGTTCTTGCATAACAATGACCACGGAGCGTTATATGAATTCCCGCCTCATATGTGCCGCGTTATTGACCATCGCCAATGTGCCTGTTTACGCGGGTGTCGAAGGCAATTGGCTTTGCACTGTAAATATGAAAATAACGTCGAAAATCAGTCATAATGGCTCGGTAGTGAAAACAACGAACCGTGACCAATCAGTATCAAATATACATATCAACGGAGACGGCACCTATTCATCAAGTATCCCAACGATGCCTGACGCAGTCGCTCACGGGAAGTATGAACTTTCCGGTCGCAAGCTGGTGTTTCGGCCGAGTTTCGACGACTTGATACGCATCACAGAGGAAGGCTGTCAAGCAACAGGAACCGCGTGCAAAGTCTACAGCGTAACTGCTACGTCGGCGGGGAAAGTCAACCGGCAAGAAACCAGCTTCAAGACGAAAGATGTTACAACGATGTCCATGTTCCTCTTGCCGGGTTCGGCCGTACAGCCCAGTTACGTACAAAGCAAAGCACTATCCCAATCCGTATGTGACCGCCAGTGAGCAGCGCTGGCATCAGTTCTTCGTTCCGGCGCTCGATGTCATCCCAGGCCAGGTCGGCGCGGAGATGTGCGCGTCCGACTTCTTCGAGTCCCGGATCAGCAGCGTCGCGCCGCTATCCTCAACCGCCTGGAGCATCGGAATCTAGAGATTCCGCGCGCAGCACTCTAGACCTGAGACCAGGCGAGTAACCGGGCGATCCTCCTCGGCCACCAACCCGTCGGCGAACGGCGTGCTCCAGATCAGGACAATGTCGGCCGGCAGCCCGACGCTGGCGTGGTACCCGTGGATGGAAGTGGGCGGGTCAACCACGACGAGCTGGCCTCCCAAAGTTCGCACAGCTCGAACGCACAGTCCCGGAAGCGGGGGGTAGCGGCCCCCTGTCCTGAAATCTCGGCTGGCATGAATAACCGCGACGGAATTCTGATTCTCGCGGACCAAGACAATCGGCATGGAGAAAACCCCATCATGCGTACCGACTACGATTCCATCGCCGAACGATACAAGCGGGCCAAGCTGCAGCCTTGGCGGAATTGCATCGAAACCTTCACGCTGCTGGACCTGATCGGAAACCTTTCCGGCCAAGCGGTCGTGGACGTCGCCTGCGGGGAGGCTTTCTACACCCGGAGGCTGCGGGCCCAAGGCGCAGCTCGAGTGCTGGGCCTCGACCTGTCGGAGCGCATGGTCGAACTCGCCCGTGAGCAGGAGGCGGAGCAGCCTTTGGGCATCGACTACCGCGTGGGAGACGGCAAGAACCTGTCCCTGCCTTCCGAATTCGATCTGGCGGTGGCGGCTTACTTCTTGAACTACGCGGCGGACCAGCACGAGCTGGAAGCCATGTGCGCCGGCATATCGGCCTGCCTCAGGCCGGGGGGGTGCTTCGTGACGGTCAATTCGAATCCGGCCATGGACTTTTCGGCGCTTCCCTCCTGCCGCCGCTACGGCTTGGACACCCGAGTGGCGGGAGAAATCTGCCAGGGCATGCCGCTGACCTGGACTTTTTTCCTGGAAGACGGTCCGCTTGAGATAGAGAACTACTATCTCGACGTGCTGGCCCATGAGGCCGCGTTCCGTGCCGCCGGATTCCGGGAAATCCGCTGGCATGCTCCCAGGCTGTCTTCGGCGGGCGAGGCTTTCCGGTCGGATTTCCTCGATCATCCAACGGTGGCTTTCATCGAGTGCCTGAAATGGCAGCCCTTGGGGGCGTCAGGTCCTCAGCAGGCCGGAGACCGCGGCGCACTGATCCGGCGTCAGCTCGAATTCGAAGATCGCCAGGTCTTCCCGCATGTGGGCTTCCGATGCCGTTCCGGTCAAGGGGACGACGCCAATCTGGGTGAGATAGCGGAAGAACACCTGCGCTGGCGTGCGGCCGTGAGTCGCCGCCAGAGCCCGCAGCGTGGCATGGGCCAGGATCGAAGGGTTGGCGGTCAGGGTCCAGAAGCTCTGATAGACGATCCGGTTCTGCCGGCAGAACTCCCGGATCTCGCGGTCGTAGCGGGTCTCCGCATAGAAGCGGTTCTGCACCACGGCCGGCTTGACCCGGCTCCAGCGGTACAGGCGTTCCAGCAGTTCGGGCCGGTAGCAGTTGCTGATCCCCAGTTGCCGGGCGCCGCCGCCGTCGAAGACCGTTTCCATCGCCCGCCAGACGTCCAGCGTGTCCTTTTCCTTCGACAACGGCGAATGCAGGATCAGACAATCGAGATAGGAGGTGCGGAGATTCTTCAGCGAGCTTTCGAAGGACCGGGCGACTTGCTCGGCCAGGCTCGCCTTCGGATCGTAGGGCATCCGTTCGGGGTCCTGGCCGTCGACCGGGGTGAACTTGCTCTGGAGGTAGAGGTCGGCCCGTTCCAGGCCGGCATTCATGCACGCTGCGAGGCCGGCGCCGACACCCGGTTCGTCGTAATGCTTGGGCTGGCAGGCGGTGTCGATGCCGCGGAATCCGAGCGAGACGGCCTGTTCCACCAGGGCCGCGGTACGGTCCTTTTTCCAGGCCGTGCCGTAGACGATGCCGGGCATACGGACGCCGTAAGCGGACACCAGAAAGCCATCTTTTTGCATCGGATCAACCTCCGGTGCGGCGCCACACGCTGGCCAGCCAAGGCTGCTGGTCGCGCGGCAGGCCGGCGGGCCGGTAGTAGTGTTCCAGCTCCAGGAACCCGGCCGATGTCAGGAACCGGCGCCAGGTGTCGAGATCGTGATAGACGCCGTAGCGTCCGCGATTCCAGCCTTCCTCGTTCCGGCCCCTTGGATTCGAGGCGAACAGCACGCCTTCGGGTTTGAGCGCGGCGCGCAGCTCGCCGAGAACCCTCGGCAGTTCGCGGCTCGGCACGTGGAAAAGGGTCGCGTTGGCGAAAATGCCGTCGAAATGCTCCTCCGGCAGGTCGAGTTTGAGGAAATCCTGGTGCCAGACTTCACAACCGCTGTAATCCCTCGCCATCTCGACGAAACGGAAGGCGCCGTCCAGCCCGACGGCCCGGTGCCCCAGTTCGGTGAATGCCTTCAGGTCGCGCCCCGGTCCGCAGCCGAAATCCAGCACGGTGAACGGTGGCTCGGTCCGGATGTGGGAGAGCAGGGCGGCGATGTTCTGGCTGACGTCGTGATCGCGCGTGCCCTCGAAGAACGCCTCGGCGTTGCGTTCGTAATGTCCGAGGGTTTCGGCGGAAATCCGATCCAGGGGCTCCATGAATTCGTTCACCGCTATGCGAACGCTGTTGGGGGATGGGGTTAATCATACTATGGAGCTGGGTTATACGGGGCAATGCTTTTGGGGCCGCGACGGGCTCGCTGTGGTGAGCGATGCCGGAAACAGTGAACTGACCGGGCGGAGCGCAATATTGGCGCCGGCGGGTTTTCCGCAGGGATGGAATGCAGACGATTTGGCGCCTTCAGCCGCGAAAGCCACCCTACTGGTGTCATACTGGTGCCTTTAGACGGAGACCTCCAAGGTGCCCAAAAATTTTCCAAGGGTCGCCACATCCCTCGCCGAGGCCGCGCGCTGAACGGTGGGTACCTGGGTTGCTGGCAGTCGCTCCTGCAGAAGGCGCACAAGCCCATACGGAAAACCCCTCGAAAAAACGCCGCCCCGAAGCCCGGTAAAATCGGGAGCTCCAGGGAGCGACGGAAGTCGGAAGGCAAACACGGGATTTCAGGACGGCAAGGCATGAACCATATCGATACATTGATCCGCTTGATCAACCAGGGATTTTCGGCTCAAGTAATGCTGAAGGACGGCAGCATGATCCGGGGATTCCGCCCACATGACATCATCGCCAGGGGCGGCGTGTCGGCGGGGGTCGTCGTGGCGCGCGGCCTGGTCGGCGGAGAAGACCGGATCGTTCCTCTGTGCGACGTCAGCGGCGTCTTCAGCGAGCGTCCGCGCCGGGTACTCACGACGGACGCCGGATTCTTCCAGCGCAACCCCGTGCCGCGGGGATGGACCCGGCTACATCCCCTAGCCGTCTCCGACGGTAACTGAACGGCTCCACCGCGCCGGGCTCAGCGTGGAGCGCAGAGCTGCCGGGCGGCGTCGGAGACCGGCTCGATCTTCCCGGCCGCGTCGATCCGCCACCGGTAGCGTGCCTCCATCGCCTTGGAGATCCGCAGACTGCGCTCCAGGTCACGATGGTCGTCCTCGACGAACACCCGCCAGCCCAGGTCGCGTCGGCTGTGGCTCTGGATTTCCTCCTGGAGGCGTTGGCCGACGGTGGCTCCCGCGCAGGTGGCGGCTTCGACCTTGGCGATGTCTGCGGCTTCGTCCCCGACGGCCGCAGGCAAGGGCATCAGTGCCAGCCAGAAAAGGACGATCAGAATCCTGCTCATGGGCTTTCCGGTCGGGCCGTCAGAAGTGATAAGCCTTGCTGTTGTGCAGGGCGACGTCCAGTCCTTCGGTTTCCTGGTCGGGGGTCACCCGCAGGCCGATGGTGCGGTCCAGAATCTTCAGCAACAGCCAGCTGATGAGCCCGCTCCAGGCGGCAACCGAGCCTACCGCGAGAATCTGGGTCAGGGTTTGCTGGCCGATCGTCAGACCCGTGGTGATGCCGGCGCCGCCCAGCGCCTCGGCGGCGAAGGGCGCGGTCAGCACGGTGCCGATCATGCCGCCGACGCCGTGCA
Source organism: Methylococcus sp. S1M (assembly GCF_051295855.1). Classification (NCBI taxonomy): domain Bacteria; kingdom Pseudomonadati; phylum Pseudomonadota; class Gammaproteobacteria; order Methylococcales; family Methylococcaceae; genus Methylococcus; species Methylococcus sp. S1M. The sequence goes on from NZ_JBPDXO010000005.1 coordinate 164,324, forward strand.
CCGGAAAGACGTCCAAGGTGTCGTCGATTTGCAGCGAGCGCTTGATCCAGTGAATGGCGCCGAAGCAGATCACGCCGGCCGCCGTGCCCATGGCGATGGCGCCAAGCGGTCCGACGAACCCGGCCGCCGGCGAGATCACGCCCAGGCCGGCGATCATGCCGGTCAGGGCGCCGAGCAGGGTCGGTTTGCCGAAACTCCGCCACTCCACCGCCATCCACACCAGCGCGCCAACCGAGGCGCCGATGTGGGTGGTCAGCATGGCCATGCCCGCTGCGCCGGTCGCCATCAGAGCGCTGCCGGCGCTGAAACCATGCCAGCCCACCGCCAGGATTCCGGCGCCGATCGCGGTCAGGGTCAGGTTGTGGGGTGGCAGGAGGGTGCGCGGATAGCCCCGGCGCGGCCCCAGCATCCAGGCGCCTACCAGGGCGGACACGCCGGCGGTGGTATGCACGACCACGCCGCCGGCGAAATCGATGGCGCCGATCCGCGCCAGCCAGCCTTCCCCCCACACCCAATGGCAGACCGGCACATAGACCAGCAGGGTCCAGATCCCGGTGAACCAGAGCGTGACCGAAAACTTCATGCGTTCCACGATGGCGCCGATCATCAGGGCAGGGGCAAAGATCGCGAAGGTCAGGTGGTACATGCAGTACACCACCTCCGGCAGGTTGCCGTTCAGCGAGTCGGCTTTCAGTCCCAGCAGGAACAGGCGTTTGCCGCCGCCGATCCAGGCCTGCAGTTCGCCGCCGTCGGTCAGTGCCAGGGTATAGCCGGCGATCACCCAGAGCACCGAGACCAGTGAAGTCGCGGTGAAAATCTGCACCATGACGGACAACACGTTCTTGGTCCGTACCAGTCCCGCATAGAGCAGGGCGAGACCCGGCATCGTCATGAACAGCACCAGTCCCGTCGAGGTGAGTATCCAGGCGGTGTCCGCGGCGTTCGGACCTTCGGGTGCGGCCAGCACGGGCCAAGTCAGGCCTGACAGGGCCAAGACTCTCATCATGGCGACTGGAAATTTCATCTTCTCCCCCTTCACCGGCCCGGCCGTCCGGCTTTCGATCACGTTATTGAGGCACCGGCTCCGCTGCGGTGCAAGATTGAGCACCATAAGCGTGCGTTCGTGCGGTAACTATGCACCATGATTGCGCGATCTGCATCAACGCCGCGTCGGAATTCACGGAACTGACAGTTTTTCAATTAGTTGAATCATGGTACGCGTCATGCTTGGGCGTTTCGGATTGTTGAACCGTGAAGCAACCGGACGGCCATCGAGCTCGATGCACCATGGTGAATCTCTTTTCCTTACGGATGCGGGGACCGATCCTCGCCGGAGCCGCCCTGTTATGGGTCGCCAGCGGTATGGCACCGGTGTCCGGAGCTGGCCTGGAACAAGCGCGCGGGGTGTTCGAAATGCTGCCGGATGGCATGAATCCGAACGGCGCCGATTGGATGCAAAGCCTGCGGCTCACCTTGGGGGGCTGGATCGATGCCGGCCTCACCCACAATTTCGATGAACCCGGCTCCGGTTACAACGGTCCGGTGACCTTCTCCGATCGGTCGGACGAGTTTCAGCCGAATCAGGTCTATCTTTACCTCGAACGCGCGGTCGACCGCCAGGGAGAAAGCTTCGACCTGGGTGGCAGGCTGGACCTGCTGTACGGCACCGACGCCTGGTTCAGCCAGGCCTTCGGCGATCCTCAGGGAAGCTGGGACCGGCAGATCAGCGACAACAACCGCTACAGCCTGGCGGTGCCCCAGGCCTATCTGGAGGCGCTGGTGCCGGTGGGGCGCGGCCTCGCGGTCAAGCTGGGTCATTTCTACACCGTGGTCGGCGTGGAATCCGTCATGGCGCCGGAAAACTTCTTCTATTCCCATTCCTACGCCATGCAGTACGGGGAGCCCTTCACCCACACCGGTATCCGTTTCAGCTACCAGCCCACCGACAACCTGCTGCTGGATGCGGCTACAGTGACCGGCAGCCAGTTCGCCGGTTGGGACGGCGTATTCGACCACAGTCTGGAGAACTGGGCCTTCGTCGGCGGCGGTACCTGGACCAGCGATTCCGGCGAGACCTCCCTGTCGATCAACGGCTCGAACGGCACCGTGACCACCGTGCCCCGCGGCGAGCTGGGCTTCTATAGCCTGGTTGCGCAGCACGACCTCACCCTGCGGCTGCACGCCATCCTCCAGCACGATCACGGCTGGATCAGCGGGGACGGCCAAACTTCGAGTTGGTATGGCCTGGTCCAGTACCTCTCCTACGATCTGGCGGACGATCTGTCACTCGGTCTGCGCGGCGAATGGTTCCGCGACGACGACGGCGTCCGCGTGCTGTCGCCGGCACGGGCACCGACGATGGGACTGGGTCCCGGCAGCTACTATGCCGTGACCGCCGGCGTGAAATGGTCGCCGCTTCCCTGGCTGACCGCGCGGCCCAACCTGCGCTACGACTGGTCCGACGGCACCCGTCCCTTCGACGATGGCAACGCGACTTCCCAGATCCTGCTGTCGGCCGATGTCATCGTGTCATTCTGATTCCCTGCTTCACGCCCCGTGAAGGCGGGCGTAATCCATTCAAGCCGGCGGCCTGAACATATCACGTCGCGGTTCAAGAACGGGCCGGGCGCTGGCGCGCCATCCTGCAATGGCTGTCGGCAATTAGTGACCACGGTCATCATCATGGCTGCGTTGACGGTCTACGGCGGCAGGGAGTTCTGGACCGGCGCGCACTTCGCCTATGCCCTGACCGTAGCGGTGCTAGGCGGTTTCATCGCACCGGTGGCGCGCGATCTGGTCGCGGCCATGGAAAGCCTGCGGAACCGGCCGCGATGATCGCGGCGGACGGCGAGCTTTCGGTCCGTCGGCGGACCGGTGGTCAGGGTCGCCGAACGGCCGGCGGGCTGGCTGCGCGGTGCGCATCGCGTGATCCTTCTGGTCTACGGCTACAACAAACAGCCAGTGCGAGTCCTGCGCGGTGTTCCGGCAGTTTCTGGATCACCTTCCGTACGGCATCGGGCGGGTCGGGCGTTTCTTCTGGCTGGGCGACGCCGACTTCGGTTTCTTCCAATGGCTCGATTTCTTGAGTTAGCCCACGGAGATTCCCGACGCCAAAAGTTCAGTTTGATGACCGTCATTGCGCTGGCGCCACGGGCCTGTAAACGCTCAAAATTCAACAGGCGCATGGTTGTCTTGGTCACGTTCGGGGAAGTGCTGTCGTGATGGTTAACGCGAAGCTCAGGAGCGTCAAAAAGGCGCTAGCCTTTTTGACGTCGACTGGAGCGACTGGTTATGTGCATTCTTGGTGTTCATTGCCATTTCTTCCTCACTGGCCACGCTTTACACCATTTTCAAACGTATACCAGCAATTTTTCACGCAGGAAATCCAATGATGTTTGTTGCTGTCACGCCCAGAAGCTTCCTTCGCATACGCGATTATTTCCTTAAGCTTCCCAGATAAATAAGGGTCAATTATTCCCGTCAATTCAGATGCGATGAACTCCAAGCGCCTTAACGGGTGCTGCGCTTCATTTTTCGTAGATGCGTACATAACCTCATCGACGAGTTGGCGCAGTTCACTTAGTCTGCTGGTGTTCAAGCTAACCTCCGTTCGAGTACATAACAATTGATTGAATCGTTTCCGTATAGCTTCCTGAAATTTTTATCATGCTGCCTGCCGTGTGACAACACACGCCTTGAATTGCTTGGTCTATCCTTCTGTCTATTATCCCTTCACACCGAGATAGACTGATCTGGATTGCATGGCATGCTGGCCATTCCCACGGAACTGGTCCGTCTCTACGAGACCCAGCTGGCGCGGCATGGCGTCCTTGTGCAACAGCGCCGGTAATGTCGACTTTGATCCGCAGACGCGATTCGGGAAATTGTTTTCGGCCAAATTCTTAATGGCAACGCTGACGTGTCGAAGGCGAGTGGCAGCGCCGTGGACACCAAAAGGGAATCTCCCTCTGCACTTTAACACTGGTGGTGAAAAGCAGTTCGCCTTCTTCGCGCCCTTTTTCAGCACCGTTCATGGAGAGGGTTATGGATAATGACGGACCGCTCTCGCCCTGCTCGGCCCCCGGCGCTATCTTCAGTTTTCCTCATAGGCCCGATGCACGATGACCTCCCCGCCGCCAAATCATGCCAGATACTCGCCCCCGTCCCGGCATCCGCGTCATGCCCGGCTGCCACGACGCCATGTCGGCCCGACTGGTCGAGCAGGCGGGCTTCGAGAAGGGTTTCATGAGCGGGTTCGCCGTTTCGGCCGACCGGCTCGCCCTGCCCCACACCGGTCTTCTGTCCTGCGGGGAATTGGCGGACCAGGGGCGGGCCATCTGTGCCGCGGTGTCCATCCCGATGTTCGGTGACGGGGACGGAAGTGGTCTGCCGGCATGGGGGCCTAACGCCCGAGGGCGTCGCGCAGCGCGTTTTCGAGGTGCTCGTAGCGGAAACGGAACGGCTCCTGCTGCAGGCGTTTCGGTATTACCCGCTGTCCGCCGAGCAGCAGCTCCGCCGTCTCGCCCAAGGCCAGCCGGAGCGTGAACGCCGGCACCGGCAATGGCGCAGGCCGGTTGAGGAGGCGCGCCAGGCATTCGGTGAACTCGCGGTTGGTGACTGGATTGGGTGCGGTCGCGTTGAACGCGCCCTCCAGGTGTGCGCCCTCGATCAGGTATTCGGTGATGGCGATGTGATCGTCGAGGTGGATCCAGCTCATCCACTGGCGGCCGTCCCCGATGCGGCCGCCGAGGCCCAGCCTGAACAGGGGCAGCATCCGCTGGAGAAAGCCGCCATTCCGGCCGACGACCAGCCCGGTCCGCAGCATGCAGACCCGGACTCCATGTCCGGCGGCCCGGGAGGCAGCCTCCTCCCAGGCCGCACACAGGCGGTGGCCGAAGCCGTCACCGTGCGCGGATTCCTCGTCGAGCAGGGTATCGCCCCGGTTGCCGTAATAACCGACCGCCGAGCCGCTGATCAGCACCGGGGGCTTGCTCTCGGCCCGTGCGATGTAATCGACCAGTGCCGTGGTCAGTCCGACTCGGCTTTCCCACAACAGGCGTTTGCGCGCTTCGGTCCAGCGTTTGTCGGCGATGGGTTCGCCGGCTAGGTTGACCACGGCGTCGAAGCCGGCCTGCGGGGAAAGCGAGTCGATGGCGGCAACCGGCATTACCGTCTCGCCGCACAGGCGTCGCACCGTGTCGGGCGCCTGCCGGCTGAGAACGGTCAGCCGGTGGCCGCGCTCCAACAGGCGACGGCACAGGCTTCTGCCGATGAAGCCCGTACCCCCGGTGACGAGGAGATGCATGGCGGATCCCCCCTGATTTCGGGTGAATCGGGGACGGCCACGGCCCGGAGCGGGCCCTCTAGGCTTCTGCCGCCAGCTCGTCGACCTTGGCGGCCATGATGAAGTCGTTCTCGTGGAGTCCATTGATCTTGTGGGTCTGGAACTCCACTCTGCAATAGCCCCACCCGATCCCGATGTCCGGGTGATGCCCCTCCGCCTCGCACAACTCGCCGACCTTCCGGGCGAAGTCCAGCGCTTCCATGAAATTCTCGAATCGGAACGTCCTTTTCAGCTTGGTCGCGGCGTCCTTGAGCTCCCACCGGGGCACATGGACGAGGAGTTTTTCGGCTTCCTCCGCGGTCAACGGGGGAATGCCGCCCTGGCAGGGGGTGCATTGTTTCGCTGTGAGAGAGCAGGCATCCATGATGACACCTCGTGCTGTGGTAGGGGTTCGAGCAGACCGGCGGGGGCCGCCGGAGCACCAAGATTACGTGGATCCGGACCGCACAGGCAAGGCCAGGCTGGCCCGTCGTGTGTTCGCCCGCCGGCTCAGAATAACGGTGAGACGCCGAAAATCTTCGTGTGGAAGTGGAGCATGGCGAGATACAGGGCCATGGCGATGCCCAGCCGCTGCCACCCGATCTCGCCGAGTTCGAGCCGATTGCGCCCTTCCTTGATGGCCATGAAAGGAACGTTGGAAGTGGCGGCGGCAAAGCGCTCCCAGCGGTCGCCATAGGCCCGCCGGCGCTTGGCATCGATCGAGCGCGTGCCGAACAGGCACAGCGCCAGCAGCGAACCGAACAGCAGCAGGGCGGCCACGTCGCCGTTGGCGATCACGTGGACCAGCGCCCACAGGGAGAGTCCCCACAGGAACGGATGGCGGGTGATCCGGAGAATGCCCCTGGCGGCTTCGGCATCGTTCAGCACGCTTTCGCCGGACACCGCCGTGGGATTCGGGGTGGTGAGCCCGGCGACCACGAAGATGAAGGACACCAGCATCAGGACCGCGGCGATCGGCTTGAATCCGGTGAGCTGGCCCCAGGTTTCGACATAGGGCGCCTGACGGTATGCGAACACGACCCACCCGAGCGCGAGCAAGGACAGCACCGAAAATGCGGCGCGGAAGGCTTGTTCGCCCCGGTAGGCGACGAGCCGGTCGCGCAGGCCGGTGCCGGAAATGAGGAAGTGGATGCCGACGAAGAACAGCATGGCCAGGGCAAGGTTCAACATGGGATTCTCCTGGAAAGGGCCTCGATTCCGGCTTTCGGACATCGAGGCGGATACCCGGGCAAGTCTGGTACCTTGCGGCGGCCGGTGTTCCCCGTCCCGAACCGTCCGCGCCCGGATTGGCGACTCGTCGCACTCATGCCACGCGCCAGCGCTCAGCCCGGATATTCGGCATGGCGCGGTAAGGCATCCCCGTCGCAAGACCAATGGGCTCTCGAATCCCAGAATATCCGCGCCTGCGGTTGGATCGGGGCTTCGTCGTCCAGGGAGCCGGCTGGTATGACGACACCGTCGATTTCCGGAACGTATCGGGCGACCTGACTTCCGCAGCGACTGCAAAACTGCCGGGTGAACCGTTTGGCCTCGGGAACCTTGAATTGCTTCAGCAAGGATTGGCCGTCCGCAAACACCAGTTCCGCATTCGCGAGGAACAGATTGGTCGCATGTCCGGTTCCTGACGACTTCCGGCATCGGGAACAATGACAATGATAGAAGCGTTGAGGGTCACCTTTGACTTCATATTTCACTGCGCCGCAAAGGCAACTGCCTTTGAGTGAGACCGACATACAACCTCCTGTGACGATCGGGAAATGAGAACCGTTGTGGTGAAGACATGGCCTCGAGCCGCGGGAGCCGTTCGAAGCCCGGGCGTGATCGCGGTCGGTCGATCATGGAGTCCTTCCGGTTCGTTCGGCATGGAAACCTCCCAGAGTCCGTCCCTCAGTCCGGTTCGTCGAGCGCCCATCGCTGCAGTTTATGATCGACGAAGACCAGTTCGTAAGCCGTGGTGTCCGGTACCAGCCACCAGGTGACGGTGAAAGTCGGGAGACCCAGCAGGAGGTTCCGGACGGCCGTATTTCTGCCGTACAGGTCATACAAGCGGACCACGGTGTTCCTGCCTTCCGCCGTTTCCCCCTCGTGCAGGGTCACATAATGGGAGTCGAGCACCTGGTCGACCTGCTGTTCGGTCATCCCTGCCGTAAGTTTGTCGAGATCACCGCTGTTGTGCTTCGCCGGTAGCACGATGCCGCAGCCGGAAAGCAAAGAAGCCGTGCAAACCGCGATCAAGGCTTTCATGGATTCTCCCAAGGACGTCGATGAAAAAATGCCGAAGCCGGTCGCCGGGACGGGTCCAGGATTCATCCTACACCGAATGCGCCCGGAAGGCGCGCATGATCGCCCGGGCACTTCCAGGCGGTTACACTTGAGCCAGTGTGCTTTGGGCATGCCGATGCCGAACAGGGCATGGCCTCCCCGTGTGCCGTGCCAATTTTTCCCATGAGGGCGGTCGTGTCGGTCGCCGCTTCACGTTTCGCAACATCGAACGGAGAACGGCCGGGCTGCTCGCGGTCTCTGGTTTGCCAGCGTACCTCGTTCGGGCTGATTGTGCACATCTTGCCGATTCGCCGCTCAATCAGGCGGTTGGCGGATCATATTCTTCGGTTTGCGTGATATCGTCTTTCCGGGGAGAATTCATTATTCAATTGCTCGCAGATAATAACGATTTGGCGGACGGCTACGCCGCCAAACTTCCCGCTGCACCCGACGGGCTGCCGCCCGCAGGTGAGCGGGGCATTGTGCCGCCCCTTGTAGGTCGAAAAATTGGGTCAAAATATGCCATCGGATAACGACAAGATTGAATTACTCGTCAAGCGGATAAAATATGCCCCGAGTCGAGAATGGGTCAATTCATATTTTGAATTGGTGAAACGGATCATCAAAATAACAGGATTGGATAACGATGATCCTCGACTTGTCATGTCTTTGTCGCCGAATAGTACAGGCTGGCGTTTTCCGGTTACCATCAATAATCGCTATGTTGTTGCTTTGCGAAAAAAGAAAGAAAATGAACAAACAAAACTATATGTTGGCTTGATTTTTACTGCCTCCGCCAGAGAAATCCCTCAATTGATGGATAGTCCAGATCTGGGTAAGTGGGGGCAATTTAGAAACTTGCGCGGTGAAGATTCTGACCCGCCTTATTTCTTGCGCTTCGGCAATTTCCATGAATTGCTTTATTGGCTGGAGACATCTGAGCAAATCTACCAAAGTTGGAGTGAAGCACTTTTGGCAGAAGTCGGACGGGCTAAATCTTCGCCGTATCGAAAATCTCACGAGCCGCTTATGTATAAAATGGCGGTTGATGTGAATTTTAGAGCAGAAATTTTAGATAGGGTTTACACGGAAAGTAAACCTGGTTTGGGATTGTTGCCTGAACAAATAGACGAGCCTCAAGAGTTTTACGAAGGTGCATCAAAGTCTATTACGGTAAATGCTTATGAGCGTAATCCGCAAGCCAGAAACGCTTGTATTGAACACTACGGCGCAAAATGTATTATTTGCGGCTTTGTTTTCCATGAAAAGTATGGCGAAATCGGAAAAGGTTTTATCCATGTTCACCATATAAAACCTTTGGGCGAAATTTGTGCAGAATATCAAGTTGACCCAATCAATGATTTATGCCCAGTTTGTCCCAATTGCCATGCAATGCTGCACATGAGAAAGCCACCGTATAGCCTAAACGAAATCCGGGCTATGCTCAAAAGGTAAAAGTCTTGCAAAGCCAAAAGCGGTACAACATTGCGTGCAGGTGGACTGGGGGTGATGTGCCCCGTTTTAGTGGAAGGAGAGATAAATCCTTCACGCTGCGAATGGAGGCAATGATGACAATGAGTGCGACACGACGAACATACGGCAGCGCGCTCAAGAGCGACGCGGTTGAACTCGCTGCGAGGAGTGGCAGGCCGATAGCCGAAGTCGAACGCGGGTTGGGGCTGTCGGAGGGGCTGCTTAAGCAGTGGGTGCGAAAGGCCAAACGGGATGGAGAAGCAGCATTTCCCGGCCACGGTCGCCTGAAAGCGAAAGAATGGATCCCTATACCTTCTATACCCTCCTGACGCTGGCTTCGGTGGGAAAGGCCGGCATGATTCTGCTGGTCGCTCCCCAATATCCCGGCCGGATCACCCGCGGCATGCATGCGTGGGCATTGGGCGGGCTGATGATGGGGATGAATTTCGCGCTTTTCGTCCTGACCGCGAGATCGCTGGTTCCGGAACCGGTCGCACTGGGTGGGGCGGTCACGCTCGGGATCGGCGGAACCCTCCTGGTTTTCGTCGCCGTGCAGGAGCTCCGGGAGCGCGTCTACGGCAAGTTCGCACTGCTGGGCGTGTTCGTGTTTGCCGCCGTCGCTAACGCCTACACCCTCCACGCCGGTCACGACGGGCTCCGCATCAGCGTCAACAGCGTATTGGCCGCTGCGGTGTTCTTCATGATTGCACACGCTCTGCTGCGTCCAGATCCTCCCTCTGGCCGGTCGATTTACCGGGTCACCGGTTTCCTGGCGCTCGCCATCAGCGTGGTATTGGCGATCCGGGCGGTGAGTCCGCTCATCCTGGATTCACCCATCGTCCATCCCATGGACGAAAACTGGGTGCAGCAGTTGACGTACTCCGCCATCCTGGTCGGAAACGTCCTGGGTTCTCTGTGCTTCGGTCTGATCGTCGCCGAGGAGCTCAATGCCGAATTGCATCAGCTGGCATCGTTCGACTCGCTCACACGGATCTATAACCGGCGAGTGTTCGAAAACCTCGCCACCGATGAACTGCTTCGGGCTCGCACGAAGCGGGTGCCGGTCTCGCTGCTCATGATCGACATCGATCATTTCAAGCAGGTCAACGACCGGCACGGTCATGCCGCGGGCGATGCCGCCCTCGTCCGGGTTGCGGAGACCATGGAAGAAAGCCTGCGGCACCGAGATCTGCTCTGCCGCTACGGCGGCGAGGAATTCGGCGTTCTGTTGCCGGCCACCGGGCGGGCCCAGGCACAGCGCATCGCTGAACGCCTGCGCCTGGCGACGATGCACGCCGGCTTCCTCTACGGCGGAGAAGCCATACCGCTCACCGTGAGCATCGGTGTCGCCTGTATCGAAGGGCCACCCTACGATTTGTCCCTGCTCAAGCATGATGCCGACCGTGCCCTGTACGTCGCCAAACAGGCCGGGCGCAACCGAGTGGCGGTCGTCTGACGACGGATGCAATGCGCCGGGTCATCGCCGCCGATCGAATCGCCGTAGGCGGGTTTCCCCGGGGGCAGGGAGCGATCCCAGGTACGGTCTCGTTTCATCCGGCCCCGGGATCCGCCGCGCGCAGCACCTCGTACCAGCGGCCGGCCATCGACTGGCCGCCGCTTCGTCCCGGAGACGTGCTCGCCGTGACTCCCGGAGCCGTTCGTTCAGCCGGCCGAATCCCGCACGCTCTCGTTCCAGCCTTGGCCCGGGCCGGGTCTTCCCCTCAGTGCGCACGACGTCGAGGGCGGCGAAGTCGGAGGGTCATGTCAAAAGCGGCTCGATCCACTCTCACCGCTCGTCCTTGACCATGACGAACCGGCAACGGCCTTGCGACAGGTTGGCCCACAACCTCCCGATCGAGCGATCGTCCTCAGCCCCGTTCCAGCGATCGGCCCCCTTGTGCCCCACCGCCAGAACTACTCCGGGCCTGTCTGCACTGCCGGGCAACTGGCATAGAAAATCGGGATAGAACCGGCCATCGGCCGTGGGTGCGGCGTCGACGGGAGACAGGTCCCACGGATACTCCAGCACCTCCGGGTCATCGAATGACACAAATCGAGCCCCCTCTCCCTCTGGGAGAGGGTTGGGGGTGAGGGAAGCCGGTGCCGGTTTCGGCGAACCAGACGAACTTGGCCAGTTGCGCGAATGTCACGTCGCGGCGGATCTGGCCGTCGGCGCCGAACAGCGGTTCGGCGGACAGGCGGCAGAACTGGAAACCGCCGCCCAGTCCTTCGACGGCTTTCTCTCCTCTCCCGCTGGCGGGAGAGGGGGAAGAGAAAGTCCATCTCCCGCAAGGAGGAGAGGAGGGCAGGAAAGCTCCGGTACCGGTTCCAGCAGGCGGAACGGCACTTCCTTGTGGTGTTTGACGACGGCTTCCTTGCCGATCCAGTTGAGTGTGGGTATTCAGGCCATCCCTCCATTTTTTCGCGGCGATGCAGGGGCGGCATCGCCATGTTTTTTCTTCATCCGCGCCTCCCGCTCGTACCCATTCATCCACCTCGGAAATCTCGGATTTCCACGGGCGACCAGGCCGGTGTGCCGGCAGCCCCTTGCGGTCGATCCACCGGTAAATCGAATCACGCGTCACGCCCGGATGCTCGACGGATACCCAAGGTTCAGTCATCGCCGGACTCCTCATGCAGTCGGATTGGATCGCATGAAATCGGCCTGCGTGGCGAACCCTTCAATCTGTCAGGCCTCAGCGGACAGGGGGTAGGGGTTCGATGCGAGGTGCATCGTAAATGACTGGACTTCCCTTTGTAACGAGGCGTTCGGGGTTGCGTCGCCGGTCATTCCCTGGAACCAGCGATGAAGCCCAGGGCAAAAACCGCCCTCGATGCCTGTCTTGCACACGCCAAGGTCATCGAAGGGCTGCTGGCCGGGGGCCCGTCGCGAAATCCTCGGGCGGCAGGGCATTCCAGAAACGGGGGACCATCTCTCGCCCCGGCACCTCGCTGGCAGCCGGCGTCGCTGCGACGTGCCACCTCCCGAAGCCTTGCCAATACGGTGTTCTGACGAACCCTGAAAAAAGCCTGCGCAAGGTCGGCTTGGGGGAGGGGGTGAGGCGATCTTTTTTCCACCCCGCGAAAATCCGCCCTGAGCGGTCCGCTTACCGCTCCAGGCCGAAAATGACGATCCCGGTGATCAGTGCGGCGATGAGCGTCGTGCCGATGAGGAAAGGAAAGAGCAGATCGCGCCGGTGCCGCCGGATATACCGTCTCATTCTTCGTTTGAGCGCTTGGAGTTCTACCATACGGTGGTCCCCCTCCTCTTTGGGAAGAATGCAAGAACCATAGTCCAGCTACGGCGAAAGTCATGCGACGATTCAAGGCAATGGTGGGTTTCCCGGATAAAAACAATCGCTTTGACGGTGCTTGTACCGTCATTTCAGGAGAGTAGGGTGTCTTGCGGCTCGATGAACGAGGTGCGGTCGCCGGATCAGGATTCCAACGCCGTCACGGGTTTCGTAGCGGGGCTCTGCGGGAGACGGTCACCGGTCGCCGTGCGTGATCTCCCCGGTCATTCGACCGTGAAGACGACGGAGCGCTTGCGCACCTTACGCCGGAAGTCGTCGGGGACGCCATTGATTGAATTGGTGGGCCATGTAGGGATCGAACCTACGACAAACGGATTAAGAGTCCGCTGCTCTACCAGCTGAGCTAATGGCCCGTGACACGGGGATGGGGTGACCGATGGGGCTCGAACCCACGACAACCGGAATCACAATCCGGGACTCTACCGACTGAGCTACGGTCACCACTGAAATTGGCGCGCCTGGCAGGACTCGAACCTGCGACCCTCGGCTTAGAAGGCCGATGCTCTATCCGGCTGAGCTACAAGCGCTTGAACTGGTCGGGGTAGAGGGATTCGAACCCCCGACATTCTGCTCCCAAAGCAGACGCGCTACCAGACTGCGCTATACCCCGGATGAGCTTGCCGAACCTCGTCGATGCGCCACTCAAAGAGTGGGGAATTCTATAGTCTCAGGACGGGTCCGTCAATCTCGATGTCTCAAAGATTCGCTCTCACCGTTTCGAAAACGGCATGGGCTTTCGCCTCGCCCTCTTCCAGCAGGGCCTCGAGCCGATCCACCCGCTCCCGGGCGAAAGCTTCGTCTTTCACACCCTTGGCGTTGACGTAGACATTCAGTGCCGCGCTCTTGAGGGCGGCATGGGCAGCCATGACGGCCACGCCGGCGTCGCTGATCAGGTTGCGGTTGCCTTTTTGGGCGGCAGTCTCGCTCAGCCCGATGATGTCCAGGCAGAGACGGGCGCAGGCCAAAGGGACCTCGGTCGCGGCTTTCAGCGCTTCCTGTATGGCCGTGCTGCGTGCGACCTTGTCCTCCTCCGTTTCGCGAGGCAGGGCGTAGGCAGCCATGACCCGGTCGAATGCTTCGATATCCGCCCGGATCATGTCGATGGACTGCGCCCGCAAGGCGTCCGCTCTTGCCAGGACGTCGGCCATTTCGGCTTCGACGGCTTCGTAGTTCTTCTTGCCCACCGTCAGGTTGCACACCATGCCGACCAGAGCCGCTCCCATCGCGCCCATGATGGCCGCCGCACTGCCGCCACCGGGCGTCGCCGACTTGCTGGCGAGTTCGTCGAGAAACTGCTGGATCGGCTGGTCCTGGATCATGGCGCGCGCGGTGCTTGAGAAAACGACGGTCGATCATTATAAGCAAGCCCTTCGGCTGGCGTAAAATCACGAGTCGACGCACCGTGTGCCGATCACTGGGAACAACCCCAAGTACGAACCTTAGACCATGAAAAAACTGCTGTTTCAATTCGATACCGACCTGCATCCGTCCGTTTTCGATACCGTCGTGGGCTACGACGGTGGCGCCGATCAGGTCATTGCCCATGGGCATTTGACGCCCGACAACGTCGGCCCGCTGGTGGAGGGAACCATCTTCACCCGCGCGCCCAAGGACAAGAAGAACACCGCCATATTCGTGGGCGGCAGCGACCTGGTGGCAGGGCAAAATCTGTTGCGGGCGGTGCGGAAGAAGTTTTTCGCCGATTTCCGGGTGTCGGTGATGCTGGACAGCAACGGCAGCAATACCACCGCGGCGGCCGGGGTCGCCAAGCTGGCTTCGAGCGGTACGCTGGCGGGCAAGAAGGCGGTGGTGCTGGCGGGCACCGGTCCGGTGGGCCAGCGGGCGGCGGTGATGCTGGCGAAGGAGGGTTGTTCGGAGGTGGTCATCACCTCGCGGCAGATGGCCCGCGCCGAGCACGCCTGTGCCGAGATGAAGGCGCGTTTCGGGGTCGATCTGGTGCCGGTCGAGGCATTCGACGACGACGCGCGTGCCGCGGCGATCGCCGACGCCCAGATCGTGTTCGCCACCGGGGCGGCGGGGGTACGGCTGTTGGAAGAATGTCACTGGCGCGACCGCCCCGACCTGGAGCTGCTGGCCGATGCCAACGCCACTCCCCCCTTGGGGTTGGGCGGAACCGACATGATGGACCGGGGCACGGACCGGCACGGTAAGATCGTTTGGGGAGCGATCGGATTCGGCACCCTCAAGCTGGCCGTGCATCGGGCCTGTATCGCCAAGCTATTCGAGCGTAACGATCAGGTGTTCGACGCGGAGGAAATTTTCGCGCTGGCCAAGACCATGGCCTGAGCGCCGGTCTTCTCATTCGCGCCGCCAGGTCGTGCCGGCGGCGGAGTCTTCCAGGATGATTCCCTGGGCCTTGAGTTCGTCCCGGATGCGGTCGGACTCGGCCCAGTTCTTGGCTTTGCGGGCCTCGAGGCGTGCCCGGATCCGTGTCTCGATGTCCGCATCGCTCAAGCCCGAACCGCCGGCATCGCTCTTGAAATAGGCTTCCGGGTCGGTCTGCAACAAACCCAAGACGTTTCCCAGGGATTTCAGTGTCGCCCCCAGCGCCGCGGCCTTGGCCGGCTCCGCCGCCTTGTGGCGATTGATCTCGCGTGCCAGGTCGAAGAGCACGGCGATGGCTTCGGGAGTGTTGAAGTCGTCTTGCATGGCGTCCGCGAAACGGGAGGAGAAGCCCTCATCCCGGTCCTCTCCCAGGGGGGGAGGGAGGTCTGGAGCCAGGCCGCGCAGTGCGGTGTAAAGGCGCGACAGTGCCGCGGCGGCCTCGTCGAGGTTTTCGTCTGAATAGTTCAGCGGGCTGCGGTAATGGCTGTTGAGGATGAAGAAGCGCACCACCTCCGGTCGGTAGCGGGCCAGTATCTCGCGCACGGTGAAGAAGTTGCCCAGCGATTTGGACATCTTCTCCTCGTTGATCCGCACGAAGCCGTTGTGCATCCAGTAATTGACGAAATGCTCGCCGGTCGCCCCTTCCGACTGGGCGATCTCGTTTTCGTGGTGGGGGAATTGCAGGTCCATGCCGCCGCCGTGGATGTCGAAATGGGCGCCTAGGCAGCGGGTCGACATGGCTGAGCATTCGATGTGCCAGCCGGGACGGCCCGGGCCCCAGGGGGATGCCCAGAACGGCTCGCCCGGCTTGGCCGATTTCCAGAGCACGAAGTCCAGCGGATCGCGTTTGGCTTCATCCACTTCGATCCGTTCGCCCGCTCGCAGCTCGTCAAGGTTCTTGCCCGACAGCCGGCCGTAGTTGGGGAAGCTCGCCACCGCGTAGAACACGTCGCCGTTGCTGCCGACATAGGCGTGGCCGCGCTCGATCAGTGTGCCGATCATCGCCAGGATGTCGTCGATGGACTCGGTGGCGCGCGGTTCGTGATCGGGCGGCAGCACGCCCAGCGCGCGCTCGTCTTCGTGCATCGCCTCGATGAAGCGGGCCGTCAACGCGCCGATGGTTTCCCCGTTTTCCACCGCCCGCCTGATGATCTTGTCATCGATGTCGGTGACGTTGCGGACATAGGTTACTTTCAACCCCAAGTGCCGCAGGTAGCGCGCCACCATGTCGAACACCACCATGACCCGGGCATGCCCCAGATGGCAGTAGTCGTATACCGTCATGCCGCACACGTACATGCGGACACGACGGGGCTCGAGAGGGCGGAATTCCTCCTTCTGCCGGGTCAGGCTGTTGTATATCTTGAGCATGTCATTCCGATTCGTAGGTGAACTCGGCCAGCCGCCGGTGCAGGCGCGGCTTGTCGAGCATCTGATAGATCTTCGCCAGCTCCGGCCCGTCCAGGCTGCCGGTCAGCGCCGCCCGCAGCGGCAGGAACAGGTGCTTTCCTTTGGCGCCGCTGCGCCGTTTCAGCCCGGCGAGGAAGGCGGCGAAATCGTCCGGGGACTCCGTCGCGGCATCGATGGCCGCCAGGTAAAACGCCTCACCGGCCGCCTGCGCCACCGCGGCGATGTCGGCCGCCAGTTCCAGCTCGTCGGTGAACAGGATACGGGCCCAGGCATCCGCCTGTTTGGGGAACAGACAGTTGCTGCGGACGAGGTCCAGGAAACCGGCGCGGTGAGCGTCCGGCACCACGGCCCGGGTTTCGGTATGGAGCCAATGCCAGAGGGTGTCGTCGGCAGCGCCGCGCACCGCCAGGCCTTGCCAATGGTCGAGGTGGGACACGTCGAAACGTGCCGGCGAGCGGCCCAGCCGGCGGATGTCGAACCCGGCCCGCAGCGCGGGGAGTCCCAGCAGTTCCGCGCTATCATAATGGTGGCCGAGCCGTGCCAGCATGTTGACCACGGCTTCGGGAAAATAGCCTTCCTCGCGCAGCTGCTTGATGCTGCGGCTGCCGTTGCGCTTGGACAGCGGCGCGCCGTCGTCGCCGACGATGAGCGAGATGTGGGCGTAGCGGGGCCGGGGGAGATCCAGGGCGGCGAGAATCATGAGCTGGCGCGGGGTGTTGGCGAGGTGATCCTCGCCCCGCAGCACCCTCGTGATGCCCATCAGCGCATCGTCGATGGCATTGCAGAAGAAGAAGGCGGGGCTGCCGTCGGCGCGGCGGATGATGAAGTCACCGATGTCCTCCCCGGCGAAGCGCTGCGGCCCACGGACCTCATCCTCGAATTCCACCACCCGGTCTTTCGGTACCCTGAAGCGCAGGGTCGCGGCCAGCCCCTCCTCATGCCTGCGGCGGACTTCGTCGGCCGGGAGATGGGCGCACCGTCCCGAATAGCGCGGCGGCCGGCCGGAGCCCAACTGCACCTTGCGTGAAACCTCGAGTTCCAGCGGGGTGCAGAAGCAGGGATAGGCCAGTCCCTTTTCCTCCAAGAGACGGTAATAGGTTGCGTAGATTTCGCCGCGCCGCGACTGATACCAGTCCGGATCCGGTTCGGCGCCGCGCGGCCCTTCCTGCCAGTCCAGACCGAGCCAGCGCAGGTCGTTCATCAATTCGGCGACGAATTCGGCACGGCTGCGCTCAAGGTCGGTGTCCTCGATCCTGAGCACGAAGACGTCGCCTCCGAGAGCGCTGAAGAGCGCAGTGCGCGCATTGCCGAGATGGATCAGCCCGGTCGGGCTGGGCGCGAATCGCGTCTTGATGGCGGACATGGTGCGGATGGCGGAACGGACGAGTGGCCGGAAAACAGCATCAAAGAGTAACGGCAACGAGCGAGCACCCGCAAGCCGAGGTGGCTCGTTCCGCAGTTTGCCATCCTCTTAGAGCATGTTAACCTTCTGCGCCGTGTGGCGGGCACCGTCCCTGGAAGCACGGGTGACCGTGGAACGGCCGGCAACCCCTTTCGAAACGATATCATCGACAAAACCGCGGGATACCGGTCGTCGTGAAAACATTGAGCTGCCTTCTCTGGACGCCCCTTGCGGGCGCTCTGGTACTGGCCTTCCTGCCACGCCATTGGCACCGGTACGCCTGCAGCATCGCCCTGGGGTTCAGCGGCCTGTGTCTGCTGTTGACCCTGTTCGTCACCATCCGTTTCGAGACGAACTCGCCGGACGTCCAGTTCAGCGAAATGCTGCCCTGGAATCCCGGCATGGGCAGTTTCTATGCCTTGGGAGTAGACGGTTTCTCGCTGCCGCTGGTGCTGCTCTCGGCCTTCCTCTGTCTCGTGGCCTTGCTGGCGGGCCTGGGTAGCCCCCGGCCGCGCGGCTACTACATTGCTTTCCTGAGTCTGGAATTCGGGATGCTGGGCGTGTTCCTCTCCCGTGACTGGGCGCTTTTCTACGTGTTCTGGGAGCTGACGCTGATCCCGCTGTTCTTCCTGATCGATCAGTGGGGCGGCAAGCGCCGGCACGGGGCCGCCCTGAATTTCGTGCTCTACACGATGGGCGGTTCGGTGTTCATGCTGATCGCCCTGCTCATGGTCTACGCTGCATCGGCCGAGCATTCGACCCTCATGGATTCGATGCAGGGGGTGGCGCGCGGCCTGCCGCGCGGCAGCCAGGTCTTGATCTTCCTCGGCCTCCTCACGGGCTTCGGGGTGAAGATGCCGGTATTTCCCCTGCATGGCTGGCTGCCGCTGGCGCATGTCGAGGCGCCCAGCCCCATCAGTATCCTGCTGTCCGGCGCCTTGCTGAAGATGGGTGCCTACGGCTTGATCCGCGCCTGCGCCATGTTGCCGGAGGCGGTGGTCGTCATGCAGCCATGGCTGGCGGCGATTGCTCTGGTCGGGATCGTGTACGGCGCGCTGCTGGCATGGCGTCAGAGCGACCTGAAAGCCATGATCGCGTATTCCTCGGTCAGCCACATGGGCTTCGTGCTGGTGGGCCTCGCCGCGATGAATCCGGTGGGTCTGACCGGCGCGGTGATGCAGATGACCGCCCATGGCCTGGTGGCGGGCGCGCTGTTTCTTTTGATCGGCCTCCTGTACGAACGCACCCATACCCGCGAACTCGCCGATTACGGCGCCTTGGGCCGGACCGCGCCCCGCCTCGCGGCGTTTACCGTGCTGGCTCTGCTGGCTTCCATGGGATTGCCGGGCTCGGTCGGCTTCGTCGCCGAATTGCATGCGATGCTCGGTGGCTTCCAGCATTTCGGTGCCTGGATGCTGGTCGCGAGCTTCGGGGTCCTGGTCGGCGGCGCCTATGCGCTGCGGTGTGTCGCCGCGCTGGTCGCCGGGCCGGCCAAGCCGGCGATGTCCGGCCTGGAAGACCTGCGTCCGGCGGAATTCGCCGGTGCGTCCTGCCTCGTGGCGGCCATCGTCTGGCTCGGCCTCGCGCCCGCCGCGCTGCTCGAGCTGAGCCGGGTGTCGATCGGACATTATCTGGCAGCGCTGCAGCCCGAATTCCTCTGAGTCGGACATGAGCCACCCGGGCGGCGCCTCCCTTACCGATCTCAAGATGCGCCTGGCGGAGGCCGTCCAACGTATGGAGCACGTGCTGCCGGGCCAGGCGCCGATCCGGGATTTCGTGCACCACAACACCTTGCACGGATTCCAGCACCTGCCGTTCGCAGCGGCGTTGGAGGAAGCCGAGCGTCTCACCGGCATCCGTGGCTATCTGCCGGAAAACGAATTTCGTGCGCTGCACCGGAAAGGCCGCATCGACGATGCCGACATCGACGCGGTACTCGACCGCCACCTCGGGGCGGCGGGGGAGGAAGTTCTCGCCGTCGCCGGCGGCGAGCCTGTGACCCGCCGCCAGATCCATCGCCTGCGGCTGACGGTGGACCTCGAACCCGTGGACCCTGCCCGTTTTACCTGGCTGGTCGACGAACTCGAGGCGCTCGACCGCTTTGATCCGGAGGTTTCGCCCGAAGCCCGGCGCCGGCTCATGGAGTCGGCCAAGCGCGGACCGGGAGAGGCCGTCGCCTCGCGTCGGCTGGTGCGGGATCTGTGGGACGCCTGTCTGGAACGGCTCGGGCTGGGCGACTACATCGCCTCGCATCCGGAGGATCTGTCGGGTCACGCCATCGCCCACGCCGAAGCGCTGTACGCTGATTTCAAGGCCGAATCCTCCGGCGGCGGGCTTTCGGTGTCGCATCGAGCCATGCGTGAGGAGGCGCGTGCCTTGCTTGCCGAAGAGATCGATGCCGTGGGCCGGGAGCAAACCCTTCGCGGCTTCATACTGAAGCTGACCGGGCAGGACGTGCTCGACCGCGTCCGGCCCCAGCTCATTCGCCATTGCGCTTCGCACCTCGACGAAGGGCTGGCCGCCTGGCATTCTCCGGACCGTGGCTTGGGATTCTATGCGGCCTGGAAGCGTTCCATGCGGCATGGCGCCGAAGGGGGGCTTGGCGAGGTTCCGTTGGGCCACGCCGAGCTGGACGCTCTGCCCGACGATCCGGCCGAGGTGGTCGTCTTCGAGCTCGAGCAGCGAGGCATCCCCTTGCCGTACTGGGAGGGTTATTTGGAGCGCCTGGCGCTGGAACTGCCCGGCTGGTCCGGGATGATGAACTGGCGGGCCCACCGCCCGCTCTACCGGGCCAACCGGACGGCGCCCGTGAGCCTGATGGACTATCTGGCGGTTCGCCTCATCCTGGACCGCCGCTACCTGGGGCGGATCTGTTCGGAAACCTGGGGCATCGGCGGCCACATCGGCGAACTGGCACGCTATTTCGAGGCTCATCTTTCCGAGTTCGTGGTTCGTCACGCCTTGTACTGCGGTGACCTGCCGGAGTTCCTGGCCGCGACGTGTGCCGATCTGGTACGGCGGGCCGGCTGTGAGCGCGTCGACAGGAAGCCGTGGCGTGTCGCTGCCGACATGATCTTTTCCTGGCGCCACGCGCCCGGGGCAGGGCGGGACCTACGCATTCGCCTCCACGGCAGCGGCTGGCGGCTGTTCAAGCTGGCTCAGCATCTGGGGCTTTCGGCGCACGATGTCCAGGCATTGTCGGCCAGCGAGATCGAACGGCTGCTCTGCGCGCTGGACGAGCTGACGCCCGCGCAGCGCGGCTACCTGTGGCTGTGCGCCTACGAACGCCACTACCGCGAGCCTCTGTTCAACGCACTGGCCAGCAACCATGGGCGCGGGCGCTGGGCCACCCGCGACGAGCGCCCTCAGGCGCAGATCGTGTTCTGCATGGATGACCGGGAGGAGGGCGTCCGTCGCCATCTGGAAGAACTGAACCCCGCCGTCGAGACCCTGGGGGCCGCGGGATTTTTCGGAATTCCCATGTACTGGCAGGGGCTGGACGATGCCGAACCTTCGGCCCTGTGCCCGATCGTCGTCACACCCTCCCACGAGGTGCGCGAGGTTCCCCGCCCCGGCGAGGAAGCGGCTCGGCGATTGCACGACCATAGGCGGGGAGTCGTCCGGCTGCTCGGCCGGGTCTTCAATCAGGAAATCCGGCGCAACTTGCTCAGCTCCCACCTGCTGATCGATCTGGTGGCTCCTGGCGTCGCGGTTGGCCTGATCGCGAAGGTCCTGCTGCCGCGCTGGGCGGCGACGTTGTCCCGGTGGCTGGCGGACCTCTGGATGCCCGAGGTGCCGACCACGCTGGCGCTGCATGCGGCGGATGATGCGGCGCCGGCCGGTCCGGAGCAGCCCCGCCCGGGCCTGACCGACGCGGAACAGGCGGACCGGGTGGCGGCATTCCTGCTGAACATCGGCCTGACTCAGGGCTTCGCGCCCATCGTGGTGCTGATGGGGCACGGTTCCGCCAGCCGGAACAACCCGCACCTCGCGGCCTACGACTGCGGGGCCTGCAGCGGGCGCCACGGCGGTCCCAATGCGCGGGTGTTCGCAGCCATGGCCAACCGGCCCCAGGTCCGGGAGCAACTGGCGCAGCGGGGCTTGGTAGTACCGGCGGACACTTGGTTCGTCGGCGCCGAGCACAACACCTGCAGCGAGGAAATCACCTGGTTCGACGTGCAGGACATCCCGCCTTTGAGCCGCATCGGCTGGCATGCCTTCGCAGCGCAGTTGGACGAGGCCTGCCGGCTTTCGGCCCAGGAGCGCTGCCGCCGTTTCGCCTCGGCGCCCCAGCGGCCCTCGCCGGCCCGTGCGCTGCGCCATGTCAGCGCGCGCTCGGTGGATTTCAGTCAGGCACGGCCGGAATTGGGTCATGCGACCAATGCCGCCGCCCTGATCGGCCGGCGTTCGGTCAGCCGGGGTCTGTTCCTCGACCGCCGGGTGTTCCTGATTTCCTACGACCCGACCCGTGATCCGGAAGGGCGCATCCTGGAAGGGATCCTGCTGGCGGCGGGTCCCGTGGGGGCCGGTATCAACCTCGAATACTATTTTTCCACGGTGAACAACGAGCGCCATGGCTGCGGTTCCAAGGTCGCCCACAACGTGACCGGCCTGTTCGGGATCATGGAGGGCGCCGCCAGCGATCTGCGTACCGGTCTGCCGCGGCAGATGGCCGAAGTCCACGAAGCCATGCGGCTGCAGGTCGTGGTGGAGCAGACGCCGGAAATCCTGGCGGCGATCTACCGCCGCCAGCCGCCGATCCGGGAGCTGGTCGGCAACGGCTGGATCCTGCTGTCCGCGATCGATCCGGGCGACGGCACGATTTCGGTGTTCGATCCGGAACGGGGCTTTGTTCCCTGGGCCGGCGCGGCGACCGATATGGCCTTGTGCGGCCGTTCGACCGACTGGTTCGAGGGCCATGTCGAGCCGCTGGCTCCTGCCTTGATCGCCGTTTGACGCCCCGCGATGGCCTCTCTCGAAAAAGCCGCTGTTCTGATTCCAATGCTGCCCGCAGCAGCCGCGTTCTGCATCGCCACGGGCATCGCGCTCGGGCGTCTGGAGGGCGAATCCTGCGAACGCGTGAGCGCCCGGATCGCGCTGGCGGCGCTGGGGGCATCCGGACTGCTGGCTTTGCTGCTGCTGGTACTGGGATCCGCCGGCATTCTCGATGCCCGAACGGTGCTGGGCACCTGGCTGGCCAGTGCGGATTACCGCGTGCTACTCAGCCTCCAGCTCGACCGTCTGAGCTCGGGTTTGTCCGTGCTGATCGCCCTCTTGGCCTACCTGGTCGCGCACTTTTCCATTGACTACATGCACCGCGAGCGGGGCTTCCACCGGTTCTTCCTGGTGCTCAGCCTGTTCACCGGGGCGATGCAGCTCCTGGTGCTGGCCGGGAATCCGGTGCTGACGTTTTTCGGCTGGGAGCTGGCCGGGGTCTGCTCCTACCTCCTGATTGCTTACGCCTACGATCGTCCGGTTGCGGCGGGCAACGCCACCCGAGCCTTCCTCACCAACCGTGTGGGGGACGCCGGCTTGGTTCTGGCGATCGCCCTGAGCTTCGCCTGGACCGGTCAGCTCGAGTGGTCGAGGTTGCTGGCCGGCCTGGCACGGCTCTCGCCGGAGAAGCAGAACCTCGTGGCTGCGTGCTTCCTGGTCGCGGCTTTTGCCAAGTCCGCCCAGGTGCCTTTCTCGCCGTGGCTGGCGCGCGCCATGGAGGGGCCGACGCCGTCGAGCACGCTTTTCTACGGGGCGCTGATGATCCATGCCGGGGTTTACCTGGTGCTGCGGCTCGAACCCCTGTTCGCCCAGGCCGAGGCGGTGTCGGCGCTGATGGCGGCGGCCGGTTTCGCGACCGCGCTCTACGGCTATTTCTGCGGGCTCAGCCAGACCGACGTCAAATCCGCTCTGGCGTTTTCGACTCTGGCCCAGGTCGGACTGATGTTCCTGGCCTGCGGCCTGGGGTTCTGGCAGCTCGCGTTCTGGCATCTGTTCGCCCATGCCGTCGTTCGTGGCTACCAGTTCCTCACCGCGCCCGGGCTGATGCATGCGCTTTCCGGACAGCCGCCCCGACCTTTGCCGGCCTGGCTGGCCGAAAGCCGCCGGGGCTACGCCGCCTCGCTGAACCGGTTTTGGCTGGAGCCCGCAGTGGACCGCGCCTGCGTCCTGCCGGTGCAGCGCCTGGCGGACGACTTCGATGCTTTCGACCGCCGGGTACTGGATCGTCTCCTCGATGTCCCAGTTCCCGCGGTCCAGGCGCTTGCGGCGCTCGCCAACTGGGAGGAGCGGCGTATCGGGGTGCCGCTGGGCGCAGAGGCGGAGCGGCGGATCGGGGGGCTGCCGGGCTGGATCGTCGCCCGCACTGCTGATGTCCTGCACTGGTTCGAGGACCGTCTGGTTCTGCGGGGCGTCGGCCTCGACCTGTGGCGGGCGGGACGGCGTCTCGGTCGTGCCCTGCAGCGGCTCGAGGCGCTGCTCGCCGAGCCACGCTACGTGTGCCTGGTGTTGCTGATTTCACTGTTCGCGGTCGGGTGAAAGGGATTCCATGACGGGCGAGATACCCTGGTCCGAAATCACCGGCTTCCCGGTGCTGAGCACCTTGATTGGATTGCCGTTGGTGTTCATGCTGGCTGCGCTACGGGCAGAACAGCGGGGTCTGGCCTGGATCATCGGCTTGGCCGGCAGCCTCGCCGAGCTGGGGGTGGCCTTGTTCCTGCTGGCCCGGTTCGATGCCGGGACCGCCGATTTCCAGTTCACTGAACACACGGTGTTCCTGTCCCTCTTGAATTACCACCTGGGCGTTGATGGCATCAGCCTGGGGTTCGTCCTGCTGACCGCGCTGCTGACGGTACTGGCCCTGCTGTGCCGGGAAGTCGGAAGGGACGGCCCCTCCGGCCTGTACGTGGCGACGGTGCTGGCCTGCGAGGCTACGGCGATGGGTATGTTTCTCGCCCTGGATCTGGTCCAATTTTGGATCGCAGCCTGCCTTGAGCTGTGGCCGGTCGCTTTGATCCTGGGGCGCTGGGAGGGTGGCGACGGCACCGAGGCCAGGCGGGTCTACCTGCGCTTCGCCGGTATGGGGCTGGCGCTGCTGGGTGTGGGTGTTTTCCTGTTGGGGTTGGGGCATGCGCGGGCCACGGGAATCTGGTCTTACGATCTGGCGGCGCTGCTGGAGACCCCGCTGTCGGGCACGTTCGAATCACTGGTTTTCGTGCTGCTGTTCTATGGATTCTCGGTGCGCCTGGCGCAGTTCCCGCTGCACGGCTGGCTGCCGATCGTCGCGGCGCAGGGCCCGCCGGTCACCGCCCTGGCGCTGCTGGTGGGTATGAAAGTAGGCATCTATGGCCTGCTGCGCTTCGTCTTGCCGCTGCTGCCCAACGCGGTCCACGAGTGGACCGCGTTGACACTGGGCCTGGCGCTGGCCGGCCTGTTCTACGGTGCGGTGCTCGCCCTGATGCAGCTCGATTTCCGTCGCCTGATGGCCTTCGCCACGGTCAGCCAGACCGGAATGCTGGTGGCCGGCGTCTTCGCCCTCGACCTCGAAGGCTTGAGCGGTACGCTGCTGCTGGCATTCGACTTCGGGGTGGCGGGGGCGGGGCTGTTCTTCCTGGCCGGCATGCTCCGGTGCCGCACCGGCACGCTGCTGCTGCCGCGCCTGGGCGGCCTGTTCGAATCCTTGCCGGGACCGGGACTGCTGTTCCTGGTCGCCGCCTCGAGCACCATCGCCATGCCGGGCACGCCCGGCTTCGACGCCGCACATCTGCTGCTGGAAGGGCTGATCGAGAACCGCGGTCCCGCCGCGGCGATCGCGGTCGCCGTCGGCAACGTGCTGGCCGCGGGCTTTTTGCTGTGGGCGTTCCAGCGCGTCTTCCTGGCGCATCGCCGCTCGCACCGGCCCTATCCCGAACGGCCGCGGCCGGGCTGGCGGGAGCACACGCTGATCGCCTTGCTGTGCCTGGTGTTGCTGGGGGTGGGGTTCTACACGGCTCCGTGGGTCCATCTCACCCGCCAGTCGCTGTTCCGGCTGGCGCAAGTGTACACTCCGCCCGCCGCGGTGCTTCCGGCCGCAGCGCGCCCGTCCACCCATCCCTCATGAGCGGAGCGTCGACGACACCATGATTCCCGAGACCTTACCGTTGCTCAGTCTGCTGATCGGCCTGCCATTCGCGGCGGCCCTTGCCATGGTCTTGGTGCCGAAACCGGAGACCGCCAGGAGCCTGGCGCTGGCCGCCGCCGTGTTGGAGCTGCTGCTGGCCACGGTGCTGCTGTGGGGGTTCGATCCGGTCGATCCCCGCCTGCAGTTCGTCGAGCGCCATGCCTGGATTCCTTCGCTCAACGCGTATTACCACCTCGGCGTGGACGGCGTCACGGTGCTGTTCCCGTTTCTCGGCGCCGTCCTGAACCTGGCGGTCATCGTGGCCTCCTGGACGGTGGTGCAGAGCCGGGTGCGACTGTACTACGGCATGATCCTGATGTTGGGAGGGGCGACCGTCGGCGTGTTTTGCGCCACCGACCTGATGTTGTTTTTCCTCTTCTGGGAGATGACGATCGCTCCGGTCTACCTCTTGGCCGGTTTTTCCGGTACCGGTCCGCAGCGGCGCTACGCCGCCGTCAAATACGCCCTGTTCATGCTGGCGGGCGGCATCCCCCTGCTGTTCGCCATTCTGCTGCTGGCCCTGAATCACGCCCGCTTCCTCGGTGTTCCGGCGCCCGCCGGCCTGAGTTTCGATTATCTGGCGCTGCTGGATACCCCGCTCGACGGACGGCTGGCGACGACGGTGTTCCTCCTGTTTATGCTGGGCTTCGCCATCAAGGCGCCGCTGTTTCCTTTTCACGGCTGGCTGCCGACCCTCGCCATGGAAGGCCCGGCGGGGCTCGCCGCCTGGCTGGCCGGGCTCAAGCTCGGCGCCTTCGGCATCGTGCGTTTCGCCGTGCCATTGAGCCCGCAAGCTGCGTTGGAACATCGCGGGCTGGTGGCAGGGGCCGGCATCGTCACCGCCGCCTATGGCGCCCTCGTGGCAATGCGGCAGACCAACCTGCGCCGGCTGCTGGCGTTTTCCAGCATCAGCCACGTCGGCCTGGTCGTCGCCGGCCTCGCGGCTTTGAACTTCCAGGCCGTGCAGGGTGCGCTGTTTCAGCTCGCCAATTTCGGCATCGTGGCGGGGGGGCTGTTCCTGGTCGCGGGGTTCATCCAGCACCGGATCGGCTCGACGGAAATAGACCGGTTGGGCGGCCTGGCGCGGCCGATGCCGCTGCTCGGCGCGCTGTTCTTCCTCCTGGGTCTGGCCAGCCTCGGCGTGCCCGGTACCAGTGGCTTTGCCGCCGAACACCTGATTCTCATCGGTCTGCTGCGACAACACATGGGACTCGGGCTCGCGGCTCTGTTTGCCGATGTCGTCGCCGCGGCCGGCATGCTCGGATATTTCCGGCGAGCCTTCCTCGGACCGGACAAGCTGGGCATGGCAGCCGGCGAATGGGACCTCAGGTCGCGCGAACGCCTGGTCGCCGCCGCGCTGGCGGCATGGGTCGTGATTCTGGGACTGTTTCCGCGGCTCGCGCTCGATCTCAGTGACGGCGCGGTGAGCACCCTCTTGGCTCGGGTCCACGAGTCCCCGCCGGAAGGGCCGACCTCGGTGGCTGCGGCGGAATGATTCCAAAACCCGCGCCGTGAGGTCGAGCCCGGACGCGTTTGCCGATACAATACCGCCCGCCATTCGATCGACCCTTTCGTGCAGGTATCCCGATGCTCAACAGACATCCCATGCGCTGCCTCGTTTTCGCAACCGCATTGTTCACCGCCTTCGTTCCCCTCACCTCCATCGCCAAAGAAACTGGAAAAGCCAAGAAGATGACCGCTCCGCCGACCCCGACCCCGACTCAAGTGCAGCTCCACACCAACCTGGGTGATATCGTGATTCGCCTCGATGCCGAAAAGGCGCCCGTCAGCACTGCGAACTTCCTGGCTTACGTCAAGGAAGGGTTTTACGACGGCACCATCTTCCACCGTGTGATTCCCGGCTTCATGGCCCAGGGTGGCGGTTTCACCCAGGATTACAAGCAGAAGAGCACCCATGCGCCGATCAAGAACGAGGCCGACAACGGGCTTCCCAACCGGCGTGGCACCGTCGCCATGGCCCGCACGCCGGATCCGAACTCGGCCACGGCCCAGTTCTTCATCAACTACACCGACAACGACTTCCTCAATTACAAGAGTCCCACCCCACAGGGTTGGGGTTATGCCGTATTTGGTGAGGTCGTGAAAGGAATGGAAGTGGTCGACGAAATGGCGAAGGTGCCGACCGGCGCCGGTGGGCCGTTTCCGACCGACGTCCCGCAGAAGGCCATCGTGATCGAGAAGGCGACCGTCGTTTCACCCTGACCCTCCCCGTTCCGGAGGGTCGTGGCGCGACCCTCCGATCCCCCGTTGTTCCCCGCGACCTGTGAGGTTTCCGCCCCTGCAAGGAATTCTTGCCTGACCAGGCGCATTCTGTTATCAATTACCGATTTAATCCGATACGGCCAAGGAGCTAGTGGATGTCGAACGTCAAAGCCCCAGAAACCCCGTTCAGTTTTACTCCTTACGAGCCCGCCGAGGGCGAGGAGTACATGAGCCCGGGGCAGGTCGCTCACTTTCGCCGGATCCTCCAGAACTGGAAGTCCGAGCTCATGGCAGAGGTTGACCGCACCGTCCACCACATGAAGGATGAAGCGGCCAACTTCCCCGATCCGAACGACCGCGCCACCCAGGAATCCGAATTCAGCCTCGAGTTGCGTACCCGCGATCGGGAACGGAAGCTGATCAAGAAGATCGAAGAGGCCCTGGAAAATCTCGAGCGCGGAGAATACGGCTATTGCGAGACCTGCGGCGTGGAAATCGGCCTGCGCCGGCTGGAAGCGCGACCGACGGCCACCCAGTGCATCGACTGCAAGACCCTGGATGAAATCCGCGAGCGCCAGCTCGGTTGACGGTCTCTCCGTGCCGGCTTGAATTCCCGCCATCCGTCAGCCCCCTACCGGGGGCGTTTCGCCCCCTCTCCCACCGGTCCTCTTCACCTCGGTTCGCTCTATACCGCACTGGTCGGTTTCTGCGAGGCCCGTCGGCGGGGCGGCGCCTGGCTGGTCCGCATCGACGACGCCGATCGGCAGCGCTGCCGGCAGACTCACGCCGACAGCATCCTCCGCACCCTGGAGACGCATGGGTTGTGGTGGGACGAGGCCGTCCTGTTCCAGAGTCGTCGGGACGGAATCTACCGCGTGGCGCTGGAGCGTCTCGCGGCCGGCAGCCGCCTGTTTCCGTGTACCTGTCCGCGCCGCGAACTCGCCGGTTCCGGCCCGATCTACTCCGGCCGCTGCCGGGCCCGTTATCCGCATCCGCCGGCCGGTGAACATGCGCTGCGGCTCCGGGTGGGCGACGCGGTCATCGGTTTCGATGACCGCCTCCAGGGCCGGATCGAGCAGGACCTGGGCAGCGCAGTGGGCGACTTCGTGGTCCGCCGCCGCGATGGTCTTCCTGCCTATCATCTCGCCACCGTCATCGACGACGCGGAGCAGAGAGTGACCGAGGTGCTGCGGGGTGTCGATCTGCTCGACTCCACTCCACGCCAGATCCTGCTGCAGGAATGCCTCGGTCTGCCACGGCCGGACTACTGCCACATCCCGGTGTTGACCGACCGCGGCGGCGTCAAATTGAGCAAGCAGGCGGGAGCCCGCCCGGTGGACGCGGATGCCCCGTCGGAAAACCTGTGGACTGTGCTGACCCTGCTGGGGTTCGTTCCAGAGCCGGCTCTCATCGGGGCCAAGCCGGCCGAGATTCTGGATTGGGCAGTGGCGCACTGGGACATCCGGCGCCTCCCTCCGGGGCGAAGGATAGACGTTGGCGGGCTGGCGGTTTGAAGTCCTCGGCGGTTTCCCTCAAACGATCCGCAACGGCGCAGGTCGTCCCCGTTCGCGGAACCGGCGGTAATCGGCGAGCACCTGGGCATGGTCGAACACCAGCGGCTCCGGCAGCGCGTCCAGACTGACGATCCGGCAAGTCTTGGCGTCGTCCGCAGCCAGCGGGTCGCCGGTGGCTTCTGCGACGTAGACGGCGGTGACGGTATGCCCGCGGGGATCGCGTGCCGGGTCGGAATAGAGCCCGAGCAGGGCAGTGAGGTGTACTGTTAGGCCCGTTTCTTCCAGCGCTTCGCGGATCGCGGCCCGCTCCACCGTTTCGCCGACGTCCACGAACCCGCCGGGGATGGCCCAACCCAGCGGCGGGAAGCCGCGCTCGATCAGGATGATGGGACGGCCGGGGCGGTCGGTCAGCTCGATGATGACGTCGGCGGCGAGGGCGGGTGTTTCGGGGCGGGGCATGGCCTTTTGTACCTGGTGAGTGTGTTGGGAGTAAAATCGCCAGTCACTGCGGGCATGTCCGCGGACTTTCTCGAAAGTGGTTGCGACGATGCGTAAATCGGGTTCCGGTAGCGGAAATTATCTCACCTTGACGGGGCTGCTGAGCCCGATCATTCGGCTGATCGGCGGCAAATTCCAGAAAATCTATTTCCAGATGGTCGAATCGGCCGGCCGGCACAAGCGCGACATTCTGGTGGCGCGGGTCGACAGCGCGCGCGGCAGTCTGGAGGAGGCCAAGGAGCAGTTCCAGACCGCCCTGGAAAGATTCAGCGCCTTGACCCGCTTCGATGGCGGCACCCTCGAGGACGTCTATCGGCAGCTCAAGATCGAATTCGACTATTCGGCTTCCAAGGCGCTGGCCGTGCGCGACCGGATCGACGCGGTCCAGGATGTGGCCGAAGCGCTGTTCCGGGAATGGGAGGACGAGCTCGACCAGTACACCAACCGCAGTCTGCGGGCGGCGAGCCGGCAAAAGCTGAAGCTGACACAGCAGCACTATGCCCAGCTGATGAGTGCCATGCGCCGCGCCGAAAGCAAGATCGACCCCGTCCTGCGGCTATTCCGGGACCAGGTGTTGTTCCTCAAGCACAACCTGAATGCCCAGGCCATCGCGTCTCTGGAAGGTGAGCTGGCCGACATGAGTCAAGGCGTGGCCGGACTGATCCAGGCAATGGAGCGCTCCATCGACCATGCCGAGGTGTTCATGCGTACGCTGAGTGGTCCCAAGGTGCTGCCGGCCGGTCTCTGATGGCAGACGCTCCTTTCTGGCACGCCAAGGCGTTGGCCGAGCTCAGCCTGGCCGAATGGGAGTCGCTCTGTGACGGCTGCGGCAAGTGCTGCCTGCACAAGCTGGAAGACGAGGATACCGGCGAGATTCTGTACACTCGGGTGGCCTGCCGCCTGCTGGACATCGCCGCCTGTCGCTGTACCGCCTACCAGGATCGTTTCCGTTTGGTGCCCGACTGCATGGATCTGCGGCAGGTGCCGGACCAGTTCCACTGGCTGCCCGCCAGTTGCGCGTACCGTCTCCTTTCGGAGGGGCGACCGCTGCCGGCGTGGCACCCGCTGGTCTCGGGCGCGGCCGATTCGGTGCATCGCGCCGGCAAGTCCGTGTGCCGGTTGGCGGTTTCGGAAACGGTCGTGGACTGCATCGAGGATCATGTCATCGAGGGATTGGGCGATGCAGTATGATGCTGCCTTTTGCGAATTGAGGATGTATGGATTCCAAGACTGTAGTCGATGCCGCCCTCACCAGGCTGGATACGTTGCTGGCCGAGGACTACGGCGCCAAGGGCGGTAGCCTTCCCGAGCGGATTCGTGGTCTGGCCGCAGTGCTGCCGGCGGACACCCGCAAACGCCTGCTCGATCTGACGGCACGGGGTGAGTCACTGGCGCGGACGGGCGCCGGAGAGCGGGCGCTGGCCGAATTCGTGTTCGACTGTGGCGTGGCTTACGAGCAGGTCGATTTCCTGCGCAAGGCGCAACTGGCGGAGGACCTGGGGCTGGTCGAGGTGGGCGGGCTGGCGCCGGCCGAGCTGGAGCGTGGCGATCTGGATGCGATGGCCCGGTTCATCGCCGCCCGCGACCGGCTAGTGGCCAAGGTCGCGGGCTTCACGCTCAAGGCGCTCGCGGTCATGGGGGCTTTGTTCATCATCGGATTGGTTTTCGGGGTCGTCTGACGGCTGCCGGTTTAGGGGGACATGGGATGTTTTCAGTGGCGAAATCGGGGAGGCGCGGGTTTTTGCCGGCGCTGTTTGCAATCGGCCTGGCTGCGTGCGGGCCTTCGTTCGACGGAGAGAAGAATCTCATGGAAGCCAGGCAGTTCATGGCAGCCAACGGGCAGAAAGCCGGGGTGGTCACCACGGCCAGCGGCTTGCAGTACGAAGTGATCCGCGAGGGCGCGGGCGAATCGCCCAAGGCGACGGATACCGTGACGGTCAACTACAAGGGCGGATTTCCCGACGGTTCGACTTTCGATGCGGGGGACGGCGTCAGCTTCCCGCTGAACGGCGTGATACCGGGCTGGACGGAAGGGCTCCAACTGATGAAGCCGGGGGCCAAGTACCGCTTTTTCATTCCGCCGGAGCTCGGTTACGGCGAATACGGCGTCGGGAGGCTCATTCCCCCGAACGCCGCGCTGATCTTCGAAGTGGAACTGCTGAAAGTGGGCGGCTGACCGCGCCGGTTGGAATCCGGTCCCTCACCCGCCGCTTTTTTCGCGATGGGGGGCCGTACGCTTACGGAAGCTTGGCCGGATGGGTGAAGACGTAGTCGGCGGCTTTGGCGCCGCTGTGGCAGCCCATGCATTCCTGGGCGAAATCGGCGTTCGCGCCGTAGGGTTTCTGTTCCATCCCCAGCCACCGGGCATAGCCCCAGCCGCCGGTCGAGGCGTACTTGGCGGCATCCTTGACCATGAAATCGGCCTGAGTGAAGTCACCGGGTACCTCGGCCGACGGGAACAGCTCATGGGTGCTCTTTTTCCACGACAGCTTGACCAGAATCGCGCCGTCCGGCCAGGGATGGGTCCTGCCTTCGCGCGCGGCCTTGACGGCGATGTCGTTGCCGAGGATCACGCGCAAATTGTTCTGCTCGATCCGTGAGGAAACGCCGATCATCTTCCAGTCCTTGTAGCCGGCAGGGAGCGAAATGCCGTTGGGCGCGGCGGCCGGTTCGGCAAGGACCGCGGCGGCGGGAAACAACAGGGCGATGGCCAGTTTACGCATGGGTGGTCTCCTTATGATGACGTTGCTCTGGGACGTAAGGTCGGGTCAGCCCTTGGGTCTGACGTGGACATAATAGGCGTGGCTGCGTTCGCAGCCATCCTTGCTGAACCCGCTGACCAGTATCCGTACTCGGGAGCCGGGTTGGTCGATCGGGGCGTCGGGGCGGCCTTCGACGGTCAGGCGTCCGCTGCGCTGCGGCGTGATCGTGGGCGCAACCGGCTTCCCGTCCACCCAGATTTTCAGCGTGGCGCCGTCGGTGTTGTCGGAAGCCGTGAAGGAAAACCGGTCGAAGATTTCCACGCTCGAATCGTTCGCGGGCGATTCTTCGAAAAACAGGGGTGGGGTGCAATCGAGGATCAGGCCGCCGTGATGGCTGAGGGCGGCGCCCGAGGCCATCACGGGGACCAGCGGCAGCGGTAGACAGGCGATGATCGTCTCGAATCTCATGGCGTGGCTCCTTGTTTATGCGTGGTCGCCGGCTGCCCCGCCGTCGAGGAGTCGTCCAGTTGCAGGGCTTCGGCGAGGTAAGTTATCAGAATCCGGGCGGTGGCATCGACCGTCCCGCCGTAGGCGATGACGCCGTCGGAGTGGCCCAGCATGGCGATCAGCGGCACACCGCGTTTCGTGGCCAGGGCCGCCACCGCCAGCGCCATCGCCGGAGTGCCATACTCGATCTCCGGCGCCGTGGTCCGCAGGCCGAGCGTCCCGGCGTGGCGCCAGATTTCGGGGGAATGGGCATGCATGACGCAGTGCCATGCCGGATCGGCACGATAGACGGCGGCGTGCGTCAGGGCTTCGGAGGACGGCGGGATGGGGCCGCGCGCCTCCAACCGGTTCGTTTCCAGATCGAAGCCGTGCACCTCGCAATAGTCGTCGGCGGTCAGATGCATGCGTCCGCCGGTTTGGGTCCCGCTGATCAGGAAGCGGATACCGCCGTCGGGGAGGCGAAGGCTGACGTTTCCATAGGCAAGGCCCCCGTAGCGCTGCGGATCGCACCCGTTGAGACCCAGCATCCGGATGATGCTGCGCCATGCGTTCAGCTCCCGGATAAGGTCGGGGTGCGGCAGGGGGGCCGGTGTGAAAATCAGCCGGTATCGGGTGACGCCTTCACGGCCTGTCATCATCGGACGTTTGTTCCTGAACGGGTGGCGAACAGGAAGAGCACTGTACAAGCGCTGATCCAGCCCGCGGAGAGATAGCCGATGATGGCGTCGTAGGAGCCCACCAGTACGCCGAATGGTCCCGCGTTGCCGTCATGGGTGAAAGACTTGCACGTCTTGATGACAAAAACCCATCCTGCATGGATGCCGATGCAGTAGCCGAGACCCTGTACGGTCCGCGCACGCATGCAGCCCAGGAACACGCCCGCGCACAACAGCGCCAGAAAGGAGCTGAAGTCGGCTTCCGTGATGCCATTGCCCACCGCATCCGCCAGCACCGTGAAGCCGCTGTCCCAGTTCAGTTCGCTCTCCCCCAGTTTCAGCCGGCTGCGGAGGAAATGCGGCAGCGTGTAATAGAAGGATGTGATGGCGATGACGTGGGCGGGACCGACGAACTTTGCCAGAATCGCGAAGGTCAAACCCCGGAACAGCAGCTCTTCGCTGGTCGCCAGCAACAGCGCGACTCCGACGTGCTTGAGCAGCAATACTGGAATGGAAGGGTGGCGGGCCGCCTGGATTTCGCTGAACACGCGGATGTCGAGTGCCATGATCACGGCGACGTGCAACCCCAGCATCACCAGGCCCAAGCCGAGCCCGATGCCGATCTGGCGGACGAACACGGCGTAACTGGCGGGAAAGCCTACCGAGCGCCAGCCGATCCCTAGCCGTCTCGCGCCCAGGATGAGACCGGCGAAGAGCAGCAGCAGGGTGCCGCGGCTCAGGATCGCGGTGATACCGAGCGTGCTGGCACTGAGCCGGACCAAGGGATAGCTGAGGGCAGCGACGAGGATCAGGGCGAGGGCGAGGCAAACGAACGGAGCAAGCGCGGCGGCGAGAGCGGAACGGAAGCGCATCGGGAGGATGTGAAAATTTGTTGAAATCCCTATAATATGGCGTGACTCTTTGCCGAAACCGGCCCAATCGTCTGCCATGTCCGCGCTTTCCTGGTGCCCGTCCTGCCAGACGCCGCGAGTATAATTGAACCATGAATTCATTGCGAATGTGGCGAAACTGGTAGACGCGCTGGATTTAGGTTCCAGTGGGGAAACCCTTGAGAGTTCGAGTCTCTCCATTCGCACCACTCTCGTTGGCCTGCCCGCCATCCGCCTTCAGGCGGTGAAGCGCATCCGGCACATCTCCGATTGAATGCACCCACGCCCAAGTTGAACCCGAGGTATTTCGAGTATGCAAGTGTCCGTTGAAACCGTCTCCGAGTTGAGCCGGAAAATGACCGTGAACGTCCCCGAAGAAAAGATCCGGGAAAAGGTCGAGTCACGCCTGAAATCCTTGGCCCGCGAGGTCAGGTTGGACGGCTTCCGTCCCGGCAAGGCGCCTGCCGGCCTCGTCCGCAAGCGCTTTGGCGCCCAGGTGCGGGAGGAGGTGCTGTCGGAGATGATCCAATCCAGTTTCCATCAGGCCGTGAACGACGAAAACCTGAGGCCGGCCGGCATGCCGCGAATCACGGCAACGGCCATCGGGGAAGGGGAGGGGCTTTCCTACATCGCGGACTTCGAAGTCCTGCCGGATTTCGAACCGTCCCCCCTGGAAAACCTGCAGTGCCCGCGTTTCGTCTGCGAGGTGACGGAAGGCGATCTGGAAGCGATGGTCCAGCGGTTGCGGGAGCAGCGCCGTACCCGACGTGCCGTGGAGCGTCCGGCCGCCTTGAATGACGAGGTGGTGATCCATTTCGAAGGCAAGCTGGGGGAGGAAAGCCTTACCGATGGCCGACTCGAAAATTTCCGCGTCGTGCTGGGAGGGAGGCCACTGGTCCCGGGGTTCGAGGAAAAGCTGATCGGGGCGGAAGTAGGAAGTCGGCTGGCCTTCGAGCTGGATGTCCCCGCGGACTACGGCAACGAGAAACTGGCCGGCAAGACGGTCGCGTTCGATGTCGAGGTCGTCGGGATCAACGAGAGCGTGCTGCCGGAAGTCGATGCCGATTTCGTCAAGACCTTCGGCGTGGATGGCGATGTCGAGGCGTTCAGGGCCGACGTCCGAGCCAATATGGAGCGGGAAATGCGGCGCGCCCTCAAGGCTCGCACCAAGTCGGCCGTCCTGGACGCCTTGCTGGCGGCCAATTCCTTCACTTTGCCCGAAGTGCTCGTGGCGGATGAACTCAACGAGCTGCTGCAGCCGTATCACAAGGCGGCCGAGCAGGGGAACCCGGGCGTCGAACTGGAAGCGCTGAAGGAGCGCTATACCCCGCTGGCGAAGCGGCGCGTGGCTTTGGGGCTGATCCTGAGCAAGCTGATCGACGAGAACAAGCTCAGCGTGGACCGGAAGCGAGTGCGCTCCACCATCGAGGAGCAGGCCCAGAGCTATGAAAATCCGGAGCAGGTGGTCAACTGGTACTATTCCGACAAAAATAACCTGCGTGAAATCGAAAACCTGGTGCTGGAGGATCAGGTCGTGGATCTGATCCTGTCCAAGGCGGCAGTGACGGAGCAGCGCGTGGATTTCGCAACGCTCATGGCGCCGGCCGGTGCCACGGAACAGCAACCCCAATCGTGAGACCCAGGCCGATGATGACGGACGACAGGGGCTTGAAACGGCCCGAGACAGCTGCGGGCGGGCTGGTGCCCATCGTGATCGAGCAGTCGGCGCGCGGCGAGCGTGCCTTCGACATTTATTCGCGGCTGCTGAAAGAGCGCGTGATTTTTCTGGTGGGCCAGGTCGAGGACTACATGGCCAATCTGGTGATCGCGCAGTTGCTGTTCCTGGAATCGGAGAATCCCGACAAGGACATACATCTCTACATCAACTCCCCCGGCGGGCTGGTGACGGCGGGACTGGCGATTTACGACACCATGCAGTTCATCAAGCCGGACGTCAGCACCCTCTGTGTCGGCCAGGCCGCCAGCATGGGGGCGCTGCTGCTGGCCGGGGGCGCGGCCGGCAAGCGCTACTGCCTGCCGCATTCGCGGATCATGATTCACCAGCCGCTGGGGGGATTCCAGGGGCAGGCCTCGGACATCGACATTCATGCCCGGGAGATTCTGGCGGTGCGCGACCGCCTCAACAAGATTCTCGCCCATCACACCGGCCAGCCCATCGAGAAGATCCAGATCGACACCGACCGCGACAACTTCATGGGGGGGGATGACGCGGTGAGTTATGGTCTGATCGACAAGGTGTTGACCCACAGGACCGTGACAGCGGCGTGAATGTCGGATAGATTGGGGCCCTGAGAGGGTACCGGCTGCAGGCGCGGGTCCGCCCGGTGGGCGGATTCCGCTGCGGGAAACGAAGAGGTAAAGCGATGAGCGAGGATAAACACGGCAAAGACAGCGGCGGCAAGCTCCTGTATTGCTCATTCTGCGGGAAAAGCCAGCACGAGGTCCGCAAGTTGATTGCGGGGCCGGCAGTGTTTGTCTGCGACGAATGTGTCGAGCTGTGCAACGACATCATCCGCGAGGAATTGCAGGAGAGCGCCTCCACGGGCGCCGACAAGCTGCCCAAGCCGAAGGAGATCAAGAAAGTTCTGGATGAATACGTGATCGGCCAGGAGAAGGCCAAGCGGATTCTCTCGGTCGCCGTCTACAACCATTACAAGCGGCTGCGCGCCCAGCAGACCCACAGTAAGAAGAACGAGGTCGAACTGGCCAAGAGCAACATCCTGCTGATCGGTCCGACCGGTTCGGGCAAGACCTTGCTGGCGGAGACGCTCGCGCGCCTGCTCGACGTGCCTTTCACCATCGCCGATGCCACCACGCTGACCGAGGCGGGCTATGTGGGTGAGGATGTCGAGAACATCATCCAGAAAATCCTGCAGAAGTGCGATTACGATGTGGAAAAGGCGGAGCAGGGAATCGTCTACATCGACGAGATCGACAAGATTTCCCGCAAGGCCGACAACCCCTCGATCACCCGGGACGTCTCCGGCGAAGGCGTGCAGCAGGCCTTGCTCAAGCTGATCGAAGGGACCGTGGCCTCCGTGCCGCCGCAGGGCGGGCGCAAGCATCCGCAGCAGGAGTTCCTGCAGGTCAATACCGCCAACATCCTGTTCATCTGCGGCGGAGCCTTCGCGGGCCTGGAGAAGATCATCCGCTCGCGCTCCGAGCAGGGCGGAATCGGGTTCGCAGCAGACGTCAAGAGTAAGGACGACAGCCGCAATGTCGGCGAGGTGCTCGCCGACGTCGAGGCCGAGGACCTGATCCGCTACGGTCTGATACCGGAATTCGTCGGGCGCCTGCCGGTGGTGGCGACGCTGGAAGAGCTGGACGAGGCGGCCCTGGTGCGCATCCTGACCGAGCCCAAGAACGCCTTGGTCAAACAGTACCGGCGGCTGTTCGAAATGGAGTCCTGCGAACTGGAGATCCGTGACGACGCGCTGGGCGCCATCGCCCGCAAGGCCATGGCGCGCAAGACCGGCGCACGGGGCCTTAGGACCATACTCGAGCATACGCTGCTGGATACGATGTACGAGCTGCCTTCCTCGGAACGGATCTCCAAGGTGGTGGTCGACGAAAAAGTCATCAACGGGGAAAGCGAGCCTCTGATGATTTACGACAACAGCCTGGAAAAGCAGGCGGCGGCAGCGGACTGATAAGCCGCGTGACACTTGCCCGCTTTTCCTTTCCGGCGTGTGCGCATTTTGTTGTGAGCGATGCTTGTAATTGCGCGCCCCGCCCTCAACTCACCGATGTGACTCAAAGACAATCGAGAGGGTGCTCCGATGGAAAATTCAGGCGTCGAACACGACATAACAAGTGGCGAACGGTGGGTTCCGGTTCTGCCTTTGCGCGACGTGGTGGTCTATCCCCACATGGTCATACCCTTGTTCGTCGGGCGGGAAAAATCGATTTTCGCGCTGGACAGCGCAATGCGCGACAGTAAACAGGTCTTGCTGCTGGCGCAGAAGGACGCGGAAGTCGATGATCCTGGTTTCGACGACCTCTACCGAGTGGGTACGCTCTCCAACATCCTGCAATTGCTGAAGCTGCCGGACGGTACCGTGAAGGTGCTGGTGGAAGGAGCCCAGCGCTGCCGAGTGGAGGACATTCGCCTCGCGGACAGACACTACAGTGCCAGTGTTTCCGAGATTCGGGAGGTTCCCGGTGTCGACGAGCGGGAGCTGGACGTCCTGATGCGCACCGCGACCAATACCTTCGACCAGTATGTCAAGCTGAACAAGCGCATCCCTCCCGAAGTGCTCAACTCGCTCTCGGGGATCGATGATCCGGCGCGACTGGCCGATACCATCGCCGCCCACATGACGGTCAAGATCGAGGACAAGCAGGCGATCCTGGAGAA
Organism: Methylococcus sp. S1M; assembly: GCF_051295855.1. Classification (NCBI taxonomy): domain Bacteria; kingdom Pseudomonadati; phylum Pseudomonadota; class Gammaproteobacteria; order Methylococcales; family Methylococcaceae; genus Methylococcus; species Methylococcus sp. S1M. The sequence continues at coordinate 203,395 of NZ_JBPDXO010000005.1, forward strand.
CAGCGCAATCTCGGCCCGGCTGGAAAAGCTGATCACGCTGATGGAAGCCGAGGTCGACATGCTGGAGATGGAACGGCGTGTGCGCGGTCGCGTCAAGCAGCAGATGGAGAAGAACCAGCGCGAGTACTACCTGAATGAGCAGATGAAGGCCATTCAGAAAGAGTTGGGCGAGATGGAGGAAGTGCCCAACGAATTCGAGGAGTTGGCCCGGAGGATCGAAAAGGCCGGTATGCCTCAGGCGGCCCGGACCAAGGCGGAAACCGAACTCAACAAGTTGAAGCTGATGTCCCCGATGTCGGCCGAAGCCACGGTGGTCCGCAACTACATCGACTGGATCGTGAATCTGCCATGGAAGAAGCGCACCAAGGTGAGTCACGATCTGCAGCAAGCCGAGGAAATCCTCGAAGCCGAGCACTATGGGCTCGAGAAGGTCAAGGAGCGTATCCTGGAATATCTGGCGGTGCAGCAGCGCGTCAAGAAGATCAAAGGACCGATTCTCTGCCTGGTGGGGCCGCCCGGTGTAGGCAAGACCTCCCTGGGGCAGTCCATTGCCCGCGCGACCAACCGCAAATACGTCCGCATGGCCTTGGGCGGCGTCCGTGACGAGGCGGAGATCCGCGGTCACCGGCGGACCTACATCGGCTCCATGCCGGGCAAGATCCTGCAGAATCTGTCCAAGGTGAAGACGCGGAATCCGATGTTCATGCTGGACGAAATCGACAAGATGGCCATGGATTTCCGCGGTGATCCGGCGTCCGCTCTGCTCGAGGTGCTGGATCCGGAACAGAACCATACCTTCGCCGACCATTACCTGGAAGTGGACTTCGATCTCTCCGAAGTCATGTTCGTGGCCACGGCGAATACGCTCAACATCCCGCCAGCGCTGCTGGACCGCATGGAAATCATCCGCCTTGCCGGTTACACCGAGGATGAGAAGGTCAACATTGCGATGCGCTACCTGGTGCCCAAGCAGATGAAGAACTGCGGGTTGAAGGATACCGAGCTGCACATCGGCGAAGCGGCCGTCCGCGACATCATCCGCTACTATACCCGGGAGGCCGGGGTCCGCAGTCTGGAGCGGGAAATAGCCAAGATCTGCCGGAAAGTGGTCAAGAATCTGCTGCTCAAGCCCACCCACAAGAAAGTATCGGTCACTCCGCGCAATCTGGACGACTACCTCGGCGTGCCGCGTTTCCGCTTCGGCCGCGCCGAGGAAAGCGATCAGGTCGGCCAGGTCACGGGGTTGGCCTGGACGGAAGTGGGGGGAGAGCTGCTGACGATCGAAGCCGTGGTCATGCCGGGTACCGGTAAACAGACCTACACCGGCAAGCTCGGCGAGGTCATGCAGGAATCGATTCAGACGGCGGTGACCGTGGTCCGGAGCCGCGCCGAAGCGCTGGGTATCGATCCCGCGTTTTACCAGAAGCACGACGTCCACATCCACGTGCCCGAAGGTGCGACGCCCAAGGATGGACCGAGTGCGGGCATCGGTATGTGCACCGCTCTCGTTTCTTCCCTGACGGGCATCCCGGTGCGTTCGGACGTGGCCATGACCGGCGAAATCACCTTGCGTGGCGAGGTGCTGCCCATCGGCGGACTGAAGGAAAAGCTGCTGGCGGCGCACCGCGGCGGTATCACCACGGTCCTGATTCCCAAGGAAAACGAAAAGGATTTGGCCGAAATACCCCGAAACATCAAGCAGGACCTGGATATTCGGACCGTCCGGTGGATCGACGAGGTGTTGGCCGTCGCCTTGCAGCGGTTGCCGGAACCAGCCTCACGGGTACCGCCGCCTACCGAGGAGTGCGCTCCGAAAACGGTGGGTGCGAGCGGGGGTCTGACCGCGCATTGAAGGGCCGGAAGGCAAGGATTCCGGGGCTTGTGCGCCTTGACACGGCTTTTTTTGCGCTGCTAAAGTGCGGCAGCTAGGGGGGACGCCAGTTCCACTGGATTTACGGCCCGGCATTCCGATGCAGCGGTACAGTCAACTCAAATAGGGGAAAGAAATGAATAAAGCGGAACTGATTGAAGCCATCGCCGATGCGGCCAATCTCACGAAGGCCGATGCGGGGCGTGCTCTGGATGCAGTGATCGACGCCATTACCGATGCGTTGAAGAAAGGCGATACGGTCTCGCTGGTCGGGTTCGGCTCGTTCGCGGTCAAGGAGCGTGCAGAGCGTCAGGGGCGAAATCCGCAGACGGGCGACAGCATCACCATCAAGGCTGCGAAAATTCCGTCATTCAAGTGTGGCAAAGCGCTGAAAGATGCTGTAAACTAGTCGTTCTTCAGTTGGGGTGCTTAGCTCAGCTGGGAGAGCATCGCCCTTACAAGGCGAGGGTCGTAGGTTCGATCCCTACAGCACCCACCAAGAGAATCGGATCATTGGAGCGGTAGTTCAGTTGGTCAGAATACCGGCCTGTCACGCCGGGGGTCGCGGGTTCGAGCCCCGTCCGCTCCGCCATATCGAAACCCCAGGCATTCGCCTGGGTTTTTTTTTGGGCTCTAGTTTGTCGTATCCATCAACGATAGTCATTCCGGTACCGATATATGCTGCAGGCCATTCGTGATAAAGCGCAGGGGATTTTTGCCTGGGCGATGTTGATTCTCGTGGGTATTCCTTTTGCTTTTTGGGGGATCAACAATTATTTCGATTCGGGCAAGGAAGCACCTGTCGCGGTCGTCGGTGACCGGGATTTCTTCGAACGCGATGTGGTCCAGGCCTATCAGCAGGACTTGGCCAACCTGGTCGGTCTGGGGGATGTCGATGAAAAGCACCTGAAACGGCAAGCGCTCGAACGTTTGGTGCGCGATGAACTGATTTCGCAGGCCGCGGCAGGCGAAGGGCTGGCTGTCCCCGATTCGGCGGTGCGCGCTTTCATCCAGACGTTGCCGTATTTCCAGACCGACGGCAAATTCGACAAGGACAAGTACAACGTCATGCTTTCGGCCCAAGGGATGAGTTCGCCCGTTTTCGTCGAGCAGGTCAAGCGTGCGCTCCTGATGGAGCAGTTTCAGCGGGGCATAACCGATACCGCTTTCGTCACGCGGCAACAGGTGGAGGCTTTCTTCCGTCTGAAGAACCAGGAGCGTGAAATCGAGTTCGTGACGGTGCCGCTGGCGAAGGCAGATGAAGAGGTGTCCGAGTCATCGATCGACGAGTATTACCGGTCGCACCCGGACGAGTTCCAGTCCCCGGAGACCGTCAGCGTGAGTTATCTGTTGCTGAGCCTCGACGATGTGGCGAAAGAGGTGAAGCCCACTGAGGAGGAGCTGAGGAATTTCTACGAGGAACAAAAGACCGGTTTCACCACGGAAGAACGGCGGAAGGTGAGTCATATCCTCGTTACCGTGGATCCGGCCAAGCCTGAAGACGAGGCCGCCGCACTGGCGAAGATCCGACAGATCCGGGAGCGTCTGCTCAAAGGAGAGGATTTCGCCAAACTGGCGAAGGAAACCTCCGACGATCGGGTTTCCGCCGAGAAGGGCGGTGACCTCGGCGTGGTCACCAAGGGGGGCATGGAACCGAACTTCGAGAAAGCGGCATTGGCCCTGTCCCAGGGCGAGGTGTCCGAACCGGTCCGGACCTCTTTCGGCTATCACTTGATCAAGGTGACGGAGCTGACACCCGCCACCACCAAGCCGTACGAACAGGTGAAGGACGAAGTCGCTGCCGGTTTTCGCAGGAATGCGGCGGAGAACAGGTTCTATGATCTGGGACAGAAACTCACCGAATTCGCCTTCGAGCACCCCGACACGCTGGAACCGGCGGCTCAGGCGCTGGGTTTGAAGGTCGAGGAGACGGGCCCATTCACCCGCGAGAGCGGAGAGGGAATTTCTGCGGACGAGGGGGTGCGCAAGGCGGCTTTCAGCGAGGAGGTGCTGGGCGGGAAGAACAGTGACGTCGTCGAGGTCGGGGCGGACAAGGTCGTCGTGCTCAGGCTGAAGGAGCATCGCCCCGCAGAAACCATGTCGCTTGCTGAAGTGCGCGAGCGGATCGTCAGCTTGCTGCGCGACCGGGCGACTAGGCAGAAGACCGAAGCTCTCGCGGAGGCGGCGCTCAAAGAGATGGGGGAGGGCAAGACCTTGGGGGATGTGGCAAAGGCCCACAACTGGAAAGTCACCGGTCCCCTCACGGTTCGCCGCGATGCCTCGGGGGTGGCGGCTGCCGTCGTGAATGCCGCGTTCGGAACCCGGGAGTTGAACCGGCCGATCCGGGTGGCGCTCGAAAACGGCGACCAGGCGATCCTCCGCATCGCGGCGATCAAGGAAGGCGAGGCGGCGCCGGAGGCCGAAAAGGACATGGAAACAGTACGCCAGTCTTTGGCGCGGGTGGCCGGCCAGCGGGAGTTCGCCGCCTTCATGGCGGAGATGCGCAGAAGTGCGGACGTTTATATCAAACCCGACCAGGACTGAGCCGTTTCTCTGTCATCGCCGCAGGATGATTTGACGGGCAGCAGGAGGTCGGATGGAGTTCGACATTCTGCTGGTCGTCGGCATCGATGCGGTCGGCATTGCCCGGTTCCCCCGAATTCTGCACGATGCCGGCTGCCGGGTGACGCTGCTGGCACCACCGGGGCTAGCAGTGGCGCGCTCGCGTTATGTCAGCCGTCACGTTGCCACGGCCGCCGGACCGGAAGCGCTGCCGAGGCAGCTCCAGACCTTGTTGGCCGAACGGCATTTTCACCATGTCATCGTCGGCGACGAACCGACCCTCACGGTCATCGCCCGGCATCGTGGCGAGGCATGGCTGGACGGCTGGTTTCCGGTCGACCACCGCAGCGATGCCGTCGAGGTGATCCTGTCGAAATCGGCCTTTCAGCGGGCGGCGGGCGCAGCGGGTTTGACCACTCCGAAATCCGAAGTCCGCACCGGCCTGGCCGGACTCGAGGCGGCGGCGCGCGCCATGGGGTATCCCGTCATGCTCAAGAAGTCGCACGGTTGCAGCGGTTCGGGCGTCCGCAGGGTGGCGGGAGAGGCCGAACTGGGAGCGGCCTTCGAGCTGCTGAACGAAGGCAATGGCACGCTGCTGATCCAACAGTTCCTTGATGGCCGGGTCGGTTCTTCCGACGTGCTGTTCGACCGCGGCGTGCCGGTGTGCCGGCAGTCCTGGTATTCCCGTCAGTGCTGGCCGACGCCGCTGGCATCCTCCTGTGTCCGCGAGGCGATGGCCCACCGTGAGATCGGGCCGATGCTCGCCGGCGTAGGCGCGCTGAGCGGATTCCATGGTTTCGCCGGCGTGGACTGGGTGCACGATACGGAACGGGACCGTATCTATCTGATCGAATTCAATCCGAGACCCACGCCGACCTACCACCTCGACGTGCTTTCCGGGGTCCGCTTCGCGGACAGCTTCCACGCCATACTCGCAGGGACGCGCAGTGCCGGATGCCGGGAGCCGTCGGCAGCGGCATGCGGCAGGGTGGTCTACCTGTTTCCGCAGAGCCTTTATCGCGCCATTGCTGAATGTGACCTCGACAGTCTGTGGCGGTGCTGGAGCGATGCGCCATGGAGCGATCCCGTCCTGATGGCCGCTCATCTGCGCCGGGTTTTGACCCATTTCCTGCCCGTGCGTTGGCGGCAGGCGGTGAAGCGCCTCCTGGGCCGATGAGCCCACTTTTAGCGGGTGGCGACAAAGGCGAGAATGAGACCGGCCACCACGTTGCCGACGATGCTCACGACCAGTTCCCGGGTGAAGAAGGCGCCGGGTCTCATCTTGCCGATGCGGGGATTCTTGTGTTTGGCCGTGATCTCGATGCTTCCCGTCGAGAGGTTTGCTACGGTCGACCGCACCAGTTCCACCACCTGGGTTTCGCTGTGAATGGCCGGATGATACTTGACCAGCAGGGTACCGGTCGTGATGTTGGGCTCGGCGTGGTAAATGCCCTTGGCCGCTGAATCCTTGAGAATCGACTGTTTGAGAATTTCGGCATAGGTCTGCCGGTAGCGGATGAGCGGCACCCGGAAGCGGATCCGGTTGGGAACCTTGTCGTGGACGATGGAAACGAGTTCTGCCGTCGGCTGCGTCATGGAAAGGGTCCGGTATTGAAATCTAAGGGCGGTCGGGATACCAGGCGGTCACCCGCGACGTTCCCGTCCGGATCGGAATGTTATCATCGTTGCCCATCATCCATGATGACGGAACGTCTGCCCGTGTTGTCCCGAATCCGGCTCACGCTTTCCTTGCTGCTGCTGGGTCCTGCCTCGGCTGGGGCCGGGCTCACAGGGCCCGCGAACTATTGGGAATGCATCCTCCACGGTATGGAGGACGTGAAAAATGACCCGGTGGCACGGGAAGTCATGAAAATCTGTCTCTCGGACTTTCCCGACGGCTTTTCCGTAGAGGAGCCGCTGGAAGGAACGCCGACGGAATGCATCCTGAAGCATGGCGAAGACGTGTCCAGCGCCTTGGCCGCCCAGCAGATCCACATCGCCTGCAACGTCCTTTATTCCCGGCCGTGAGCTTCAGCCGCCGCTGAATTCCGCCGTTCCTGCCCGTACCAGCAGTTTCAGGTAGCGCTCGTAACGGGCCGGTGAAAGTGTCCCCGCTTCGACGGCTTCGCGTACGGCGCACCCCTTGTCCCTCACGTGGCGGCAATCGTTGAAGCGGCATTTGCCCAGGTAAGGGTGGAAGTCGCGGTAGGTCTGTGCCAGTTCGGTCGGATCGACCTCTGCCAGCCCGAAGACGGCCACGCCGGGGCTGTCGATCAGTTCGCCGCCCCCGGGCAGTGAGTACAGGGTGGCCGAAGTGGTGGTGTGCCGGCCTAGGCCACTATGGGCCGAGAGCCCGCCGATCCGCAGGTTACGGTCTGGGAGCAGGGCATTGGTCAGCGAGGATTTCCCCACGCCGGACTGCCCGCTCAGCATGCTGCAGCCTGTATGGAGCATGGACCGCAGGGCGTCCAGTCCCGCCCCGGTCCGGGTGCTGATTCGGAACACCTCGTAGCCGGCGGCCTCATAGTCGCGCAAAGCCCTCTCCAGGGCGGACGCACCCACCAGGTCGATCTTGTTGAGGATGAGAGCGGCTGTGATATGCCGGTATTCGCAGACCGCCAGGATCTGGTCCGCGAGCAGCCAGTCCGGCTCGGGCTCCGGCGCCAGGACCACGAAGACCCGGTCCAGATTGGCCGCGACCACGCGAACCCGGCCGCCGTGGGCGGGTCTGACCAGACTGGATCGGCGCGGCAACACCTCCAGCACCCTGCCTTGATCCCCCTCACAGGGCTCCCATCTCACATGGTCGCCGACGGCGGCATCGCCCAGCCGGCGCCGGGTGTGGCAGAGGACGATACGGCCGGTCTCGTCCTCGACCGCCAGCCCCTTGCCGAGGTGGCAGACCACCCGGCCTTGCCTGATTGCCTGCATGACGGCGGGGGCCGTCGCTAGATCTTCGCGCTCAGATGATCGATGCGTATCGCGGCGGGCGGATGGCTGTAGTGAAAAGCGGCGTACAGCGGGTCCGGAGTGAGCGTGCTGGCGTTTTCCCGGTACAACTTGACCAGGGCATGGACCAGGTAGCGGGCACGGGTCTGGCTGGCGGCGAAATCGTCGGCCTCGAATTCATAGCGTCGCTGCACATAGGCCACGATCGGTTGCAGGAAGACGGAGAACACCGGCGACACCAACATGAACAACAGGAGAGCGGTGGCATGGGACTGCTCCCTGACGCCGAGGCCCTGATAGAGCCAGTCCTCCCCCGTCAGCCAGCCGAGCAGGGCGAAACCGGCCAGCGTCACCAGCGCGGTGCCGGCCAGCATCTTCAGTACGTGGCGGCGTTTGAAGTGACCGAGTTCATGGGCCAGCACGGCTTCGATCTCGTCGTGGTCGAGCGAATCGACCAGGGTGTCGAAGAACACGATGCGCTTGTTGCTGCCAAACCCCGTGAAGTAGGCGTTGCCGTGGCCGGAGCGTCTGGAGCCGTCCATGACGAAGATGCCTTCCGAGCGGAAGCCGCAGCGTTCGAGGAGGGCCTCGATACGCGCCTTGAGCGTCGCGTCCGCGAGCGGGGTGAATTTGTTGAACAAGGGGGCGATGAGGGTCGGGAAGGCCCAGCTCATCAGGATCGAGAAGGCCATCAGGATGGCCCAGGCGACGATCCACCACTGGGCGCCGGCGCTGTCCATCACCCAGAGGATCAAGGCCAGCAGCGGGGCGCCGATGACGAGGGAGAGCCCGGTCTGCAGCGCCAGGTCGATGGCGAACTGGCGGGGAGTGGTGCGGTTGAAGCCGAAGCGTTCCTCGATCCGGAAGGTTTGGTAGAGGTTGAGCGGCAGTTCCAGCAGTTGGGAAGCCAGCAGCGTGGTCAGGACGATGCCCACGCCGGTGGTGATCGGCGGAAGCCCCCAACCGTTCCAGACTGCGGCAATCGCATCGATCCCGCCGCCCAGGGTGAATCCCAGCAGGATCGCGATGCCGACGATGCGCCCGACATCGTCGAGACTCCCCTTGGCCAGGGTATAGTCCGCTGCTTTCTGGTGGTCCTCCAGCGACACTCTGTCCCGGAATGCGTCCGGCACATGGTCGCGGTGCAGACGCACATGGCGGGCCTGGCGCCGGGCCAGCCAGTATTCAAGCCCGGAGGAGACGGCCAGAGCCGTCAGGAACAGGGTGGTGACGGTATTCATGCGGTATTGTCGGAAATCGGTTTCGTCAATCGGCGCTAGAGGGTAGCCTTTGATAAAATCCGTGACAAGTTTGGAACCCTCCCAGACACTTGGAAGGACGGCATGGCTCAGGACGCACAAAACCTCATCTGGATCGATCTGGAGATGACCGGGCTGGACCCCCAGAACGACGCCATCATCGAAATCGCCACCATCGTCACCGACGGCCAGCTCAACGTGCTCGCCGAAGGTCCGGTGCTGGCCATCCATCAGCCGGAGTCGGTGCTGGACCGCATGGACGACTGGAACCGCAAGCAGCATGGCGAATCCGGGCTGACCGAGCGGGTGCGGCGCAGCACGATCGACGAAGCCGAGGCGGAGCATCTGACGCTGGGGTTCGTCAGTGAATGGGTGCCGCCGAACGAATCCCCCATCTGTGGCAACAGCATCTGCCAGGACCGCCGTTTCCTCGCCCGCTGCATGCCCCGCCTGGAGGCCTATTTCCATTACCGCAACCTCGACGTGTCGACGCTGAAGATCCTGGTCGAGCGCTGGGCGCCCGCGCTCAAGGAAGGTCTGCAGAAGCAGAGCACCCATCGGGCGCTGGACGACATCCGTGAATCCATCGCGGAACTGCGGTATTACCGCGACACCGTGCTCAAGATCTGAAGACCTTGGCGCGGACGGTCCTCATCGTCGGCTGCGGCGACATCGGCCGCCGGGTGGCCCGGTTGGAATCGGCCGAGGGGCGCGGAGTTTACGGCTTGGCCCGCTCGCCGGAAACGGCGGCGCGGCTGGTGCGACAGGGTATCGCCGCCGTCCACGGCGATCTGGACAAGCCCGATTCCCTGGCTGGTCTGAGCGGAGGTTGGACCACGCTGTATTATTTCGCCCCCCCGCCTGCCGCCGGCGACGGCGATCCGCGGCTGGCGGTCTTCTTCGAGGCCTTGCCGGTGAGACGCCTGCCCGGCAAGGTGGTTTACGTGAGCACCAGCGGCGTCTACGGCGACTGCGGGGGAGACTGGGTGGACGAGGGGCGGCCTCCCCGCCCGCAAAACGCTCGCTCTCGCCGTCGCCTGGCGGCAGAGGAAACCCTCATGGCCTGGAGCCGCCGATACGGAGTCACGGTGGTGATCCTGCGGGTGCCCGGTATCTACGGCCCGGGGCGGTTACCGTTGGAGCGCTTGCGCGCAGGGGTGCCGGTGGTGCGGCAGGAGGAGAGTCCCTATTCCAACCGCATTCATGCCGACGATCTGGCCGAAGTCTGTGTCGCCGCGGGCAGGCGGACTGCGGCCGAGGGCGTATACAACGTCAGCGACGGTCATCCCACCACCCTGACCGATTATTTCCATGCCGTCGCCGACCGCTTCGGCCTGCCGCGGCCGCCCGCGATTTCCTTGGCGGAAGCCAGGCGGGTGCTGAGCCCGGAGATGCTGTCGTTCATGGAGGAGTCCAAGCGCCTCGACAACGGCCGGATGTTGCGCGAACTTCGTCCGCGGCTGCACTATCCCGACCTGGAACGGGGCCTTGCAGCCTGCTCAGGGGGCCATCCCCAAGGTTTCCAGGTAGCGCCGTGCGCTGATGGTCTGCGTGTATTCGGCCACCGCCCGACGTAGGCATTCCGCCGGCAGCGGGTGATCGAGCGCATGCGCCATGGCCGTGGCCAGCGCTTCGACATCGCCGACCGGAACCAGCGGGCCGTATTCGCCGCCGTTCAGCAGTTCCGCCGGCCCGCTGGGGCAGTCGGTCGAGACCACCGGCCTGCCCAGCGCCATCGCTTCGGTCAGGGCGTTCGGCGAGCCTTCCCACAGCGAGGACAGTACGAACAGGCTGCAGCGCGCGATCAGACCGTGTGGGTTCGCCAGGAAGCCGGTGAAGCATACGTCCTCGCTCACGCCGAGTCCATCGGCCAGCCGCTCCAGTTTTTCCCGGTCTCCGCCCTCGCCGACGATGACGAGCCGGCAGATGCGGTCCCGGCGGAGCCGGGCGAAGGCGGCGATGAGATCGGGGAACCCCTTCTGCCGGGTCAGCCGGCCCATGCCGACGATGAGAGGGATTGCCGGATCGTTCGGCCATGGATGGTCGCAGGGCAGGGCGGCCTGCCGTTCCAGTGCCGGAGTGATGACGGGATTGCGGATCACCCGGACCCGCTCGGAGGGCAGGGCGGTTATCGAGAGAATGTCGTCTTTCACGCCCTGGGAGACGGCGACGATCGCGTCCAGGTGCGGATAGAACAGCCGCATGCCGGTGAACCAGGCCAGTTCCCTCAACCGGCCTTTGCCTTTGAGTGCGGCCGATACCGTCGTGCCCAGCCGTCCCACCAGCCGGGCCTTCGATCCGGCCAAGCGACGGGCCAGCAGGGCGACCCGGATGGCGCGATCCTTGGCGGCGAGGACGGCGTCCGGTTTTTCCTCGCGGAGGTAGCGGGCCAGACCCGGCAGGGCCGTGAAAGTGTGGCGGACGTTCAGCTTGACGATGCGCACGCCGGCCGGGATCGCATCCAGGTGCTCTCCCTGGGCGCGCGCCAGCACCAGATCCACGGCGACGCCGGCGTCGAGAAACCCGGCGGCCAGATTGGCGATCATTTTCTCCACGCCGCCCTGGCCGGAGAACGAGGCGAAGATGGCCAAGCGTGGCGAGGAGGTCCGGGGTGCGGTCACGGCTTCAGCGCTGCAGGATTTCCAGGGGATCGGTCAGCGCCTCCGGCCGCTCGCCATACCCGGAAATGAACAGCCGGTGCCAGATTGCGAACTGGATGATGGCCCAGAGCATGGCGCTGCCCTGGCGCTCGTCACGGCAGCGGGCGATCAGCGCCCGGATGCCGGCGGGTTTGAACCAGGGGGTGAGTGCCGGGTGTTCCGGTAGAATCCGGTTCAGCCGTTCGAGAAAAGGCTCGTCCAGCCATTCGCCCAGGGGGACGTGGAAGCCGCGCTTCCTGGCATAGAGCTGCTCCGCCGGCACCAGCCGCTCGCCCCAGCGCTTGAGGAACAGCTTGCCCTGGCGTCCCTCGATCTTAAGGCGGTCGGGCAGGCTCAGGCCGAATTCGACGACGCGGTGGTCCAAGAACGGCACCCGCCCTTCCACGCCCCAGGCCATCAGCATGCGGTCGGCCTTGACCAGCAGGTTGTCGGGCAGTGCGTGGCAGAGGTCGACGTACTGCATCCGCTGCAGATCGCTCCATTCCCGCGGCGTCTCCCGCCAGGATTCCTGCACCGGCCGCCGGGCCGATTGCGCGGCAGCCAGCAGGGCGGGGCCGAACAGCGTCTTCGGCCAGCGTCCGCGGAAGCTGCCGCGGGTGCGGAAACCGCCCGAGCCGGGCGCGAGCAGGCTCTTGAACAGACGTTCGAGCGGCGATGTCCGGTAGCGTCCGTAGCCGGCGAACACTTCGTCCCCGCCCTCGCCGGAGAACACCACCTTCAGTTCTTCGCCGGCTGCCCGGGCCAGCAGGGACGTCGGCAGGCTGGCATTGTCGCGCATCAGATCGTCCGCCGCCCATACGGTCAGCGGCAGGCTGTGGAGGATGTCTTGCGGACCGGGCCGGATCTCGCGGTGGCGGCTGCGGAAACGCCGGGCCAGGCCTTCGGCCAGCGGCAGTTCGTCGGTCAGCGAGGTGCCGGGAAAACCGACCGAGAAGGTGCGGATGGGCTCGCCGGAATACCGGGTCAGCAGGGCAAGCAGCAGGGAGGAGTCGACGCCGCCGGAGAGAAACAGCCCGAAAGGCACGTCCGAGCGCATGTGTTCGACCATCACTCGCTCCATCAGCGCATCGAAGCGCGCTGCCGCTTCGTCGAAATCCAGCTCTTCCGTGCGCACGGCGAGCGGTGACCAGTAGCGGAAGCGGCGGGTCGTTTTTCCGGCTTCGACGACCACGGCTTCGCCCGGCAGTACCCGCTCCACGCCTCGCAGGACCGTCGTGGCGCCGGTGGAAAACTGGTTTTGGAAATACTGGGCCAGCCCTTGCGGATCGATTTCCCGGGGCTGGTCGAGCAGGGGCAGCAGGGCCTTGATTTCGGAGGCGAAGGCGATGCCGTCCGGACGCCGAGCCAGAAACAGCGGTTTTATCCCTAAGCGATCACGGGCCAGGATCAGGCGTCCTTCGAGGGCATCGTACAGTGCGAAGGCGAACATGCCCTGGATACGCTCCAAAAAGCCCTCCCCGAAGGCGAGGTAGGCATGGAGGATGACCTCCGAATCCGACTGGGTCTGGAAACGGAATCCCGCCGCCGTCAGCTCGGAGCGCAGTTCGATGAAATTGTAGATTTCGCCATTGGCTATCAGCGCCAGCCTCCGGTCTTCGGAAAACAGGGGCTGGTGGCCGCCCGCCAGGTCGATGATGGAGAGGCGGGTATGCCCCATGCCGAAGCGGCCGTCGAGGAAGATGCCCCGGTCGTCGGGGCCCCGATGGGTCAGCTTGGCCACGGCCTGGTCGAGCCGGAGCTCGTCAGCAGGGAGATTGCAGTTGAACAGGCCGGCAATGCCGCACATGGTGCCCGGTTCTCGAAGAGTCGGTATGGGAGAGAGTGTCGCCGCCCCGTTGGCCCGGTGGGAGTGGGATTTGCGGCCGATCGTGCCTTCAGTCGGAATTGCCGAACGGCAGTCCCAGCCATTCCGGACCGGTGTCGGATTTCACGCCCATGGCTTTTTCCAGGGCGCCCAGCCGGTTCTTCACGACGTTGGATTCATGGGTCTTGCGCAGCATGTCGAGCACATAGGCCAGACGGGTGCCATCGTTGCAGTCGATCCGGCCGGCGCGCATGTCGCGGTAGACCGCGGCCATTTCCTTGCGAATCGCCTCGAGCGAGGCATCCACCGCCGGTTCCCGGCCGAGCCGGTCATACAGGGCCTCGACGTCCTCGAAGTCGCTCTGGCCGGTCTTTTTCCTTTCCTCGTTCGCCCGCCTCTCCTTCCACCAGTCGGCCATGCTCTTTCTGCTCATGAAATCCCCCTCATTGGTTGTTGGCAAGCCCGTGTCGCCATTAAGTTACAACGGCCGTGAGCCGAAGGATAGGGAGGACCCGGGCCCTCGATCCGCCGGGGAATCCGGAAAGGGACGGACCGCGGAAGGCAGGCCCGGGGGGCGCCTTCCGCGGTGCGACGAGCATGCGTGGAAGGCCGTTATTTCCTGGCCGCACGCTCCTGGGCTTCCTTGATGACTTCGTCCGCGACGTTCTTCGGGCAAGGCATGTAGTGCGAGAACTCCATGGAGAATTGGCCGCGGCCGGAAGTCATGGTGCGCAGATCGCCGATGTAGCCGAACATTTCGGACAGCGGAACCTCGGCCTTGATGCGCACGCCGGTCACGCCGGCTTCCTGCGACTTGATCATGCCGCGGCGGCGGTTCAGGTCGCCGATCACGTCACCGACGTGGGCATCCGGGGTGAACACGTCCACCTTCATGATGGGTTCCAGCAGCTGCGGCGCCGCCTTCGGCACGGATTGGCGGAACGCCGCCTGGGCCGCGATTTCGAAGGCGATCGTCGAAGAGTCCACGGCGTGGAAGCCGCCATCGGTCAGGTTGACCTTGAAATCGACGCATGGGTAGCCCGCCAAGACACCCTTGCCGAGCATGCTCCTGAAGCCTTTTTCGACCGCCGGCCAGAATTCACGCGGCACGTTGCCACCGGTCACGGTCGATTCGAACACGAACCCCGACCCCGGCTCGCCGGGTTCGATGACGTAGTTGATCTTGGCGTACTGGCCGGAACCGCCGGTCTGCTTCTTGTGGACGTACTCGTCCTCGACGCGCCTGGTGATGGTTTCCCGGTAGGCCACCTGCGGCTTGCCGACGTTCACTTCCACCCCGTGGGTACGCTTCAGGATGTCCACTTTGATGTCGAGGTGGAGCTCGCCCATCCCTTTGAGGATGGTTTCGCCGGATTCCTGGTCGGTCTCGACGTGGAAAGACGGGTCCTCCTGCACCATCTTGCCGAGGGCGATGCCCATTTTCTCGTTGGCAGCCTTGTCCTTGGGCGTAACCGCGATGGAGATGACGGGGTCGGGGAATACCATCGGCTCCAGGGTGGCCGGCTTGTCCGGGTCACACAGGGTGTGGCCGGTCTGGACGTTCTTCATGCCCAGCACCGCCACGATGTCGCCGGCCTGGGCCGAGTCCAGCTCGTTGCGCTGATTGGCGTGCATTTCGACGATGCGGCCGATGCGCTCGGTCTTGCCGGTCGCGGTGTTGAGGACGGTGGTGCCTTTTTCCAGCCGGCCCGAGTAAAGGCGCAGGAAGGTCAGGGCGCCGTAACGGTCGTCCATGATCTTGAAGGCCAGGGCGCGCAGCGGACGATCCGGGTCGACGATGGCGAACTCGCCGGTCTCATGGCCTTCCAGGTCCACTTCGGGCTGAGGCTTGACTTCGGTCGGGTCGGGCAGATAGTCCACCACGGCGTCCAGCACCAGCTGCACGCCCTTGTTCTTGAACGAGGAGCCGCAGTAGGTCGGGAAGAAGTCCAGCTTGATGGTGCCTTTGCGGATCAGGCGCTTGAGGGTGTCGACGTCCGGCTCTTCGCCCTCGAGGTACTTTTCCATGACCTCGTCGTCCTGCTCGACGGCTTTTTCCACCAGCTCGGCGCGCCATTTTTCGACCTCGTCGGCCATCTCCGCGGGAACGTCCTTGACCTCGTATTTCATCGGGTCGCCGGAGTCATCCCAGATCCAGGCCTTGCGGGTCAGCAGCTCGACCACACCGATGAAACTCTCTTCGCGGCCGATCGGCAGGGTCATGACCAGCGGATAGGCCCCCAGGACGTCCCTGATCTGCTTGACCACGCGATAGAAGTCGGCGCCGACCCGGTCCAGCTTGTTGACGTAGATGATCCGTGCGACTTCGGAGTCGTTGGCATAGCGCCAGTTGGTCTCCGATTGCGGTTCCACGCCGCCGGAACCGCAGAATACGCCGATGCCGCCGTCGAGAACCTTGAGCGAGCGGTAGACCTCGATGGTGAAGTCGACGTGTCCCGGGGTGTCGATGATGTTGAAGCGGTGATCCTTCCAGAAACAGGTGGTGGCCGCGGACTGAATGGTGATACCACGTTCCTGCTCCTGCTCCATGAAGTCGGTCGTCGCGGCACCGTCGTGCACTTCGCCGATCTTGTGGATCTTGCCGGTGAGCTTCAAAATCCGCTCGGTGGTGGTGGTCTTGCCCGCGTCGACGTGAGCGAAGATGCCTATGTTTCGGTAACGCGATAAATCAGTCATGTCGATACTTCTGGGGGTTGGAAAAAAATTCGCCAATTATAGACCGCCGGTGCGGCATTTGTCTCCCCTTTTCGGGCTCCGCAGCCGTCCGCCCCGGCCGGCGTCGAGAGTACCACGGCCTGGTTGACGGCTTTTGACGGCCGGGCGGCGTCCGTTCACGGAACGAACACGAAAAACAGGTAGGCGACGAACAGCATCAGGTGGACCATCCCCTGCAGCACGTTGGCAAACCCGCTGATGAAAGTCATCATCGAGACCAGCAGGGTGGCGTACAGCAGGGTTTCCTCGGCGCCGTTGAGGCCGAGGGTCAGGGAATGCCGCTGCAGGCTGGCGGCGAGCAGGATGGTCGGCACGGTCAGGCCGATGGTGGCGAGCGCGGATCCCAGGCAGATGTTGACCGCCCGTTGCATCAGATTCAGCGCCGCCGCCCGCTGCGCACCGACGCCTTCCGGGAGTAGCACCAGGGCGGCGACCACCAGGCCGCCGAGCGCGGCAGGCGTGTGGGACTCTTCGATCGCGAAATCGATGACCGAACCGAGGTGTTCCGCGAGGAGAACGACGGGCAGGAGTGCCGCCAGCAGGCCCGACGAGGTCCGGAGGATGGCGCCGCGGCGGCTGCGAAGCGTGGGGGCGGTGCCGTCGTTTTCGGGCTCTTCGTCGAGGACGGCGCTCATGTTGGCGAAATAGGACCGGTGCCGGCCGGTCTGGATGATCAGGAACACCCCGTACACGAGCAGACACAGTATCCCCAGGAACGCTTCCTGGACGGGGGCCAGGGTCGGTCCGCCGGTGCTGCTGGTATAGTTCGGCAGCACCAGGAGCAGCAGCGAGAGGGGGGCGATGAGGTGCAGGAACGACAGGGCACCGCGTAGGTTGAACGACTGTTCGACGTTGATCCAGCCGCCGCTGACCAGGGAGACGCCGACCATGCCGTTGAGTACGACCATCAGGGTGGCGAAGATGGTGTCGCGCAGCATCGAGGGATTTTGACCGCCGCCGGCCATGACCATCAGCATCAGGCTGACCTCGATGGCGGTGGCCGACAGGGTCAGGACCAGCGTGCCATAGGGCTCTTCCAGCAGTTCGGCCAGTTCGTCGGCGTGCCGGACTACCGAGAAGACGCAGCCCAGCATGGTGCAGAATGTCAGTGCGGAGCCGGCGGCCAGCACCGCGAGGCTGTCACCCCGCCCGAACTTGTGGCCGCTGAGCAGCAGGATGATCCAGATGAGCCAGCCCAGAACGACGGAAACGTGGTCGCGGAGGATTTTCCGGGACTTCGAGGGGGGGGACATGGTTGTGACGCACTTTCGTTTTGCTCTTCTGTCTTAAGGATACCATTCGCGGGCGCGGCTTCCGGTGCTGCGGCCGGGTGTCGGGGACGGAGGAAACGAGGATCGGACGGTATGGTGATGTTTCGGAAATTCAGAGGTCTCCCGCGGTTGCCGACGTGGGTGCTGTTCGTCCTGCCGGTGCTCGCCGCTGCCGCGGCGGATCGGCCGGTGACGGAGGTGCTGGGAATCGCCGACCTTGGCGGTCTCGATCAGGGCGAAATCGTTTCCTACGACGTCCGCGAGCCGACCGACAAGACCCTTGCCGCCGGCTTGGCCATGTACGTCGAGGCGCCGCCCGAGCGGCTGATCGCCGCGGTCCGCAATGGAGCGCTGCTGATGGGGGATTCCGACGTGATCGCCGCGGGCATTTTTCTTCCGGCCGGCGGTCCGGAGGCGCTGAACGGCTTCGAATTCGGCCCTTCCGATGCCGAGGAGGCGGAAGCCTTGAGCGAAGTCGAGCCCGGCCCGGAATTCAATTTCTCGGCGGCCGAAATCCAGGGATTCAGAGCGCTGGGCCGGACCTTGGCGCATGTCTCCGAAACGGAGAAGCTGCGCCTCCTGTCGCGCCGATATCGGGAGGTTTTGTGGCAACGGCTGGATGGCTACCGCAGATACGGCGCGGACGCCATCGAGCCTTATGCCCGTTCCGGGGGCGCCACCGTGGACGTGGCCGCGGAGTTGAGGACATTCACCGAGCAAAGCGCGGTGCTGCGCCACTACGCGCCTGAATTGCAGGCGGCTTTGCTGCGGTTTCCGGCGCCTTCAGAGGCGGCCAGCACTCTGCAATGGGTCGAGCGTAAGGTGGAGGGGCGCCCCACCGTGATCCTGGTTCATCAGATGGTCCAGCCCAAGGCTGGTGGCGCCCTCGTTGCGGTGCGCGATTTCTATGTCGGCCATTCTTTCAATTCCAGCCAGATGGTGCTCGGCATTCTGCCGTATCGGCAAGGGAGCCTGGTGTTTTACAGCCACTGCACTTCGACGGATCAGGTCGCCGGCGTCGGCGCCGGCCTCAAGCACGCGATAGGGCGGGAGCGCTTGAGGGCGGTCATGTTCGGGCGAATGGAGCGGCTCAAGGCCTCGGTGCGTTGATGCCGGCATTTTTCGGGTGGCAACGGGATTTGATGGCCATGGTCCTGCCGTACGGACAGCCGGATCTGATCTACTTCTTCGACGGCCTGTCGTTCATTCTGCTCGCTGCCGTCTGCGGGGCGATCCACGACCGAAGCCGCCAGCGCCTACCCTGGCTGTGGCTGGGGATGTTCGGTATCGCTCATGGCGCCGACGAATGGCTGGACCTGTTCGCCGCCTCGCTGGGGGATCATCCGGTCTTCGCCTGGGCGCGGTTGGCGGTTTTGACGATTTCCTTCCTCTGCCTGTTCCATTTCGGCGTCCAGGGGCTGGTCAGCCAGGGTGTCCGGCTGCCCGTGCGGGGGGTTTATCTGGTCCAGGCGCTCGTGTTCGTAGCGGTGGGGCTGCTGTCCCCGAGTGCAGGTGGCGGCTCGAGCGGCGTGTTGTATGACGCCCTGGGGCTCCCGGGCGCGCTGGCGGCGGTCGGGGCGTTCGTTCGGGCGGCGCGGACCGCGCGAGGACGGTACGACGTCGCCCTCGTCGCGGCGGCCCTGGCGATGGCCGTCTTCGCCGTGAGCCTGGGGGTTGCCGGGTCGGGCACGTCCCGTTTTCCTCCGGCCACCCTGACCGCGCCGCTGCTGCGCGCTCTCTGTGCGTTGGCCATGGGGGCGGGAATCTGGCTTCATTACCGGCGCTCGGGCGAGCTTCCGGTCCCCGCGGAGGAACTCAGTTCCGGTCTGGGATTCGGTGTCAGGCTGGTCCTGGTCGCGTCGGTCGTGCTGGGGGCTGCATTCGTATTGACCGAGCTTTTCGGGCATGCGGCCGACCGGAGCGTCCGCCGCGAGTTGTCGATCCAGGCCGAAACCGTGGCGGCGTCGATCAACCCGGAGTGGATTCGTCAGGTCCGTACGGGGGCCACGGAGGTTCGGGAACGGGAGGAGCATTGGCTCATCAGCCAGCTCCTGCGCATCGATGCCGCGGACCCCAAACTCAAGGGCCTTTACCTCCTGATTCCGGCGGAAGGGGGGGCGATGCGCGCCATCGGCTCCAGCGCGGGCGACATCGAGCCACCCCGGAATGGCGTCGAAGGGCGGGGGTGGCCGAACACGGAGCATGCGGAAGCCGTGGCCGGCGTGTTTACCAGCGGCCGGTCACGGGTGCTCGGTCTGGCCCATGGGGATGGCAAGGACACGGTTTCCGCTTTCGCGCCGGTGCGGGACACGGAGACCGGGGAGATTTTCGCCGCTCTGGGCCTGGAGATCGACGCGGCGGTGAGGCGGGACCGGGTCGCGGCTTACCGCGTGGTCGCCATCGCCATCGCCCTGCTGATCGCCATGGGCACGCTCGGCTTCGAGGTGAGCCGTCAGCGCCTGTGGCTGTCTTCACGGATCGCCAAGGCCGAGCGGCGCCGGCTGGCGGAGGCTCAGCGTCTCGCCCGCGTGGGGAGCTGGGTCTATGACCCGGCGACGGACCGCATGACTTGGTCGGAGGAAACCTACCGGATTTTCGGGCTTCCCTCCGACGGTGAGGTTCCCCATCGGTATCGGGAGTTCGCCGCCCTGTTTGCCCCGGAAGACCGTGAGCTCATCGAGGCCGCGCTGCGGGGCGGACGCGACGATCTGCTCGGGGTGGAACGGCCGCTGTGTGTGAGGCGGGCGGACGGCGCGGTGCGGCAGGTGAACTTCAAGGTCGAACTCCAGGGACGGCGGGGAGATTCGGGGCCGGTGCTGCAGGGTACCCTGCAGGACGTCACCGAACGCTGGGAAGCCGAACGGGCGCTGCGGCAATCCGAGGAAAGGCTGCGCCTGCACGTCGAACACCTGCCGCTGGCGGTGATCGAGTGGGACCTGGATTTCATCGTCAGCCGCTGGAATCCGGCGGCGGAAAGAATCTTCGGCTACGGTGCGGACCGGATGATCGGCCGTTCCGCCGGCATACTGTTTCCGGAGGACGTACTGGAGCAGGCGGAAGCGATCTGGCGGGAGGTATCGGGAGGGTCCGGCAACCGTGTCGTCACCGCCAATGTGACGGCGGACGGTCGCACGATACGTTGCGAATGGTACAACACCCCGCTGACGACGCCGGACGGCAAGTTGATCGGCGTGGCCTCGCTGGTGGACGACATCACCCGGCGCGAGGCGGTCGAGGCCGAGCTGCGGCTGGCGGCGACGACCTTCGAGACCGACGAAGCCATTCTGATCGCCGGTGCCGACGGCAGGATTCTGAGGGTCAACGCGGCGTTCAGCCGGATCACGGGCTACCGGCAGGAGGACGTGGTCGGCCGGAATCCCCGGCTGTTCAAGTCGGGCCTGCATGGCGCGGAGTTCTACCGGGAGGTCTGGCGCAGCCTCGAACAGACGGGGCGCTGGCAGGGCGAGATCTGGAACCGGCGGAAGAACGGCGAGGTCTATCCCGAGCGCAAGACCATCACCGCGGTTCGGTCGGCCAACGGGGACATCACGCACTACGTCGCGATTTCCTCGGACATTTCCGAACTCAAGCGCACGGAAGAAAAGATCCGCCAGCTCGCCTATTACGATTCCCTGACCGGCCTGCCGAACCGGAGTCTGATCTTCGAGCGGCTCACGCAGCAGATGAAAGCGGCGCGGCGCGAGGGAACCTACGGCGCGCTGCTGTTCATGGACCTGGACTATTTCAAGACCCTGAACGACTCGCTGGGCCACCACATGGGCGACCGCCTGCTGGTCCAGGTGGCCGAGCGCCTGAAAAACTGCCTGGAGGACGAGGAAGCGGCGGCCCGCCTCGGGGGGGACGAATTCGTCGTCCTGCTCGCGCCGGTCAAGCCCAGCGCCTCGGTTGCGGCGGGCCAGGCGATCGTCCATGCGCGGCGGGTGCGCGAGCTGCTCTCGGCGCCGTTTCAGCTCGACGATTACGTGCACTATATCTCCGTGAGCATCGGCATCGCGCTGTTTCCCGACGGCGCGAACACCGCCGAGGATGTGCTCAAACAGGCGGACACGGCCATGTACGTGGCAAAGAACGAGGGGCGCGACGGCGTCCGTTTCTACGAGAGCGCGATGGAGGCCGTCGTCCGCGGCCGGCTGGAGCTGGAAAAGGCCTTGCGGAAGGCGCTGGCCAACGACGAGTTCGAGGTCTACTACCAGCCGCAGATGCTCGGTGACGGGCGGGTGGTGGGTGCCGAAGCCCTGATCCGCTGGTTCCATCCCGAACGCGGTGCGATCTCCCCCGATCAGTTCATACCGGTCTGCGAGCAGAACGGCATGATACTGCGGGTGGGGGCTATCGTGCTGAGGCGGGCCTGCGCCTGTCTGGCCGAGATTCGGGCGCAGGGCTTGGCCCTGCCGAAGCTTTCCGTGAACGTCAGTCCGCGCCAGTTCATGCGCAGCGACCTGATGACCCAGTTGGAGCAGTTCTGCCTGGAGAACGGCGTTTCGCCGACGGACCTTTGCCTCGAACTGACGGAAGGTGTGCTGCTGAACCATACCGAGCTCGCCGTCGCGCAGATCGGGCGCCTGAAGAACCTCGGCGTGAGTTTTTCCATCGACGATTTCGGAACGGGCTATTCCTCCCTGGCCTATCTGAAACATCTGCCGCTGGACGACCTCAAGATCGCCTCGGCGTTCGTCCGCGATCTGGAGCAGGACAGCAGTGACGCGGCCATCGTCGAGACCATCGTCAGCATGGCGCGCCATCTGGGACTCGACGTCATTGCCGAAGGCGTGGAAACCCGGACCCAGGTCGAGATCCTGGAGCGTTACGGCTGCCACCGGTTCCAGGGCAACTACTTCGCCCGGCCGCTGCCCAAGGACGACTTCATCCGCTTCGTCGCCGAACGTCAGCGCCGCGCCTGAGTCCCTTCCCGGCGAGGGGCGGCAGCTCCCGCCATTCCCCCGGCGCCAGGCCTTCCAGCGTCCAGGCGCCGATGGCCCAGCGGATCAGGCGCAGCGTCGGGAAGCCCACCGCCGCCGTCATGCGCCGCACCTGCCGGTTGCGGCCCTCGCGGATGACCAGTTCCAGCCAGGTGGTGGGAATGGTGGCGCGGAAACGGACCGGCGGATCGCGCGGCCACAGCCAGGCCGGTTCGGGGATGATGTTCGCCTCGGCCGGAAGGGTGAGACCGTCGTTCAGCCGCACCCCCCGTCGCAGCCGGTTCAGCGCCGCTTCGTCGGGCAGCCCTTCGACCTGGACCCGATAGGTCTTCGCCATCTTGTGGCGGGGATCGGCGATCCGGGCCTGCAGGCGGCCGTCGTCGGTGAGGACGATGAGCCCCTCGGAATCGCGGTCCAGGCGGCCGGCGGGACGGACCCAGGGGATGGGAATGAAGTCGGCCAGCGTCGCCCGGCCGTGTTCACGGTCGGTGAACTGGGTCAGAACGCCGTAAGGCTTGTTGAAGATAATGATGCGGGACATGACCAGATGATACGGAAAACCAGGCCGCCCCGGGCGGGCGGCGCCCCCGGGAAACGCGGAGCCGGGCCCGCGGTACGGGCGGCGCGGCCGGCCCACTCCGGCGCGGCGGAAGAGAAGCTCGGCAAGATCGCCGGACTGTCCGCCGTGGCCGCGGTGTTCCGGCGTGAGCCCGAACGGGTGGTGCGGCTCTACTACGACGACTCGATGAAAACGGCGGCCGGCCCCTTCTGCGCCGTGCTGGCGCGGCTGCGCCGGCCGTACCGCCTGCTGCCGCCGGAGGAAATGGCGCGGGTCGCCGGCACCGTCCTGCACGGCGGCATCGTCGCCGCGGTCAGGCCGCGCGAGGTGCCGGACCTCACCCTCGAGACCGCGCAGCGCTGGGCGAAAGCAGGCGCCGCCACGGTCCTGCTCGATGGCGTGGGCAATCCCCACAACCTCGGCGCCATCGCCCGGACCTTGGCCTTCTTCGGCCTGGGTCATCTGGTCCTGTCGGACCATCCGGCCCAAGCCGGCCTGTCCGACGCGGCCTACCGGGTGGCCGAAGGCGGGCTGGAGTTCCTGGACGTCCGTCGCCTCACCGGCGCGGCGCAAGCGCTGCGAAGCTTGCGCCCCCATTTCCATGTCGTCGGTACCGCCCTGCATGCCAGAGGCATTCCCCCGGAAGCCGTGCCGCGGGACCGCCGTCCCATTCTGCTGGTGCTGGGCAACGAGGAAAACGGCTTGCCGCCGCCGACCCTCGCCGCCTGCGAAACCGTCGTCACCATTCCGGGCGGCGGGCAGATCCAGTCTCTGAACGTCTCGGCCACCGCGGCGATCCTGACGTATTCGCTGCTCCTCCGGCAAACGGAACGCTAGGGGCACGGGTTGCCGAGATTCCGTTACCCTATGTCGAGATCGAGGTTTCAGGAACCGCTTCGTTTCCATCGGCCGGACGACAAGGACCCGCTCCATGACAGAAATCGACTCCACTCTGCGCGAACTGATTCTTCGCCACGTTCCCGCGAACGGCGCCAGCATCGGCGACCAGGCCCTGCTGGAGCGGCTGGCGCAATCGCTGGACGGCGAGGTGTCCGAGGAGGACTTCCGCCGGGTGCGCGATGCCCTGATCGCGGAAGGCTTGTTGGCGAGCGGACGCGGCCGGGGCGGCTCGGTCATGCGTGCCGTGCCGGCGGATCACGAGGGCGACGAGCCGTTGCTGAACGTTCAAGTGCAGGTCGCGCCGCCGAAGGCCGCGCCCCGCGGCGCGCCGCAAGCCGGCCCGGTTCCGCGCGCCAGACCCGGCGACGCGATCCAGGTTCTCAGCTACCGCCATGGCGACAAGCGCAGGAACAACCCCCACGTCGGCATGGTGGACGCCGCCAGCGACGGCGTGGAGGAGGAGACCTGCTGGGCCTACGACCCGCACATCGACCCTGCGCTCCAGTTCGACAGCGCCCGCGCCCGGGTGGAAAACCTCATCGACGACGCCCTCGCCTCCGGCGACCCGGACCACATGCGCCAAGCCTTGCAGCAGCTCAAGCGCATGCAGGCGCCCTATCTCAACTGGACCGGCAAGGCCGAGCGCACCAGTTTCGAGGTGGACACCGTGTCCCTCCACGTGCACGAACGCATCGACCCGGCGACCATAATTGCCGCCGTGCAAAAGCAGCCAAAGAACGCCTCTAGCGGCGGCAGGGCGCCCTCATCCCAAACCCTTCTCCCGCCTGCGGGAGAAGGGCTTCACACCCCCTCTCCCGCGGCGACAGGGACCATATCCCACCCCTCTCCCGCGGGCGGGAGAGGGGCAGGGGTGAGGGCCGCCTTCCAACCCGACCTCTTCTCCGCCCCCTTCGAAAACCTGCCGCTGCGCGAAGCCATCGCCTTCTACAAGCACGAGCGCGACTGGGCCAACCGCCTCATCGCCGGCGACTCCCTGCTGGTGATGAACTCGCTCATCCAGAAGGAGAGCATGGCCGGCCAGGTGCAGATGATCTACATCGACCCGCCCTACGGCATCAAATACGGCTCCAACTTCCAGCCCTTCGTCAACAAGCGCGACGTGAAGGACCGCAGGGACGAGGATCTGACCCAGGAACCGGAAATGATCAAGGCCTTCCGCGACACCTGGGAGCTGGGCATCCATTCCTATCTGACCTATCTGCGCGACCGGCTGCTGCTGGCGAGGGAATTGTTGAGCGAATCGGGCAGCGTGTTCGTGCAGATTTCGGATGAGAATCTGCACCATGTGCGGGAGGTGATGGATGAGATATTTGGGGAGAACCACTTCATATCTTTGATTACGTTCGCCAAGACTACTGGAGCAACAAATACGTTCTTGCCCGGCACCACAGATTACTTGGTTTGGTATGGTAAGAACTCTGAGAAAACCAAATACAACGCACTTTATATCGAGAAAGAATTGGGCGGCCTTGGCGCTCAAGCTTACAATAAGGTGGAGACATCGAATTTGGCAAGACGAGGTTTTACGGTTAACGAGCAGAGTAACCCTTCATCTATTCCAGCCGATGCGCGTGTGTATGCCATTGATAATCTCACCAGCCAAAGCGAAGGCCGGCAAAAGGGCGAAGGAGCTGCGTGCTGGTTCCCTGTCTTGCTTGACGGCTACAAATTTCTTCCTAGCGTCAAAGGTCGATGGAAAACCAATGAAGATGGAATGCGGCGTTTAAGTCGCGCCCGACGATTATCTGCTGCGGGAAATACCCTGAGGTATGTTCGGTACTTCCATGATTTTCCTGTATTCCCAATTACAAATAGCTGGTCAGACACAGGGGTTGCTGGCTTTTCATCCGACAAACGATATGTCGTTGAGACAAACACCAAAGTCATCGAACGCTGTCTCCTGATGACCACCGACCCCGGCGACCTCGTGCTGGACCCCACCTGCGGTTCCGGCACCACCGCCTTCGTCGCCGAGAAATGGGGCCGGCGCTGGATCACCTGCGACACTTCCCGCGTCGCCGTCACCCTGGCCAAGCAGCGCCTGCTGACCGCCAGCTACGACTACTACGAGCTGAAATACCCCCACGAGGGCCTGAAGGGCGGCTTCATCTACAAGACCGTGCCCCATGTGACGCTGAAGTCCATCGCCAACAACCCGGAGATCGACGAAATCTACGAGCGCATGCACCCGGCCATCGAACGGGCGCTGGCGGAGCTGAATGCGGCGCTCCAGTCACCCTCACCCCCGGCCCCTCTCCCGCCCGCGGGAGAGGGGAAAACAGCAAAGGACTCTCTCCCGTCCGCGGCAGAGGGGGGAACAGCGCCCCCGTCTACGGGAGAGGGGGAGACAGCACTCCCGCCTACGGGAGAGTGGAGAACAACACCCCCGCCTACGGGAGAGTGGAGAACAACACCCCCGTCTGCGGGAGAGTGGAGAACAACACCCCCGTCTGCGGGGGAGGGGAGAACGGCGAAGGCATCGCTCGCGTCTCGGGGAGAGGGGAGTGAGAGCCCTTCTCCCGCGGGTGGGCGAGCCGTAGCGAGCGCCGTAACCGAAACGGCAGGAAGGAAGGTCTGGAATGAGAGCACCTCGCTCCCCTCTCCCGCGGGCGGGAGAGGGGCCGGGGGTGAGGGCGCCGAATGGGACTACATCCCCCACCCGCCCGCCAGGCTGCCCGAAGACCTGAAGCGCCACGCCCGCGCCATGCGCAGGACCGCCACGGACGCGGAAAACCTCATGTGGCGGTTGCTGCGCAACCGCCGGCTGGCCAACGCCAAATTCCGGCGGCAACACCCCATCGGCGAGTACATCGCGGACTTTTATTGCGACGAGCATGGGTTGGTGGTCGAACTCGACGGTGGCCAGCACGCGGAGCAGAAAACTTACGACGAACGGCGCACCGCGTTTTTGCAAAGCCAAGGGCTGACGGTTCTGCGGTTCTGGAACCATCAGGTGTTGGACGAGACGGAAGCGGTGTTGCAGGTGATTTGGGAGCATGTCGCCAGGAACGATACCCTCACCCCTAGCCCCTCTCCCGCCAGCGGGAGAGGGGAAAACGAAAACCCTTCTCCCGCGGGCAGCGGAGGGGAAAACGAAAACCCTTCTCCCGCGGGCAGCGGAGGGGAAAACGAAAACCCTTCTCCCGCGGGCGGCGGAGGGGAAAACGAAAACCCTTCTCCCGCGGGCGGCGGAGGGGAAAACGAAAGCCCCTCTCCCGCGGGCGGCGGAGGGGAAAACGAAAGCCCCTCTCCCGGGGGCGGCAGAGGGGAAAATGAAAGCCCTTCTCCCGCGGGCGGGAGAAGGGTCTGGGATGAGGGTGTTTCCAATCCACCCGCCACAGGCGATTCCCTCGCCCCAACCCCTCTCCCGCCTACGGGAGAGGGGCTCAAGGAGTGGGAGGTTCCTTTCGACTTTCCCCCCGGTTGGCCGGCATCCGCCCGCGCGCCTTTCGACGCTTTCCACGCCGCGCGCCAGGCCATGCAGCGGCAGATGGACGCGTCCATCGCCGCTCACGCCGACCAGGAAACCCTCTACGACCAGCCGCTGGTGTCCAAAACCAAGCTGCGGATCACCGGCCCCTTCACCGTGGAGGCGGTGCCCTTTCCCACGGTGCTGGCACTGGAGCCCTCACCCCAACCCCTCTTCCAGGGAGAGAGGGACGTCGGATTTGTGGCCGACACGGCGGTGGCCCGCTCCGGCGAAACCTCCCGGCAGGCCCGCTGGCGCGACGAGCTGCTGAAAACCGGCATCCGCGGCAAGGGCGGGCAAATCCTCAAGCTGGCCGACCTGGAACCGCTGCCGGGGGCGCGCTACATCCATGCGGTGGGCACGGTGGCGGAGGAATCCTTTCCCTCACCCCAACCCCTCTCCCGCTTGCGGGAGAGGGGCTTTGATCGCGTCGCCGTGAGCTTCGGCCCGGAACACGCAGCGCTGGAGCAGCGCCAGGTGGAAATCGCCATGCGCGAGGCGGGCGAACTGTTCCCCCTGCCCAAGATGCTGGTGTTCTGCGCCTTCACCTTCGATCCGGAAGCGGCCAAGGACATCGACAACATCAAGGGCATCACCGCCCTCAAGGTGCAGATGAACACCGACCTGCTCACGGAGGATTTGAAGAAGGCCCGCGCCAGCAACGAATCCTTCTGGCTGATGGGCCAGCCGGACGTGGAGGTGCGCAGGATTCCCTCACCCCAGCCCTCTCCCGGAGGGAGAGGAAGCGACTGGTATCAGGTCGAAGTCCACGGCTTCGACTACTTCGACACGGTCACCGGTGAGCTGAAATCCGGCGGCAAGAAACAGATCGCCCTATGGCTGTTGGACACCGACTACGACAACCGCTCCCTGTTCCCCAGGCAGGTGTTCTTCCCCATGGCCGGCGCCAAGGATGGCTGGTACAAGCTGAAAAAGGACATCCGCGCCGAACTGGACGAAGACCTGCTGGAGCAGTTCCATGGCACGGTGTCGCTGCCGTTCGAGGCGGGCGAGAACCGTTGCATAGCGGTCAAGATCGTGGATGACCGGGGGATCGAGTCATTGAAAGTCATGGCCCTGGATTGATGCCCAAGTCACTCATCATCAATTCCCCCTACGCCCGGCCCACCCGGCACTGGGAGCAAGACGCCCACGGCCGCGTGCTCCAGATCGTCGAAGGCCGCCGCAAGGCCGGGTACGAGATGTTCGACACGCGCACCCACACCCGCCGGGTGGAGGAGCTGGAGCTGGTCAACCGCATCCGCGAGCGCGTGGACGACTGGCGGGATGCGGGCTTTCCCGGCATCACCAGCGTCACCCGTCGCTTGCTGGAGCATTGGCATGACCGCGAGGCGCGGCCATTGCCGTTCTATTTCTGTCAACTGGAAGCCATCGAAACGCTGATCTGGTGGGTCGAGGGGCCGCAGGAATTCAAGCAGGGCATTTACTTGCCCGGCGACGGCGGGCCGTGGGAGCGCGTCTGCAACAAGATGGCGACGGGTACCGGCAAGACCCCGCTGATGGGGTTGATCATCACCTGGCAGGTGTCGAATGCGCTCACCTACCCCAAGCGGAAGGAGTTTTCGGCGGCGATCTTCGTGGTGGCCCCGGGCCTGACGGTGAAGGAGCGCCTGCAGGTGCTCCATCCGGGGCACGGGAAGAACGTGTACGACGAATTCCGCCTGTGCCCCAACGAGGCCATGCGCCAGAAGATCAACCAGGCCGCGCTGCGGGTGGAGAACTGGCACACGCTGATGCCGCTCAAGGAGCCGGACCGCTCGGTGGTGAAAAAGGGCGCGGAGAGCGACGAAGCCTTCACCCGGCGGGTGCTGGGCAAACTGGCCGGTTACAGGGACATCGTGGTCATCAACGACGAAGCCCACCACGCCTATCGGCAGCGCGCCGAGCTCAAGGTGAGCAAGAAGGAGGCGGAGGAGCTGGGCATCGACCTGGACGAGGCCACCCGCTGGATCGAAGGGCTGGACCGCATCCACGGGACCCGCCGCATCCGCCGCTGCTTCGACCTTTCCGCCACGCCCTTCGCGCCCACCGGCAAGAAATCCACGGAAAAAGGCCTGTTCGACTGGATCGTTTCCGACTTCGGCCTGAACGACGCCATCGAAGCCGGGCTGGTGAAGACGCCGCGCGTGGTGGTGCGCGACGACGCGCTGGCCAATGCCCAGAGCTATAAGTCCAAGCTCTATCACCTTTATGACGAAGCCGAGGTGAAGGAAGACCTGAACCGCAAGGCCGGGCCGCACGAGCCGCTGCCGGACCTGGTGCAGAAGGCCTATGCCCTGCTGGCCCACGACTGGCGGGAAACGGCCCGGCGATGGCGGGAGGCCGGGCATGACACGCCGCCGGTCCTGCTGACGGTATGCAATCGCACCGAGACCGCCGCGCGCATCGAACGCTTTTTCAACGGGGGCGACTGTCCGATCGGCGAAACCCGGGCGCCGGACCGGACCTTGCGGGTGGATTCCAAAGTGCTGGAGAAAGCCGAACGGGGCGAATCCGTCACCCGCGACAAGGACTATGCCGAGCGGCTGGAGGCGATCATTCGGGCGGCGGGACTGCCGGACGACGAACGCGACGATTTGCTCAACGCCAAACAGGAAGAGCAGTTGCGCGCCCTCGTCGATACCGTCGGTAAACGCGGCAAGCCCGGGCAGCGGCTGCAGAACGTCATTTCCGTGGCGATGCTTTCCGAGGGCTGGGATGCCGCCAACGTCACCCACATCATGGGGCTCCGTGCCTTCACCAGCCAGTTGCTGTGCGAGCAGGTGATCGGCCGGGGTCTGCGGCGCGTCGCCTACGAGCGGGACGAGGACGGGCTGTTCCTGCCGGAATATGTGAACGTGTTCGGCGTGCCGCTTTCCATTTTCCAGGACGTGGGCGAAGGCGGCGAACCGCCGCCACCGCCCAAGCCCAGCATACAGGTGGAAGTGGTGCCCGGCCGTCAGCCGCTGGAAATCCGCTGGCCCAACGTGCTGCGGGTGGATACGGTGCTGCGGCCCACACTGGTCATGGACTGGGAGGCCGTGACACCCCTCACGCTGGACCCGATGCAGACGCCCATCCACGCGGAAATCGCCCCGGCGCTGGCGGGGCAGGCCGATCTTTCCAAGGTGAGCGAGATCGATTTGGAAAAGGCCGCGGCGGAGTTCCGCCTGCAGAATCTCGTCTTCCGAGCCGCCCGAAAGCTCTATCTGCAAAGCGCGGACGTCTTCGCGGCGGACAAGCAATACCTGGCCGTGCAGTTGATCCGGCTGGTCGAGCAATTCCTGGTCGGCGACAGGCTGCGTATTCCCAGTCTGTGGCATCGAGACCCCTTGTGGCGCCGCCTGTTGCTGGCCATGAACATGGACACCGTCGTCGGCCACGTGAGCCGGTTCGTGCAGGTACAGAACACGGAAAAATTGGCGGCCTGCTTCGACCAGGAAAATCCGATCGGCTCCACCGCCTTCATGCGTACCTGGTACACCACCAGGCCTTGCGCTCCCACCAGGAAATCGCAGATCAGCCACGTGGCGTATGACAGCGTGTGGGAAAAAGCCGTGGCGGATTTGTGCGAGACGGAACCGGCCGTGCTGGCCTGGGCCAAGAACGACCACCTGGATTTCAAGGTGCGCTATCTCTACCGCGGCTCTTCACGCAACTTCGTGCCGGACTACCTGATACGCCTGAGCAACGGCAAGACCCTGGTGCTGGAAGTGAAAGGCCGGGACAGCGAACGGAACCGCGCCAAACGGGCCGCGATGGAGATCTGGGTGAAAGCAGTGAACGAACAGGGTGGTTTCGGCCGGTGGTGCTTCTCCGTCGTATTCGAGCCGGCGCGGATGCGGGACACGCTCCTCTTGCATGCGGGATGAGGGCGGCGCGTCGAACGAAACGGCAGTCGGCGGGCCGGGTTCGGCCCCGGACTCAGCGGAACGTGCCCTTACGGATATTGAAGAACGCCAGCTCCGGCAGGCTGACCAGCATGCCGCGGAGGCCGCGGTGGAGGGTGCGGCCGGCGTCGAAGGGGAGGGTCGGGATACCGGCCAGGGCTTCGGCGGCGCCGACGGCCAGATTGGCGGCGCCGAACAGGGGACGCGGCCACGTTGCGTCGTCGGTGAAGAACAGGAACAGCGAGTCCTCGTCGTTGTGACGGTAGATCGCGGAGCTCAGGGGGCTGAGTTCGGCGAGGTAGGCTTCGGCGTCGAGGCTTTCGAGGAAAAGCTTGCGGCGCGAGGCGAGTTCGAGGGATTCCGTGATGCGGTAGCGGCGTTCGACGCTTTGTGCCGAGACGAAGGGAATGGCGTCGGCCGCCGTCGGCTCGATGTGTCCGCCCAGTGCCCGGGTGTCGCTCTCGTTCAGTCCGGCCAGGCCGTCGTTCAGGGTTCGGAACAGCTCGGTGACACAGTTCCGCTCGACCAGGTGATAGCGGTAGATCTGGGCCAGCCGTTCCCGCTGGGCGCTCTCGGCCGCCAGGAAGGCCGCCGCGGCATCCTGCATGGCCTCCGCGGCCAAGGCGGGGCGGACGATTTCCGTGGGGGTTCCGGGACGCGCGGGCATGAGTCCGGGAGGGATGCGCAGGCGGAACGGCGCCTTGCCCGCCAGCGCCCGGCGGGCCTCGAGCCGGCGGTTCGCCGCGTTTTCCAGCAGACTGTAGCCGACTTCGTCGAGCTCTCGGCCACCGGTCAGCTCCCGCCTGGCCAGGCGGAAGTCGGCATCCGCCGTGGTAAAGACCGGCGGGGCGCTGCTCCAGGGGAGCACGGCCGGTTCCGGTTCGCTCAGCGTGTCCAGGAACACCAGCCGGCCATAGCGCAGGGTCTTGCCCAGGGCCTCCAGGCGGGCGAAGGCGACGAGGAGGCCGGGGCCCTGGTCGGGACGGGGTCGGTCCAGCGCCGCCAGCACCCAATCTTCCAGTTTGCCGGCGAAGTTCCGCAGCGTCTCTGTCTCGTCCGCTCTGAGCGCGAATTCGCGGCCGGCCGGCGCGTGGCAGGCGTCGCGCCGGAGCGGGGCGGCGCGTTCCAGCAGCCGATAGGCTTCCAGCAACGCGTGGAAGTCGTGGTAGCGGTCGGCGAAACGGTAGCGCCAGGGCGGGGAGTGGTTGGCGTCGCTAGGCAGCGGGTCGTCCGGCGGGCCCGGGCGTAGCGCCGAGATGGCCTGACGGACCGACGCCATGCGCGTCCGAAGGCCGTCGGCCCCGTATCGGGCGAGGGCGCGGGTACGCAGACCGGCCAGCGCCGGGTCTTCGGGACGGTCCGTCCCGGCCGGCTCGAACAGGCCGAGTCCTTTCACCGGCAGACCCGGCTGTGGGGCGGGGCGTGCCAGCAGCGCCAGGAGTTCGGCGTCACGGTGGAGCGCCGCTGGCACTTCGAACTGGGCGTTCTGCCGGCGCAGAAGGCTCTCGAAGCGCTCACGCAGGGCCGTGTAGACGACCGGCGTCACCGCGATCCGGCTGATGTGGAGAGTGCGGTTCTCGGTTTCGGTGTAAAGCCGGCGGAACGGTTCGAACGCCTGGAGGGCGGCCCGGATCAGGCCGCCCTCCACGTATTCGAAATGGTAGACATCGTCGCCGAACCGCAGCGCCGCATGGCCTCCCGCCGCCTGGCCCTCGTTGGCGTCGAGATAAAGATAGTCGATCCGGGCGGAATGGGCCTCCGCGGCGCGCAGCGTCGCCGGCAGGACCAGCAGCGCGAAAACGGCGAGCCGGATCAGTGGTAACCCTCGTCGATGTACTGCATACGGGTCGGATCGGCATTCGCGAGTAGCCGGCGCAGCGCCTCGTACTGTGGCTGGCCCAGTCTGGCGCCGGCCAGTCCCTTGCCGATGGCGACATAGGTGCCCTTGTCGCCGTCCCAGCCGGTGATGCCATATTCCTGTGCCAGCTGGCTGATCCGGGCATAGAACGCCACGGTGTCGTTGCTGCCGGATCGGGCGAATTCGGTGGTGTATTCGGTGACGCTTTTCTCGTAATGCGCCTTCCTGTTCTGCGACGACTTCGAACTCGACGAGCTGGATTCGGACATCGAAGCCGACGAGGTGAAGGGACTGGCGGAAGTCTTGACCGAGCTTTCCGAGCTGTACGAGAACGAGCAGCCTTGCAGGGCCAGGCCGACTGCGGGTAAGAGCAATGCTTTGGTTTTGAGAGACATGGACTGACCGGGTTGGGTGAGTTGGTCGATTGGGGGAGACGAGGAGCTTTGTGCTCGCGTGATGTGATTCAATCATATTCCATGGCCTCGCTCATGCCCAATCGACCGCATGGAGCGTGGGGTCGCACTCGAGGAATTCATTGCAGTCTTGGAGATCGGATGATTGAAGCATTTCGCAGTCCCGCCTGGTCCTGGGGACTGGTGTTGTGGTGGGGGTTGGCCGCGGGTGGCGGGACCGAGGTGCTGGACGATTTCGAGACCCTGTCCGGCTGGACGGCGGAAGGTTCGCCCGGCACGCGCTTCGAACTGAAGCAGGACGGTGGGTTCGAGGGCAGGGGCCTCAGGCTGGACTTCGAGTTCGCCGGCGGTGCCGGTTACGTCATCCTGCGCAAGCATTTCGAGCTTCCCTTGCCGGAAAACTACGCGTTCAGTTTCCGCGCCAAGGGCGCGGGGCCGGCCAACACCCTGGAGTTCAAGCTGCTGGATCCCGGCGCGCAGAACGTCTGGTGGCACCGGCGCGAGGCCAAGGGGTTGCCCGCAGGCTGGCAGCTCCAGGCGATCCGCAAGTCCGCCATCGACTTCGCCTGGGGGCCTTCGGGCGGTGCACCGTTGCTGGCTCTGGGCGGCATCGAGTTCGCGCTGACCGCGGCGGCCGGCGGCAAGGGTACGCTGTGGCTGGACGATCTCCGCTTCGAGCGGCGCGATGCGGTGGTGGACTACCGGGGGCAACCCAAGGTGTCGGCATCCTCCGCCAGCGGCGAGGACGGCGCGGAGAATGCGCTGGATGGGCAGACGCAGACCGTCTGGCGTAGCGCATCCAGACCTGCGCGCCAGTGGCTACGGCTCGATTTCGGCCAGCGCCGCGAATACGGCGGGCTTGTCCTCGACTGGGAGGGGGAGTGCCACGCGCGGGACTATGCCGTGGAGGTTTCGGACGACGGCCGGCGTTGGCGCGGCGTCTACCGGGTGGCGGATGGCAACGGCCGGCGCGACTACCTGCCGCTGCCGGAGATCGAATCCCGCTACCTCCGGTTGGAACTGCGCAAGAGCGCCTGCGGCAAGGGCTACGCGCTCCGCGAGCTGACGGTGAAGCCGCCCGATTTCGCCGCTTCCCCCAACCGCTTGTTCGAGCACATCGCCCGCAATGAGGCGCGCGGCGCTTATCCGCGCTATTTCCGAGGCGAGCAGACGTACTGGACGCTGGTTGGCGCCAACGGCGGCCACCGCAAGGGGCTCTTGGGGATGGATGGGGCGCTGGAGACGGAACGCGGCGGCTTCACGGTGGAGCCGTTCCTGTATGCGGACGGCCGCTTGCTGGGCTGGAACGAGGGGCGGCTCTCGCAATCGCTGGAACAGGGGGATCTGCCTCTGCCGACCGTGGAACGCGATTATGGGGACCTGAGCCTGGAGGTGACGGGGTTCGCCGGTAAGCTCGGCGACGCTCCGCTGTCGCTCGCCCGCTACCGGGTGGCAAACCGCGCCGTGACGGCGCGCCGGCTCAGGTTGTTCCTGGCCGTACGTCCGTTCCAGGTCAATCCGCCCTGGCAGTCGCTCAACATGAAGGGCGGGGTGAGTCCGATCCATCGGATCGAGGCTTCCGGCCGCGTACTCGAAGTGGACGGCGCCGACGCGCTGGTAGCGATGAATCCGCCCGACGGCTTCGGCGCCGCCGGTTTCGACCAGGGCGACATCACCGATTTTCTGAGTGAATCCCGGCTGCCGCCGCGCACCGTGGCTTCCGATTCCGCCGGGTATGCATCGGGAGCCTGGAGGTTCGATCTGGAGCTGGCGCCGGGTGCGGCACGGGAGATCTTCATCGCCGTTCCCGAGCGCAAGAAGGGTTCGTCCTTGGCCGTCGAAACGGCGCTGAAGGCCGAAGGCGAGACCCTGGGAGCCCGATTGTGGCGGGAGGCGGTCGGCTACTGGCGGCAGGCGCTGGCCGGGCCCGATTTTCTGCTGCCGGAATCCGAACGGGACCTGGTGCAGAGCCTCCGGGCCAATCTGGCCTACATCCTGGTGAACCGCGACGGTCCGGCCTTGCAGCCGGGTTCCCGCACCTATGCCCGCAGCTGGATCCGCGACGGCGCATCGATGTCCTTGGCCCTGCTCATGCTGGGACGCGGCGAGGAAGTGAAGCGCTTCCTCGAATGGTACGCGCGGTTCCAGAGCGCGGACGGCGCCATTCCCTGCTGTATCGACAGCCGCGGCCCGGACAGTGTGCCGGAGAACGACAGCCACGGCGAGTTCGTCTACACCGTGGCCGAGTACTACCGTCATACCCGCGACCTCGAGTTCGTGCGGGCGCTGTGGCCCCACATCGTCGCAGCCATGGGCCACGTCGACGCGCTGCGGCACCAGCGGATGACCGAGGCCTACCGGAGCGGCGAGGGCCGGGCCTTCTACGGTCTGATGCCGGCCTCGATCAGCCACGAAGGCTATGCCTCGCAGCCGGTACATGCGTTCTGGGACGACTTTTGGACTCTGCGCGGCATCCGCGATGCGGTGATGCTCGCGAAGGTCCTGGGCGATCACGCCCACGCGGGAAGCTGGAGCCACATGGCGGCGGAGTTCGGCGGCCACCTTCATGCCGCGCTGCAAGCCACCATGGCGCGTAAGCACATCGACTACATCCCGGCCTCGGCCGACCTGGGTGACATCGACCCCAACGCCGTCGCCATCATGGTGTCGATCGCGGGCGAGGCCGGAAGGTTGCCGCAGGCCGCGCTGGCCAAGACCTTCGACGATTATCTCGCGCACTTCCGCAAGCGCCGCGACGGCAACGGCGACGACGGCTATACGCCGTACGAGGTGCGCCTCGTCGAGGCTCTGGTGCGGCTGGGGCGGCGTGACGACGCATGGGAGGTCCTGCGTTCCCTGCTGCGCGACCAGCGGCCCCAGGCCTGGCGCCAGTGGGCCGAAGTGGTGTGGCGCAACCCCGAGGCGCCGCGGTTCATCGGCGACATGCCGCATTCCTGGATCGGCGCGGAATTCATCCGCTCGCTGCGGAGCTGTTTCGCCTATGAGGACGATGCCGAAGATTCGCTGGTGCTCGCCGCGGGAATTCCCGCGGAATGGCTATACAATGCGGCCAGCGCCGAAGTCGGGGTCCGCCGCCTGCCTACCGTCCATGGCCTGCTCGATTACGGTCTGCGGACTGAAGGCGCCGAGACTTTGAAGCTGCACATCGACGGACGCCTGGCCGTGCCGCCCGGCGGCATCCGGATACGGCCGCCGGTGGCCAGGCCGATCCAGGCGGCGAAGGTGAACGGCACCGCGGTTTCCGGTTTCACGGGCGCCGAGCTGAGGATCGAAGGCGTGCCGGCGGAGGTCGAGATCCGGTATTGAACCAGCGTCAGTCGGTCACTGATCATTGACATCGGACAGTTCCGCGTGAGCAAAGCCGTAATCGCCCTGGCTGCAGTGTTCGTGGTCGTTGGCGCCGTGGGTCTTGGCGTTTGGCGCGACCGCCACGCCCGTGAATTGCCGCCCGGCATCGCCCGTGGCAATGGCCGACTGGAGGCCACGGAGATCGACGTGGGCGCCAAATACGGCGGCCGTATCACCGAGGTGCTGGTGTACGAGGGCGACGACGTCGTTCCGGGGCAGCCGCTGCTTCGCATCGATACCAGCGAGGAACAAGCGCAACTGCAGAACATCGACGCGGAGCTCAAGCGGGCGCGGGAATCGCTCGATTATGCCGGGCAGATGCTGCGGGTAGCCCGGCACGATCTGGAACTGGCGCGGAACATCTTCAGGCGCTCGTCCCGACTGGTCGAGCAGGCGGCGGTTTCGGCCGAGAAGCTGGATCGCGACCGCACCGAGCTGAGCAACGCCGTGGCCCGGCTCGATGCGGCCCAGTCGCGGATCGGCGAGGCGGAAGCCGGGATCGACGCCGTCGCCGCCGAAAAGCGACGGATCGAATCGGTGATCAAAGAGAGCGTGCTCCTGGCCCCCAGGGAGGCCAGGGTCTTGTACAAACTGTCGGAGCCGGGCGAGGTGCTCCCCCGGGGCGGCAAGGCGCTGACCCTCATCGATCTGAACGATGTCTATATGGTTCTCTACCTCGGCGAAGCCGAAGCCGGGCAAGCGGCGATCGGCGGCGAGGCGCGCATCGTGCTGGACGCCCTGCCGGATCTGCCGCTGCCGGCGCGCCTGGTGTTCGTCTCGCCCAAGGCCCAGTTCACGCCCAAGCAGGTGGAGACTTCGAGTGAGCGGCAGAAGCTGATGTTCCGCCTGAAGGCCCAGGTCGATCCGGAATTCCTGCGCGCCCACCGCGGCCTCGTCAAGCCCGGCATGCCCGGCGTGGCGTACGTCAAGCTTTCGCCGGAGGCGTCCTGGCCGCCCTTGCACCGATGAGCGCCATCATCCGGGTCGAGGAGTGCCGCCACCGTTATGGCAAGGTCGAAGCGCTCGCGGGTATCTCGCTGGAATTGTCCGCCGGCGGACTGACCGGCTTCGTCGGTCCGGACGGGGTGGGGAAATCGACCCTGCTGGGTTTGATCGCCGGCGTCCGGGCGCTGCAGGCCGGGCGTATCGAAGTGTTCGGAGCGGACATCGCCGATCCCAAGGCGCATCGGCGCTTGCGCCACCGTATCGCCTACATGCCGCAGGGTCTGGGGCACAACCTGTATGCGACGCTCTCGGTGTGGGAGAACGCCGAGTTTTTCGGCCGGCTGTTCGGGTTTGGCGGAAAGGAGCGGCGCCGGCGGATCGAGCGCCTGCTGGCGGCCGTTGGACTGGCGCCGTTCCGGGATCGCCCGGCAGGCAAGCTTTCCGGCGGGATGAGGCAGAAGCTCGGCCTCTGCTGCGCCTTGCTGCATGAGCCGGAGCTGTTGATCCTCGATGAGCCGACCACCGGTGTCGATCCGCTGTCGCGTCGGCAGTTCTGGGAGCTGATCGATACGCTGAGGCAGGAGCGGCCCGGCATGACCGTCCTGGTCGCCACCGCCTACATGGAGGAGGCCGCGCGCTTCGACCGTCTGGTTGCCATGGACGCCGGCCGCGTTCTGGCGAGCGGGACCGCGGCGGAACTGCTGGATCGCACCGGCACTGCCGATATGGAGTCGGCCTACGTGGCCCTGCTGCCGCCGGAAAAAAGGCGGGGGCATGAGGCGCTCGTGATCCCGCCGCGCCGGAACGGCCGGGGCGAGGCGGCGATCGAGGCCGTCGGGCTCACCCGCCGCTTTGGCGATTTCCTGGCCGTGGACGGCGTGAGCTTCCGGATCGAGCGCGGCGAAATCTTCGGTTTCCTCGGCTCCAACGGCTGCGGCAAGACCACGACCATGAAGATGCTCGCCGGACTCCTGCCGGCCAGCGCCGGCTCGGCCTCGCTGTTCGGCCAGCCGGTGGCGTCGGGGAATGCGGCGATGCGCCGCCGCATCGGCTTCATGTCGCAGGGATTTTCGCTCTACACCGAGCTGACGGTCAGGCAGAACCTGGAACTGCATGCCCATATCTTCGGACTGGCGCCTTCCGCGCTCGAAGCCCGGATCGCAGAGCTGGCGGCCCGCATGCATCTGGCCGGGCACCTCGATGCTCTGGCCGAATCGCTGCCGCTGGGTATCCGCCAGCGTCTGTCACTGGCAGTGGCGCTGGTCCACGATCCCGAGCTGCTGATCCTGGACGAGCCGACTTCGGGCGTCGATCCGGTCGCCCGCGATCGTTTCTGGGAGCTACTGGTGGAGCTGTCGCGCGAGAAAGGCGTGACGATCTTCATCTCGACCCATTTCATGAACGAGGCGGCGCGCTGCGACCGCATCTCGCTGATGCACGCGGGACGGGTGCTCGCCCAGGGCGCGCCCGCCGAGCTGGTGCGGGAGGCGGGGGCGCCCTCGCTGGAGGACGCCTTCATCGCTTGCCTGGAGCGGGAGAGCGCTCCCACGGCCGGTGTCGCCGCGGTGGTTCCTTCCCTCGCTCCGGAAGTTGCCGGACCGGCGCCCGCCGCCAGCCCCTGGTTCAGTCCCCGCCGCTTCAACGCATACGTCTGGCGCGAAACCATGGAACTGGCGCGCGATCCGATCCGCCTCGCCTTCGCGCTGCTCGGGCCGATGCTGCTGATGGTGGTCATGGGCTACGGGATTTCGCTGGACGTCGAGCATCTGCCCTACGCGGTCCTCGACTACGACCGGACGCCGGAAAGCCGCCGATATCTGGAGCACTTCGCCCATTCGCGCTATTTCGAGGAGCAGGCCCCGCTGCAAGACGACGACGATATCTCGAGACGGATGGCGAGGGGCCAGCTCAACTTCGCCGTGGAGATTCCGCCGGGTTTCGGGCGCGACCTCAAGGCCGGGCGTCCGGTCGAGGTGGGCGTCCGCATCGACGGCAGCATCCCGTTCCGCGCCAACACGGTGCAAGGCTATGTGGAGGCCGTGCACGCCCGTTTCCGCAGCGACATGATGGATGAAAGCCCGGCTCGCGCAGCGGCCCCGCCGCTGCGGGTGGAAACCCGTTTCCGCTACAATCCGGATCTGAAGAGCGTCTACGCCCTGGTACCGGGCGTGATCGCGGTGATGCTGGCGGTGATTCCGCCGATTCTCACGGCGGTCAGCGTGGTGCGGGAAAAAGAGATCGGTTCGATCACGAATCTGTATGCCACGCCCTCGACCCGTCTGGAGTTCCTGCTGGGCAAGCAGCTTCCCTACGTCGTGGTGGGCCTCGTCAACGCCTTGTCCTTGATTGCGCTGGCTCTGTGGTTGTTCGGCGTACCGGTGAAGGGGGACCTGTCGGCTCTGTTGCTGGGGGCCATGCTGGCCGTCGCCGGAACCACCGGCTGGGGACTGCTGATTTCGGCGTTCACGCGCTCGCAGATCGCCGCCCTGTTCGCCGCGTTCCTGCTGTCCATCGTGCCCGCCATCAATTTTTCAGGATTCCTGGCGCCGGTGGCCTCCCAGACCGGCGCGGCGGCCGTGATGGGCTACGGGTTTCCGACTTCCTGGTTCTTGTCCATCAGCGTCGGAGTGTTCACCAAGGCCTTGGGCTTCCCCGAACTCTACCCCAACCACGTCGTGCTGCTGGCCTTCGTGCTGGGCTATCTGGGGCTCAGCCTCGCGCTGCTCCCCAGCCGGGGACGTTGAGCCCGCCGGGCGGACGGCGGTTCCGCCCGGCGGCGGTATGCCCGGTCAGCCCGCGGGGGTCTCCGCGGCCGTTTCCGTCTCCAGCGACAGTATGGCGTCGCCGGCATCGGCGGCGGCCGGTTCTGGTTCCTCGGCGGTGGTTTCCGCCGGTTGTTCGACGGTTTGGGCCAGGATCGGCGGTTCGTCCGGCGTGACGGTTTCCGCCGCGCCTGCCGGTGCCTTTCTCCCGGCGGCGGGCGATGAATAGACGGCATAGAGCACATAGGCCAGCAGACCTACGGCGATCGCGATGACTGAAAGGTCCATCGGTCCTCCTGATATAGTTGTGTATCGACGTGTGAACGATGCGCCGTATCGTGTCTTGTTGGGGAAACACGGCATCAATCGTGCGGCAATTATGGACCAGACGGAAAAACCACACCATCTTTATGTGATTGAGTCCTCCCTGCGCCCAGCCAGGTTTCCGGCTGGAATGCCGTGACAAGAAACGGGGGGCGTCTGCGCACGATTTTCAGGTTGGGGCTGAAGGAACTGGCCAGCCTCCGCCGCGACCTGGCCATGCTGGCTCTGATCGTCTATGGATTCACCGTGATGATCTACATCCCCGCCAGCCGCGGCATGCTGGAGCTCCGGAACGGCGCGGTGGCGGTGGTGGACGAGGACCGTTCCGCGCTGTCCCGGCAGATCGTCACCGCTCTGCCGCAGCCCTATTTCCTGCGGCCCGATCCGCTGCCGATGGACCAGGTGGACGGCATGCTCGATGCCGGGCGCTACGCCTTCGTGATCGACATTCCGCCCCGCTTTCAGGCCGACTTCCTGGCAGGAAGACAGCCGGAAATCCAGGTCGACGTCGATGCGACGGCCATGAGCCAGGCCGGTATCGGCGCCGGCTACATCGAGCGGATCATCCGCGAGGAAGCCGCCGGTTTCGGCCGGAACGGGGTGGCTCCCCCGGCTGCCGGCGTCAATCTGGCGATACGCACCCTGTACAATCCCAATGCCCAGGAAAGCTGGTTCGTCTCGGTGATGGTGCTCATCAACGTGGTCAACCTGCTATCCATCATCACCTCTGGTGCCGCGCTGATGCGGGAACGGGAGCGCGGCACGGTCGAGCATCTGCTGACGCTGCCGCTCGGTCCGTTCGAAATCGTGTGCGCGAAGATATGGGCCAACGGTCTGGTCGTGGTCGTGGCGGTCGGTGTTTCATTGACCCTGGTCGTGGGCGGCGTGCTCGACGTGCCGCTGGCGGGATCGCTGCCCTTGTTCCTGGCCGCGACGGCGCTGTATCTGTTCACCTGTACGGCGATCGGCATCTTCCTCGCCACGGTGGCCCGTTCGATGCCCCAGCTAGGCCTCTTGTGCATCCTGGTGGTGTTTCCGATCACCACGCTGTCCGGCAATACCGTTCCGCTGGACAGCATGCCGGAACCGATTCAGCGGGTGATGGCGTTTTTCGCCTCGACGCATTACGTCAAGATCGCGCAGGCCGTGCTTTACCGCGGCGCGGGTTTCTCTGCCGTATGGCCGCAGTTCCTGATCATGATCGGCATCGGCGCGCTGTTTTTTCTGCTGGCTCTGGCCCGCTTCAGGCATACCGTCGCACGGCAGGTGGGCTGAACCGTGTTTCTTTTCTCACATTTCCCAAGGAGTCCCGATGAAATTCCCGGCTTTCGCTCTGGCCGCCTCGCTGTTCCTGCCTGCATGCAGCCTGTTCCATAGCGATGAAACCAATCCTCATTTCGGCAAAGTCACCGGCACGGTGAGCTGGCGCGACCGCGTGGAACTGAATCCGAACGCGGAACTGATCGTCAGTCTGGAAGACGTGACACGCCAAGATGGCCGGCCGGTGCTGGTCGGCATGGCCGAGGACACCTGGCCCGGTTCGTCGCCGGTGTCTTTCGAAGTGTCGTTCGACCGGCGGGTGGTGGCGGAGGACCGCCATTACCGGGTGAGAGCCGTGGTCAAACAGGATGGCGAGACGGTCCTCGCGTCCCGGCACGGGGTGCCGGTGCTGACGTTCGGCCACTCCGACCGCGCCGATCTGGAGCTGCACCGGGTCGGCGGTCCTTAGGGAGAGAAACAGGCCGTTTCGCCGCGCCGAGATATGAGTTGTCATATTCCTCGACTATGCTTGTTTTCATGTTGGAGTGAACCTTGCTTGGAAATCGGTGCACGCTCGATCGGTTCCAGTTCGAAGGAGGCAAGACATGGCGGCATTGGCGAAAGTCATCGCACAGGGTGATGCGGAGCTGGTGGCTGCGATAGCCGAGGATACGGACGATTTGTTCCGCGAGATCAAGCCCGGTGTGGACCTGCGGGTCTGTCACCGTGAGCCCGATGCGGTCATGGGCGGTTTCATCGATACCGTGCTGCGGCAGATGGTACGGCTCGACGTGCGGCGCAGCATCGACTTCGAAAACTTCGACTTCCGTTCGCTGCTCGCCTGGGCCCAGGACATTCCTGGCTACCGGGCATGGGTGTGGGATGTCACCCAGTTGACCTGCCGCTGGTGCGACTGGCACCGGACCGAGTACGCGGTGTTGCGGCTCCGCATCCTGGACGCCGGTACCCTCGACGAGGAAACCGGCGGGTTGCAGCTGGCCTGTCTCTATGGAGGCGCTCCCAAACCGCGGCGCTTCGAGCCGGTGCGGGCGGATGGGGAGGCGGAGGTGGTCGATGGCATGTACCCCGTCGCCGCCTCCCCCGACCTGGTGCCGCCCTATGGCATTGCCATCACCACGCCGAAAGCGAGACAGGTGCTGGATTTCCCCCGCGGACTGGGTCAAATGCCCCGACGTCTGTTGCTGACCGTCGACGTGCCGCACGGCGCCTGACCCGCTCCGGCCTGCACTGTGGTAGATTACTCCCGGTGTAGGGCGGCAGCGGCGCATCCATGTGGTTTCAGAAGACGATCGTTCTCAAGCCCCGCTCGCGGGGC
Source organism: Methylococcus sp. S1M (assembly GCF_051295855.1). NCBI lineage: Bacteria > Pseudomonadati > Pseudomonadota > Gammaproteobacteria > Methylococcales > Methylococcaceae > Methylococcus > Methylococcus sp. S1M. The sequence goes on from NZ_JBPDXO010000005.1 coordinate 246,552, forward strand.
TTCCATCTGGTCACCGCGGAAATCACGGCGAACCTGCCCGAACTCGCGCGGTTCCGTCAGGGTATCGCCCATTTCTTCATCCAACACACTTCCGCTTCCCTGACCATCAACGAAAACGCCGACGCCGACGTGCGTAGCGATCTCGAGGCGTATCTCCTGGCCCAGGTGCCGGAGCGCGCGCCCTATTACCGCCATACCCTGGAAGGGGACGACGATATGCCGGCCCACATCAAAGCCGTTCTGGTCGGCAACAGCGTGACCGTTCCCCTACGGCAGGGCCGGCTGGCCCTGGGAACCTGGCAGGGAATCTATCTGGGCGAGCACCGGAACCACGGCGGCAGCCGTTCCCTGGTGGCCACCCTGCACGGCGACTGACTCATGAATCTGACACCGAGGCCGATATGCGCAGAATGATATTTTGGGGTCTGGCACTGTGCGCCGCCCTTCCTTTGTCCGCCAATGAACGGCCCGCTCCCGTCGAGGCGATGGTCTACCGCAGTCCGGCCTGTGGCTGCTGCAAGAAATGGGTGGAACACCTCCAGGCCAACGGTTTTGCGGTCAAGGACATCGTCAAGGATGACATGGCCGCGGTGAAGCGCGAACTGGGCGTGCCGGAGAACCTGGCCTCCTGCCATACCGCGGTGATCGGCGGCTATCGCATCGAGGGACATGTGCCGGCGGCGGATGTCCGCAAGCTGCTGGAAGCCAAGGCGCCCCTCCTGGGGCTGAGCGTGCCCGGCATGCCGGCCGGTACACCGGGGATGGAAGCCGGTGGCCGCAGGGATGCCTACCGAGTCGTCGGTTTCGGGCCGGACGGCAGCGTCCACGCCGTGCACGACTACACGGGAGAGTGATCCTTTGGGCCGGCCGACGAACGTGCTGCTGGCGGGGGACGTCGGCGCTACCAAGACGGTCCTCGGGCTGTTCGACTGCTGGGGCGACAGGCTGGTCAGTCTGAGCGAGGCGATTTTCGCCAGCACGGACTATGCCTCGCTGGAGACGGTGGTGGCGGCGTTCCTGGATGGGCAGGAGGAACGGAGGCCCGAAGTCGCCTGTTTCGGGGTGCCGGGACCGGTGAGCGAAGGCCGCTGCGAAATCACCAACCTGCCGTGGGTTCTGTCCGAGCGGGAACTTGCGGCGGCGACGGGGGTGAGTGCAGTGCGCCTGCTGAACGACGTCCAGGCCATGGCCCTGGGCATGGCTTACCGGTTGGGCGAGGACGATTGGGTGGAGCTGAACCCCGGCGCCGGCCGTCCGCGATCCGGAAACGTCGCGGTGATCGCCGCGGGGACGGGATTGGGCGAGGCCATCCTGTATTGGGATGGCGAGCGCTACCATGCGCTGCCGACCGAAGGCGGACACAGCGATTTCGCCCCCAACGGACCGCTGGAAGAGGGGTTGCTCGCCTTCCTGCGGGATCGCTTCTGCGGGCATGTCAGCTACGAGCGGATACTGTCTGGTTCGGGGCTGGCCAATCTCTACGACTATCTGCGTCACGCCGGCGTGGCGCCGGAAAGCGAGGCACTGCACGCCGCCCTGGCCAGCGCTCCCGACCGTGCCCCGATCATCGCCGAGTGGGCACTGGAACGGCGTGACGCCCTTTGCACCGCGGTGCTCGATCTCTTCGCGGCAATCTACGGGGCGGAAGCCGGGAATCTGGCCCTCAAGTCGCTCGCGCTCGGTGGCGTGATCCTGGGCGGGGGTATCGCGCCGAAAATCCTTCCGGTCCTGCAGGCGGGGAGGTTCATGGCCGCTTTCACGGCAAAGGGGAGGCTGTCCCCCCTCCTGGGGCGGCTTCCCGTGCGGGTCGCCATCCATCCCCAGCCGGCCCTGCTGGGGGCGGCGCATGCCGCCTCGGCCATGCTTTGACGGGGCGCAGGGCGCTCCAAGCCGGATCGATTGTGGCAGAATGCAGGCGGACGGACCCGGCAGAAGCCGGAAATAATCCGTTTGCGATTGCACCCTTTATTCACCATTGGAACATGGAGGAAACTATGTTCAAGACATGGGTGGTTGCCGCAGAGAGCAGCCGTGCGCGAATCTTTGCCATCGACAATCGACTGAATCCGCTCAAGGAAATCGATGATCTGGTACATGCGGAGGGGCGAGCCAAAGAGCAGGATCTGACCTCCGACCGGCCGGGGCGGATGCTGAACAGTTCGACCGAAGGGCGCCACGACTACGAAAAGCCGCAGGATGCCAAGCAGCATGAGGCGCAGGTGTTCGCCAAACGGGTGGCCGACCGCCTCGAACAGGCGCGGGTCAATGGCGATTGCCTCTCGCTCATCCTGATCGCGGCCCCCGAGTTTCTCGGACTATTGCGGCAAGCTTTGAGCGGTCCGACCGCCAAGCTGGTCAGCAAGACCCTGGACAAGAATCTGGTGCAGAAAACCGAACAGGAAATCCGCAGTTACATTTTCTCATGAAAATCGGCGTACCCAAGGAAATCAAGGACCTGGAAAACCGTGTGGCCGTCACCCCGCAAGGGGTCGCGGCCCTGGTCAATGCCGGGCACGAAGTGCTGGTGGAGGTCGCGGCCGGCCTCGGCTCGGGGTTTGCCGACGAGGAATATCTGGCGGCGGGAGCACGGCTGGTGAACGCGGCCGACGCCTGGGCGGCCGACCTCGTGGTCAAGGTGAAAGAGCCGGTGCCCTCGGAATATCCTTACCTCAAGCGGCAGACGGTATTCACCTTCTTCCATCTGGCCGGTGTCGACCCCGGTCTGACCCGGGCGCTGCTGGATGGCGGCACCACGGCGGTGGCTTACGAGACGCTGGAAGATGCGCAAGGGCGTCTGCCGCTGCTCGCGCCGATGAGTGCGGTGGCGGGCAACATGGCCGCCCAGGTCGGCGCTTATTATCTGGCGCGCTTCAACGGCGGCCGGGGAGTCCAGCTCGGCGAGGTCATGGGTGTGCGCCATGGCAGGGTCGTGGTGATCGGCGACGGCGTGGTCGGCTCGCATGCCGCCCTCACTGCCTGGGGCATGGGCGCCAACGTCCAGGTCATGGGGCTGGTGCCTGCGAAGGGCGATGCCCTGTGCCGGCGGGCGCCGGGGCTGGAGTTCTTCCTCTCGGACGGCGCTCGCCTGGCGGAGACTCTGCGCGATGCCGATCTGGTGGTGGGGGCGGTGCTGCAGCCGGGGGCCCGTGCCGAATACATCGTGACCGATGCCATGGTAAGGTCGATGCCGATGGGGTCGGTGATCGTCGACGTCAGTATCGATCAGGGCGGCTGCGTGGAGACTTCCAGACCGACCACGCATTCCCATCCGGTCTACGTGGAGCACGGCGTGATCCACTACTGCGTGACCAACATGCCGGGAGCCTACCCGCGGACTTCGACCCTGGCGCTGACCGAGGCGACACTGCCTTACCTGCTGCGTCTGGCCGATGAAGGCGAGGCATGTCTGCGGGCCGACCCAGGTCTGGCCAAGGCCGTGAACACCTACGACGGCCATATCACCTGCCGGGCGGCGGCAGAAGACCTCGGCCTGCTGGATCGCTACCGTCCCTTTCCCGGCTAGCCGTTTCCTCAGTACGGTTCCTTGTCTTCGTCCTCCAGCACGTCGTCCAGCGTCAGGTCGTCCGTGTCGGGGAGGTGGAGATCGGGGTCACTGTAGCCCAGATCGTCGGTTTCCACATCGTCGAAAGGCGCACTCCAGTCTTCCGGGGCTTCGATCTCGATGATCGCGGCCTGGTCCCAGGAAGCCCGGTCCAACTCGCTCAGATCTCCCTCCAGATACTGGATTTCGATGGTGTCACCGGTGTCGTCCAGGGCCACGATCCTGAATTGTCGGCCGCTGTCCCGCTCTTCGTACCAGTTGTCCACCACCGGTATTGCGATTGCCATAGATTCCTCCTGGTTGTCGCGCCAGCAGCGAGCTGCCGCTGTCACTGATCGCCGACGAATTCTATCAGCACCCGTCGCAATGCCGCGCGGTCCGCTTCCCCGTCCAGCGGCCGGTCCTCCCGGTCGGTGATGAAGAAGATGTCTTCGGCGCGGCTGCCGACGGTGGAGATTTTAGCATTGTGCAGGCGTATGCCCGTCCGCATGAATGCCTGTCCCACCTTGGACAGCAGGCCGGGACGGTCGGTGGCGATCAGCTCGAGGATGCTGAAACGGTTCTGCGGGTCGTCGTGAAAGAACACTTTGGTGGGCACGGTGAAGTGTCGGATCTGGCGGGTGGCCAGACGGCTGACTGCAGGCGGCGGAGCGCCGCCGCCACTCAGCGCTTCTTTCAGCCGGTCGCAGATCTGGACCAGGCGGAACAATCCTTCCGGTGCCGTGCCGGACCGTTCCAGCACATTGAAACTGAGCAGCGCGAATCCCTGGCGCGAGGCGATGATCTTGGCGTCCAGCACGGTGAGACCGAGCTGGTCGAGCACGGCGGTGGTCTGGGCGAACAGGAAGTCGCGGTTGCGTTCGTAGATGAACACCTCGGCACTGCCGCGCAGGCTTTCCGGCCGCAGCAGGACCAGCGGCAGATGTTCCGGCCGGCAGGCGGCGATGGCAGTGGTGTGCCAGGCGATTTCCTCGGGGAGGAAGCGGAGGAAATAATCGTCACCGATGTTCTCCCACACGGCGGTGATGGCATCTTCGGCCAGGCCGAAGCGCTGCAGGAGCGTCCGTGCCTCGTCCTTGGCCGCGGAGATCTGTTCGGCGTAGTCCGGCGGGGTGTCCAGTCCGCGCCGCAGGGTCCAGCTGGTGCTGGTATAGAGCTCCTGCAACAGCGCGCCCTTCCAGGAGTTCCACAGGGAGGGATTGGTGGCGCGTATGTCGGCGACGGTGAGCAGATAAAGATGGTTCAGTGTGTTCTGGTTGCGCACGATTTGGGCGAATTCGTGGATGACTTCCGGATCGCTCAGATCCTTGCGCTGTGCTGTCATCGACATGACCAGATGGTGCCGCACCAGCCACTTCACCAACAGAGTTTCCCGTGGCCCGATCCGATGGCGCCGGCAGAATTCCTCTGCGATCCTTTCGCCTACTTCCGAATGGTCGCCGCCCGAGCCTTTGGCGATGTCGTGCATCAATGCGGCGATATAGAGCAGCTCGGGTTTTTCGATGAGCTGGAACAGTTCGTAGCACAGCGGGTTTTCCTGCTGGAATTCCTCCAGGGCGAAACGCCGCAGATTCCGGACCACGAACAGCGTGTGTTCGTCCACCGTGTACACATGGAACAGGTCGTATTGCATGCGGCCGACGACCCGGCCGAATTCGGGCAGGTAGGCGGCGAGTACGCTATAGCGGTTCATCCGCCGTAGCTGATGGGTCACGCCGCCCGGCTGGCGCAGAATGTCCATGAACAGCCGGCAGGCTTCGGGGTCGTTGCGGAAAGCGTCGTCGATCAGATGGATATGCTGGCGGATGAGACGGATGGTGGCGGCACGGACGCCTTCCAGCGCGCTGTTTTTCTGCAGGATCAGGAACACTTCCAGCAGGGCCAGGGGGTGCTCGCGGAACACCGCGGGGTGGATGGCCTCGAGGTAATCGTTGACCGCCTGGAAATGATCGTTGACGGGCGTGGGCGAGAACGCGTCATCGCGGTGCAGCACGGCTTCGTTGAACAGCTGCAGCAGCAGCTCGTTCAGGCGTTCCACCCCCGTGACGGTGCGGAAATAATCCTGCATGAAGCCTTCGACGACCTCGTTGCTGGTCTCGCCCCGGTAACCGAAGAGCCCCGCGAGTTCGCGTTGGTAATCGAACAGCAGCCGGTCTTCGCAGCGGCCGGTGAGGGCGTGCAGGGCGAAGCGGATTCGCCAGAGGAATGCCTGTGCCTCCTTGAGTTCCCGGTATTCGGCATCCGTCAGCCAGCCGTGGGCGACGAGGTCCTGCAGTCCCCGCGCATCGCTGTGGCGGCGGATGATCCAGCCGATGAGCTGGATGTCGCGCAGGCCCCCGGGGCCTTCCTTGACGTTGGGTTCGAGGTTGTAGGCGGTGTTGTGGTACTTGGAGTAGCGAATCCTTTGCTCGGCCATCTTTGCCTCGAAGAAGGCCGCCGACGACCACATGCGTTCCGGGGCGGTTTCGCTCCTCACCGCTTCCCACAGCGCGGCCGAACCGACCAGCAGCCGGCCTTCCAGCAAGTTGGTGATGATGGTCTGGTCGGTCCGGGCTGCTTCCGCGCATTCGGCAGGCGACCTCACGCTGTGGCCTGGCTTGAGGCCGATGTCCCAGAGAAGGCGCAGGAAATCGGACAGGTCCTGCTTGCGTGACGACGGTGCGGCCTCGTCGAGGAGTATGAGCAGGTCGACATCGGAATGCAGCAGCAGCTCGCCGCGGCCGTAGCCGCCGACGGCCACCAGCGCCACGTCGGTGGCACCCTGGCCGATGCGCCGGTCCCAGGCTTCGCTGAGCAGGTGGTCGATGAAAGCGGTACGCTCCCGGATCAGATCGGCGACGGGCGTGCCGGCCCGGAACCGCTCGGCCAGCTCGGCAGTGTTGTGCTGGATCCGGGCCTTGCAGGCCGCGATCCGGTCGAAGGCGTGCCGGTCGTGTGCTCTATCCGAGTTCGGTCCGTCCAAAATCTTCCTCTTGCCGCAGTGTCAGCACCTCATAGCCCGTCGGCGTCACCAGCACGGTATGTTCCCATTGCGCCGACAGTTTGTGGTCCTTGGTGACGGCAGTCCAGCCATCGGAGAGCATCTGTATGTGACGCTTGCCCTGGTTGATCATCGGCTCGATGGTGAAGATCATTCCCGCTTCGAGGCGGATGTCCAGTTTCGGTTCGAAATAGTGGAGCACCTGCGGTTCTTCGTGGAACTCGCGGCCGATGCCGTGGCCGCAGAACTCCCGTACCACGGAATAATTGTATTTGCTGGCATGCCGCTCGATGGCGGCGCCGATCCGGTTCAACGCGGCGCCCGGCCGCACTTCACGTATGCCCAGATACATGGCTTCACGGGTGACGTCGACCAGTTGCCGGGCATAGGGTTTGACCTGGCCGACCAGGAACATCTTGCTAGTGTCGCCGTGGAAGCCATCCTTGATGACCGTGATGTCGACGTTGATGATGTCGCCGTTCTTCAGCTTCTTGGGGCCCGGGATGCCGTGGCAGATGACGTGGTTGACCGAGGTGCATATCGACTTTGGGAAGCCTTTGTAATTCAGCGGAGCAGGGATGGCGTGCTGCTCGTCTACGATGAAGTCGTGGCAGATCCGGTCGATTTCTTCGGTGGTGATGCCCGCTTTGATGTAGGGCGCGATCATGTCGAGGACTTCAGCGGCGAGGCGGCAGGCCACGCGCATGCCCTCGATGTCCTCGGCGCTCTTGATGCTGATGCTCATGAAATTACGGCGGAAACGGGAGGGCTCCCGATCCGTGGAAGGAGGGAGGGTTGATTGTCCAAAAGGCGCTGCTATGGTATAAAGCACGGCTTTATTTGGCAACACACCACACATGCATCGTCACGGCCGGTGGGGTGCCGTTCCGTCGGGAACGGTCGCCGGCCGGGATGCGTGGAGGCGCAACCCTACCGCCGGGCGCTGCCGGCCCGGTCAGACATTATACGGAGAAACCGATGACCTCAGTTACCATGCGTCAGATGCTCGAAGCGGGCGTTCACTTCGGGCACCAGACGCGTTACTGGAATCCGAAGATGGCTCCTTTCATCTTCGGCGCGCGCAGCAATATCCATATCATCAATCTGGAAAAGACGCTGCCCCTGTTCAACGATGCCATGAAATACCTGGAGCAGGTCGCCGCCAACCGCGGTAAGATTCTGTTCGTAGGCACCAAGAAGACCATGCGCAAGGTCATCGAAGAAGAAGCCCGGCGCTGTGGCATGCCTTACGTCAATCACCGCTGGCTGGGCGGCATGCTGACCAATTTCAAGACCATCAAGGCGTCCATCGCCCGGATGAAGGACTTGCAGGCCATGCGCGACGATGGCCGTCTCAACCGCTTCAGCAAAAAGGAAGCGCTCGGCATGATGCGTGAGCTGGAGAAGCTGGTTTGCAACGTCGGCGGCATCGGCGACATGGATCGTCTCCCCGACGTGATGTTCATCATCGATACGGGTTACGAGAAGAACGCCGTCAGTGAGGCACGTAAGCTGGGCATCCCCGTCGTCGGCGTGGTGGATACCAACAACAGCCCCGTCGGCATCGACTATGTGATTCCGGGCAACGACGATTCCATTCGGGCGGTCCAGTTGTATGCCCAGAGCGCCGCGACGGCGATTCTGCGCGGCAAGGCGTCCGGTGTGGATTTTGGCGCGGTGGCGGACGAATTTGTGGAAATGGAGCCGGAAACGGAGCAGGGGGCCATGGGCGAGACCTTGGGCGGCTGACGGCCCACACCCGGCAGTGTCGTGAAAAACGCCTCCGCCCGGAGGCGTTTTTTTGGATTGATCAACGGTTTTCATACGAGAGGTTGGCTGTAATGAGCATTACTGCGGGAATGGTGAAGGAACTGCGCGAACGTACCGGTTCCGGCATGATGGAGTGCAAGAAGGCGCTGACGGAAACCGGCGGCGATCTGGAAGCCGCGGTCGAGCTGATGAGGAAGCAGGGGCTGGCCAAAGCCGACAAGAAGTCCGGCCGTACCGCCGCCGAAGGGCGCATCTGCGCCAGGGTGAGCGAGGACGGCAAGGCCGCGGCCATCGTCGAGGTCAACTGCGAAACCGACTTCGTGGCCAAGGGCGATGACTTCGTCAAGTTCGCCGACGACGTCGCCGCTGTGGCTCTGGCTTCTTCCGCGACGACCGTCGAAGAACTCCTGGCTGGCGAGATGAGGGCGGGCGCGACGGTGGACCAGGTGCGCAGGGAGATGATCGCCAAGATCGGCGAGAACATCAATGTACGCCGCTTCGAGCGCTTGAGCAGCCAGGACGGCCGGATCGCGAGTTATCTGCACGGCACCCGGATCGGCGTGCTGGTCGAACTGGTCGGCGGCGACGCCGAACTGGGCAAGGACATCGCCATGCACATCGCGGCGAGCAAGCCCTTGTGCTGTGACGAGAAGGGCGTGCCGGCCGAAGTGATCGCCAAGGAGAAGGAAATCTTCAGTGCCCAGGCACAGGCCAGCGGCAAGCCAGCGAACATCGTCGAAAAGATGGTCGAAGGCCGGATCGGCAAGTTCCTCGGCGAGATCACCCTGGTGGGTCAGCCCTTCGTCAAGGATCCCGATCAGACGGTGGGCAAGCTCCTACAGTCCAAAGGCGCTTCAGTGGTGCGCTTCGTCCGTTTTGAAGTCGGCGAGGGCATCGAGAAGGAAGAAACCAATTTCGCCGAAGAAGTGATGGCGCAGGTGCGCGCTTCCTGAGGCATCCTCGCCCGGCGCCCTGGCGCGCCGGGCAGCCTCCCGGGCCGGACGGCCCGAGCAGAATGGATCAACCAGCTTCCGACGGGTTTATGACAGAACCGGTATACAAACGTATCTTGCTCAAGCTCAGCGGCGAAGCCTTGATGGGAGACCAGGGAGCGGGCATCGATGCCGAGATCCTGAAGCGGCTGGCGACGGAGATCGATGAGCTGTGCCAGGCCGGCGTCGAGGTCGGCCTGGTCATCGGGGGCGGCAACATCGTCCGCGGCGCCGAGAAGGCATCGGAAGGGCTGGATCGTGTGACCGGCGATCACATGGGCATGCTCGCCACGGTCATCAACGCCCTGGCCATGCAGGACGCCCTCGAGAATCTGGGGCGGCCGGTGCGTGTCATGTCGGCCCTCAAGATCAACCAGGTGTGTGAGGACTATATCCGCCGACGTGCGGTCCGGCATCTGGAAAAAGGGCGGGTCGTGGTCTTCGCCGCGGGCACCGGCAATCCGTTCTTCACCACCGACTCCGCCGCCAGCCTCCGAGCCATCGAGATCGGCGCCGACCTGCTGATCAAGGCGACCAAGGTCGACGGCGTCTACTCGGCCGATCCCGTGAAAAACCCGGAAGCGAAATTCTATACGCGTCTGACCTACGACGAGGCGCTGGATCAGCGCCTGAATGTCATGGACACGACGGCGCTGGTGCTGTGCCGCGATTACAAGATGCCGCTGCGGGTCATGAACGTTTTTCGTCAGGGCGCGGTGATGCGTCTGATTCGGGGCGATGACATCGGATCTTTGCTGGTAACGGGGTAATGAACCTATGATCAACGACATACAGAAACGTACCGCGGAACGGATGCAAAAGAGCATCGAGGCTCTGAAACACGAATTCGCGAAGATTCGAACCGGACGCGCCCACCCGAGCCTGCTGGAGCATATCCGGGTGTCTTATTACGGCAATGAGGTGCCGCTGACCCAGGTCGCCAACGTCGCCGTGGAGGACGCCCGCAGCCTGGCGGTCACCCCCTGGGAGCGGAACATGGTGCAGGCCATAGAAAAGGCGATCATGACCTCGGACCTGGGGCTCAACCCCTCCACTGCCGGTACCGTCATCCGGGTGCCGCTGCCGCCGCTGACCGAGGAGCGCCGCCGCGATCTGATCAAGGTGGTGCGTCAGGAGGCCGAGAACGGACGGGTGGCGATCCGCAACATCCGCCGGGATGCCAACAACGAACTCAAGGCGGCGCTCAAGGAAAAGCTGATTTCCGAGGACGAGGACCGTCGCAGCCAGGAACAGATTCAGAAGACCACGGATCAGTTCATCAAAGAAATCGACAAGCTTCTGGAGCAGAAGGAAGCCGACCTGCTTGCCGTTTGACACGCTGCGATCCATGGTCTTTTCGCCGGACAATGTCAAGCCGGTGGCGTCTGCCCCGGAAGATGGCGCCAGGATGCGACGCATCCCCCGCCACGTCGCCATCGTTATGGACGGCAACGGCCGCTGGGCGCAAGAGCGCTATCTGCCTCGCACCGCCGGCCACCGCGCCGGCGTCGGGGCGGTCCGCAAAGTGGTGGAGCACTGCGCGAAGCGCGGCGTGGAAGCGCTGACGCTGTTCGCGTTCAGCAGCGAGAACTGGCGGCGGCCCGAGCAGGAAGTCTCCGTGCTGATGGAATTGTTCCTGTCGACGCTGGAACGGGAAACGGAAAAACTGCACCAGAACGGCGTGCGCCTGCGTATCATCGGCGACCGCGCGGCCTTTGGCGAGGCGCTGCGTGAGCGGATGGACGCCGCCGAGTCACTGACCCGCAGCAATACCGGCTTGCAACTGGCCATCGCGGCGAATTACGGCGGGCGCTGGGACATCGTCCAGGCGGCCCAGACCCTGGCGGAGAAGGTCCGACGAGGCGAGCTGTCGCCCGAGCAGATCACGGCGGACAGACTGCAGCAACAGCTTGCACTGGCCGACCTCCCCGAGCCCGACCTCTTTATCCGCACCGGCGGCGAACGCCGGATCAGCAACTTCCTGCTCTGGCAGCTGGCCTACACGGAGCTGTATTTCACGCCGGTGCTGTGGCCGGAATTCGACGAGGGGGCGCTGGATCTCGCGTTCGAGGACTATGCCGGCAGGCAGCGCCGGTTCGGCTTTACCGGCGATCAGGTCGCGGGCCGCATGCCCTGACTTCATTCCGCCAAGATTTTTCCACTCATCCAATCCGATTCCGCCATGTTCAAAAATCGCTTGATTACGGCACTTGTCCTGGCGCCCCTGGTCATCGCAGCCGTGCTCCTGCTCAAGCCCACCGCGTTTTCGGCGGTTTGGGGAGGCGTCATCCTGCTTGCCGCTTGGGAATGGGCGGACGTTTCCGGTGTGGAGAGTCGCACGGGACGGATCGCATTCCTGGTCGCCCTCGGCGTGCCCATGGCCTCCGCCAGTTTCTGGGCACCGTATACGGTCGATTGGCTGATGTGGCCGGTGGTGGCGTGGTGGTTCGCCGTTGGCATGCTGCTCCGGGCCAGGCCAGACAAGGCACTCGCCATCCGGTTGCCGGTCGGGCTGAAGTTGGGACTGGGCTGGTTCATTCTGCTCACCTCCTGGATCCTCTTCATCTGGCTGCGCTTCAATTTCGGCGCCGCGCAGGCGCTGTACCTGTTGGTGCTGATTTCTTTCGCGGACATCGCCGCCTATTTCGTGGGGCGCAGATGGGGTTTCACCAAGCTGATGCCGGAAATCAGCCCCGGCAAGACGGTCGAGGGACTGTACGGGGCCCTGGCGGTGTCGGCCATCCTGGCGGTCGCCGTGGGTCTCTGGTTCAAGCTGGAGCCTTTGACCATTGCCGATTTCGTCATCCTATCCCTGGTCACCGTCGTGATTTCGGTGGGCGGCGATCTGTTCGAGAGCCTGCTCAAGCGGCAGCGAGGGGTGAAGGACAGCGGTTCGCTGCTGCCCGGCCACGGCGGCGTGCTCGACCGGATCGACGCCTTGTTGGCCTCGGTCGCGGTATTCTATGCCGGCTCCATGCTGCTTGGCCTGTTCCTGCAGACCGCCGAGCCCGTGACGATCGAAGTACCTACCGACATGGAGGGCGCGCCGGTTCAGGTCGAGCCGATCCAGCCGGAAAGCGGTGAAGCCGCTCCGGAACCGATGGGACAGGAAGAGGCCGAGCCAGAGGCCAGCGATGCCGGGGCCGAAGAATCGGCTCCGGAAGAGTAAACCACGGCGTCGGCAGACATCTGGAGAAGTCCGTGAAAGGCATATGCATACTCGGCTCCACCGGTTCGATCGGCGTCAGCACGCTCGACGTGCTGGCGCGCCATCCCGACCGCTACCGTGTGGTGGCCTTGTCCGCCAACGGCAACGTCGACCGCCTGTTCGAGCAATGCCGCGCTTACCGGCCGCGCTATGCAGCGGTGATCCGGGCCGAGGCCGCTGCGTGTCTGCGGGAGCGGCTGATGGCCGCGGGTCTGGGCGGTATCGAGGTGCTGGCCGGGCCAGAGGCGCTGGAGCAGATCGCCTCCCTGCCGGAGGTGGACAGCGTGATGGCGGCGATCGTCGGTGCCGCGGGGCTGCTGCCCACGCTGGCGGCGGCGCGGGCCGGCAAGGACGTGCTGCTGGCCAACAAGGAAGCGCTGGTGATGTCCGGCCCGCTGTTCATGGCCGAGGTGGCGCGATCGGGTGCCCGGTTGCTGCCGATCGACAGCGAGCACAACGCGGTGTTTCAGTGTATGCCGGCGGCATACCGCGCGGGTAGCCGGGCCGTCGGCGTGCGCCGAATTCTCCTCACCGCCTCCGGGGGACCATTCCTGCACACGCCCTTGGCCGAGCTGGAGACGGTGACGCCGGAGCAGGCGGTGGCGCATCCCAACTGGGTGATGGGTCGGAAGATCTCCGTCGATTCGGCGACCATGATGAACAAGGGGCTGGAGGTGATCGAGGCCTGTCTGCTGTTCAACGCGAAGCCCGACGACGTGCAGGTCGTCGTGCACCGCCAGAGCGTGATCCATTCCATGGTGGATTACGTCGATGGCACCGTGCTGGCCCAGATGGGTACGCCCGACATGCGCATTCCGATCGCCCATGCGCTTGCCTGGCCCGATCGCTTCGAATCCGGCGCGGAATCTCTCGATCTGTTCGCTGTCCGGCAATTGAATTTCGAACGTCCGGACCTCGCCCGTTTCCCTTGTCTGCGTCTGGCCTACGAGGCGGTGGGAGCGGGCGGCACGGCGCCGGCGATCCTGAATGCGGCCAATGAGACCGCGGTTGCGGCGTTCCTGGACCGCCGGCTGGCGTTCACGGGCATACCGCGGGTGATCGAGCACTGCATGGCGAGGGTGGCGCCCAATGCGGCGGATGCGATCGAGTCGGTCTTGCAAGCGGACGCGGAAACCCGCAAGGTAGCGCAGAAGTACATCGATGACTTAAGGGTTTGATGTCTCTCATCCACACGATCTTCTATTTTCTCGTCGCTCTGGCGCTGCTCATCGCGGCGCACGAGTTCGGCCATTATTGGGTGGCGCGCAGGCTCGGGGTGAAGGTGCTGCGCTTCTCCCTCGGTTTCGGCACTCCCCTCCTGCGCTGGCAAAGGAAACCGGACGGCACGGAATTCACCCTGTCCGCCATCCCCATCGGCGGCTATGTCCGCATGGTCGACGAGCGGGAAGGGGCAGTCGCTCCGGCCGATCTGCCTTACGCCTTCAACCGGCAGAGCCTACCGGTTCGGTTCGCCATCGTCGCCGCGGGACCGGTATTCAATTTCCTGCTGGCCATCCTGCTTTACTGGGGCGTATTCATGGCCGGCGAGACCGGCATACGGCCGGTGCTGGGGCCGGTGGAGGCCGGTACTTTCGCCGCCGAAGCGGGGTTCGAGCCGGAGGATGAGATCCTCGCCGTGGACGGCGATCCGACGCCGACCTGGGGTCTCGCCATGGGGAAGATCTTCGAGCGGGTGATGGACGAGGGCGTCGTGCAGGTCGAGGTGAAGACCAGTGCGGGCGGACGGGTGCTCCGCACGCTCAGCATCCCTGCGCATGTCCTCGACGCTCCGGAAGCCCTGGGAGACCGGCTGGGGCTGCAACCCTGGCAGCCCGAACTGGCGCCGGTGATCGAGCGGACCGAGCCCGGCAGTCCGGCGGAGCGGGCCGGCATGAAGCCAGGCGACCTGCTGCTTTCCGCGGACGGTGAGACCTTGCGTAGCTGGCGCCAGTGGGTCGACATCGTGCGCGCGCATCCCGGCCGGATGATCGGACTGGTGGTGGAACGCGATGGCGTGCATGTGTCTCTGGAGATCAGGCCCGATGCCGTGAACGGCCCGACCGGCACGGTCGGGAGGATCGGGGCGGTGGCGCGGATACCGGATTCGTTGCGGGCCGCGATGGAAGTGGAGTATCGGCTGGGCGTCATATCGGCTCTGGGCGCGGCGGTGGAGCGCACCGGCGATTACGCCTGGCTCTCGCTCAAGATGATCGGGCGCATGCTCGTTGGCAAGGCGACCGTGGAAAACCTAAGCGGTCCCATCAGCATCGCCCAGTACGCCGGGCAGTCCGCCAAGGCGGGCCTCGCACAGTTCGTCAAGTTCCTGGCTTTGATCAGCGTCAGCCTCGGCGTACTCAATCTGCTGCCGGTCCCGGTGCTGGACGGCGGTCATTTGATGTTCTATCTGATCGAAGCGGTGAAAGGCGGTCCGCTCTCCGAAAGGACCCAGCTGCTGGCGCAGCAGGTCGGGCTTTTCATCCTGATCGCGTTGATGGCGCTGGCTTTCATGCTCGACATCGAACGCTTGTTCTCCTAAGCTCCCCATTCCTTCCATCCCGAGGTATCCCCTGATGAAACCAGCGTTCCGTTCCGTGCTGTCCCTGGTCGCGCTCCTGGCCGTGCCCGTCGCATCCGTCCTGGCGGATGCCAAAGCCGTGGAGGAGGCGATCGGGCGGGCACTGCCCGGGGTGAAGCCCGATTCCATCAAGCCGTCGCCGCTGGCCGGCATTTCCGAGGTCATCGTCGGTCCGAAGCTGTTCTATGTCTCCGACGACGGCAAATACCTGTTCCAGGGCTCGCTGATCGATCTCAAGAACCGGGAAGACCTGACCGAACCCAAACTCGCCACGGCCCGGCTCGGGGCGCTGGAAAAGCTGGGCGAGAAGAACATGATCGTGTTCAAACCCAAGATCGGCAAGTACGTGGCCTACGTCTTCACCGACATCGATTGCGGTTACTGCCGCAAACTCCATTCGGAGATGGACAGCTATCTCAAGGAAGGCATCGAGATCCGTTACCTGTTCTTTCCGCGTGCCGGCGAGGGTTCGGAATCCTGGGACAAAGCGGTCAACGTGTGGTGCGCCAAGGATCGCAACGCTGCCTTGACCAAGGCCAAGAAGGGCGAGAAGGTGGAAGAAAGGACCTGCGACAATCCCATCAAGGAGCAGATGGCGCTGGGAACCGCCATCGGTGCTCAGGGCACGCCGATGATCGTCACCGGCGGCGGCAACGTGTTGCCGGGCTACGTTCCGGCCGAGCAGCTCGCCCGCATGCTCAAGCATGAAAAGGATGAGGGCGGCAGGCAGGCGAGGACGCCCTGACCCTCCGCTCGGACGGCACCGGGATCCGTCCGTCGCCAGTCCGTTCTCACAGCGACTGTTTCAACTCGAACAGCAGATTCAGTGCCTCGCGCGGGCTCAGCCCATCGACGTCCAAGGACTCGAGCCGCCGCACCACGGGGTGCGGCTCCGGAGGCAGGAACAAATCGAGCTGGGCCACCGGTGCGGCCTGCTGATGCGCCGACCGAGCCTGCCGTTCGAGCTGCTCCAGTTTCCGCCGCGCGTTGTCGATGACCGTCTGCGGCACCCCCGCCAGCGCCGCCACCTGTAGACCATAGCTCTGGCTCGCCGGTCCTTCCCGGACCGCATGCAGGAACACCACCTTGTCGCCGTGCTCCACGGCGTCCAGGTGGACGTTGCCGACGTCCTCGCATTCCTCGGCCAATGCCGTCAGTTCGAAATAATGGGTGGCGAACAGCGTATAGGCGCGGGTTTCCCGCGCGAGGTGCTCGGCAGAGGCCCAGGCCAGCGAAAGTCCGTCGAAGGTGCTGGTGCCACGGCCGATTTCGTCCATCAGCACCAGGCTTTCCGCCGTGGCGTTGTTCAGGATGTTGGCGGTCTCGGTCATCTCCACCATGAAGGTGGAGCGGCCGCCGGCCAGGTCGTCGGAAGCGCCGATACGGGTGTAGATGCGGTCGATCGGGCCGATTTCGGCTTCCGCCGCCGGGACGTGGCTCCCGATGTGAGCCATCAGCACGATGATCGCGGCCTGCCGCATGTAGGTCGATTTGCCGCCCATGTTCGGGCCGGTGATGACCAGCATGCGGCGGTTCGGACCGAATACCAGGTCATTGGGCACGAACGGTGTGCCGCCGACCTGCTCGACCACGGGATGGCGTCCGCCGACGATGCGGATGCCCGGAGCGTCCACCAGTCGCGGCGCCACCCAGTTCAGCCGGTCGGCGCGCTCCGCCAGATTCGCCAGTACGTCCAGTTCGGCCAGCCCCGCCGCGCAGTCCTGCAGCGCGGGCAGCCAGCGCCCCAGTATTTCCAGTAAGGCCTCATAGAGGGCTTTTTCGCAGGACAGCGCTCTTTCGCGGGCGCTCAGCACCTTGTCCTCGAAGGCCTTCAACTCCGGTGTGACGTAGCGCTCGGCGTTTTTCAGCGTCTGACGCCGGATGTAATGCACCGGCGCCCGGTCGGCCTGGCTCCGCGGCAGTTCGATGTAGAAGCCCTGCACGCGGTTGTAACCGACCTTGAGAGCACCCAGCCCGGTGTGCTCACGCTCCTTTTCCTCCAGCTCGGCCAGGAAACGGTCGGCGTTTTCACTCAGGAGACGCAGCTCGTCGAGCTCGGCGTGGTAGCCCTCGGCGATCACACCGCCGTCGCGGATCAGCTGCGGCGGGTCATCGACGATGGCCCGTTGCAACAGCTCGCTCAGCTCGGGCTGGTCGACGAGGCGCCCCGTCAGTTCTCCCAGCAGTGCGCTTTCGGTACCGTGGAGGGTCTCCCGGAGGGCGGGCAGGGCCTTGAGCGTCTGGCGCAACGTGGACAGGTCGCGGGGTCTGGCCGATTTGAGGGCGATCCGGGCGGCGATCCGCTCGACATCGCCTACGCCGCGTAGCAAGTCGTGCAGAGCTTCGAAGCGGCGGTCCGCCAGCAACTCGCCGATCGCTTGCTGGCGGAGTATGAGGGTCGTCCGGTCGCGCAAAGGCTGATGCAGCCAGCGCCGCAGCAGCCTCCCGCCCATCGCCGATCCGGTGCGGTCCAGGAGTCCCAGCAGGGTGAACTCGGCGCGGCCGGAAGGATGCCAGTCCAGCTCCAGGTTGCGGCGGCTGGCGGCGTCCAGGCCGACATATTCCGTTCCGCTCTCGGCGCGGATGCTGCGGATGTGAGGCAGGGCGCTGCGCTGGGTGTCGCGCAGGTATTGCAGCAGGCAGCCAGCGGCGCCTACGGCCAGGCCCAGATACTCACAGCCGAAGCCCGCCAGGTCTTGGGTGCCGAACTGGTTCAGTAACTGGCGGCGGCCGCTCTCAGGATCGAAATGCCAGGGGGGACGCCGGGTCAGACCCCGCCGTCCGGACAGTTCCTCCGTCAACGGTTCGTCCTCGCTGACCAGGATCTCGGCCGGATTCAGCCGCTCCAGCTCGTTCAGGAGCTGCGCCACGGACCCCGGCTGTTGCAGAGTGAAACGCCCGCCGGACAGATCCAGCACCGCCAGCCCGAACACGGCGCCATCGCGGGCAACCGCCGCCAGCAGGTTGTCGCGGCGCTCCTCCAGCAGCGCCTCGTCGGTCACCGTGCCGGGCGTCACGATCCGCACCACCTTGCGCTCCACCGGCCCTTTCGAGGTGGCCGGATCGCCGACCTGCTCGCAGATCGCCACCGATTCGCCCAGCCGGATGAGGCGTGCCAGATAGCCGTCGACCGCATGGTAAGGAATGCCCGCCATGGCGACGCGTTCGCCGCCCGATTCGCCCCGGCTGGTGAGGGTCAGGTCCAGCAGCCTTGCCGCCCGCCGGGCGTCTTCGAAGAACAATTCATAGAAATCGCCCATCCGGTAAAACAGCAGCCGGTCCGGATGCTCCGCTTTGATGCGCAGATACTGCTGCATCATCGGCGTGTGTCTGGACAGGTCGGATGGATCGGGCATCGGATGGAACTTCCGGCGTGGCAAAGCGTCAGGGAGCGGAGGACAAACCACGAATTCTAACCGAATCGCCCAGGCCGCGGCGGTTCCGGGGCGCGATCGCGTTATACTGCGGTCAGCCCGGCCACCATCAGGAACCGAAGAACGCGTGTCATGACTCAGGCAGGTATCCATCACCGATCGGCGCGCGAATACTATTTCGACGAACGCTGCCATATCACCGAATGGTGGAATTCCGCCGCCGATGCCGATGTTTCCGTCGCCCGCGCCCGCGTCGAACCCGGCGTCACCACCCGGCTGCACCGGCTCCGCGACACCACGGAGCGCTACCTGATCCTGGAGGGGCAAGGCCGGGTCGAAATCGGAGGGGTGGCGCCTTCGGCCGTCGGGCCGGGGGACGTGGTGCTCATACCGCCAGGGGTATCCCAGCGCATCGCCAACACGGGCGCCGGCGACCTGGTATTTCTCGCCATCTGCACGCCGAGATTCACGCCGGCGGCCTACGAAGACCTCGATGCCGAGGTCCGGTAGCGCCATGAGCCGCGGCGGGACGCAGCCGGCCCCGTCCGGGTTGTGTCGGCCGGCTTCTGTGCCTATAATGCGCCTCCCAGCGGACGAAGCCGGTGTAGCTCAGTCGGTAGAGCAGCACATTCGTAATGTGCGGGTCGTAGGTTCAAATCCTATCACCGGCTCCATAAAATCAAGCGGTTACATCACTCATCAAGCCTTCCGTCAGATTCGTTCCAACCTATTTCCAACCTGCGGGAGCAAATTTCCGCAAACGAACGGTTGGAAAGCATCCGCCAGCAGTCTCTCCTTCACCACCTTCGTGAGTTCGTAGAGGGTTCGCCAGGAAGTTGGGTAAATGCTGCACATGTGCAGCATTTGAAAGTCTTGGGTCACGGGCTATCGCCATGAGCCGCTGGGCGGTGTTTTCTGTGAACGGCAGCCCCTCGCACATCTGGAGCCATTGGCCGTGGTGATCGGTTTTTGCCAAATTCGGAAAAAACCACGTAGTCGTGGTGCTCATGCGCGTGTTGGCGGTCGTCGCCCTGTCCATCCGCCAATGGAGGTTGGACGCTGGGCATGTGCGTGCTGGTCGCCGATCCAAATTTGGATGCGCCCCGTTGGCGGGGTGAAGGGTCTGATCCGAAATCGCGCCCAGTGATCGGCCTGGTTCTCCACCAGCGGTGGGAAACTGACCGCTGGCGCCTGCTGGTGAAGGGTCGCGTTTGAAATGCGACCCTTTCAGCCCGCTCCCCAATTTCGGGGAAAAGGGTCAGGTTCCCACGTGCATCTGGGTGCTGGTTTTCGGGAGTTTCCCCGAAAAGTGAGTGACCGCCTGCGTTCCCGCGGTTCTGCTCATTTCTGAGCGAAAGTACGCAAGACCTATTCCGGGCAGATAAGCCCAATCGCCTCGATGCTGGACGGATTCCGATTTGCTCGCAGTACTCGCCCTGCGAGTGGCGTATATCTACCTTATCATGAATCGCCGCCAAGCAAGCCGGGTCCGGGAACAAGGAGACCTACCGCCAGGCTAAGCGTGTCGTGGACAAAGGCGTGCCGGAGCTGGCGGAGGCGATGGATGCGGGCGGGCGTGAAAAAGCCCGCTCGGGGCGGGCTTGGTGTGATGCGGAAAGGATGATCTACGCCAGCAGCCCAACAATGCGATTCCACGCGCCAAGCCTGAATCCGTAATCACTCCGGCCGATCTCCTCGGCGACGTCATTGTATGCCAGCCGCTTGAGCGAGTTGGACACTATAACCATGTCCTTCGTGCGTGCATCAAGAAGCGCCTGCTCCAGCTCTTCCGGTGATTTGCGCAGCCTTTCCGCCAGGATGGCATCGTATATTTTCGACGTCTCATGCGCCGCAGCAGCTTTTGCCGCCGGTGACAGAATGTACTCGATAGCCTGAAGTATGGCGAAGCAGATACCAAACGCCAACGTCATCTCCTTGTTGGTTCCTATGATCGCCGCAAACGCCGCAGTTCCTGAAAGAAGCCCCGCCATGCGAGTCATAGTATCGACGGTGCGCCAGTAACACGCGCTCCGCTCCAGTACACGAACGGCATAGCGCAATTCGAAGGTGATCTCATACATTGTCTTGGACATGGTCATTCCCCAATCTGTTTGGGCGTCGGAGGAGGTGGCGGCGGTGGTGGCTTGGGTGGAATCTGTCCCCTTGGAACTTGCTCCCTTGGAAATCTCCCATGGCTGCGCACGCTAATCCTCGAATCGTTTGACACGGTATGCAACGCAATGCTATCAGATTGCGCCGAGCGGTAGGTAGTTCCGGCCGTCCTACAAAAACCCTGAGCGCTTCCGCATGATCCTGGATACCGTGGACTTGTTCACGCCGTGCTCCTTGGCGACTTCGGTCATGGTCTTGCCGCTTTCGACGGCCTTGGAAATCTGGGCGTCCCTGCGGCCGCGGGATTTGGTGGCGATGTACTGCGGAGATCCGCCGAACTGGTCGCGGATATGGTCTATCGCAGCGTAGACGGTCTGGTGGCGCTCTACCGGTAGATGGGATGTAAGCTCGGCTTCGAGCTGATCCAGGATGTCAGGCATAAGGAAGCGGGAATTGGCCTCATTTCCTCGGCATGATAGCTGAAACCCAGTAGCGACGCGGGTTTCGTGGATAGTAGGTAGGAAATCTATAGGGGCCTGCGACTAGCCAAACCTCGCGAGTTTGCCTACCCGTATGGCGTAGGGCGCGGAAGAGGACCCATCAGCCTAGGAAGTTCGAGCGCTTCCGTTGAACGCCTTGCCCTGGTAGGCCCAGTGCCCGGATAGCGTATGTAGGAGACATGCCGGATTCGATTAATCGTGCCAGGCGGTCGGCTTCTTCCCTTGTGATGGGGCGCTGGACCTTGATGGTCTTGCCAGCATGGGCGATGCGCCAGTTGGCGAACGTCTGTTTCACCTGGTCGTTGTCTCCGACCGCGGCCAGTATGGATTGCTCAAGGGATGAAATCGGGTCGTTGCTCATGGTGGTGAGGTCCTGGTGGATGGGGGAAAGAAGCCTTGCCGGAGGATACGACGAACTCCGGCTCAGCCCGCATGGCCTTTGACTGGGTGACACCATGCGCCGCGCTGATCCTCGCGGTCCCCTAACTTGAGCGCCTTGAGGCATAGACGGCTGACGGATCAGGCAGCGCTCGACGGGCTGGCGGTGTCGGCTTCGGCGCTCCAGGGGGATTTGCTGGAAGCGCCGAACCTGCGCCCCGCGTGGCGTTTCGTTTGGCGTAAATAGCTGCCGCGTCGAAAAGCTGGCGAGTCAACTGGACAGGGAAGGTCTTGTCCTGGCTCCGTTGAACCTGAGCGCCGGCATCGGCGGGAATCGATACAAGCGAAATCTCCAGCGGCGTGAATCGGACGACCTTTACCGTGTCGGGCTGGCCGTTCTTGCCGGGTATCAGGGTGGCTTCGTCGATGGAGTAGCCGATGGACACGTTCCTGAGGATGCCGTCTTGCACGTCCTGCAAGATGGATTGGACGAAGGGCCGCTCGGAAAGCCGGATGGTGGCTACGCCCTTTCCGGCGGATATGCTGGCTCGCTCCACCACGCCGATGACGCTGCCCACACCCGCGGCCTGGTGGCCGTCGAGGACGGGCGCTGCGCCCGAGTTCAGCCGGGACAGGTCAGCTCCGGATAGGTCCAGGACTTCGTTGAAGATCCGGTTTTCCAAGGGGTCGAAGCGCTTGACGGCGGCGCCGGTCGACCACACTACGTTGAAGGTGCGTTTGGCGGAATCGGTGGTATCCGGAGTGATGGTGGCGCTGCGGAATTGCATGGGCAATTGCGTCTTCATTCTGCGCCCTCCAGGTCAACGGCAAGAACGATACTCGGGTCGATGTCCGGTCGGCGGAAGATTTCGACGCCTTGGGATTCGGCCTGCACGACCAGCGCTTCCTCGGCGGTTTCCGCCTCGAAAAGCCGTCGCTCAAGATCGGCCTTGAGCTGCGGTCGCTCGGCCATCGGAACGGTGCCGGTCGCGTGTGGGCGGGCAAGTGCCGTCAGCTTTTTGGTGAGGCCGGAGGGGTCGATCCAGGCATGCAGGATGCCCGGCTGGTCGGAGACGTAGCAGACCGCTCGCAGCGGATCATCCTGGTTTCCGGGTGGCGTTGAGGCTGCGACCAGTGC
>NZ_JBPDXO010000006.1:0-239419 GCF_051295855.1 Methylococcus sp. S1M
GCGCGCACCTGCCGCACCGCCTCCAGCTTGAACTCCCGCGTGTACTGCGCACGCACCTGCTTGTCACTCATCGCTTCACCCCTTGTCGACATTTTCAACAAGGGCTAAGCACTCCACTTTGCAGGGGCAGGGTCATTTGAAGGGCTGCCCCTGGGACGCATCGGCATCCGCTACTCCTTTGGCAAGGATCGAGCGCTATTCGAGGCGTTGATCATCAGGAACCGCGGTTAGGGCTATGCCAATAGTCGGGCAAATTTGTGCCAAATCGCGCGCGGCCTTACATAAGTGCGTTGACACTTGGTTGACACCGGGCAATGAAAAAGCCCTTCGCATTTGCGTAAGGGCTTGATTTCATTGGCTGGGGGACGTGGATTCGAACCACGGTTGACGGAGTCAGAGTCCGCTGTCCTACCGCTAGACGATCCCCCAGCGGAACTCGGTTAACGCTTGGAGTACTGCGGGCGGCGACGTGCCTTGTGCAGGCCGACTTTCTTACGTTCGACCTCGCGCGCATCGCGGGTCACGTAGCCCGCCTTACGCAGCACGGGACGCATGGCCTCATCCAGTTCGATGAGTGCGCGAGCCAAACCATGGCGAATGGCACCGGCCTGACCGGAAGGTCCGCCGCCAATGACTTTGACGTTGACATCGAGCTTATCAGTCATTTCGACCGCTTCCAATGCCTGCATGACGATCATACGGTCCGTCTTGCGGCCGAAATACTCTTCCAGCGATTTGTCATTGATGCGGATCTGGCCGGTGCCGGTCCGGGTGTAGACACGGGCGATCGCGCTCTTGCGGCGGCCCGTGCCGTAGTACTGGGTCTGTGCCATGTGCCTGAGTCGTTCGTTAAATTTCGAGAGGTTTCGGTTGCTGCGCCTGGTGCTGGTGGCTCGGCCCGGCGTAGACCTTCAGTTTACGGAACATCGCCCGGCCCAAGGGGTTCTTCGGCAGCATGCCCTTCACCGCGGTTTCGATGATGAGTTCGGGACGGCGGTCACGCAGCTTGCCCAGGCTGATCGACTTCATGTTGCCGATGTAACCGGTGTGTTTGTAATAAATCTTATCCTGTTCCTTGTTGCCGGTCACGCGCACTTTCTCGGCATTGACGACCACGATGTAGTCGCCGGTATCGACATGCGGCGTGTACTCGGGCTTGTGCTTGCCGCGCAGGCGACGCGCGATTTCCGTGCTCAGACGACCCAGCGTCTTGCCTTCGGCATCGACGACATACCAGTCGCGTTTAACCTCAGCCGGCTTTGCGCTAAAGGTTTTCATTTTTTTGTACGCTCCGTTCTGGCGCCCCAATCAAAGCGGGTAATTCTATCCAAGCGGCCACTGGAATACAAGCACATTTTCAGCTTCCGGACCCTGCGTCACGGTATTCCGGCACCAGATGGCACAGTTCCCGAAAGACCCCGTCCTGGTCGAAACTGCGGCAGGCTGCCTCCATCGCGGCGATCCGGGCCGCGACGAGAGAACGGTCACACGGCGGCGCCTGGGCCAGCATCAGCTTGGCATGACTGGTCGGCTGGAGCTTTTCGAAGCCGAGGAATAGCTCCTCATGCATTTTTTCGCCGGGCCGCAGGCCGACGTATTCGATGGCGATGTCCGTCCCTGGGCGTTTGCCACTGAGACGGATCATCTGTTCGGCCAGGTAGCCGATGCGGACGGCCTCCCCCATGTCCAGCACGAACACTTCCCCCCCCTGGCCGGTCGCGGCCGCCTTCATGATGAGCTGACAAGCTTCGGGAATGGTCATGAAAAACCGCGTGACTTCCGGATGCGTCACGGTAACCGGCCCGCCGTTACGGATCTGCTCGCGGAACAGCGGCACCACGCTGCCTGCCGAGCCGAGCACGTTGCCGAAACGCACGGTGATGAACCGCGTCGCCGTGTGACCGTTGTAACTCTGAACCACCAGTTCGGCGGCACGCTTGGTGGCACCCATCACGTTGGTGGGATTGACCGCTTTGTCCGTGGAGATCAGCACGAATTCGCCGACCCCGTGCTCGACCGCGACTTCGGCCACCGTGCGCGTCCCGATCACGTTGTTGAAGACCGCTTCCCGGACCTGCTGCTGCAGCAAGGGCACGTGCTTGTAAGCCGCGGCATGGAAGATGATGGCCGGTTTGTGGACGTCGATCGCCCGTCTCACCGAAGCGGCATCGGTGACGTCTCCCAATACGGCATGTATCGCCATGTCGGGAAAGGCCTGCCGTAGTTCGAGCTCGACGCGATACAGATTGAATTCGCAGTGTTCGAAGACGACCAGACGTCCCGGCGAGAATCGCGCGATCTGCTTGCACAGCTCCGAGCCGATGGACCCGCCTCCCCCCGTCACCATGATGCACTTGCCATCGAGGTAACCGGCCAGTTCGGCGGAATCCAGCCTCACCGGGGCGCGACCCAACAGGTCTTCGATGGACACGTCCCGCAAGGCATCGGACACCCGCCCTCCCCACATCTCCTGCACCGAAGGCAGCGTCAAAAACGGCAGGCCGGTCGTCTCGCAGATCTCCACGATGCGGCGCATGTCCCGATCGCCGGCTGATGGCATCGCGATCAGGATGGCCTCGATGTCCAGTTCTTCGGCCAGCGCGGGGATACGGTCGCAGGAACCGCGCACCCGCACACCATGGATTTCCCAGCCACGCTTGTGCGGGTCGTCGTCGACGAAAGCCACCGGTGCGAAAGCCGATTCGCTGCTGCGCAGCAGGTCCCTCACCAGGGTTTCGCCGGCCTTGCCGGCTCCCACGATCAGGGCGCGGCGTCCGTTCATCAGGTGCACGGAGCGATCCTTCCACATCCGGTACAAGGCGCGCGGCGTCGACAAAAACAGAACCAACAGCAACGTGTAGAGCGGGATGACTGAACGTGGCACGGCGTCCAGCCGCTCCAGGAAGAAAAGCGCCGCGACGATCAGGACGATGCCGCTGGCGGAAGCTTTGGCGATCCGAAGGAGATCGGGCATGGAAGCAAAACGCCAGATGCCCCGGTACAGGCCGAACAGGCGGAACACCGCGCCCTGGATCACGGCCACGAGAGGGAACCATTTGATCGCGACGCTCAGGTGCGGCTCCGGCACTTCGGACAGATTGAAGCGCAACCAATAGGCGCCGAACCATGCCAGCGGCA
Organism: Methylococcus sp. S1M; assembly: GCF_051295855.1. Classification (NCBI taxonomy): domain Bacteria; kingdom Pseudomonadati; phylum Pseudomonadota; class Gammaproteobacteria; order Methylococcales; family Methylococcaceae; genus Methylococcus; species Methylococcus sp. S1M. Next base: position 3,139 of record NZ_JBPDXO010000006.1, read on the forward strand.
CCATCAGCAGGTCGTGCAGGAAAATGACAGTGCGCGAACGCAACTTGTCAAGGTGTGCTCGAATCACAGATCAAAGCTCGGGTTGGCCGGCTCGCAGGCGGATCGCCAGACAGAGCAGCGGCAGATAAGCCAGTATCAGCAAGGGCAGTTCCAAGGCCGGATTCCAGACCACGAACCCAGCCATCGGCAGCAGCCACAGCAGGTTGATCGCCAGGACGCGATGATCGACCGGCGCGTGCCCCCCCAGTCTCCGCGCAGCGTGTTGATAGGCATGCGAGCGATGCGCCTCGTACCAGCGCTGGCCGCCGGTCATGCGGCGAACCAACGTGAAGCTGGCATCCACTACGAACACCCCCGCCAGAATCAGCCACACCGCGAGGCCCAGCGTCCCGGTCTTCGCTGTCGCGATCGCTTCGCAGCCCAGCAGATAGCCTACGAAGCCGCTGCCGACGTCGCCCATGAAAATCTTCGCCGGCGGCCAGTTCCACGCCAGAAAACCCAGGGTAGCGGCAGCCAACAGACCGGGCGCGACGGGCAGCGCACCGCCTGAAGGCAATGATAACAAAAGCAAGAGGGTGGCACCGGCTCCCACACTGACCACTTCCAGCCCGGCCAGACCGTCGATGCCGTCCATGAAATTGAAAAGGTTCAGCATCCAGGCGATGACCAGCACGCCGATGAAATCGGCGAAGGCTCCGGAACCGAGCGAAACGGGTCCCAACCGTAAAGGCATGTCGCCCGGCAGGCTCGCCACGGCAAGGGCCGCCGCCGCCAGATGGGCGAGCAGGCGCCAGCGGGCGGACAGATGGCCATGGTCGTCCCAGAAGCCCACCGCCGCGACCAGGACGCCGCCAGCCAAGACAGCGAAGCCGACGGCGAACTCCCCGACGACCAAGCGCCAGTAGACCTCCCCCCCCAACAGCGCCAACACGATGGCCAGACCGCCACCCCGCGGCGTCGGCACCCGGTGGGAACTGCGGGCGTTGGGAACATCCAGCAGGCGCCGTCGCGCGTATCGCAGAACGGCTCCGGTAAGCCCCAGGGACAGGGCGAATACGCCCAGGAAACCGGCGATCGAGGACGAAACAGACATGAAGAACGAATCAAACTGGAATCGGAAAGACAGCAGACACTAAAAAATATAGATATATATATATTTATTTTTATTCTTTCTATTCATATAAAGACGTGCATACACTGGCGCCATCCGAACAACGAGCGTCTGCTCCTACACAGGAAGGGAGGAATCCATCGTGACCCAGCATTCGCAGAAAACACCGCCATCCGAACCAGCCTCCGCAACGCCGGACACGCAGGCCGCCCAGATCGTCGAGGCGCTGAGCGGCATCCGCTTCGGCTCGGTGGAGATCACCGTGCACGACGGGCGCATCGTGCAGATCGAAAGGCGGGAGAAATTCCGGCCCCAAACCGCGGTCTGAATGAACTCCGATCGCCCTGCCCACCGGCCTTCCGGAGGCACATCAGTATAACTAAAACATGAATTTGCTACGGAACTGACCGGAACACCGGAAGTTCTCCGAGCCGACGAACGGAGAAACTTCCCGATGTACGGAAAAAAAGCCCTGACGCTTGCAGTGACGACGCTGACGAGCCTCAACGCTCCGAATCTGAACGCCAAAACCCAACACGACCGCGTGGACGTTCTGGAAGCGCGTGTCCACGACTTGGAATCGAAACTGGAAAAGGCTTTGCATGCGCTGGAAACAGCCTCGGCCAAACAGACGACTGCGGCCGCCGCGGCTCCCGTGCCCGACATCAAAAAGATCGACCAGAAAGTCAAACTCATCGAGCGTAAGCTGGAAGTGGACAAAGAGGTCTCCGACGGCAAGTGGGCCAAACTGCCGAACGTCGAGGTCGGCACGCAAGGACTCAACGTTGAAAGCAAGGACGGCGATTTCAAGCTGAATTTCCGCGGACTGGTACAGGCCGACGGCTATTATTTCGTAGACGACGAGGATCCGAACAATGTCAACGGCGACGGTCTCGTCAACCGCTTCATCATGCGGCGTGTCCGCCCCATCTTCTCAGGCACCCTCTGGAAAGACATCGACTGGCGCATCATGCCCGACTTCGGCATGGGCGCGGCCCGTCTGTTCGACGCGTATGCCGACCTGCGCTATTTCCGCTCGGCCAGCCTGGCGGCAGGCAAGTTCAAGGCTCCCATCAGCCTGGAGCGCTTGCAGAGCGCCTCTGCCCTGACCTTCCTGGAGCGCGGCTTCCCCACCCAGCTCGCCCCCAACCGCGACATCGGCGCCATGCTGCATGGCGAATTCGACGGCCCGTGGGAGACCGAATCCACCCGCAGTTACAACCTGTACCAGTTTCCGGAGTTTCTTGCCTATCAGGTGGGCATCTTCGATGGCACGGTCAACAATGGCAACATCGACAGCCCCACCACGGATGGAAAACAGGTGGAAGCCCGCATCTTCGCCCATCCTTTCAAGGGCGCCGGCCTTGACGCCGTGGAAGGACTGGGCGTCGGCATCGGCGGATCCTGGGGACACCCCAATGATTCGGCGACGCCGACCTACGCCACAGCCGGCCAGCAAACCATGTTCAAGTACGCATCGGCAGCGCGTATCGACGGCACCCAGTACCGTATCTATCCGCAGGCCTACTGGTATTGGGGACCATTCGGCCTGATCGGCGAGTATGCGTTTTCGCAGGCCGGCGTGGCCAACCAAAGCACGGTGAACACCGGCACGGGACCACACACCGTAACCAAGTACTCGACCATCGAAAACGACTATGCCTGGAACGTCACTGCATCCTACGTGCTGACCGGCGAGGACAACACCTTCCAGGGCGTGCGGCCGCGGCATGCGTTCAACCCTTTCGAAGGGAAATGGGGCGCCTGGCAGGCCGCCGCGCGCTGGACCGAAATCGCCTTTGACAGTGACGTCTTCCGGAACGTCGCCAAGCCGGGCAGCTCGACGCCGATCTATGCCTTCGCCGATCCCCGCCAGGCGGTCCGGAACGCAACCAACTGGTCGATCGGCATCAACTGGTGGCTCAACCAGAACGTCAAGATCATGGCCGACTACAACCAGACGTCCTTCCAGGGCGGTGGCGGAGTCTACGACTCCAAAGGCACGCTCACCAACGACGTAGTCGACCGGGCGACGGAAAAAGTCTTCGACACCCGTATCCAGGTTTCGTTCTGATTCGGCGTCGTACCCGGCATCTCGATGCCGGGTCTGGGAGCTTTGTTCATTCAATCGGGGAATACCACATGAAACTCTCGATCAAGGCAGGCGCAGCCGCATCCCTGCTCGCGCTCGCAGCACTATTCGGCGCCGGCACGGCCCCGGCCTCGGACCTGACCCTGCTCAACGTGTCATACGATCCGACCCGCGAGTTCTATCAGGATTACAACGCCGCCTTCGCCAAGCACTGGAAGGAAAAAACCGGCCAGACGCTCGAGATCCGCCAGTCGCACGGCGGCTCGGGCAAGCAGGCGCGGGCGGTGATCGACGGACTGGACGCCGATGTCGTCACCCTCGCTCTGGCCTACGACGTGCACCAGTTGCACGAGAAGCGCAAGCTGATCTCGGCGGACTGGCAGGCCAAGCTGCCCCACAACAGCGCCCCCTACACCTCCACCATGGTATTCCTGGTGCGCAAGGGCAACCCTCTGGGCATCAAAGACTGGGACGATCTGGCCAAGACCGGCGTATCGGTAGTGACGCCCAACCCGAAGACCTCGGGCGGCGCGCGCTGGAACTACCTGGCCGCGTGGGGCTACGCCCTGAAGAAGTACGGCAACGAGCAGGCGGCGCGGGACCTGGTCGCGAAGATCTACAAGAACGCCGCCGTGCTCGACACCGGCGCCCGCGGCTCGACCATCACCTTCGCCGAACGGGAAATCGGCGACGTGCTGATCACCTGGGAAAACGAGGCTTACCTCATCCTGAAAGAGTACGGCGCCGACAACTTCGAGATCGTCGCACCCTCCATCAGCATACTGGCCGAACCCACGGTCACCGTCGTCGACGACATCGTCCGCCAGCGCGGCACCGGCGACGTCGCCAAAGCCTACCTGGACTACCTTTACAGCCCGGAAGGCCAGGAATTGGCGGCCAAGCACCACTACCGGCCACGCGACCAGGCGGTACTGGCCAGACACGCCAAGGATTTCGCCCCCATCCAACTGTTCACGATCGATGAATTGTTCGGCGGCTGGGGCAAGGCGCAGAAGATCCACTTCGCCGACGGCGGCGTCTTCGACCAGATTTACAGCGCCAAGTGACGGCCGTAGTACCGGGCGCCCCGGAGTTCGGCACCCGTCACCGGAGCGCACCTTTCTCCCGCCGCCCGTTCAACCCCGGACAAGAGCCAACGCGATGAACCGCACAACCCGATGTCAGATCCAGATGAAGCCCGCATCCGCGCCTCGAATGCACCCGTCGGAACGATACGAACCACCGGACACCTGACGAAATCAGTCTAGCGAGGACACCGACTATGCCACTTTTCGAACTCGTCAATTGCTTCAATCAAAAACTCAAGGAAGAGCAACTGCTCTCGGAAAATCCCCTGGAACTCCACGGCGACCGCGTCGAAGGCCGGTTCGGCGACGTCCGCCTGAGCACGGAACTGCACCCGATCCGGTTGACCCATGCGCCTTCCATGGTGGTCGGCTACGACGCATCGCTCAAGGCCGCCCAGACCGCAACATCCGGTGACAGCACCGAACAGGTCTACGCCCTCGCCGACGACGGTCCGCCGGTGGTCAACCTGGACCGGCTCTGCCGCACCATTCACATGCTGAATTTCCTGCCTATCGCCCATGACGACGGCAGTCTGTTCCTGCATGTCCACCCGCGCCACATCCTGGGTGTGAAACGCAACCACGGCGCCTACTTCGAAGACGTGATCTTCCGCTGCGGGCTGTCGCCGCGCCGGGTGGTCATCACCGTACAGGTGACGCCGGTCTACGACCGCCAGTTCGTCCGCCTGCTGGACGGGCTGAAGAGCTACCGCGATCACGGCTACGGCACGGCCATCAAGTTCGACGAGCACGCCGACCACGCCTTCCTCGAGCGCTACTGCATCGAATTCCTGTATCGCTTCGCGCCGGATTTCGTGCGGCTCGACACCGCCTTCTTCGCGCATCCGAACACACGACCGGAATGGGCGAAAAGGAGCCAGAGCCTACCCGCCGTCATGCGTGGACTGGATACCCAGTTTCTGCTGGAAGGCGTCGAAACGAAAGCCGACGCCGCACTGGCCCGGATCGTCGGCGCCGACCTGGTCAAGGGCGGCTATTACGAACGGCTGGAATACGGGGAACGCGAACCCGATTACGCCATCGCTTGATCCCCGTCGGCGACCCGAGGTATACGTCACACCCGGCCTGCAATGCCTGGCCCGTTCCCGGAAATCCCTCCGAGCCGCCCTCCTTCGGCCGCCGGGCGAGTGCCGGCTCGCCCACCTGAAGCAGCTGGAATCGGAGGCCATCCACACATTTCGGGAAGTAGTGAGCGAGTTCGAGCGGCCGGTGGTCGAGCGCGATGGCATGCCGATCATGGTGGATGATGAGCGCATGCCGCTGTTGCCCGGCGAAGTGCCGATGCGGAAGAAAGTGCGGTTCCGCACCCTGGGCTGCTACCCCTTGACCGGCGCCATCGAATCCGACGCCGCCATGTTGCCGGAGATCATCCAGGAAATGCTGCTGACCAGGACCTCCGAGCGCCAGGGCCGGCTCATCGACCACGACCAGGCCGGGTCCATGGAAGAAAAGAAGAAGGAAGGGTATTTCTGACCATCGGTGCCCCATGCCGTTGCAGATTCCGATGGCAATGACGGTTTCCATCGCCCCGGTAATCCCCCCGGCCACTGGGCGGCACGGCTACATCGCCCGTGGCGGGCGGATCGTGGACGCCGGCCTGGTCCCGGTTCCCCGGCAGCACGTCACGCGGGAAACGCGGGAACTGATCAAGGAACAGGCCACGCCCGCCGACCGGAAGCCCGCCAAGCGGCGGCAGCGGGATGTGGACGCCAGTTGGACGCGGAAGCATGGCAAGTCCTGCTTCGGCTACAAGGCATCGGTCAGCGGGGACCGGCGCTACGAGGTGATCCGCAAGCTCAGGGTCAGCACCGCCGGCGAGAACGACTCGCTCCACCTGGAGGACGTGCTGGACACCGCCAACACCGGACGCGGCCTCTACGGCGACAAGGGCGATGTCGATGGCGGGCGCAAGGCCCAGGGCTGGGGGTCCACATCCGGCACAAGGCGGCGAAGGACAGGCCCCTGTCCGCCTGCCAGGAGCGCCGTAACACCCGCATCGCCAGGGTCCGGGCCAGGGTCGGACACGTGTTCGCCGCCATCGACCAGATGGGCGGCAAACTGCTGCGCTGCGTCGGCCTGGACCGGCCCCGGTTCCTGCTCACGGGGAAAGCGGCGACCTACAACCCACGTCGCCTGTGCAGCCTCAAGGCGTGCGGAGTGGTGGCCTTCTGGCGCACAGCGACCGTCCGGCAACGCCGGAAGGAGCGGTTCCGGGCGGGAAAAAGCCCTCCAGGCAGGGGCGACACTGGAAAAATCGCGGGACGACCGACTGATCACGTCGGATTGCTCGTTTGACCCGATTCATTCCCGGTTTTTCGAGGTGCCCGGTTGGTCGACGGCCTGCAGGCCTAGCGCGAGCAGGGCATCACCATCGACGTCGCCTACCGCTATTTTTCCAAGACTCAGCGCAATTTCATCAGTATGTCCGGCGTGGTACGAGAACCCCCAATCGGCTGCATTGAATTGCCAATCAGCGGCTGCAAGCCAAAGAATCTCACTCTTGCACGGTTCGATAGTGTCGCGCCTGAGAATGGAACATCCCCGCATAAACGCCATTGAGACTGAGCAGTTCTGTATGCGTTCCAGACTCGCAAACCCTGCCGTCATCGAGCACGAAAATACGGTCCGCCATACACACCGTAGACAACCTGTGACTGATCAAAATCGCGGTCCGTCCCTCCGCTATCTGCCGGAACCGCTCCAACACCTGGGCTTCGGCTTCCGGATCCAGTGCGCTGGTCGGTTCGTCCAAGATGATGATGGGTGCCGATCGCAAGGCTGCCCGAGCGATCGCGATCTGTTGCCACTGGCCGATACTCAGTTCCTCTCCGCCGGCAAACAATGTACCGAGTAGCGAGTCATAGCCGTGAGGGAGACCCGCTATGAATCCATCCGCTCCGCTAAGCCGGGCCGCTTGTTCGATTTGTCCAGGTAGATTCCGAGCAACAAGGTCGCCAAACCCAATGTTCTCCCTGACGGTAAATTGATAACGGCCGAAATCCTGGAAAACCACGCCGATTTGCTTTCGCCACTCTTCGCTTGAGAAATTACGAAGATCGATACCATCTACTGTGATTCGACCTTCCGTAGGATCGTACAACCGGCATAACAGTTTAACCAGTGTAGTCTTGCCGGCACCGTTCTTGCCGACCAGAGCCACTTTTTCCCCCGCAGAAATCGTCATGTCCACCGCTTTCAATACCGGACGCGTTCCGTGCGGATAGTCGAACCTGACGCATTCAAAGCGAATCTCACCTCGCAGCGGCTGCGGAATCACGCAGGGCACTTCCGGTTCTTTCACCCGCGGTTCCAGCAATAGAAAGTCGTAAAAATTCGCCAGGAACAGCGCGTTCTCGTAAAGACCGGCGGCGCTGGCGAATAAATCCCGCAATAACGCTTGACCTCGCTGCAACGCCTGATAATAGACCACCATGTCGCCGATGCTGATGGCTCGCACCATGGTTTGATAAGCGAGAAAAGCAAGTGCGCCGTAAACACCCAAGGATGCGCAGCCTTGAGTAAGCGCCTCTCCTTTGGTCCGATCGCGCGATAACGCCAGGCGGTCCTGACGAATCGACTTCCGCAAGTCCATAAACCGTTGGTGAAGATGGTTCCCTAGCCCGAATAGCCTTACCTCCTTGGCATGGTCCTGGAAATTCAGCAATTGGCTCAAATAGTACGCCTGACGTTGCCGAGCGGTCCAACTCTGCCAATGCCGATGCTGAAGTCGCGCATGGCGCATCCGGACGAAAAGGATGGGCAACATGAAAAGAAACAGGCCAAGGGTCAACTCCCAATGAAACGCCAGCAGCAGCAATGCGATTGCACCCAAGGAAACGGCATTCTGCAAAAGACTGATGAGCCGGTCGATGATCAAAGCCGGTCGATAAGGCGCCTCGGTCTGCGCACGGTGCAAATTGTCCTGGAATTCGGGATTTTCATAATAGCCGAGGTCCAACCTAATCGCCTGCTTGTGAAGCAAGTCATGCACATGATCGGTGACCTGCTGAGACTGGATCTCACTGACATGCGCATCCAAGGCACGGAGCCAGTCGGTGAGTACCGCAATGCTCAAAGCTGCGGCAAGCAAGCCCCCGATGCTTTCCCACTCAGGCGCTTCCTGCGCGGTTACGGTGTCGATAATGAGCTTGACCAAGTAAAGGCCCGCCACAGGCAGAAGCCCCAGGACCAACATCAATCCCCCGTGTATCAGCGTCGACTTCGGGCTGCTTTTCCAGACGAGCTGCACGGACCGGCGGACCTGCCAGAGCCGATGCAGGCGGGAGCGATCAAACATCGGCGATATCTCTGACCGGAAACCACGTGCTCACCGTCTCACCCAACGAAGCGTCAGCGGAACTCACATCAAATTTCAAGGGTACAGGCGATCCAGCAGGCGAGCGTACGAATACTTCGCCACTCCGCGCAAAACGGTAAGAAAGCTGTCATGCCATAGTGCTTGATTGGCCAGATAAACAAACGGACCGGGTGGCTTGTTCTTGGCTGCCGGATAATGTCCTTTCAACAACCGGCGAAGCGCACGCGACAATTCCCATTGCTGGGCTCGTGACCAGACGGCAGCCATGTCGGGCCTCCCGTGATTCAAGAGAAACCACAAATCGCGCTCGACCCTCGCCTGATCGAAGAAAATGTCTGCGCTCGCGTGCAGGACGACCAATAGGAACAAGTCTTCTATTTCTGGATAGCGGAAACCGGGTCGTCCGGAAGGTTTCGCGCGGGCAAGGATCTCATCGTATGGAATCGGGCGTAAGAGAACCTTGTCGAGGCATTGATGAAGTTCGACCAACTTCGGCAATCGCTTTCCTTGCTGAACAAAGCTGCGATCTTCGGAACGGAAATGCGTAGAACGCGGTGGGATTTCCTCATAACCCAATCCCGTCAAAACATCAACGACGGCCTCAGCCTCGTCGCCCACCAAAAGGTCCACGTCACCCGCCAAACGAATCTCTTCCTTCGGAAAAGCGAGATCGACGATGGCCTGTCCCTTGACGACAACCGGCGCCAGCCCAACCGTCGCAAACTGCCTGCCCAGCTCGCCCAGCTGGTACTCGTAAAGTATCGAAGCGGCCACGTCTCTGGCGGTCGGGGCTTGCCGTCGTAGCGGGGAGACTCTCATCGCAAACCCAAGCAACGGTGACGTTGAAGCCCCATCCACGACCTCGCCAATCCCTGGATCTCGCATGGCCGCCTTCTTCGGTGCCGTAAAGCTCGTCAGTAACCGGAGCAAACCCTATCCGAGTTCGATAAGCTTTTTTTCGGCCAAGTCACGGATCAGATTCGCCAAATCCCGTTCGAGCACCTCGCCCTCCACGTCGTATTCCTCGCGCAGGGCGGCCAGAACGCTGGCGGGGTTCTTCGTGGCAACGAGCAGTTCCCAGATATGGCTGCCCACCGGGTTGAGACCAAAATAAAATCCGGTATCGAGATTCAGCAAGACGGTTTCCTCGCCGACTTTCTCGAAAACCACCGGCTCCGGTATCGTGATCATCATGTCGTTCGGCAAACCTGCTTCCTCCGTCATGCCTCTGGCTCCATTTCTTTCATGATAGTTCTCCTCTTTTTCAGTTCCGGCAATAGCTTATTTTTCATCCACAAACGGCCTGCCACGCGCAAGCGCTGGGCGTCAATATCCGCGATTCGCTCACGCACCGCAGTTACCAGTTTGGGATCGTTGGTAACGTCCAGGCACAAGTCGCAGATGCTGCTGTAGGCCGGGCGGGTCTTTAAACATGCCTCTCCCGCCGGAAGATCCTTCAACAATTTATACAGGCCATAAGGCCCGGCGACATGAATCATCTCCAGAAACGGATCCTGCCGGCTACGCGCCAGAATGTCTTCCAGTGGTTCCTCTAAGGTATTACCCAACCGCAAGGGTGAAGAGTGACTCGCATAATACTAAGGTCCGCAGCAAGCGTAGACAGTGCCATCGGCCTCTATGGTAGGACTGAGAATAACGGCACAAACGCCGTCTGGAGGTTCATCCCTGAAAGCGAAATGCTGCGCTGGCAGCGACGCTGCCCGTCCCAACATAATTGGAGTCTGAGCCTGCAAATAGACGGGCAAGCCGTCGAACATTGCATGATAGGCTTCCTTCTGGGCATCACTGATGGCCACGACGCGCACAGCTACTTCCAACCCGGCCTCAAGCGCGAGACGAGCTAGCAGCAAGGGCCTTTCCCGCGCTGAAAACTCTTCGTGATACTGGTCCCAGGAGATGCAGACATGATTTAGCCCGGCCCCAGCCAGCGCCTTGATGCGCGCTCGCGTCGAGGACTCGCCACGCACCCAGCCGGCCCCGCTGACAAGCGAGGTTTTAAGCCCCAAACCCCGCGCCTGGGAAACGAGTTCCAGGATGTCCCGGTAATACAGCATGGCTTCACCACCAGTGAAGCAAACACTAGGGCTGAAAAGGGAAATTGTTTTAAGGTAATCGCTGGCTTGCTCCAGTCCCATACGTCCCCGGACCTTTGGCGAGGATTCCGTGATGCAATGAGCGCAGGACAAGGGGCAAGCCCGCGTGTACACCAAACCAATCGTATCATATTGAATCATGCGGTTCCCCAAGGTGCGACAGGACTGTTTCGTATACTTCCGGTAAGCGCGACAAATCCCGTGGTACGCAGAGCTTAGCAACCGGGACTGCCTCAGCTAACTCGGCAAGACGCGAAAACCGCTCTTTGGTGAAGTTCAAAAAATTTAATTTTCTTGAAAGGTGGCACTTTCCCGCCAGCGCCGCCAGCACCCCGCCATCCGTTAACGGAACCACCCTAGCAGGCTCTTCGCCCAGGTCAAGAAGAAAGATCGCCCGGAGGGGCAGAGGTTGGGGAGCGAATCGCTCGACCGGATCACCGAGAACCTCGGCCATACGGAATGCACGGATATAGGGCACACTTGGAACCACACAAAACCCCTGTTGTTGAACAATACCCAAATGTTCATCAGACAGCAGAGCGTGGCCTTGCCGGACGAAGAAATTAGCCAGTGTGGATTTCCCACCCATCGACTCGGCGAGAAACGCCACACCGCCGTTTCCGATATCCACCGCCGAGCCATGGAAAATCTCGAATCGGCCATTCAGCAAAAGGAAAACCGGAAGGACAAAATTGATCACCCAATACCGAGCCATGTCCCTGTCGATTCCCGGCACGAGCATGCAGCAGATACTAGATTCCTGCGGACGTAAATGGAAGTCGCCAACCCCTTCAATATAAAGTAGTGGGTGTTCCCCCCACACAAGCTTCGAATACCTGTAGCCTTCTGCCACTGTCTCCTCACACCGGCCGGTGATATCCAATCGGTGAAAACAGCCTGATTTCAGCTTCAACGTCAACAACTGCTTACCTCGCGGTGCGGGCAAGCCGGTCAAGGGTAACTCGGAGTCAATCCCAATTCCGTAGGCGGAAAAAAGCATAAAAATGCGTTAGCTGGCGTTACGGGTGCGTTAACCGGTGTTTGTTTACGTTATTACGTCGGCCGCAGAAAGGTTTATTGTACTGACCGAGGCGCTTACAGTTGCCATCTGCGTAACCTCTGTCAACTTCCCATAATCGCTCAGCACCGGCGCCATATATGGATATGGCTTTTTTTTCGGCATCTTGCCGCCGAGAGTGGCTTCTTTCTGCTGTTCGGATGCGTTCATGAATAATCTCCTATAGGAGGTTTGAAGTGAAGACGATGCCAGATTTCCAACGCCGCCAGATGCCACAATACTAGCGCACTCAGCGGTGAAGGCTGGGCGGCGCGGCGCGCGTTCATGTTTGCCACCCTGTTTGGTGAAAGCAATCCGCTCCGGGTAAGGGTGAGGGAACCCGGGTCGAAAGTCATAGAATCGAGTCTTGATGCGATCATGGGCGAGAATTCCGCCTTGCCGGTCCGTAGCCGTAACGCTTCCGGCAACACGTTTTTCATCGCTTCGCGCAAAATTAATTTGGTCGTACCCTGCCGCCTTTTTTCCTCGGACGGAACCGAAAGAAGAAATTCCACCAGTCTGGCATCATAGAAAGGATGGCGAAACTCCAGCACACCGTGCCGACCCAACGCGTCCCATCCACCTTCAAAAGCCAGGCTGATCGTTGGATGGGTCAAGACGCTTGCTTCATGCCAGGCGCTGGCCGAGGGGAAACCCCGACGCGGCAGCTGATGGCCTTTGATCCAGGCGACCTGCTCCTTGCTGCCGAAGAAGAATGAAGCCTCCGACGGCCCTCGCGCCCAATCAATGAACTGCCTTCCCAGTTTGCAGGCCCACTCGGGCAGGATGGCTTCCATTATCCAGAACCACAGGACATGGCGCGAGAAACGATAACGTTTCAATTCTTTTGCTAATCCAAGCCAGCGCCCCGAGGTCAACAGGGCAGCCAAGTAATAGGGGCTGCCCTGGGTCACTTCGTCACCACCGATCCCGGTGAGCATGACCCTCACCCCGCGAGCCCCGGCTTCGTCCAGCAAGGGCCAGAAGGACTGTCTCGGCAGACCCTGAATCGGCCAATCCGGTTGCAATCTATTACATGCCTGCAAACCTTCCCAACCCTCGGCGGGGGCCTCGTCGGCCACGGTGATAACACTCTCTACGCCGGTTTGCTGAACCGTCTGTTCGATGAATTCTCGCTCATCGCACGGTAGGAGGTCAAACACCATGGAATAACTGCTCAGCCGGGTCCTGTCCGGGACCAGGCGGGCAGCGACACAGAGCACGGAGGCGGCATCCAGCCCGCCGCCCAGCAGGCAACCAATGGGATAGGCGCTGCGGATCTGCGCCCTGACGGCTTCGCCGAAGAGATGGCGGAATTCCTCGATATGTCCCGCCAGATCCGGTTTGCGCCGTCCCTGTCCCGCGATGGGTTCCCAATACCGGCGCACGTCCAGGTTGCCGTCGCACAGCATCAGGGTGGAAGCCGGCGGCAGGCGCTGGACACCCTTGAACAAAGTGCGGCCGTGGGCTATCGCGAAGGTGGCGAGAATTTCCCGAATGGCATCCTGCTCGGGCTGTTTTTCCAGGTCGGCCGCCTGAAACAGCGGGGCGATTTCTGAAGCGAAGGCGAACACACGGCCTTCCCTATAGTGATAATAGAACGGCTTGATACCGATCCGATCACGGGCTGCGAAGATTGCGCGTTTTCTCTTGTCCCAGATAGCGAACGAGAAATCTCCGACGAGTTTCGTCGGACAGTTTTCGCCCCAAGCCTCGTAGGCTGCCAGGATCAGCGCGCTGTCAGGTATATCTACAGATAGGGTAAGATTGAGCTGACGGGCAAGATCGTCGCGGTTGTCGATTCGAGCATCCGCGGTAATGACAAAATCGCCCCTCGAACTGACGAGAGGCAGTTGTTCCTTCAGCGACTCTGGAGTAGTCCAGAGCATTCGATGCCCCAGACCGACGCCACCCTCCAGCCAGATGCCGGAGCCATCCGGGCCCCGATGAGCGATCGAATCCGTTATACGCTCCAGCTCAGTGCGGTCGATCGAGCGCCCATTCTGATAACAAATCCCTATGATCCCGCTCATCAGGCCATCCTTGTCATTTCAATACGTATAAGGTAGTGAAATCCGCTTTAGTTCCTACCACTTGGCGACCGCCGCACTCTACCCAGGCATGAGCGCCAAATTCGCCATTTGGCTTTGCTACTCCAATACAGAGTTCGGCAATGTGACCTTGTCGCCTCAGCATCAAAACCCCCGCTAAAGCCTGCATCAGACAGGTAGCGCCTGGAACATATCGACTAGCGCGAACGAGCGCTGCTCCCGTTTTTTCTGGCTGAATTACAATGCGCCGCTTCATGTCCTCAGGTCGAATTGAAGCCATTCCGGCCAGGCAGGCCCACGCTCTCCGAAAACGAACCACGGGTAACGCCACGCGGAATAGCAATATTAAAAACAGGGCCTGAATGAAAAGACTGCGTTCCATCGCTGACAGCGACAGAAATCGTTGCACGCGTTTCGTACAGCGCATCTCTACCCCCCGGCTAAGGTCCTCCAACCCTATTTTAAGGCAACACCTTGAACAAGCTTAGGGAACCTCTGAACAAACCCTGGTGATAAGCTAATCCCTGCCCAGAACCCCTGAACGCGGAGCCCCCATGAAACAGACCACCTTCGCCTCCTTGGCCTTTGACCGGAAGAAGAAGCAGACCCGGCGCGAGAAGTTCCTGGCCGAGATGGAGCGGGCGGTGCCGTGGCCGGAACTGCTGGCGGTGATCGAACCGCATTACCCGAAAGCGGGTCGGCGCGGTCGTCAACCGTACCCGTTGGCGACGATGCTCAGGCTTTACTTCCTCCAGCACTGGTATGCCTTGTCCGACCCGGGCCTGGAAGATGCCCTGTACGAGATCGAATCGATGCGGCGTTTTGCGGGTCTGGAGTTGGCCGATGATGCGCTGCCGGATGAAACCACGATCCTCAACTTCCGGCGCCTGCTGGAACGTCACGCGCTGACGGCGAAGCTGATGAACACGATCAATGACGTGCTGGAAGCGCGAGGGCTGCTGCTCAAGGGGGGCACGATGGTGGATGCGACGATCATCCACGCCGCGCCATCGACGAAGAACAAAGCCAAGACCCGCGATCCCGAGATGCATCAGACCAAGAAGGGCAATCCGTGGTTCTTCGGCATGAAGGTGCACGTGGGAGCGGATGTTCACACCGGTGTCGCCCACACGGTCTCGGTCACACCGGCCCACGCCTCGGACATCAGCCAGTTGCCGAACCTGCTGCGCGAGGACGACCGGCTGATCCTCGGCGATGCCGGCTACGTCAACGACACCTACAAGCGCGCGGCGCGGCAGGCCGGGGTCGTGTGGGGCGTGGCCCTGAAGGCCCGTCCGAAACGGCGGCTGGGGTCGGCGCAGAAACGCCGCAATCGAAAGCTGTCCTCGCTGCGCAGCCGCGTCGAGCACCTCTTTCGGGTGATGAAGCGGCAGTTCGGCTACACCAAGACGCGCTACCGGGGCCTGGCCAAGAACGCCGCCCAGGTGTTTACCCTGATAGGGTTGACCCATCTCTACCTGAAGCGGTACGCATTGATGACCTGACGGGCGAGGTGCGTCCGGAATCCGCCCCGACGGGCGCATCCGGGCGGGAATCGCCACGGCAAGTAAGGAATTTCGGTGCCCTTCACCCATTTTCAAAGCCTGATTATCAGCGGGATATGTTTTCGCCAGCCAAATCGGGTTTGTTCAGAGGTTCCTTAGGTTGTATTTCTAGTCTAGAAATCGCTCCCTGTCAAACCTAAGCGTAATTCTTTTGGAGGACATAGAACCTTGACCTACCCCCTTCAGTAGGGCCGATGGGTTTCTAGCAGAGCTCCGTCAAATCTGTTCCGGTAACGCGGCAGGCAAGACCGCCGCCCGATGATCTTGGAACCCTTTCGTGGACGTCTGACCTCACTAAGCGGCCATTCGGACTTCGAAGTCACAGGGTGACAGGTAGTTGAGGGTCGAATGGCGCCGTTGGCGGTTGTAGTAGGCCTCGATGTACTCGAATACCTCAGCCCTTGCGTCTTCGGTCAAGTCCAATACTTGCTGTAAATCTACTCCGAGCCGGTTGATGACGATTGGGTTTCAGCCCGGGAGGGCAACGACGTCCTTGCCTTCCCGGGCGGCGGCGCAGGCGGCCGTCCACTCGTGATACTCCCGCATGTCCAGACACCTTCGTTCCGGCCAGGTCTCGTTCTGCTTGGCCACCAAGGCGCCGATCAGCCGCAGGGCCGATTCGTCGTTCGGGAAGATGCGGATGACGCGTTCGCGGCGACGGATCTCTTCGTTGAGCCGTTCCTGCATGTTGGTCGTCCTGAGCCGCCTGCGATACCTTTCCGGCAGCGCCATGATCGCCATGGTGTCCTCGAACCCGGCTTCCAGGCAGGCGACCGCCTTGGGCGCGCTCTTGGCAAAGCGATCACCGAACTCGGCCAGCCGGCGCCGTGCTTCGGGCAGATCGGCGGCCTGAAAGACCGGTCTGGCGGCCGCCGATACCTCGGCGCGAATCTTCGAGCCACAGCTACCCCAGGATATTGCGCATCAGATGTACCTGGCAGCGCTGCCAGGTGGCGTCATGGAAGCGCCTGGCCACCGCCTTCCGCAGGCCGCCATGCTGATCCGGGATCACGAAGGCCACACCCTTGAGACCGCGCCCCCTCAGCCGGCGGAAGGTCTCGTCCCAGGTGGCAAAGCTCTCGCTGTCACCGATCCTCACGCCGAGGATTTCCCGGTAGCCGTCGCTCCTCACTCCGCTGACGACCAGCACGGTGCGCATCAGAACGCGGTCTTCCTGCCGGCTCTGGATTAACAGGGCATCGACCAGCACGAACGGGTACTCGCTTTCCAGCCGCCGTTCGTTGAAGGCCCGGACTCGGACATCGAGTCCGGCACACAGGCTGCTGACCGTCGATTTCGAGAAACTCGCCCCGCACAGCTCTTCCGTGATCGCCGCCACCTTACGCGTCGAAACGCCCTGCACGACCCTTTCCATCAGCGCCAGGACGAAGGCCTGTTCGCTCCGCTGGTAGCACTTGAAAATGTCGGTCGAGAAGCTGCCGTCCCGCGTCTGCGGCACCAGGAGCGTCACCGCCCCCACCCGCGTGTAAAGCGTGCGTGGCCGATGACCGTTGCGGTAGCCCGTGCGCTCCTCCGACCGCTCGTGGCGCTCCGCGCCCAGCGCCTCGCTGACCTGCGCCTCCAGAATCTGGTTCAGCACCGCCTCCACCAGTTTCGCCGGTCCGTCTGGGCTGCCCGGCACCCCAGGCAGCAATTCCTTGCTTACGCTAACATCGCTTCCTCCTATCGGTCGATCAACGATTCGACACCGTCAATTTACCGATCCGAAGCGGTGGCTACCCCCCGCCCGATTTACAGCAGTTTACGGACTTAATCCCGGCGCCATCGAATCCGACGCCGCCACGTTGCCGGAGATCATCCAGGAAATGCTGCTGACCAGGACCTCCGAGCGCCAGGGCCGGCTCATCGACCACGACCAGGCCGGGTCCATGGAAGAAAAGAAGAAGGAAGGGTATTTCTGACCGTCGGTGCCCCATGCCGTTGCAGATTCCGATGGCAATGACGGTTTCCCTCACCCCGGCCCTCTCTCCAAGGGAGAGGGTGATTCGGCATTCGCTCCGCGACTTTTGATCACGCCCATGTCACACCAATCCGACCTCATCGGCCCGCATGGCAACGAAGCGGGGCGGTTCACCCCACCCCCGATCAAAGCGATCCACGGAAAAACCACCTCACGGAGGCAAAAAAATGGCCAAAAGGCCGCATGAGCCGCAAATCCGCGTCCAAAAAAAACTGCGGGCGGTACGCCGAGTGTCCAAGGTGGGGGGATGCATACATCCCTGGTCGCACATCACCCGAGATACCGCTCCAGCCGCGCTCAACTCCATCGGAACCGGTCGCCCATATCGACCACGGCGCATCCTTCGGGCTACCCGGCTCCCGACACTTGGTCGCAGAAGTCCAAAAAAACGCTGCCGAAGCAGCGTTTTTTATAGAGTCGGCCCGCTCAGAGCCAGTACACGAAGACGAACAGTCCGAGCCAGACTACGTCGACGAAGTGCCAATACCACGCGGCGGCTTCGAAAGCGAAATGGTGCTCTGCGCTGAAATGACCGCGGATGCTGCGGAACAGCACGACCGTCAGGATGATCGCGCCGATCGTGACGTGCAGGCCGTGAAACCCGGTCAGCATGAAAAACGTCGAGCCGTAAATCCCCGAACCGAGGGTCAGGCCCATCGCCGTGTAGGCTTCGTGGTACTCGAAGGCCTGCAGGATGACGAAGAGAAAGCCCAGCGCCACGGTGGCGATCAGCCCCTTGACGAGTTGCCCCCGATTGCCCGCCAACAAACCCCAGTGGGCCCAGGTGACGGTGCCGCCGCTGGTCAGGAGGATCAGGGTATTCAGCGCGGGAATGCCCCAGGCCTCCATCGGCTCGAATTCGCCGCCGACCTTGCCTGGACCGTTGCTCGGCCAGACGGCGTCGAATCCCTTCCAGAGGATTTCGTTGGTCACGCCCAGCTCTCCCTCGCCGCCGAGCCACGGCAACGCGTAGATCCGGGCGTAATACAACGCGCCGAAGAAAGCGGAGAAAAAGAACACTTCCGAGGTGATGAACCAGATCATCCCCCAGCGAAACGAATGGTCGACCTGGTCGCTGTAGATGCCGGCGACGCTTTCGTGAATCACCGTACCGAACCAGCCCACCAGCATGGTCACGAGGATGCCGGCGCCGAGAATCATCATGGTCGGCCCGATGGAGAGACCGTTCAGGTAGTTCGCAAAGCCCGCCAGCAGGCTGGTCAAACCGATGGAACCGACGATAGGCCAGGTCGCCTTGTGCGGAATGTAGTAGGAAGCTGCGCTAGTCGCCATGTAAATCCCCTGATGAAATTCGAAGAAGGTTCAGCTTTAGTCTTTCTGGGTATCGGAAATATCGAAAAAGGTGTACGAAAGCGCCAATTCCTTGATGTCCTTCGGCAGACCCGGATCGATGACGAAACGGACCGGCATCTCCCGGCGCTGGTGCGGTTCAAACCTCTGTTCCGAAAAACAGAAGCACTCGGTCTTTTTCAGGTACGCCGTGGCAGTCCCCGGCGTGATGCTCGGTATGGCCCGACCCAACATCGGCCTGTCCGTCAGGTTCTCGCCGTAAAACTTCACGGTGTAATACTGCCCCGGATGAATCTTCATCTTGGGCGTCTCCACGCTGAAGGCCAACGGCATACGTTCGTTCAGCTCGGTGACGAATTCGATCGTAATCTCGCGTGAAACATCGACGTCATAGGCAACCTCATCGACCGCTTCGGTGCGCACCTTTCCATTCAGGCCGGTGATTTCGCAGAACAGGCTGTAAAAAGGGGCCAAGGCGAATCCGAAACCGAACATCGCCAATGCGACGAAGACGATGCCCCAGACGAGGCGCCCGTGTTTCCTCTTGTCGGTTTCCTGGTGGCTCACGACGGCGAAGACGACGAAATCACTTTATAGATGGAGAAAAGATACAGCCCGATCACGATGAGGACGATGACCCCCGTCAGGATCAGGTTTTTCTTACGTAAGTCCATGGACCTTGCCGTTTTGGGCCCGCCCGAAGGCGGGCCCGTGTTTAATACCGGTCATTTGATGTCCGGAGCGGTGGTCCAGGTGTGATACGGCGGCGGCGAGGGCAGAGTCCATTCCAGACCGTGCTCGCTCGCGCCCTCCCACACCTCGTCCGTCGCCTTCTCGCCCCCGCGGATCGCCTTGATGACGACCCACACGAAGATCAACTGGGAGAACCCGAAGATGAAGGCTCCCACGCTCGACATCGCGTTGAACTCGGCGAACTGTACCGCGTAGTCGGGGATACGGCGCGGCATGCCGGCCAAGCCCAGGAAATGCTGCGGGAAGAACAGGACGTTGACCGACACGGTCGACAACCAGAAGTGCAGCTTGCCGAGCTTTTCGTCATACATGTGGCCGGTCCACTTCGGCAACCAGTAGTAGGTTCCCGCGAACAGCGCGAACACCGCACCCGGCACCAGCACGTAGTGGAAGTGCGCCACGATGAAATAGGTGTCGTGATACTGCAGGTCGGCCGGCGAAATGGACATCATCAGGCCGGTGAAACCACCCATGGTGAACAGAACCACGAACGCGATGGCGAACAACATCGGTGTTTCGAAAGTCATCGCGCCCTTCCACATCGTGGCGACCCAGTTGAACACCTTCACCCCGGTCGGCACGGCGATCAGCATGGTGGCGTAGGTGAAGTACAGCTCGCCCGCCAGCGGCATACCCACGGTGTACTGGTGATGTGCCCATACGATGAAAGACAGGAAACCGATCGACGCGGTCGCATACACCATCGAGGAATAGCCGAACAAAGGCTTGCGCGCGAAAGTCGGAATGATGGTCGAGATCACGCCGAAGGACGGCAGGATCATGATGTAGACTTCCGGATGCCCGAAAAACCAGAACAAATGCTGGTAGAGGACGGGATCGCCGCCGCCGGCCGCATTGAAGAAGCTGGTGCCGAAGAACTTGTCGGTGAGCAGCATGGTCACGGCACCCGCGAACACCGGCATGACGGCGATCAGCAGGAAGGCCGTGATGACCCAGGTCCACACGAACAGCGGCAGCTTCATCAGGGTCATGCCGGGAGCGCGCATGTTGAACACGGTCACGATGATGTTGATCGCGCCCATGATCGACGACATGCCCAGCAGATGAACCGAGAAGATGGCGAACGGCAGGTGGGCGCCGCCCTGGAGTACCAGCGGCGGATAGAGCGTCCAACCTGCCGCTGGTGCGCCGCCTTCCATGAACAGCGTACTGGCCAACAGGGTAAACGCGAACGGCAGGATCCAGAAGCTCCAGTTGTTCATGCGCGGCAGGGCCATATCGGGCGCACCGATCATCATCGGGATCATCCAGTTGGCGAAGCCGACAAACGCCGGCATCACGGCGCCGAACACCATGATCAGGGCGTGCAGCGTGGTCATCTGGTTGAAGAACGCAGGATCGACGTACTGCATGCCCGGCTCGAACAGTTCGGCGCGAATCACCAGCGCCATCGCACCGCCGACCAGGAACATGATCAGGGCGGTCACCAGGTAAAGCGTGCCGATATCCTTGTGGTTGGTCGTGAATACCCAGCGCATGAAGCCCTTGGCCGGACCGTGATGATCGTGTTCATCGTGATGGCCGTGGGCGAAGTGCTCGTCATGGATGGCGTATTCTTCGTGAGTTGCCTCTGTCATGGCTCTATGACCTCATCGAAAGCGTTGAAAAATCAGTTCCGCGCGGAAACGTCCGACGGTTGAACCAGATCGCCCATGTTGTTGCCGAAGCCGTTGCGCTGGTAGGTCACGACGGCGGCGATCTCCACAGGACTCAGCGAATCGCCGAAGGATGGCATCATCTGACCCTTGCCCTTTACGACCACATCGAGATGGGTATTCAAATCACCCGTGGCGACGGGGCTGCCCTTGATGGCAGGGAACATGCCCTGCATGCCTTCGCCGTTGGTCATGTGGCATCCCGCACAGTTTGCGTTATACACCTCTTCACCCTTGGCCATCAGCTCCGCCATCGAGTAGGTCTTGGCAGCATCGGCGACGGCCTTTTGCGCCTGAGCCTTCTGCTCCTCCACCCACTTGTTGTAGTCGGCTTCGCTCTTGACATCGACGACGATCGGCATGAATCCATGGTCGCGGCCGCACAGCTCGGCGCACTGGCCCCGATAGATGCCGGGCTGCTCGACCCTGGTCCAGGCATCGGTCACATAGCCCGGGATGGCGTCCTTCTTCCAGCCGAACTGCGGCACCCACCAGGAATGGATCACATCGGCGGCGGTGAACAGGAAGCGGACCTTCTTGCCGGCCGGAATCACCAAGGGCTTGTCGACTTCCAGGAGATAGTTCGGCACCGCTTCGGGATTGGACCGAACGCCCAACTGACGCGCTTCGTTGCTCTTCGCATCGAGTGTACTGAAAAAGTCAATGCCGTTGTCGAGGTAGGTGTAACGCCACTTCCACTGGTAGCCGGTGACCTTGACGGTCATGTCGGATGCGCTCGTATCATAAGCCTCGATCATCACCTTGGTCGCAGGAATCGCCATGGCCAGCAGGATGATGAAGGGAATGATGGTCCAGACGACTTCCAGTTTGGTGTTCTCATGGAAATGAGCCGGCACCGCTCCCTTCGACTTGCGATGGTGCATGATGGAATAGACCATCATGCCATACACGCCCACACCGATCGCCACGCAAATCCACAGGATATACATATGCAGATCATAGATATCCCGGCTCAACTGGGTGACGCCGGGCGAGAGATTCAGCGCATAGTCGGCACTCGCCTCCCCGAACGTTGCGATCCCCAGCCCGGTGATCAGTAGCTTAAGTTTTTTCACGGAGCCCTCTCCTCGGTATCTCAGGTCAATGTTTTGCGGATCGAACCACTAGCCATTCGTCAGTTCTTTTTTCAATTCCCGGTACAGCGCCTCGCGCTCCGACTCCACCAGAAAACGACCGATCTCTATCTTCCTGCCATGACGCTTCAGGCATAGCCGGCTGGGATGCCCTGCCGCCGCCGGCCCGTCCAGGCTGACACCGAGCCAGGCGCGGCGGAACCGGTAAGTCTCGTCCGGACCGCGGATTCCACGCTCCAGCATGACGTCCGCGTCCGTTACCGTGATCACTTCGCGCACCGCCGACTGCCGGAAAGCCAGGCTGAAACAATAAGCCAGTACCAGCCATTCTGCACCGGCAAACGGCAGAACGAACCAGCAGCCAAGGAAGGCGAACGCCGACCCGATGGAAACCAGCACCAGAGCGAACCCGCAGAGCAGCAGACGGGCCTGCACGCGCGTCAGCGATGCATTGGGTTTCAGGACGATTCGCTTGCCGCCTGTCTGTGGATCCCGCTCGGACTCAATCATGGAACCGGCCCGTTCCGCACCTCAAGCGCCCGCAGGAGACTCCGTTTCGAAGCTCCGCTCATGCAGCATTCGGTCATTACCCCCAGTTTTCTGTGGGAATTCACTCACGGCATAAAATCCGCAGAACTTTAACGTAACCGTCTGGGCAACGCAAGGAAGCAATGGGCCCGGCATCGGCCCGATGTTTGACGGCCCGCCCCGTATTCGGGAATAGTGACCGTCATTCAGGAGCAAGCCCATGACCAAGATCAAAGCAGGGGAAATTTATGTCAGCGTAGACATCGAAGCGGACGGCCCGATACCCGGCCCCCACTCGATGCTCAGCATCGGTGCCGTGGCCTATGGGGCCCAGGGGGATCTTCTCGGTGAATTCACCGTCAACCTCGAAACGCTCCCCGGGGCGGCCCCTCATCCGGCCATGGCGGAATGGTGGCGGCAGTTCCCGGAGGCATGGAATGCCCACCGCCGGAACACGCGGCCGCCGGCAGAGGCTATGAACGCCTTTGCGGACTGGCTGGAGGAACTGCCGGGCAAGCCGATATTTCTTGCCTGGCCAGCCACCTGGGATTTCATGTGGATCTACTGGTATCTGATCCGCTTTACCGGACGCCGGCCTTTTTCGGAACATGGCATCGACGTCCGCTCCTATGCCATGGGGATGCGCCGCCAGACTTTCGGAAAATCGGGCAAGAACTATCTGCCCAAACGCTGGAGTTCACCCCATCCACACACCCACATCGCCCTCGACGACGCCCGCGAGCAGGGCGATCTCTTCATCGCCATGCTGCGGGAAAACCTGGGCATCAAAAGCGAGTGAACGATCGGGAAAACGGTTCATCCACCGGCAGCACATGGGATGTCGACGGTGGACATCCGGAACTCCACCGGCAGAGCGCTGCGCCTGAGCTTTGCCCAGACATGCGGCTGGGTCAGAACTTGCGCCGTCATGCAACCGGCTCCCGGCCGCTCGAGCAAGAGATCCACTTGCAGGCGGCGATCCATCTCTTCGATACCGGCGATGGTGAGCCGGTAACCTCTGCTGTTCCTGGTGCCGGCAAAAGCGGCGATCACCATCTCGCTGGAAAAGTCCACTTGCGGCGGCGGGGGGACGGGATTAGCGCCCGCACCGTGCGAGGTCCACAGCGAGCGGAGCGCCGCTTCATCGAGAATGACCACGTTCCGCTCGTCCTCGATGCCGCTTTGAGCCCCCTGTGCCAGCAGCGTGAACTGGACGGGGCCGGCGCCGGAACCGGAAGACGCGGTCATGGCCGCCGCGAACACCACGCCCCGCCACCTCGAAAAGGAACCTTTCATCGGCAGCCTCATGCCGGGGAAGGGACAGCCCCTCCCCGATTCGGAAGTCACTATCGCGTCACCGCCAGCTCCGCATCATCGACCAGGAAGCTGGTGGCCCGGGACGAATTCTCGACACCCCGGAACTGGAGCCGGATGGTCTGCCCCTTGTACGCGGACAGATCGAAGCGCCGTTGGACATACCCCGAAGAGCGGTCCCTGTTCGAATAGGTTGCCAGCGTCTGCAGCACAGTCCCTGCGGTATTGCGCACCGTCACCGTCAGCGTGTCGCGCGCCGGCGCGCCGGTGAATTCGCTGGTGGCGATCCGCAGCCAGAAGCTGAAATTGGCGCTGCAGGCATCGACTGGCACCGTCACCTGCTGGTACAGGTCATCGGTATGGATCGTGCCATAGCCGTTCAGCCAGGCCTTCCAGTTTCCGCTGCGCGCCGGTGCCGAGTTGGAATTGTCTATGACCCCCGCGGACGCCGTCCATGCCACCGTCCCGCTTTCAAAACCGGGATTCGCCAACAGTTGG
Source organism: Methylococcus sp. S1M (assembly GCF_051295855.1). Classification (NCBI taxonomy): domain Bacteria; kingdom Pseudomonadati; phylum Pseudomonadota; class Gammaproteobacteria; order Methylococcales; family Methylococcaceae; genus Methylococcus; species Methylococcus sp. S1M. Next base: position 27,711 of record NZ_JBPDXO010000006.1, read on the forward strand.
CTGGTCGTCGAACACGCGGGGGAGGACTGGCCGCCATTGGCGGTATCGGCACTGACCGAATTGGACAGGGCCGAATTCCCGGCACTGTCGGTGGCCATCGCGTCGAAAGCGTGCGATCCGTCCGCCACGGATGCAGAATCCCACACCACGCCGTATGGCGCCGAGGTATCAGTCCCCACGACCTTGCCATCGACGCGGAATTCGACCTTGGCGATGCCGCTTCCGCCGCTTTCGTCCACGGCATTGGCGGCGAGATTCACCGCGCCGGTCAAGGTGGCCGAAGCCGCCGGCGCGGTGAGCGTCACTTGAGGCGGCGTGGTGTCGACGGCGGGCGCCGCGATGAACCCCGTGTACAACAGGCGATTGGGCGACCCCGTGCCGGCTCCGCCGACCTTGCCGGGGGTCGCGTTGGAGGTCAGTGCCGATGCGACCTGAGCCGGTGCCGCGCCCGGGAAAGCAGACAGATACAAGGCCGCGGCTCCGGCGACGTGCGGCGTCGCCATCGAGGTACCGCTCATGACCTCGGTCGCGTTGTCGCCCGCGTTGCTCGCGGAAGTGATGCTGCTGCCCGGCGCGAAAATATCCAGGCAGGTTCCATAGTTGGAATAGCTCGCGCGGGCGTCGGTAGAAGTGGTGGCTCCCACGGTCAAAGCGGCGGCGGTGCGGCCGGGCGACTCGTCGCAGGCATTCCTGTTGGAATTGCCGGCGGCGATCACATAGGTCACGCCCGCGTTGATCGAATTCTGCACCGCGGTATCGAGCGCCTGGGAAGCGCTGCCGCCCAGGCTGACGTTGGCGACGGCGGGGACCTGCGCGTTGGCGGTCACCCAGTTCACCCCGGCGATCACACCGGACGTCGTTCCCGAACCATTGCAATCCAGGACCCGTACCGAAACCAGTTTGACACCCTTGGCGACGCCGTAAGTCGAGCCGCCGATGGTTCCGGCGACATGCGTGCCGTGGCCATCGCAGTCGCGGGCGCCCCGGCCGTCATTGATCGCCGTGTAACCCTCGCTGGCCCGGCCACCGAACTGCGAATGGCTGGTCCGGATGCCGGTGTCGATCACGTAGACCGTGACGCCCTGCCCCGTCGTGTTGTAGGTGTAGGTGCCGTTCAGCGGCAGACTGGCCTGGTCGATCCGGTCCAGTCCCCAGGTTGCACCGGACTGGGTGGCGTGGATCGAGATAATGCCATCCTCCTCCACCAGCGCGACGGAAGGATCGTTGGCCAGTGCCGCGGCTTCCACCGGCGACATCCGGCCCACGAACCCTTTGACGGCATGCCGCCACACTTGCGCCGGCACGGTGTTGTACAGCCGGCTCACCCGGCCCAGCAGCCCGTCAAAACCCGCAGCGCTCTCCGCTTCGCTTCGGAAGATCACGATGTATTGCCCGGGAATGGGCCGGGCGGCGCGCAGGAACGTACCCGCCTCGGCCTCCCCGAACGAGGCAGCCGACAGTCCGGCGGCCAAAATCAAAGACATCGCGACACGCTGGTTGACGAACCGTTCCCGTTCCTTGCTCATTGCCCACCCCTCTGCCTGCTTCTGGAAAATTCGGGTCCCGCCAATACACCGGGAAGCCGTGTACACGTTCTCGAATAAGCAGCCAAGAACGCTCGATGACGCCAAGGACTCCGGCCCTGTCACCACGCGCCCAGACCGCAACCTTCCGGAACCTCGCCCGCTGCGGGGACGAGACGGTGGAACGCGTCCCAACGTCTCGCCGGCCCTTCATCGGCTGCCTTGTCATACCAGCGGAACGCCTCTTCGAATCGGCGCGTCACTCCCCGGCCATGCTCGTGCATCAGCCCCAGGTGGAACTGCGCGTCCGCATGGCCGCGCCCGGCCGCGAGCCGGAACCAGCCTACCGCTTCGACATCGTTGCGTTCCACCCCCCGGCCTTCCATGCTCAACCGCCCCAGTTCGAACTGGGCCAGCGGATTACCCTGCCTGGCGGCCCGCCGGTACCAGCATACCGCCACGGCATAGTCCTTTGCCACGCCATGGCCGGCCTCATACATGGCCGCGAGCGCCGTTGCAGCCGCAGGATCGCCTAGCTCCGCCCACCGCCGCCAGACTTCCAGCGCCTTGCCGTACCAACTGGCGGAGCAGTCTGCATCCCGCACCATCCCCAGCCCCAATTCGGCCATCAGGCCCAGATTGAAGCAGGCACGGGCATGTCCCTGGAATGCAGCGGCCCGATAGCAACGAACCGCTTCGGAATAATCGCGGACGACACCCAATCCGTCCTCGTGCAAACGCCCCAAGGCCCACTGGGCATGGGCGCAACCTCGCTCCGCCGAACGGCCGTACCATTTGAGTGCCTCCCGGTGGGCGGCGGGGACGCCCGCTCCCACCTCATGGCAAAGACCGAGAACGAACTGCCCCAGGGCATCACCGCCTTCCGCACGGTCCCGCCACAGGTCCAGCGCCACGCGGTACCATTTCCCCGCCTCGCCGTGATCGGAGGAGATTCCAAGGCCCGATTCGAGCATGAGCCCCAGCTCGAGCGCCGCCATCGGGTCGTTTTGAGCCGCGGAGCGCTGGTACCACGCCTTCGCCCGGTGGATGTCCCGGTCCGTGCCGAGCCCGTCACGGAAACACAGGCCGAGGCGCCGCTGGGCCGAAGCATCCCCGGCCTCGGCCTCCGTTGCCAACGCCTTGAAGGCCGCCACGGACTCGCCGCTCCCGAATCCGCCTGACACCCAAGCGGCCACCGTAGGACGCGTTGCGCTCCCATCCGAAACCCGTTTTCCGCTCCACTCCATCCGAAATCCCTCGCCGCCCACCAACGCCGATCTTGCCCGAGCCCGCCGGGCTGCACAAGTAGGCCCGTTCGGCACCGGCAGCCCCTCAGTGGCGTCTCGCAGCACTCTGGATCTGCGGCTCCGCAAGCTTGAATTCGATGAGGCGCGCCAGACTCTCCAGCCGTTCGCCGAGGGACACCGCCTCCACCAGCGCCTGCCGCTCGGCCGTTTCGAAGGGCAGCTGGCCAATCATGAGGTTGACCAGGGACGTGACCGGCATTTTCTCCATCAGCAGATCGTCGACTTCCATCGACTTGCGGACGAAGTAGGCCCGGAGCAGCGAATAAAGACGGTGACATTCTTCGTGCTTGCCAGCATCGGTCTCGTAATCGACGGCGAAACGCTCCCAGCGGGCCATCACCCGCCGGTAACCCCGCGTGCCTGCCAACTCCTCACCGACGTCGAAACGGCAGACGCCGGTGAGCACGATGATCAGGCGGCCATCCTGAGTCTCGCTGAAGGAAGTGATGCGGCCGGCGGTCCCCGTCCGGCTCAAGGCATCGGTGTCCTCGTCCGTCATGGCAGGGTCGGGCTGCACCATGCCGATCATCCGGTCTGCTCCCAGAGCATCGAACACCATGTTGAGATAGCGTGGCTCAAAAATGTTGAGAGGCAGCTGGCAACCCGGCATCACCACCGCTCCGGGCAGCGGAAAGACCGGCAGGCTGGCTGGAAGGAGGGAGAACGGCGGCGTGAAGGAGTGGCTCATGCGTTTTACGATTCGGCCCCACCGCGGCCAGCCGGGTGGGTAAGGTCTCGAGTCCGATCCAAGGACCCTATTATGCCAACAGCCGGCTCCGGATGCGCCCATCCCGACGGCCCAGGTTCCGGAACATCCTGGAAAATCGGACAATAGCGGCCATGACCCGATCCACCATCGCCAGTTTCCGCGCCGTTTCCAAGCACTACGGCAGTCACTGCGCCCTCCGCGACTTCAACCTGGAACTCCGGGAAGGCGAGCTGCTCACCCTCCTCGGCCCGTCGGGCTGCGGCAAGACCACGGTGCTGCGCCTTCTGGCCGGTCTGGAGACTCCCGATTCGGGCGAAATCTTCCTGGACGGGCGAACACTCGCCGGCGTGCCGCCGGAAGCGCGTAACGTCAACACGGTATTCCAGAGCTATGCCCTTTTCCCCCATCTGAGCGTGGCCGAGAATGTCGCCTTCGGCCTGCGGATGAAAAAGCTCGGCGGCGCGGAAATCCGGGCGAGAACCGCGGAGGCATTGCGCATGGTGCGTCTGGACGGGCTGGGCGGGCACCGGCCGCTACAGCTGTCGGGCGGCCAGCAGCAGCGCGTGGCGCTGGCCCGCGCTCTGGTCAACCGTCCGCGGGTCCTGCTGCTGGATGAATGCTTGAGCGCCCTGGACTATCAACTGCGGCGCGAGATGCAGCTGGAACTCAAGGGTCTGCAGAGGCAGACCGGCATCACCTTCGTCTTCGTGACCCACGACCGGGAAGAAGCTTTGTCGATGTCGGACCGTATCGCCGTGATGCGGACGGGACGGATCGAACAACTGGGACCGCCCCGCGACATCTACGAGCGGCCGGCGAACCTGTTCGTGGCGCAGTTCGCGGGTGAGAGCAACGTTCTGGAAGCGACCGTCACAGCGATCACGGCTCCGGACAGCCTGATCGTCGAGCTGGCAGGGACGCCGCTGACCGTGCGAACCGACCGGCGATTCCGCGTCGGCGCCAGGCTCGTCCTGGTGCTCCGGCCGGAGGACCTGCACGTGCACGATGATGCCGCCGCCGAAGGCGGCCTCGCCGGGCACGTGCTGGAACGAACCTACCGCGGCGTGACCCTGGACACAGTGATCGCCCTGGATGCCGGACCGCGGATCAAGACCAGCGAATTCTTCCGCGAGGACACGCCGGCTCTGGATCATCCGCCCGGCCAGCGGGTACGGGTGAGCTGGACGCCGGGCTGGGAAATCGTGCTTCCCCATGAGCCAGAGACCTGAGATCCTCAAAACCGTGACGGTCGGCCTTCTGGCCGGCTGGCTGTTGTCGTTCGTGCTGGCACCCACCCTGCTGGTGGTGGGGCTGAGCCTCCTCAGCCGGAGCCCGGCGGGCTTCGCCGGCGGGCCCGTGACGCTCGACAACTACCGCCGGCTGGCCGACCCGATCTATCTGCATGTCTTCGCCGAGTCTTTCGCCACGGCGTTCATCGCCACCCTGCTCTGCCTGCTGCTGGGCTATCCCTTCGCCTATGGCCTGGCCCGCGCCCGGCCAGGGCTGCGCCCACTGCTGCTGACCCTGGTGATCGTGCCTTTCTGGACCAGCTCGCTGGTGCGCATCTATGCCATCCGCGGCCTGCTCGCGGCCAAGGGAGCGCTGAACAACCTGCTGCTGGCCGCGGGGCTGATCGATCAGCCGGTGCGGCTGCTCTACACCCAGACCGCCGAGATCGTCGGCCTGGTCCACGTGCTGCTGCCGTTCATGATCCTGCCGCTGTACGCCAGCCTGGAAAAGCTCGATCCCCGCCTGCTGGAAGCGGCCCGGGACCTCGGCGCCGGCCCCTTCCGGAGATTCCGGCACGTGGTCCTGCCGCTGACCCTGCCCGGCATCGTCGCCGGCTGCCTGCTGGTGTTCCTGCCGGCCCTGGGCCTGTTCTACGTAGGCGACGTACTGGGCGGTTCGCGCCATCTGCTGGTCGGCAACCTGCTCAAGGACCAGTTCCTGGAGGCCCAGGACTGGCCCTTCGGCGCCGCCGCCAGCCTGGTGCTGATCGGACTGCTCCTGGCCTTCCTGGCGCTCTATGCGTATGCGGCGAAACGCATCGCCCCGGACGACGGTTAGTCCCGCGACGGATGGGCGAGTTCAGCCGCGCTCGCCTCCCAGCTGCGGCCGCCGCGACGAACAACGTATTCGCTCATGTGAAGAACAATGAGTCTGCGAATGAAAAATACCGCCCGTTTTGAGCCGGGGAAGGGCATTGCAGCGGCGATTCCGCCCGGCCGGCTGTACGGCGTCTTGATCTACGCCCTCCTTTACCTGCCTATGGCCGTGCTGATCCTGGGTTCGTTCAACGCCTCGAAATACGGCATCGGCTGGCAGGGCTTTACCCTGGATTGGTATGAAAGCCTGGCGAACGATGCCGAAATCCTCACCGCGGCCCGCAATTCTCTGGCCGTGGCCGCGCTGTCCGCCAGCCTTGCGACCGTCGTGGGCACCCTGGGCGCGGTCGGCCTGCACCGCTACCGGTTCCGGGGGAGAAAATTCCTGATGGGCCTGCTGTTCGTCACCCTGATGTCGCCGGACATCGTCATGGCGGTGTCGCTGCTGGTCCTGTTCATCGGCTTGCACCTGGAGCTGGGCCTGTTCACGCTGTGGCTGGCGCACACCGGCTTCTGCCTGCCTTTCGTCACCCTCACCGTGCATGCGCGGCTGCAAGGGTTCGACAACGCCCTGGTCGAAGCGGCGCGCGATCTGGGCGCCGGGGAATGGACCGCCATCCGCCGCGTCGTGCTGCCATTGGCGCTGCCGGCCATCGCCGCGGGCTGGCTGATGAGCTTCACCCTGTCGCTGGACGATGCGGTCGTCAGTTTCTTCGTCACCGGTCCGGATTTCGAGGTCCTGCCGCTGCGCATCTATTCCATGGTCCGGCTCGGGGTGAAACCGGAAGTGAATGCCCTCGCCTCGCTGCTGTTCGCGGTCTCGCTGAGCTTCGTGGTTCTCGCCCAATGGCTGCTGCACAAAGACCGGCACTGATCCGGCGGGCCGCGTTCTTGCTCGTGGCATTCCTGGTCCCTGTCGCGGCCGGGCAGCGGGAACTGCACTTCTTCAACTGGTCGGATTATCTGCCGCCGGCGGTGCTGGAGAACTTCACCCGCGAGACCGGCATCCAGGTGCACTACGCCACCTACGACAGCAACGAGGCAATGTATGCCAAGGTCAAGCTGCTCAAAGGCGGCGGCTACGACTTGGTGGTGCCGTCCACCTATATGGTCGACCGGATGCGCAAACAAGGCCTGCTGCGACCGCTGGATCGCTCGCTGCTGCCCCATTTCGGCAATCTCGATCCGCATCACCTCGACTTGCCGTTCGACCCAGAGAATCGCTACAGCGTGCCCTATCTGTGGGGAATGACCGGAATCGGGGTCAACGCCGAACGGATAGACCCTGCCAGTCTGCACGACTGGGCCGACCTCTGGCAGCCACGGTTCCGCCGCGCCCTACTGCTGCCCAACGACATGCGGGAGGTGTTCCACATGGCCATGAAGGTGCTGGGGCTGCCGGTCAATTCGACCGACCCCGCCCACATCGACGCGGCCTACCGCAAGCTGCGCGCACTGATGCCCAATGTGCGCCTGTTCAGCTCCGACGCGCCTCAGATCCTGTTCATCACCGGCGAAGTGGATGCGGGGATGATCTGGAACGGCGTGGCCTACCTGGCCGCGCGGGAGACCCCGGCGATCCGCTTCGTTCAGCCCCCGGGAGGGCCGATGCTGTGGATGGACAACTTGGCGATCCTCAGGAACGCCACAAACCCGGACGAAGCGCACGCACTCATCGACTACCTGCTGCGGCCGGAAGTAGCCCGGCTGATAAGCGAGACCGTGGGCTACGCCACGCCGAATGCCGCCGCCATCGCCATCCTGCCGCCCGAGATCAGGAACGACCCCTTGATCTACCCACCGGCGGACGTCCTGGAACGCGGGGAGTACCAGGTGGACCTGGGTGAGGCGATCGGACTCTACACGGAATACTGGGAGCGACTGAAAGCAGGACAGTGAGGGCGAGCACGCTGCGCAATCAACCTTCTCCGGTTTCCATCGAAGGCGACGGCGCGGCTACGATCCGCCGTATCGCCGTCTCGTCCGCTTCGATGCATTCCACCAACCTGAACTGCACCCGCGCCCGCCGGAGATTCTGGCCACGGCTTTCGACCCGGAAGTACACGTCGCCGGCCAGATGGTCGGCCAGGAAACGGATGCCAAGTTCGAGCGGGATCAGCCGGATGGCGTCGTAGAGGTGGTCACGGTCCTCGGCCGTCAGCATGTCTCCCGCCGCCGCGAGATACCCCCGGAGGATGGCCTCGCACAGGGCCAGATCGAAGCGGGCCGCTCCCGGATCGTCGGAAGATTCACCGGAACGGTTGCAACAGGAGCGCAGACAGTCGCCGATGTCGTAATGCACCAGTCCAGGCTTGACGGTATCGAGGTCGATGAGAGTGAGGGCGCGCTCGCCGTCGCGGTCGAACAGGATATTGGCCAGCTTGGGGTCGCCATGGATGATGCGCAGAGCCAAACGGCCAGCCGCCTTCGCCCTTTCCAGCACCGGCACGAAATCCCGCCGCGCCTCGACGAAATCCAGCGCCTGGCGGACCGAAGGATCGGCCGCCCCGGCCGATGCCCGAACCGCGTCCAGCCGTGCGAGGTAGGCGGGTGCGATGTGGAAATCCGGCAACGTGTCTTCCAACTCTGTGCAATCGATCTCGCCCAGTGCGGCGTGAAACGTTCCCAGCACCCGACCGACCTCCAGTGCCTGACGTTCCGTCGCGATACGCTCCAGCACCCGGCTGCCTTCGAGGTAGCGCTGCGCCCGCCAGTAGCCGCCTTCGGCATCGATGAACGCGTCGCCGCCTGCCCGCGGCGCGACCAGATCCGGCCAATGCTCGCCGAGTCCGGAACGACCTTGCTTGACCCTGCCCTGGATGCGGCAGAGGTTGACGGTGATGCGCCCGGGATGCGCAAACACCCGGGTATTGAGGCGCTGCAACACGAAGCGCGGCGATGCGGCGGGAGACACCAGCCAGGTCCGGTTGATCAACCCGCCGCCCAGAGGTTCGACGAGGAAGCCCTCGCCTTCCGGCAGAAAGCGCGCCGCGACGAACTCCGGTTCTGCGCTCATTTTGGCTTGACCGAGGTCAGGCCCAGCTTCTGACGGGTGATCTGCTTCTGTCGCTCACTCTTCCGCAGCATCACGTACACGGCGCCGGTGCCGCCGTGCCAGCGCCGGGCACTGTGGAAGGCGAGCACTTCGTCGAGCTGGGGAAGCCAGCGCGCCACGTAACTCTTGAGATAGGTCGGCTTACCGGCCTCCCGCCCGCCCTTGCCATGATTGATCAGCACGGTCCGCACGTCATGCTTCATGCAATCACGGATAAACTCGAACACCGCCGTCCTGGCCTCTTCCACGCTCAGGAGATGCAGGTCGAGCACGGCTTCGATCTCATAGGCGCCCTCCTCCAGTTTACGAAACACCGCGCGCTGAATCCCCTGACGGCGAAAACTCAGCACCGACTCGCGATCGACGAATTCAACGAAATCAGTGGTGAGGAAATTGGCATCGCGCCCCGTCGCCCGCTGCGCCGCCGACCGTCGATAGAGCTGACCCGGCGTCGGCGCCTCCTGCGGACGCAAGAATGCCCGATCCGAGGGTTTGAGCGGCGTCACGTCTTCCATCTCACGCCGGAACAGTTCTTTGTCGTCAGTATTCATCGGGACAATCTTTCCACTTCATCGAGCGCCACGAAAGAACGACCGCCCATCCGCCCGGAAGTTCCATCAGCCACGGCCATGGCGCGTCTGACGCCGGGTGGCCGGCTTTTCGGGCCGACGCGGCGCTTCAGCCGTCCCCGCATCGAGCAGGCAACGTGGGGGGCGCCTGGCGCCGCTGGCCCGGAAATCCGCCGCCAGGGCATGCCGGACCCGGACATCGTCTTCGCTGCATTCCATGGTCAGAAATTCAAAGACGAAATCGTACAAGCGGTCGAGCGCGATCTCGTGGGTCTTGCCCGTCCGAAGGTACAGCCAGTCGGAAAATGCCATGAACCGCGCAAAAGGCTGATCCCGCAGCAAGACCGTCCGGAGTTCCCTGAAGCGTCCGGAGTTCCCGACCAGATCCCAATAGCGGGCAAAGCGGTTCAGGCGCTGCAGGGCCATGAAATCCAGGACGTCGGTCCGCACCACATTGTAAGGGGGATGAGGGTTGTAGCGCATACCGCAGGATCGGGTGTGGCGGTCGATCGGCGCGCCGCGCAGGCGCTTCAGAATGCCAACCTGGATTTCATGGGGATCGAGAGCAATCAGGCGGTCGAAGCCGCGGGCGAATCCCTCCAGCGTCTCGCCCGGCAGACCGGCGATCAGATCGACGTGCAAATGCGCGTGGGTATGCCGCCTCAGCCAGCCCAGATTGGCTTCGGTCGCAGCATTGTCCTGGCGGCGGCTGATGCGCGCCTGCACCTCCGGGTCGAAACTCTGCACCCCGATTTCGAGCTGCAGGCATCCCGGCGGAAAGCGCGCCAGCGCCTCCTTCAAACGATCCGGCAGATGATCAGGAATCACCTCGAAATGCAGGAACAAGGACGGGTCTGCCTTGTCCAGGAAGAATTCGAGGATACGTAGGCTGGTGCCGATGTTGAGATTGAAGGTGCGGTCGACGAACTTGAAATGCCGCACACCGCGCCGGTAGAGATCTTCCATGGCGGCCAGGAAACGACCGGTCTCGAACGGCCTGGCGGTCCGGTCCAATGCCGACAGACAGAATTCACACTTGAATGGACACCCCCGCGAGGCCTCGACATAGATCAGCCGGTTGGCGATGTCCTGATCGCCGTAACAGGCATAGGGCAGTTCCAGGGCGTCGAGGTCCGGCAGTTCGGCGCGGAGGAAGCGCCCGGCCGGCGGCGTGCCGTTCAGGATGTCCCGGCACAGGCGGGAAAACACCAGCTCGCCCGGTCCCCCGACGATATAATCCGCCAGCCGGGTGATCGGCTGCTGTTCCCATTCATGGCTGACCTCCGGCCCGCCGAGCACGACGATCAGCTCCGGTCTCACCGACTTGAGCAGCGCGACCAGCCGGGCGGTCTCTTCCACGTTCCAGACGTAAACGCCCAACCCCAGGATGCGCGGATGCAAGGCCAGCACTTTTTCTGCGACATCGGCAGGGCGGTCGGTGATGACGAATTCGGCCAGCGCGGCATCGGCCCGCAACTCACCCAGGTTGGCCAGCAGACAGCGCAGGCCGAGGGATGTGTGGATGAAGCGCGCGTTGAGGGTGGACAATACGATGGCCGGCACGGCTTTGGGGATCCCTGACTTACGGAGCCGGCATTTTAATACAGGCGGAAGCGGCGGCTCCGCATGGATGACACAGCGACAGGACAGACCTTGCCGATCTTGAAATTCTTCCGGCACCTGCGCCGGCGGCGGATTCTCGACGAATGTCCGATCGGTCCGACGGCATTCCGCGCCGCCATTGCCAACGTTCCTCTGCTGGCCCGTCTGCCCGAACCGGAACGGGAGAAACTGCGGCGCCTGGCGACCCTATTCCTCCATGAAAAGATTTTCGAATCGTCCGGCAATCTGGCTTTGACCGAAGCCATGAAGATCCGCATCGCCGCACTGGCCTGCCTCCCCATACTCCATCTGGATCTCGACTGGTACGCCGGCTGGCGCACAGTAGTGGTGTTTCCCACCGAATTCGTGCGGCCGCGGGAGGCCATGGACGACGTCGGCGTCATGCACGAATGGGAGGAAATCCTCGGCGGCGAAGCCTGGGATCGGGGGCCCGTCATCCTTTCCTGGGCCGACGTGGAAGCTTCGGGACAGGGCGACGGCTACAACGTCGTCATCCACGAAATGGCGCACAAGCTGGACATGCTGAACGGCCCCTGCGACGGTTTCCCTCCCTTGCACCGGGGCATGAGGCCCTCGGCCTGGGCACAGGACTTCACTTCCGCATTCGAAGATTTCAATGCCCGGTTGGACCGCGCCGAATACACCCCCGTCGACCCTTACGCGGGCGAATCGCCCTCGGAGTTCTTCGCGGTGCTGAGCGAATATTTCTTCGAACGGCCCGCCTTGGTGCACGACGAATTCCCCGCAGTTTACGCCCAGATGTGCCAGTTTTACCGGACCGACCCGCTGCAGCGCACCCCCGCCCTGGGGTAGGATTCACGCCGGGCACCCGCCGAGCGTACCCCATACCTGTCCGGAGGTTGGGTGCCACCCCATATCGAGCCTACGAGAAGACCCCAATGCAAGACGAATTCGACGACCTGGACGCCGCCGCCGAGGAAGAAGGCTCCGGCCGCCGCCGTAACCATGCGAAAATGAAGCGCACGAGCGCAGAGCTGCTGGAACTCGGTCGGGAACTGGTGCTGCTGCCACAGGAAGGACTGGACCGGCTGGCGCTGCCCGAGCCGGTAGCGGAGGCCGTGCGGCTGGGAAGGCGCATCGATGCGCACGGGGCGCTGAAGCGGCAGATCAAATACATCGGCAAACTGCTGCGCCAGATCGACGCCGGACCGATCCGCGACGCCCTCGACGCCATGAGAAATCACGGCGCCGCGGCTGCCAGGCGGCAACACCGCATCGAACGATGGCGCAACCGGCTGATCGCCGAAGGCGACGAAGCCGTCGACGCGCTGATGGAGGAGTTCCCCAGCGCGGACCGCCAGTTGCTCCGGAAGCTGGTCCGCGGCGCCCGCGAGGAGCGGGCGCGCGCCAAACCGCCGCGCCACGCCCGTCAACTGTTCCAGGAAATCCGCCGGCTGCTGGCAGAGGTCGAGGAATGCTCCGAGTGATTCAGCGGCCCCGAGGGTCCGGCCGGCCCGTCCGTTCGCCGAAGGGGAATGGCATGGCCTCGGTCTCGTAGGTCAGGAACAGCATGATGCGATAGATGTATTCGGCTAGCCGGGCGCCGCTCTGGACGGCGTTGGGATTCACGCCACCGGTGAGCAGGTGGCTCAGGAACTGGAACGCGACGATGGCCCAGAACACGAACCGGACCGCGCCGAGCACCACCATGAAAAACACCATGAAGACCAGCCGCCGGCCGATGCCGGTGATCGCAGGACGTTCGAAAGTCTCGTCAGACATGAGTCCCCCTTGGCGGCCGCCGGATCAGCCTTGCTGGAGCAGGTTGCGCAGATCGATCGTTGCCGCGTTGGCGCGGGCGATGTAATTGGCGAGGGTCAGTGAATAATTGGCGAAAATGCCGAAGCCGTCGCCGTTCAGGATGATCGGGCTCAGGAACGGTGCCTGGCCGTCCTCCAGTTCGTGGATGATGGACTGCAGCGAGACCAGCGCGGTCTTGTTGCCGAGGATGTCGCGGAAGTCGAATTCGATGGCCTTGAGGATGTGGATCGCCGCCCAGCTGTAGCCCCGGGCCTCGAAGAAGATGTCGTCGACGTTCCACCAGGAGGTCTTGGTGGCCACGCCCCTTTTCTCCTCCGTGCTCACCTGGCTCATGTCCCCAGCACTCGCGCTCAGACGGTTGGACAGACTGCCCAGACGCTTTTCGAGGATCTCCAGGTACTGCCGCAGATTGTCCGCGCGGGAGAAGAAACTGGCCTCGCGCTTCATCAGCCTGGCGCGGTAACGCATCATCGCCTCGATGCCTTTCTGGTATTCCGATTCGGACGAGGGCAACTGCCAGGAAGTATGGTCGAAATAGAAGAAAGGTTCTGCCTGGGCGAGGTCGGGATCTTCCTTGGATTGCGACTGGGCCCGGGCGATGTGGTTGCGCAGCGCCGAGGTGGCATCGCGCAGCGCGGTCAGCGCTCCATACTCCCACATCGGCATGTTGTCCTCGAAGACGCCCGGGGGGAACATGTCGTTGACCAGGAATCCGCCCGGCTTGTAAAGGAGGGTTTCGCCGATGTCGATCAGCGTCGTCGCATAGGTATAACCCAGCGGCAGCTCGCGGGAATTCTTGACACCGGCATCCTGGATCGCCGAAGCGAGCACGTCGAATTCTTCCGGCTCTTCACCCCAGTACTCCGCGATCGCCAGGAAAATCCCCAGCACCAGAATGGTCAGCATCGTCACGGTCCAGAGCAGACCCTTCTCGCGCATGGTGCGCGGATGGTACGCGCGTAGGATGGCGCCGAAGAAAGACTTCAGCAGACCTGGACGTTTGGGTGACGCAGCCATGAGGAATCCTGTAGGGGTTGCCCGTCGTGGGAAGTGCCGATTATATCCAAAAAAACCCAGGGGATACTCAGGCTTTCCGGGGGCGGTCGCGCCGCGCACGCGGGTGACTCTGATCGTAGACGGCGGCCAGCCTCTGGAAATCGACGTGCGTATAGATCTGGGTCGTGGCCAACGTGGCATGACCGAGCAGCTCCTGCACGGCCCGCAGATCGCCGCTGGCCTCCAGCATGTGGCTGGCGAAGGAATGCCGCAGCATATGGGGATGGACCCGTTCGGACAGCCCCAACTTCGCACGCCAGCGTTCCAGCCGCATTTCCACCGTGCGCGGGGCGATGCGCCGGCCCTGCCGGCTGAGAAACAGCGCTGGCTGCCCCGCGCCGGTCAGGACGCGACGGGCCTCCAGCCAGACACCGATGGCTTCGAGCGCCTTGGCGCCGACCGGCAAGTAGCGTGCCTTGCCGCCTTTGCCCTTACGGACGAACACGCTGCCGGCGCCGAAATCGACGTCGACGACATCCAACCCCACCAGTTCGCTCAAGCGCAGGCCGGAAGAATAAAACAACTCCCACATCGCCCGATCACGGGTCTCCAGCCCATCGTCGGCGGGCGCGTCGAGCAGCCCGGCGACCGCATCCACATCGAGCAGACGCGGCAGCCGGCGTCCGCTCCTAGGCGGGCGCACGGCCCGCGCCGGGTTGACATCCAACAGCCGTTTTTTCAGCAGATCGTCGAAAAACCCGCGAATGGCGGACAGAAGCCGCCGAAGGCTCCGGGCCGACAACTCACCCCGATGATGCCGGGTGCCGACATAGGCCCGGATCCTGGCTGCGTCGACGTCCGCCCAGCCAGCGAGGTTCACCGAATCGCAGTACGCATGGAAGGCGCAAAGGTCCCGCCGGTAGGCCGCGTGCGTATGTCTGGACGCCCGCCGCGCCAGCCGGTCCAGATAATCGTCGAGCTGCTCGAGGGAATCCGGCGCCACGGTGCATTCAGCGTTCGCGGTCGATCAGGGCGACGAGACGGGCGGCGACGATTTCCCCCATTTGCACCAGGAACAGATTGCCCATCTCCGGAGTGAACCGCCCGGCGTCGAAGCTGCCGATCGCCAACAGCCCCTTGATCCCGGCATGACAGAGGGGCACCAGGGCGCACGACGCCACGTCGGGCGCATCGGCACCGAAGAGAAACTCCAGCAAAGGTTCGGGGGGGGAGCCGCACACCGGCTCGCAGGAGGCCAGGAGGGGTTCGAGCAGGATGCTCACGGCCGGATCCGGCATCACGTGCAGATCACCGACCGCAGGATGGGCGACGGTGCGGAAAACCCTGACGGAAACGAAGTCGGCCTGAAATCCTTCGTGCAGGCTCCATTTCAGTCCCGCCAGCATGTCATCCACCGAAGCGGCATCCAGCAGAGTCAGCGTGAGGCGATGGAAACGGGCAAACAGCGCGTCGTTCTCCCGCGCGATCCTGAGAATGTCGTTCAACTGTCCCTGCTGCTTCCTGTTCTTCCCGCGCAGCAGCTCGATCTGGCGCGCCACCAGCGAAACCGCTTCACCACAGGGATGGGGCACATGCATGGACTCCAGCAGATCCAGCTGGTCGTGGAAAAAGTCCGGATGCTTCCACAGATAGTCCGCCACCTGGGACGCCGAGAGTTCCGCGCGCTCCGTGCGCCTGGCCTTCCCGAAGTTCATGTTGCCATCCTCCCCTCGAACACGGTAACTGCCGGGCCACTCAGGTAAACCGGCGTCCCCCTTCCCTGCCAGCCGATCCGCAGTGTGCCGCCCGGCAGGTCGATGCGCACGGGACTTTCCAGCGTCCCCTGCAATATGCCGACCACCGCGGCGGCACAGGCGCCACTGCCACAGGCCAGGGTTTCCCCCGTCCCACGCTCATAGACCCTGAGGCGCGCATGATGCAGGTCCAGGACCTGCATGAAACCGATGTTGGCGCGTTCGGGGAATAGCTCGTGCCGTTCCAGCACCGTGCCGACGCGCGCCACCGGCGCCTCGTCGACATCGGCTACCGTGATCACCGCATGGGGATTGCCCACGGAGACCGCGCCGAACCGCCAGTCCACGCCCTCGACGTTCACCGTGTAGACCAACCGCTCCCGATCCGCCAGCAGCGGGACCTCGGCAGGCGCATGGCGAGGCACTCCCATTTCGACCCTGACTTCACCGCCCGCCTCCAGCCACAGGACCATGCGGCCGGCCGCGGTTTCCACCCGGATCTCGTCGCGGTCGATGAGCCCCTTCTCGCGCACGAAGCGGGCAAAGCAGCGCGCGCCATTGCCACACTGCGAGACCTCTCCGCCGTCAGCGTTGAAAATCCGATAGCGGAAATCCACCTCGTCGGAAGCCGGCGGCTCCACCAGCAGGATCTGGTCGCAGCCTATGCCGTAATGCCGGTCGGCCAGCCGGCGCAATGCCGCCTCATCCAGGTTCACTGTCTGATGAATGGCATCGATCACGACGAAGTCGTTGCCCAGCCCCTGCATCTTGGTGAAACGCAGCATGACAGGCTCCTACGGCAGCAGCCGCTCACCGGCGAAAAGTCGAGCCACGTTCTCCCGCTCCCGGATCAGGTACACGGCGCTGCCATCCACCAGGATTTCGGCCGGCCGTGGCCGGGAGTTGTAATTCGAACTCATGCTGAAACCGTAGGCTCCGGCAGAGCGCACCGCCAACAGGTCGCCCGGGACCAGTCTCAGCTCGCGCGACTTGCCCAGGAAATCGCCGGTCTCGCAGACCGGTCCCACGACATCGTAGCTGTGCGACTCCACATCGTCACGTGGTGCGACCGGGACGATCTCCTGCCAGGCACCGTACAGCGCCGGGCGCAGGAGATCGTTCATCGCCGCGTCGACGATCGCGAAATGCTTGGTCTGATTGGCTTTGAGATATTCCACCCGGGTCAGCAAGATGCCGGCGTTACCGGCGACGGCACGGCCCGGCTCGATCAGGATTTCGAAATCGTGGCGGCCGAGCCGGCGGAAAAGCTGCTCGGCGTATTCCGTCGGATGCGGCGGATCCTCGTCGCGGTAACGGATACCCAGGCCGCCGCCCAGGTCCAGGTGACGGATCGCGATGCCTTCGCCGCGCAGCCGAGCGACCAGCGCCAGCACCCGTTCCAGCGCGTCGATGAACGGCATGGAACTGGTCAGCTGCGAACCGATGTGGCAATCGATGCCGACGACTTCCAGGTTGGGCATCCGCGCCGCACGGCGGTACTGCACGAGCGCCTCTTCCACTTCGATGCCGAACTTGTTCTCGCGCAGGCCGGTCGAGATGTAAGGGTGGGTGCCGGCATCGACGTCCGGATTCACCCGCAGCGACACCGGCGCCTTGACGCCGCGCTCGCCGGCCAGCCGGTCGAGCCGGTCGAGCTCTTCGGCCACCTCGACATTGAAGCAGCGGATGCCGGTATCCAGAGCGCGCGCCAACTCGTCCTCGCGCTTGCCGACGCCGGAGAACACCACTCTGGAAGGGTCGCCACCTGCCGCCAATACCCGTTCCAGCTCGCCGACCGAGACGATGTCGAAGCCCGACCCCAGCCGCGCCAGGAGATTCAGGATGGCGATGTTGGAGTTGGCCTTGACGGCATAGCAGACCAGATGCGGGCAGTCGCCCAGCGCAGCGTCGAAGGCATGCCAGTGCCGCTCCAGCGTGGCGCGGGAGTAAACGTAGCAGGGCGTTCCATGCTGTTCGGCGATGGCAGACAGCGGGACGTCCTCGACGTGGAGGATGCCGTCACGATAATTGAAATGATCCATGGAACCTTCAGGATTTCTGCTTTTCGGTCCGCGCCGGCTCGCGGTCTGGGAGATACAGCGGACCTTTCTGCCCGCAGGCGCTCGACAGCAAAGTCAGCGCCACGGTCAGCCAGAGGGCGGGATGATTCTTGCTCATACCGGGTGGTCCTGCGGAAATGGGGGAAATGGGGTTGAAAGACCTCATGCAAGGCCGGCATTCTAATGCAAACACCGCCCCCTGTAACGATTCGTGGCTTCCCCCCCTTTCTCCGCCTTCCAGCAAGCCGTACTCGACTGGTTCGATCTCGAGGGACGCCACGACCTGCCCTGGCAGCGTCCCCGCACGCCCTATCGGGTATGGATATCCGAGGTCATGCTGCAGCAGACCCAGGTCACCACCGTCATCGGCTATTTCGAGCGGTTCATGCGGCACTTCCCCCGTCTTGCGGTTCTGGCCGAAGCCGATCTCGATGAGGTCCTGGCGCTGTGGTCCGGCCTGGGCTATTACAGCCGCGCCCGCAATCTCCACCGTACCGCCCGCATCGTCACCGAGCGTCATGCCGGCGAACTGCCCGCCGATCCCGCGGTGCTGACAACCCTGCCCGGTATCGGCCGTTCCACGGCCGGCGCGATCTCGAGTCTGGGATTCGACCGCCGGGCGGCGATCCTCGACGGGAACGTCCGCCGGGTGCTGGCGCGCTGCCATGGCGTCGAAGGCTGGCCGGGGGCATCCAAAGTGGAAAAGGATCTGTGGCGACTGAGTGAGGAACTGACGCCTTCGACACGGTGCGCAGATTACAACCAGGCGATGATGGATCTGGGCGCGACGGTGTGCACGCGTAGCAGACCGGCCTGCGCCGACTGCCCCCTGGCCGGAACCTGCGTCGCGCGACGGCAAGGCCGGCAAACCGAACTGCCGGCGCCCCGCCGGACCGGTCCGGCGCCGGTACGATCGACCCTCATGCTGCTGATGGTCGATCCCGACAGGCGGGTGAGGCTGCAAAAACGCCCGCCCGCCGGAATCTGGGCGAACCTGTGGGCCTTTCCGGAATTCGACGGTCTAGAGGAACTGAATGCCTGGTTTGCGCTACACGGCATTCACGCCCACCGGCTTGAGCCCCTGCCGCCGCGCCGTCATACTTTCAGCCATTTCCATCTGGACTATACGCCAGTCATCGTTCACTGCGGTGTGGGCCACACGGGCGTCGAAGAAGCGGCGCAAGGTCTTTGGCACCCTCTGGGCGCCGAGATCGGGTTCGGCGTCCCGGCCCCGGTCCGCCGACTGCTGCATGAACTCGAACGAGTCATCTGAACACTGGAGAACACCATGGCGAGACGAATCATTTGCGCGAAACTCGGCATCGAAGCCGATGGGCTGGATGCCCCACCGTTTCCCGGCCCCCAAGGTCAGCGAATCTTCGAGCACGTGTCCAAAGAGGCCTGGCAGGACTGGCTCAAGCTGCAGACCATGCTGATCAACGAACACCGGCTGACGCCGTTCGAAGCCAGCGCCCGGAAGTTTCTGGAACAGGAGAGGGAGAAATTCCTGTTCGGCGGGGGTACCTCCACTCCCCAAGGCTACGTGCCGCCCAGGTCCTGACGTTTCTTTTCGATACGACGGGCATGAAAAGGGCCGTCGGAAGACGGCCCTTTTCATGTATCCGCTGGACGAAAACCATTCAGAAAAGGCTTTCGGTCGATGGACGTTCCTCGGCGCCGTAAGGGCCGGCGGGACCACCCATGGTCGGGGCTTCGATCTGGCTTTGGTCACGCGCGCCCGGTTCCACCCCGCCCGCCGGTGAATGCGGGGCTGCGGCCTCGAGCGGCGCGGCACCGGAAAGGCTGATGACGGTGGGAATGCCGGTGGGTTCTTCGACGGCCTTCCTCAACGCCGCCTCGTCGATGGCGACGGGATGGGTCGCGGTTTCCTTTTGGATCAAGCTCACCGCTTTGGCCATGAGGTCGGCGGAGCTCAGGCGGTCCTCGTCCAGCGATTCACTCACTTCGATGTAGAGCGTTTCACCCTGCCAGCCCAGCTTGACCGGCTGGTTCACGAGGTTGACCGGGGTGCCGACGGCAACCTCGGGAAACAGCTTGGCGACGTCTTCCGGGTACATGCGGATACAGCCGTGGGTCACTCGCATGCCGATGCCGTAGGACTTGTCCTGATCGGTCCCATGGATGAGATAACCGGGCACGCCCAGGCGCATGGCGAACTGGCCAAGGGGATTGTTGGGGCCGGCCGGGACGACGTCGGGCAGGATCTCGCCGTTCTTGGCATGCTCGGCCTTGATCGACGCCGGCGGGCGCCATACGGGATCCTTGACCTTGGCCACCACCTTGGTCAGACCCAGTGGCGACCGCCAGTCCATCCGGCCGATGCTGATGGGATAGGTCACGACCTTGGTCGGTTTGGCGCCCTTGCCGGCACTGGGATAGAAATACAAGCGCATCTCGGGGATGTTGACGACGATACCGTTGCGCGGCGCATCGGGCAGGATGAACTGCCGCGGCACCGTGACCCGGGTCCCCGCGCCCGGCAGCCAGCGATCGACCTTGGGATTGGCCATCACGATTTCATCCTGGCCCACGCTGTATTCCCTGGCGATGTCGATCAAGGTGTCTTCCTGCCTGGCCGGAACGTATTCGATCTGCCCGACCAGGTCCGAGCCGTCGGCCGGCAGCGGCAACACCTCGGCGCAGACCGCGGAAGACAGCAGTCCGCCCAGGGCAATCCAGGCGCACCGTTGCGCCGACGGGGTCATCCGATTCGCACTCATGCGCACTCTCAGCTTTTATTGTCCGCCATCACGGTTCGTTGGACGGCCTCACCGCCGAAGAGTTCGACGAGCCGTGCCAGAAATTGTGACAGTTCCAGCGTCATGATGGCAAAGTCCGCATCGAAACGCTCCACTTCGTCGGCCGCGTCGATTTCCGCCGCCTGTTCCTGGATCACATCCAGGAAACGCAGCTTCTTGATTCCCAGCGCATCGTCCAGGGTAAAGCTCAGTCGGTCGTTCCAGCTCACCGCCAGCCGCACGACTTCCTTGCCCGCATCGATGTGGTTGCGGATTTCCGGCGCCGACAGGTCCTGGCGGCGACAGCGGACGATGCCACCCTCTTCCTCCGGCGAGCGCAGCTCGCACTCGTCTTCGATGACGAGGTCCGGCGGCAGATCCTGCTCCAGCAGCCAGGTGGTCATCACCGCCGGCGGACGGCCTTGCGTCGCGACCGGCGCCACCGGCAAGGAACCGAGGGTCTGCCGCAGCAGGCTGACCAGTTCCTCCGCCTTCTTGACGCTGGCGCTGTCCACCACCAGCCATCCGCCGCGCGGATCGACATAGGCATAGGTCCGGCGCGTATGGCTGAACGCGCGCGGCAACAGGCTGTTAAACACCTCGTCGCGCAGATCGCGGCGCTCCTTGCGCCCGACCGGCGTCCCGCGTCGTGCTTCGATCTCCTCGGCCCGCTCCTCCAGCGCTTCGTTCACCACCGAGGCCGGAAGTATTTTTTCTTCTTTGAGCAGAGAGACCATCAGGTAGCCGTTGGCAGCATGCACCAACGGCAGATCGTCACGGCGCAGTGGCGGATGCCAGCCGGCGGCGGCCAGCTCCATGCTGCCGCAGGGTGCGAAGCGGCGGGCCACGAGGGCGTGTTCGAGTCGTTCAGCGGTGAGGGTGCAGGCTTCGGTGAATCGGTAGAGGACGAGGTTCTTGAACCACATGGCCAATCGTTCAAAAAGTGCGGGATTATCGGCGCAATCGGACCGGCTGTCACGGACGATGGGCCCGATTGCAGCCGCCGCCGGTTTGGCGGATCATGAGCCCTCCCGCAGTTCGTCGACAACAAGGAATCATGAACGGCCATCCCGCTGCGCTCCCCCCCGACCGTCTCCTTACCCCCTGCGATCCCGCCAGCTTCTGGTTCGAAACCACCGCCGAACTGGCGGATACCGACATCATCATCGGCCAGCCCCGCGCCCTGGAAGCCATCCAACTGGGCCTCAAAGTCGCTCAGAAAGGGTTCAACGTGTTCGTGCTGGGACCGCCCGGCAGCGGCAAACTGACCGCGGCGCGCGAACTCGCAGAACGCATCGCCGCCACCCAGCCACCGCCGAGCGACTGGTGCTACGTCAACAACTTCGCCAATCCCGCCCAGCCCAAGGCACTGCGCCTGCCGGCCGGCTGGGGACGGCACCTGGCGCACGACATGGAAGTGGTGGTCGAGGATCTGGTTTCCGCCCTCCCGGCAGCCTTCGAAGGCGAGGAATACCGCAGCCGCGCCGAAAAGATCGAACAGCAGGCGCGCGAGCGCGAAGCCGAGGCGGTCAACCGGCTACGGGCGGAGGCATTGCGGAGCCGCATCGCACTGATCGAGACCCCGACCGGCTTTGCCTTCGCTCCGATGCAGCGGGACCAGGACGAGATCATCAGCCCGGACCAGTTCCAGAACCTGTCGGACCAGGAACGCCAGGCCATCGAAACCACCGTCGCCGACCTGCAGCAGCAACTGCAGAAGATCCTCCGCCAGTTTCCGGCCTGGCGCAAAGAGGCGCGCGGAAAACTCAAGGCGCTCAACCGCGAAATCGCCGAATTCACGGTGTCCCATCAGTTCGCCGACCTCAAAGCACGCTATGCCAGCCTGCCCGGCGTGATCGAGTACCTGAACCTGGCCCAGGCCGACATCATCGAACACACAGAGTCGTTTCTCCCCAAGGCCGAAGGCGTCATCAGCCTGTTCGAAGGGCCGCAGAAAGCGCCGGCACAGCGCTACCGGATCAACCTGGTGGTCGATCACAGCGAACTCACCGCCGCACCGGTGGTGCAGGAAGATCTGCCCACCCACGGCAACCTGATCGGGCGGATCGAGCACCAGGCCCACATGGGAGCGCTGGTGACCGATTTCACCATGATCCGGCCGGGCGCCCTGCACAAAGCCAACGGTGGCTACCTGCTGCTCGATGCGCGCAAACTCCTGAGCCAGCCGTTCGCCTGGGAGACGCTGAAGCGCGCCCTGCATGCCGGCGAGATCCGCATCGAAGCGCTGGAACGCAGCCTCAGCCTCATCAGTACCACCAGCCTGGAACCGGAGCCGATCCCGCTGGATCTCAAGGTCATCCTGTTCGGCGAGCGCATGCTCTATTTCCTGCTGGACATCTATGACCCGGAATTCCCCGAGTTCTTCAAGATCGCCGCCGACTTCGAAGAGGTCCTGCCACGCGACGCGGATTCGATCGAACTGTACGCGCGGATGGTTGCCACCCTGGCCCGCCGCGAGAAACTGCGGCCGTTGCACCGGGAGGCGGTGGCCCGCATCGTCGAGCATGCCTCGCGGAGGACCGGCGACAGCGAGAAGCTGAGCGCGCATCTGCGCAGTCTGGCCGACCTGATGAGGGAGGCCGATTTCTATGCAGGCAGCGACGGACGCAACCTCATCACCGCAGCCGACGTCGAACACGCCATCAACCGCCGGATCTACCGCTCCGACCGCCTCCGCAACCGGGTCCAGGAAGCGATACGGCGGGGGCTGATCTTCGTTGACACCGAAGGTGCGGTAGCGGGCCAGATCAACGGCCTCTCCGTATTCCAGCTCAATGATTTCGCCTTCGGCCAGCCCTCGCGGATCACCGCCACCACCCGTCCCGGCAGCGGACGCATCCTGGACATCGAAAAAGAAACCGAGCTCGGCGGCGCCCTGCACAGCAAAGGCGTGCTGATCCTCGGCAATTTCCTCGCTTCGCGCTATTCCGGCGCCCAGGGCTTCTCGGTCGCCGCCAGCCTGGTGTTCGAGCAGTCTTACGGCGGCGTGGACGGCGACAGCGCTTCGCTGGCCGAGCTGTGCGCGGTGCTGTCCTCGATCGCCGAAGTGCCGATCCGGCAGAGTCTGGCCATCACCGGTTCGGTCGACCAGCACGGCCGGGTGCAGCCCATAGGCGGCGTGAACGAGAAGATCGAAGGCTTCTTCGACGTCTGCGCGGCGCGCGGCCTGACCGGCGACCACGGCGTGATCATCCCGGCGGCCAACGTCGTGCACCTGATGCTGCGGCGGGACGTGGTGCAGGCCGCGGCCGAAGGGAAATTCCACGTCTATGCGGTGTCTCAAGTCGACGAGGCGCTGGAACTCCTCACCGGCATCCCGGTGGGTCGGCGTGACGAAACCGGCGTGTTCCCGGAAGGTTCGCTGAACAGGAAGGTGGAAGAACGGCTCAAGGACTTCGCCGCGGTGCTGCGCAGCCTGCAGAAGAGCGGCGAAGAGACGGGCGGGGAGAAACATTGACTGCGCCGGCCGGACGATTTCCTGCGATCATCTGACGGTGTTTCGAATCGCACGCAATACCTCCTTCCATGGAAAGCAACCGTTTCACCGGCAGCGGCGCCGAAATCCCCGCCGTCCTCGTCCCATCCACCGACGGCCCGTTCCGCCATCGCGCAGCCCGCTTCCGCGATCTGGCCCGGTCCCGGTCCTCGCTGGCCGGCTACCTGAACCTCATGGCCGACCTGGCCGAGATTCAGGCCGGCCTCTGGAACGATGCAGCCGCCGCGCTGCCGCTGGACATGGCCGGGCTGCCGGAAAATCCGGCATGGCGCGCCACGCTGCGGTCGATCGCCGACCGGCTGACTCCGGGGGAGCCTGGGCTCGCCTCATTGCTGAACAAGATCCGGCAGGCGACGGACCAGGAGCTGGCAACCTGGGGGAACGGCGTCCTGGCCGGCGATTTCGACCGCACCGATGCCGGGATCACGCCTCTCGTAGCCGCGGCCCTGCAGATCCACATGACTTCGTTTGCTTCCCGCCAGGAGAAAGAAGGACTCGGCCCGACGCGAAACGACGCCACCTGCCCGGTTTGCGGCTCCCTGCCGGTCGCCTCCGTCCGGCAGACGGGCGGGGCGGTCCACGGCCTGCGCTACCTGGTCTGCGGCCTGTGCGGGTGCGAATGGCACCGGCTGCGCATCCAGTGCACCCACTGCGGCTCCAGCAAGGAAGTGGCCTACTTCGCGATCGAGGGCGGGAGCGATGCCGTGAAGGCGGAAGGCTGCGGCGACTGCATGACCTACGTGAAGATCATGGATCGCGACAAGGACGCCGCCGTCGATCCCTTCGCCGACGACATCGCCAGCCTGGCTGTGGACCTGCTCATGGCCGAGGAGGGTTACCGGCGGCTGGGTTTCAATCCGCTGCTGGTGCCCGGCGGCTGATGCGAGAGACCCTACCCAAAATGGCCATGGCGGAAAACCGGCGTAGCCGGGGGCGATCGGCCCTGGCAGCAATCCGATCATACAAGCACTAGAATTTCCCCACCGGAACTCACCGTCCCGGCCGTCATGCAGCCTTAACCGGAGACTCCCCATGGCCAAACACTCCCAGCATTCCTCCCCTCCCCGCAAGCTGTTCGATACTTTGAACGATCTCTGGCAGCGGGCGAAAAGCGAGGCCGGCCTCTCGGCCGAAGGTCCCGAGGGCACCCGCCGCCGCAACAACCTGATTCTGTATCTGTTGCTGGTGCTGTCCACCCTGTACCTGCTGAACGGGTATCAGACTCTGCGCAACGAGGAAATTCCCTACAGCGAATTCCTGAAAGCGGTGGCCGAAGGCAGAGTGGAACAGGCCGTGGTCACCGAGCAGACCATTTCGGGCACCCTCAAGCCCGAAGCCGAGGGTGAATCGACCCGGCCCTTCATCACTGTGCCACTGTGGAACCACGAACTCGCCGCGGAACTGGAAAAAAAGGGCGTGAAATACACGGTCCGCTATGGCAGTAACTGGTTCAGCAGCCTGATCTTCAACTGGATCGTCCCCATCGTTCTGCTCACCCTGTTCTGGACCTGGATGGCGCGGCGCATGACCGGGGGGAGGGGATTCCTGAGCATCGGCAAGAAGACCCGGATCCAGGCCGACACCGCCGCCAAAGTCACGTTCGGCGACGTGGCCGGCGCCGACGAAGCCAAGCAGGAGCTGCGGGAGACCATCGAGTTCCTGCAGAACCCCACCCGCATCCAGAGCCTGGGCGGACGCATGCCCAAGGGCGTGCTGCTGGTCGGCCCACCCGGCACCGGCAAGACTCTCCTGGCCCGCGCCGTCGCCGGCGAAGCCGGGGTCCCGTTCTTCAACATCAGCGGCTCGGAGTTTATCGAACTGTTCGTGGGGGTCGGTGCCGCACGTGTCCGCGACTTGTTCGAACAGGCCCGTCAGAATGCCCCGTGCATCATCTTCATCGACGAGCTGGATGCCATCGGCCGATCCCGCGGCGGTCCGGTGGTGATGGGTGGCCACGACGAGCGCGAGCAGACCCTCAACCAGCTGCTGACCGAGATGGACGGCTTCGACCCCTCGGTCGGCGTCGCCGTGATGGCCGCCACCAACCGTCCGGAAATCCTGGACAAGGCTCTGCTCCGCTCCGGTCGCTTCGACCGCCAGATCGTTGTGGACAAGCCGGGGCTGGAGGACCGGGTTTCGATCCTCAAACTGCATACCCGGAAGATGAAACTGGCAGCGGATGTCGATCTACGTGTGGTCGCCCAGCGCACACCCGGCTTCGTCGGCGCCGATCTGGCAAACGCCGCCAACGAGGCCGCCATCATCGCCGTACGCGCGAACAAGGCCGCCATCGGCATGGCGGACTTCGAGGCTGCCATCGACCGTATCCTGGCGGGTCCGGAGAAGAAGAGCCGGCTGCTCAACGATGCAGAGAAGCACCGCGTGGCCGTCCACGAATCCGGCCACGCCCTGGTCGCCGAAATCGTGCCGACCGGCCAACCCGTGCACAAGGTGTCGATCATTCCCCGCGGCGCCGCTGCCCTGGGATTCACCCTGCAGCTTCCGGTGGAAGAGAAATTTTTGTCGACCGAGCAGGAACTGAAGGATCAGATCGCCATCCTCCTGGGCGGCCGCACTGCGGAGGAGCTGGTGTTCGGCGAATCCTCCAGCGGCGCCCAGAACGACCTGGAAAAGGCTTCCGAGATCGCCCGCACCATGGTTTGCAGCCTCGGAATGAGCAAGGTGCTCGGTCCCCTCACCTACGGCCGGCGTCAGCAGCTCGCCTACCTCAGCGTCGAAGGCGCCGAGGAACGCAACTTCAGCGAGGAAACGGCACGGCTGATCGACAACGAGGTTCGGAAACTGATCGAGGAAGGCTTGCAGCGCGTGCGCGAAATCCTCACCCACCACCGCGTCACACTGGACAGGCTCGCCGCCCTGCTCCGGGAAAAGGAAGTCGTGAGCGGGGAAGACGTCAAAGCGGTGATCCGCGAAGCGGCATCCTAGCGAACAAGGCCGCCGAGTGGCTGCACCGGAACTGCTGATTCCCTGGGCGGACTTCCTGCTCTGCGTCGCGCTCATCGCCGTCGCGGGAAACCGGCTCTCCCGTTACGGCGATGTGATCGCAGAAAAAACCGGTCTGTCCGGGAGCTGGATCGGTCTCATCCTGCTGGCGACGGCGACATCCCTGCCGGAACTGATCACCGGTGCCAGCGCCGTGACCGCCGCCGGGGCGCCCGACATCGCCGCGGGCGACGTGCTGGGAAGCTGTGTCTTCAACCTCGTCATCCTCGTCGCCCTGGATTTCCTGCACCGCCACGAATCGGTCTACCGCCGCGCCAGTCAGGGCCATTTGCTCTCGGCGGGCTTCGGTATCATCCTGCTCGGCCTGGTGGGGCTCAACCTGCTGCTGGCCGACAAGCACATCGTTCCGACGCTGGGCTGGGTCGGACTTTACTCCCCGCTGCTCGGCCTGCTGTACCTGTTTTCGATGCGTGCCGTGTTCCTTTATGAACGCGAGCAAATGGCGGCCTTCACGGAAGACATGACCGAACAGTATCCCGGCATCCGTCTGCGCCGGGCGGTGACGTGGTATGTTGCCGCGGCTGCCGTGGTCGTCGGCGGGGGTGTCTGGCTGCCTTCCATCGGCACGACGCTGGCCGAAGTCATGGGCTGGAACAAGAGCTTCGTCGGCACCCTGTTCGTCGCAGCCGCCACTTCGATGCCGGAACTGAGCGTCACGATCGGGGCAGTGCGCATCCGGGCTGTCGACATGGCCATCGCCAATCTGCTGGGCAGCAATCTGTTCGACCTGTGTATCCTTGCCATTGACGACCTGGTCTACCTGCCCGGACCGCTGCTGTCGCATGTGTCGTCGGTCCACGCCCTCTCGGCCTTCTCGGCCATGGTCATGACCGGCATATTCATCGTGGGTCTCCTCTACCGCGCCGGCACCCGGCTGTTCAAAACCGTCGGCTGGGTCAGCATCGCCCTGCTGCTGGTATACCTGGGCAATGCCTACATACTTTACCTTTACGACAAGTGATCTGCTTCCGACTGACCTTCCCTCGGTCTTTCGTCTTCCGAGCGGTGGGGTTCGTGCCACCTGTTTTTCCTGAGCCCGGGCTGCGGACCCGTCCCGCATGAACCGCTCCGGCGATTCGTGACCCGAAGTCGAGTGCCGGCGCTCGCGGAGGTAGAACGCCATCGCCTTCACGGCTGCGCGTGTCGCAGGGCGCTCACCGTCAATCCGCTCGCTCCCGGAAGTGTGAGCGTGATTCTACGTCACCGCCGGAAGACCATTTTCCAGGGAAGGTCATGGTATTGAAATCCTGATCGGGCGCCTCCACTTCGGTGAGCGCAAAAACATCCATCCCTATTTCCGCAGAAGGAAGCACACCGCCATGACCGAAGCCGAAAACCGTGTCACTTTGGGCTTCGAAGCAGAAGTCAAACAACTGCTTCACCTCATGATCCACTCCCTGTACGGCAACAAGGAAATTTTCCTGCGCGAGCTGATCTCCAACGCCTCCGACGCCGCCGACAAGCTGCGCTTCAGTGCGCTGGGCAACGATGCGCTGTACGAAGGCGACAGCCGGCTGCGGGTGCGGATCGAGTTCGACAAAGCCGCCCGCACGCTGAGCATCAGCGATAACGGTATCGGCATGACGCGCGAGGAAGTGCAGCACAACATCGGCACGATCGCCCGTTCCGGCACCCGGCATTTCTTCGAGTCGCTGACCGGCGACGAAGCCAAGGACAGCCAGTTGATCGGCCAGTTCGGCGTGGGCTTCTATTCCGCATTCATCGTGGCCGACAAAGTGGTGCTGGAAACCCGCAAGGCCGGCGTTCCGGCCGAGGAAGGCGTGCGCTGGGAATCGTCCGGCGAAGGCAGTTACACCCTGGAAACCCTGACGCGACCCGAACGCGGCACCCGCGTGACCCTGCACCTGCGCGAAGGCGAGGACGAGTTCCTGGACGGCTGGAAACTCCGTGCCATCGTCCGCAAGTTCTCCGACCACATCTCTCTGCCCATCGAAATGAAGCGGGAAACCGGTGAGCCGAAGGAGGGCGAGGAAGCGCCCGCCGAGGTCTGGGAAACGGTCAACAGCGCCTCCGCATTGTGGGCCAAGAACCGCGACGAAATCACCGACGAAGCCTACAACGAGTTCTACAAGCACGTCTCGCACGACTTCCAGGAACCGCTGGCCCGCGTCCACAGCCGGGTCGAGGGCACCAACGAGTACACCCTGCTGCTCTATATCCCCAAGCACGCGCCGTTCGATCTGTGGGACCGCGATTCCAAGCGCGGGGTCAAGCTGTACGTCCGTAAAGTCTTCATCATGGAGGATTCGGACAAGCTGATGCCGCGGTACCTGCGCTTCGTCCGCGGCGTGATCGATTCCGACAGCCTGCCGCTCAACGTTTCGCGTGAAATCCTCCAGGAAAACAAACAACTGGAGAAAATCCGCGGCGGCGCGGTAAAGAAGGTGCTGGGACTCCTGGAAGACCTGGCGAACAACGAGCCCGAAAAGTACCAGGCGTTCTGGAAGGAATTCGGTCAGGTGCTGAAGGAGGGCCTGATCGAGGACTTCGCCAACAAAGACCGCCTCGCCAAGTTGCTGCGCTTCAGTTCCACCCACACCGACAGCGAGGAACAGACCGTCACCCTGGACGAATACGTCTCCCGCATGAAGGAAGGCCAGGACAAGATCTATTTCGTCTCGGCCGAGAGTTTCGGAGCCGCCAGGAACAGTCCGCACCTGGAAATCTTCCGCAAGAAGGACATCGAGGTGCTGCTGTTGAGCGACCGCATCGACGAATGGCTGGTCAGCTACCTCACCGAATACGAAGGCAAGCCGCTGCAGTCGGTGGCGCGGGGCGACCTGGACCTCGGCAAGCTGGAAGGCGAGGAAGAGAAAGCCGAAGCCGCCGCCGAGAAGGAGGCATTCGCGCCGCTGACCGAACGACTGAAAAAGGCGCTGGAAGCCAAGGTGAACGACGTCCGCCTCAGCCATCGTCTGACCGATTCACCGGCCTGTCTGATTTCCGAATCCTACGGCATGAGCCGGACCATGGAACGGATCATGAAATCCGCGGGCCAGAACGTTCCCGGCAGCAAGCCGATCCTGGAGATCAATCCCCACCACGGCCTGATCGCGCGTCTGAACACGGAAGCCGACGAAACGCGTTTCCAGGATCTCGCCTCGCTGCTGCTCGACCAGGCCGTGCTGGCCGAGGGCGGCCAGCTCGACGACCCGGCAGAGTTCGTGCACAAGCTGAACGGTCTGTTGCAAAGCCTGCTCTGAAATCCCGTCCTCCCCCGCCCTGCGGCGAACGCCGAAGGAGCGGGGCCCCCCTTCAACGCTGGGCGATGGGCACGTAGGGACGTTGTCTTTCGCCGATGTAGATCTGGCGGGGCCGGGCGATCCGCATGCCCGGATCCTCCAGCATCTCCTTCCAGTGCGCGATCCAGCCCGGCAGCCGGCCGAGCGCGAACATCACCGTGAACATGTTGGTCGGGATCTTCAACGCCCGGTAGATGATGCCGGAATAGAAGTCGACGTTCGGATAGAGCTTGCGTTCGATGAAATAGGGATCGGTCAGCGCCACCTCTTCCAACCCCTTGGCGATTTCCAGGATGGGATCGTCGATACCCAAATAATTGAGCACTTCATCACAATACTTCTTGAGAATCTGGGCACGGGGGTCGTAGCTCTTGTATACCCGGTGACCGAATCCCATCAGCCGGTACGGATCGTTCTTGTCCTTGGCCCGTTCGATGTATTTCTTGTAGCAGCCGCCGGCACGGTGGATTTCCTCCAGCATCTCGATGACGGCCTGGTTGGCCCCGCCGTGGAGCGGCCCCCACAGCGCACAGATGCCGGCGGAGATCGCCGCGAACAGATTGGCCTTGGACGACCCCACCATGCGTACCGTGGAGGTGGAACAGTTCTGCTCGTGATCGGCATGGAGGATGAACAGCACGTCCAGCACCTTGCGGATCAGCTCGTCCGGTACATAGCCGCGCATCGGCCGGGTGAACATCATATGCAGGAAATTGGAGATGTAATCCAGCTCCGGCCGGGTATAAACGAAGGCCTCGCCCACCGATCGCTTGTAGGCGAAGGCGGCCAGCACCCGCACCTTGGACAGGAGCCTCGAAATGGTTTCGTCGCGCTCGTCGATGGTCTGGTCCGGTTTCAGCAACTCGGGGTGATAGACCGAGAGCGAGCAGACCATGGAGGAGAGGATCGCCATCGGGTGGGCATGGCCGGGATACGAGGTGAAGAAGCTCTTCATGTCCTCGTGGATCAGCGAGTGGTGATGAATCTTCTCCTTGAACCTTGCATACTGCTCCACCGTGGGCAGCTGGCCGTAGATCAAGAGATAGCTCACCTCGACGAAGGTCGACTTCTCGCAGAGTTCGGCGATGTCGATGCCACGGTAGCGCAGGATGCCTTGCTCGCCGTCGATGAAGGTGATGGCCGACAGACAGGAGCCGGTATTGCCGTAGCCGGGATCGAGCGTGATATAGCCGGTCTGGGCACGCAGCTTCGTGATGTCGATCGCTTTCTCTCCCTCGGTGCCCTCGATCACCGGGACTTCCACGACGCTTTCGTTCAGTTCAAGTTTGGCAAAATTCGACATAAGGAATCCATGTTTTGGGATAGCTATTCAGACTCTGTTCTTAGCGCCGGGGCCTGGAAAAACCTCTTCCGCCGCTGCTGCGCACACCGCTACTGCTCACCGTGCGGTGACTGTATCTTGTCCGGGAAGCGGACGCACTTGGCGTGATCTTAACATTCCTTTTGCGCGTACTGGACTTCATCGGTTAGGGTTACGGACCGCCGCGCCCCGTCGAGCGCTTACGGACATCGCCGGGAGCCGGACACCGCGGCCCGTCTTGACCGACGAACGAGACACCAGGAGGAAACGGGTGGGAAGCATCGGGACCGACCTTTTGCCGATTGCACTCATGGTGATGCTCGCGCCCGTGGCGGCGCTCTCGGATACCCATCGTCGTCGCGGAGGTCATTCCGGGCGTCCTCGTCGGGCCGAAGGCACCGCACCTGGTGGAACCTTCGCCGGCAAATTCGGCTGGACATCGTCATGGGCGCACTTGCCTCGGGCATGGTCGTTGGTCTCACCAGCAAAGGACCGGGCGGTGATGTGCGGAGGTCCAAGCCGGAAATCATCGGGTATGGCTTTCTGGTTCCCGATATTCTTCGTCACGGCCGGCATTCATTTCGATCTCGACGCCCTGTGGACGAGTCCGCTCGCACCGCTCCAGATCATGATTCTGCCGGCATTGCTCGTCCTGGTGCGCGGCTTTCCCTCGTTCGTTCATCGCCGCAGCCCGTCGCCCGCGGACCTCGTGTCGCCGGAACGTGCGACCGCCGTGGACAGCTCAGGAATGGTCTCTGTGCCGGCCTTCCCCATTCTGGCCGGCAGGCTGCGAATGAGACTCGGCCTGTCGACAAGAGGATTCCGATACATCTGCCATGAGGAACGCACGTTCATGAAAACCCCTCTCCGTTTCGCCTGTCTGGCCCTTGCCATCCTACCGTTGCAGCCGTCCTTTCCCGCTTTCGGCGCCGATGTCCCTGAGGAATCACCGTCGATCGAGGACATCGGAGAGAAAATGAAGGAAACCGCCCGGGCGATCGGCGACTACTCTTCACGGAAAGGGAACGAAGCCGCCGACGCCCTGAAATACGGATTCAGCGAACTGAAATCCAGGACCGGCGAACAATGGCAGCGGGTCGAGGAGGCGGCACGGGACACGTCGAAGGAGGCGCTCGATCAGACCGCGACGCAGGCGGAACGCCTCAA
The DNA here is from genome assembly GCF_051295855.1 of Methylococcus sp. S1M. Classification (NCBI taxonomy): domain Bacteria; kingdom Pseudomonadati; phylum Pseudomonadota; class Gammaproteobacteria; order Methylococcales; family Methylococcaceae; genus Methylococcus; species Methylococcus sp. S1M. The sequence goes on from NZ_JBPDXO010000006.1 coordinate 60,245, forward strand.
GAGCGGCTCGCAGGATGCCTGGAGCCATATCCGGAAAGGGTTTTCCGACGCGTTTTCCTCCTTCCGGCGGGCTTGGGACAAAGACCGGCAGGACGGCGGCTCGAACGAATGAATCGGGTTATCGCAGCCGTGGTGACTCATGCAGTACCATCGGGGCACCACTCGCCCCTGGAGCCCCTAACCAGCCCAGACGGCATCCAGCGCAAAAGCCATGCAGTACCATCGGGGCACCACTCGCCCCTGGAGCCGGGAGACTGCCATGCGTAAAACCAGCTCACCCAGAATCGCCCCTTCCGAAATCACGCCGCGGGACCTGTACCACGACCGCCGCCGCTTCATGCAGGCGGCCGCCGGCGCTGCGGCCGCCGCCCTCTGGCCCCATTGGCTCAGTGCGGGCGAGAAACTGCCGGGGGTCCGAAAAACCGATCACGTCCTGCCGGATGCACTGACACCCTTCGAAGACGTCGCCCATTACAACAACTTCTATGAGTTCGGAACGGACAAGGAAACGCCGTCCCGGACCGCAGGCAGCCTCAAAACCCGTCCCTGGACGGTATCCGTGGAAGGCGAGGTGCAAAAACCCAAGCTGTTCGACGTCGACGACCTGCTGAAACTCGCTCCTCTGGAAGAACGCATCTACCGCCTGCGCTGCGTCGAAGGCTGGTCGATGGTGGTGCCTTGGGTGGGGTTTCCGCTGGCCGAACTCATCAAGCGCGTCGAGCCCACCGGGAACGCCAAATTCGTCGAGTTCATCACACTGTACGACCCGGCCCGGATGCCCGGCCAGAAGTCGTCGGTGCTGGATTGGCCCTACCGGGAGGCGCTGCGCCTGGACGAGGCCATGCACCCCTTGACGCTTCTGGTCTTCGGGCTTTACGGCGAAGTGCTGCCGAACCAGAACGGCGCCCCGGTGCGGGTGGTGGTGCCTTGGAAATACGGGTTCAAGAGCGCCAAATCCATCGTCCGCATCCGCTTCGTCGAACAACAGCCGGTTTCGACCTGGACCCGGGCCGTGCCCAGCGAATATGGCTTCTATGCCAACGTCAATCCGCAAGTGGACCATCCGCGCTGGAGCCAGGCGAAGGAACGCCGGCTCGGGGAATTCTTCAAGCGGCCCACGCTGATGTTCAACGGTTACGCCGAACAGGTCGCCCACCTCTATGCCGGCATGGACCTCAAGAAGTTCTTCTAGGGGAAGGAAGCGGATACGGCACGAGGAAAATGCACCGAGGGCCGCGAAGGCCGTCGTGTTCGTCGCGGCCCTCATTCCGCTGGCAAGACTTGCCGCCGGCGCCGCACTCGGCACCCTGGGCGCCAATCCCATCGAAAAGATCATCCGGACGACGGGCTACTGGACCTTGAGTTTCCTGCTCATCACCCTCGCCGTCACACCTCTGCGCATCGTGTTGAAGCAGCCCTGGCTGGTACGCTTGCGGCGAATGCTGGGCCTGTTCGCATTCTTCTATGGACTGCTGCATTTCACCGGCTATGTGGTGCTGGACCAGTTCTTCGACTGGCCGGCGATCCTGAAGGATATCGCGCAACGCCCGTTCATCACGGTGGGTTTTCCTTCTTTCGTGTTGCTCATTCCGCTGGCGGTCACCTCCACCGACGCGATGATGCGCCGGCTCGGCGGCAAGTGCTGGCAGCGCCTGCACCGGCTGGTCTATGTCTCGGCCATCGGCGGGGTGATCCACTACCTGTGGCTGGTGAAGAAGGACATCTCCGATCCTCTCAGGTTCACCGTCCTGCTCACCGCACTGCTGGGGTTCCGGGTGATCGTCCTGCTGCGCCGCCGCGCGCGGGGCTCGAATTCGACGGTGCTGTCCGACCGCCGCGAAGCCGGCTAAACTTCAGGAGCCGCGACAAACCGGTCCGGCCGCCGCTGCGCCACTTCCGAAATGCCACGATGCTCAGACTGACCCGCAAAGTCTTCGTCGACCTGTCGATCTGGATGATCGGCTTCGGTCTGTTGATCGGCCTCATCTTTCCGTTCTTCGCATTGAGCCTGGGGATACCGTCCTCGTATGTGCTGACGCCCTGGTTCTTCGCTACCTGCATCGCCGCCGGATTCGCCGTGGGAGCGATGAACATCGCCCTGGCGCGCTCGGTCGTCGGTGAACGGTTGCGGCTGCTGGCGGAACGGATGGGCCTGGTCGCGAAGCGCCTGCAAGACATGTCGCAGGACGACACGCCAGGAAGATGCACCCCGGAACATTGCGCTATCCAAGTCGATTCCGACGATGAAATCGGCGACGGCGCCCGAGCCTTCAACCAACTGATCCAGGCATTGTCACTTTCGATCGAAACCGAAACGGCGGTCCGCACGTTCACCGAGATGCTGGTCAGCGAACTCGACGTGCATCAGCTCACCGAGCGGGCTTTGGCGCTCCTGCTGCAACACACCGGTGCCGACGGCGGGGCGATCCTGATCGAAGTGGACGGCGAAATCCGGGTTGCGGCGTCGCAGGGCATCGGCAGCGCCCACATGCTGGCGAACAACGACCGCGTCCGCAGCGCGCTGCGCACCGAGCGCCGCCACAGGGTGCAACTGCCCCAGGATCTCGTGGTAGACGGCATGCTGGCGCAGTTCCGGCCGAAGGAGGTCATCATCGATCCCGTGCGGCACAAGGAAGTGGTGCTGGGAGCGGTCGTGTTGGCCAGCGGCCAAGGCTTCAGCGCCGAAGACCGGAATCGCCTGGACGTGTTCGAGAGAGGACTCGCGTTGGCGTTGCACAACGCGCTCCTGTACGACCGTTTGCAGACGCTGGCGGCACTGGATCCCCTCACCGGCGCCTACAACCGCCGGTTCGGCATGGCCCGGCTGCGGGAGGAGTTCCGGCGTGCGGTCCGGCTGAACCTTCCCCTCGGCCTCCTGATGTTCGACATCGATTATTTCAAGCGGATCAACGACACCTACGGCCACCTCGCCGGGGACCGGGTGCTCTCCCGCGTCGCCAAGACTGCGCGTTCGGTGCTGCGCGAGGGGGACGTCCTGGTCCGTTACGGTGGCGAGGAATTCATCGCGGTCCTGCCCGCCGCATCCCTGCACGACCTCGAATACGTGGGCGAGCGGCTACGCCACCTGGTGGACGACCTCGTGCTGATGGACGGCGACCAGTCGATGCATGTAACCGTAAGCATCGGGGCGGCCGCGTACCCGGACACCGACGTGGAAGACGAAACCGCCCTGGTCGATCGGGCCGACAAGGCGCTCTACGCCGCGAAATCAGACGGGCGCAACCGTCTGGTCATCAGCTGATACCGCTCGTCTCTCATCTTGCGACGGGATTCAAAGACATGAACATCTACGAATTCGAAGTCCGCACCCTGGAGGGCGAAACCGTTCGCCTGGACGGCTACCGCGGGAAGGTCCTTCTGATCGTCAACGTCGCCAGCCGCTGCGGCTTCACTCCGCAGTACGCCGGCCTGGAGGCACTGTACCGGCGCCATCGTGACGCCGGCCTGGTGATCCTCGGCTTTCCCTGCAACCAGTTCGGCGGCCAGGAACCCGGCAGCGAAACGGAAATCAGGCGGTTCTGTTCGAGCCGGTACGAAGTGAGCTTCCCGCTGTTCGCCAAGATCGAGGTGAACGGCGAGCATACCCACCCCCTCTATGCCTATCTCAAATCCGCGCAGCCGGGACTGCTCGGCAGCGAAGCCATCAAGTGGAATTTCACCAAGTTCCTGGTCGGCCGCAACGGCGAGGTCGTGAAACGCTACGCCCCGACCGCCACGCCGGAAAGCATCGAACCCGACCTCCTGCCGCTGCTCACGGTTGGGAGCGGGGGCTAGGGCCTGTAGTTGTGGGCATCCAGAATCCGGCCGTAGGTGCCGTCATTCTTCATCGCCTTGAGCGCCCGGTTGAAGTCGTCGACGATCCGGGCGTGATTGGGGTTGGCGCGGCTGACGGCGATGTGCAGCTGCTCCAGGCCGACCGGCCGCGGCAGGAACTCCAGGCGGCTCTCGCTCTCGGGCAGGTATCTCTTCGCCGTGTATTCCAGTACGTGCTTGTCGTCGATCACCAGATCGCATTGGCCCTCCACCAGTTCGGTCAGGGCCTCGACCAGGGTATCGTTGGCGATCTTCAGCAGCCCACCGGCGCGGAGAAAACCCGAAGGGTAGCCGTAGTTCTTTACCATGCCGATCCGGAGGCCCCGGATGTCGCCGTAGTCCTCGAATTCGATGTCGGTCCATTTGCGCTTGACGAAGCGGACATCGTTGACGAGGTAAGGATCGCTGTAGTCGAGATACCGGGCACGTTCGTCGGTGTACCAGATGTTCGCGACCACGTCGTAGACGCCGATGTTGGCACCTTCCAAATCGCGTGACCAGTCGTCCACGGTGAGCTGGGTGGTGTAGCCGGCACGGGAAAACACCGCGGACACCAGGTCGATGGCCAGACCTCCCCCCGCGGCGGTCGGATCGACATAGGGTGGCCACTCGTCCGCCACCATCCGCAATTGCTCGGTCCTGCCGGCCAGGGCAAAGAACAGCAGCAAGGCGGTCAGGCTCAGCTTCGGCAGTTTCGACATCTCGGGACTCCCTCCTCGATGAAAATTCGTCGGTGGCGCAATGCCGGCGGCGGACGGAAAACGCAGCCGGTCGGCCCGGTCCCGAAGTGTAGAAGGAGTCGGCGCCGAAATCGAGACGTTGGAGTCTCCGAACGATTCATGCTTCGCCCCGGCGGCCATACTTCACGCCTGCGCTGGAGTTTCGTACTTCAAGCGGGATGTGTTCCCGAAAGCGGTGTACAAGAGTCGAGGCTGCGGGGGTTTTGCCGAGAAGGCGCCGCGGGGGATCTCCTCGACGGCGGCGACGGGGAGGTCATCGAAGGCTCCGGTGAGGGTGGGATTCCTACCCTCAAACCTCTCCACCGAGGAGTACTCGATGACCGAAGACAGGATGCAAGCTTTCCGAGCTGCTCGAGAAGGCCGTCTCCTGCTTCAACCGATGGAACAACCCCTTGGTGAAGACGACGCCGGAGCCCGACCGGTTCGATTTGGCGACCTGCCGAATTCCCTTCGGGGTCACCGGTGGTGGCAACCAGTGTGATGGAAAACGGCTGCATTTAGTTGCTCCTGTCCTCCTCGCGTTCGATGCAGTACCCGAGCGCGTGCAGCTGATCCAAGAGGGCGCTTTCGACTTCGGCCTCCGACAGAAACGCCATTACGGTTCTCCTTGTTCTTCGACGGGCTCAGCAGGAGGGATTTGCCCGTCATTGACTTCCTGCTGTCCAGCGGCAGGGTTCGCGGAGTTCCACCATGTATTGAAAATGAGCTGCAATGCCAACCACCACGCATAGATCGCGAAGGGCGAGTTACATCCATCCTCGTCAAGCAGTCCATGGGCCAACTCGTTGCGCAAATTGGGGCCGAAGGCATCGCAGAACAGCGATTTGAGTTCGAAAGTCAGATCCTTGCCAAACACCTGCACGGCCTCCGGCAATTCGAGCAAGGTGCTCATCCCGTTTTCATTCTGGATGCCGTTCTTGTCAATGTTCGTAGTCCTGGCACCCGCCTGCTTGAGATGCACCCGCACCAAATGCTCGATCTGTGGAATCAGTAAATGCAGTGCGGTAACGAAATCACGTTCATAACCGGCAAACAGCGCTTTGCCGAAAAGGCCCGCCCGATCTTTGGGTACGATGGGGGAACTTCTTGCCAATGCAATGAAATCGATTTCCCGTAACCTATGCTCAAGCAGGAGCACTTCCAAGGCTGGCAAAATATCACCTTGCACCACAATGCTAACCAGGATGCCGTAGTCACGGATCATCTCAGCGCGGATCGCAATTTCATCGTCTGCCGTCAGCGCTGCGCCCAAGCTCATCGGCGGGCACTTCGCAATTACCCGGCCATCACGGCTCATCCCCATCGCAGCAAAAAGCGATTGCAAGGGGTACCGACGCATCCTTTCAATCGCGTTTTTTCGGAGTTCTTCCGTATTGGCTCCGCGATGCAGGTTCGCAAATGCCAGCAAGGCGAGTTGCGCCGATTTACCGGTGACGGACTTCCTGGCGCTCTCGATGAGTTGAGTAATATCGACGCCTGGCGTCTGAATAAGCACCATCTCTCCCAGAGCTCGCTCGCCAGAATCGTTCAAGTGATCACGCAGTTCAGCAATCCTTGCATCGACTTGATGCGTGGAGCGCTCGGCTCTGGGTACTGTTCGATACGTCTGGATGACGTTTTCAAATATGCTCGCAGCCACCATGTGACTGGGGCTCTCTGATGCGGTTTGTGCAACCGCTTCCTTGACCCAGCCTTCGGCTACCGCAACCGTCATTTCTGCCGCTTTAGCCGCGTCAGGAATGGTCCTGTACCATTCGGCAGCCGAAGAAAAATACTCCCGCGCCCTGTGCAGATCACCGGCACCATCAAATTCTCGGGCTAGCGCTTCTAGCTTTCTCGCCACACCCACTCGGTGATCTCGCCCCAAACCATTCGATTTCAGAAGGTCGGCCAGCCAAAGTCCGAGGAATCCGTCGTCCCGCTTGGCTGCGTTAAACGCAGTAACTATGGAGGCCTCCATTTGCTGAAGCCTATCTCCGGCCGCCGTCTTGAGCATCCGTGCCAGACTAATCGCACGTGACCAGCATTCGCAGCCTCCGTGTACCCAGGTATCTGCGTCGAGTGGAAGGCGGCGGTAAGCGTCAATGGCTTTCAGGGCGAATGCAGTGTTGCGAGGCTCGCCCTTCAACCAGAGCAAGTCGCTGAGCCGTGCCTTCAGCCAGTTGTCGTCGACCGCATCGACGATTTCGGCAAAGAACGCAATGTCGGTATCGAGCAGATCATCCGGTATGACTGACCGCCGGTCATGGAAAACAGCAAAGGGCTTGAAGGGTTCGTTCGTACTTGATGGTACGAGCATCATCGAACAGGCATCGGCAAGCAGCCATAGGACCTTGCCGTGCGCAACACGACCTTGCTCTATGGCTGTGCGTGCGGCACTCGACAGTGCCAGCCACATCGCCGAGTAGCCTTCTCGGGTGGCTTGGGCAATCGCGTCTTTCCAACCTGACGCCTCAAAGTCTTGAAGCGAAACGGCCAAATCCTGCGGGTAGCGTTCGTTGCTCACAGCCCACGCTCCGTAACAAAATCCTCGGCATCCTTCACGCGCAGCTTGCCGAAGATGAGCTTGGGCAGCAGGGTGTCGCGGAGGTGGGCGAGGGTGCGGGATTCGCGTTCGTTTTCCACCAGCTGTCGATAAAGGGGGCCAACCATCTTCGTGAAATTTGTCAGCACCTGGTCGGAAAGAACCACAATCCGAAGAGGCCGAAAGTTGCTTTTGCTGATCTCAAGAAACGTCGAGCCGTTGGCGTTACCGACAATCGCATCCATATTTTCCTTGCACCACAACAGCACGAAGACGTTCGGCAGGGTGCCATCACATTTCATCGCGATGAAGCCTTGGTTGATTGCCGTAGGAACTTCGGCAATCGCCAAATAGCCGATTGGTGCCCGTGAAGAGAATAACACCGTGCCGACGGACAGGAGGCAAGAACTGATCTTTGCAAGACCGGCATCCGTAATCTTTCGATCCGTGTCCAGCAAAACGGGAAACTTCAGAGCGGATAAATCTTTGGGTGTTGCCCAGCAGTGTTGCCCACCTTCCCAAAACTCCGGTTCCTTGGTGCTGGGTGTCGATCCGACACAGACCGTCACTTCTTCGCCAATCGTCGAATGACGCCACCCCTCCGGAATCTCCCCCAATTCGGATTCGACGAGGCGGTCGGGGAAGAGGTCGAGGATATGTTGCGGCCAATGCCATACCCCGTCCGCATCGAGCGTGCCCCAAAGCTCCCCCTCTCCCTCTGGGAGAGGGGCCGGGGGTGAGGGCGAAGAAGGCGAACGTTGCTCCACGATCGCCTGAAAAATCGCCTCCAGCACCGCCTCGGTTTGCTGCAAGACATCGTGATTCCAAAAACGCAAGACGCGCAGGCCATGCTCGGCTAGAAGGCATCCCGGCGAGCGTCGTGCCGCTGCCCGGCCTCTTCGTTGTGCTGCCCTCCGTCGATCTCCACGACCAGCTTGTGATCGTGGCAATAGAAGTCGAGCACATACGGCGGAAAGGGATGCTGACGGCGAAACTTCACGCCCGCAAGCTGACGGTTGCGTAGCAGGCGCCACAGCAGCGCTTCGGCATCGGTCATGCGGTGGCGCAGCTCGCGTGCGAAGTCAAGGATGTCGGCGGGAAGTTTGGGCTTTTTGCCCTCACCCCCTGCCCCTCTCCCAAAGGGAGAGGGGAGATTCATCTTGGCGCGTACCGGCTCGAAGTCCACGAACCACGCTCGGAACAAGGCGCGGGCCATCGCCTCCAGCGTTTCGTTCTGGCGGCGGTTGAGTTCGATCTTGTCGTCCAGCGTGCTGAGGATGTGGGCGATTGCACGTTGTTCGGGAAGGGGCGGCAGCGGAATCTCCAGCGAGCGCAGATAAGTCACCGGCTGCGCAATCGACGGCACGCCAACTTGCGAGGTATTGGCTAAAAGCTTGTGCTGGCCTTCCGGCGAGCGGAAGTAGGCAACCAGAAACTCCGGCAGCACCTTGGTTGGATCGGGGCGGAGGTAAAACTGGCGCTGGGAAATGACGTACCTGTCAAAAGCAGATGTGCTCGGTATGTAAGCAACTTGACCAATGTTGCCAGCGTGAGTGAACACAACATCACCCCGCTGCACGTTTGCATTGCGCAGTCGTTCTGCATGTTCGCGGGTTATGAAGTTGAACCCCGGCGCATCGTCCAGGCGAAAACCGTGCAAATGCTGTCCACTGATCACGGGCACGCCCTCGGGGACAAACGTCTCGACCTTGATCGAAGAGCCGAACGGTCCCATGGCCACGCGCTCGGCAACCTCTTCGATCCGACATTTCGTCCACTCACCCGCCATACCCTACCTCCTTCAGCTTGGCCTCGATCGCCGCTTTCCACCGCCCCACCCACGCCGACCTTTTCATTCCCCCCCCCACCTGCGCCAACAGATCGAGATAGCCGCCATAGACGAACACCCGCTCGCGGGCGCGGCCGGTCACTTCGCGCACGATGCCCAGCTTTTGCAGCGCCTCGACCATGCGCGCGGCGGTGGCGAAGCTCACCCCGGCCCGTTCGGCCAAGAGCTTGATGTTGACCACCGGGCGGTGGCGCAGCACGTCAAAGACGCGCAGGGCGTTGGGCGCGGCGCGCCCCAGCTTAAGCAGCCGTTCACGGTCGGCGGCAAACAGGGCGAGCAGGCGGTGGGCGGTGTCCACCGCGTCCTGGGCGGGGCGGCCACGCCTTCGAGGAAGAAGTCGAGCCACGCCTCCCAGTCGCCGGTCTGGCGCACAGTATCGAGCAGGCGGTAGTACTCGCCGCGGTGCTGCTTGAAGTAGAGCGAGAGGTAGAGCAGCGGCTGGCGCAGCACGCCTTCGTGATGGAGGATGAAGGCGATGAGCAAGCGCCCGACGCGGCCGTTGCCGTCGAGGAAGGGGTGGATGGTCTCGAACTGCACGTGGGCCAGCGCCGCCTTGACGAGCGCGCCGGGGCTGTCGGCGTCGTGCAGGAAGCGCTCCAGCTCGCCCATGCAGGGTTCGACCTCCTGCGGCGGGGGCGGCACGAAGATGGCGTTGCCGGGGCGGGTGCCGCCGATCCAGTTCTGCGTGGCGCGGAATTCCCCCGGCGCCTTGCCGGCGCCGCGGCCGCGGGCGAGCAGTTTGGCGTGCAGCTCGCGGATGAGCCGGTTGCACAGCGGAAAGCCCTCCTTGAGACGCGCCATGCCGTGTTCCAGCGCGGCGACGTAGTTGGAGACCTCCACCACGTCGTCGAAGGGCACGCCGGGGGCCTCATCGAGTTCGAAGATGAGAAGGTCCGACAACGAGGACTGCGTGCCTTCGATCTGGCTGGAAAGCACCGCCTCGCGCCGCACGTAGGCATAGAGGAAGATGTCCGGCTCGGGCAGGAGCGCGGCGATGGCATCGAGCCTTCCCAGAGCCAGCAGTGCCTGTTCCAGCTTTTGCTGGCGTGCGGCGGGCATGTCGAGCGGCGGCACGGGCGGCAGCGCGGCGGGGACGAAGGCGCGCACGGCTTCGCCGCCTGCGCTGACCATCTGCCATGTGCCGGTCGAGCCACGTTGCATGAGGAGCCTCCCTGTGTGCGCCAGTGAAAATAGCGGCGCAGGCTATTTTAACTTAAGACTCGAAACAAAAATAACCAACCTCAAAACCCCAGCGCCTTCAGGTTGGCCTCGATGGCGGCATCGAGCCGCGCCGCCTCCTCCCGCTGCTCGCGCCATTGCCGGGAGAGCCGCGCCATCTTCTCCTCGAACGGTTTCGCCGTCGCCTTCCTGTTCCGCCGCACCCACATAGCGCCCGGGCGTGAGCACGTAGCCGTGCTTGCGGCTCTCCTCCAGCGTGGCGCTCTTGCAGAAGCCGGGAATGTCGCGGTATCCGCCCTCTCCCCCTGCCCCTCTCCCAGAGGGAGAGGGGAGTGTGCCGCGCCAGGCGTGGTAGGTGTCGGCGATCTTCTGGATTTCCTCGCCGGTGAGTTCGCGCCGGGTGCGGTCCGCCAGCACGCCAAGCTTGCGGGCGTCGATGAAGAGCACTTGGCCGCGCCGGTCGCGGCCCGCTCTACCCTCACCCCCAACCCCTCTCCCGGAGGGAGAGGGGTGTTTTCCGCTCTTGTCGCGGGCAAGGAACCACAGGCAGGCCGGAATCTGGGTGGAGTAGAAAAGCTGGCCGGGCAGCGCCACCATGCAGTCCACCACGTCGGCCTCCAGCATCGCCTTGCGGATCTCGCCCTCGCCGGACTGCTGCGAGGACATCGAGCCGTTGGCCAGCACCACGCCCGCGGTGCCGTTGGGCGCGAGGTGGTGGTAGATATGTTGCAGCCAGGCGTAGTTGGCATTGCCCACGGGCGGCACGCCGAATTTCCAGCGCGCGTCTTCGCGCAGGCGCTCGCCGCCCCAGTCGGAGATGTTGAACGGCGGGTTGGCGAGGATGTAGTCAAATTTAAGGTGGGGAAATTCGTCTTTGTGGAAGCTGCCTTCATTGTTCCAGCGGATGTCGGCGTCGATGCCACGCACGGCCAGGTTCATCTTGGCGAGCCGCCAGGTAGTGTAGTTGCTCTCCTGCCCGTAGATGGCGATGTCGCCGATGCGCCCGCCGTGCTCCTCGACGAACTTTTCGCTCTGCACGAACATGCCGCCCGAGCCGCAGCAGGGGTCGTAGACGCGCCCCGAGTATGGCTCCAGCATCTCCACCAGCACGCGCACCACCGAGCGCGGCGTGTAGAACTCGCCGCCGCGCTTGCCCTCGGCACCGGCGAACTGGCCGAGGAAGTATTCGTACACGCGCCCGAGGATGTCATAAGACCTGCCCTCACCCGGCCTTCGGCCACCCTCTCCCTCAGGGAGAGGGGCTAGGGGTGAGGGTTTCAGCAAGGCAATGCCGGAGATGAGGTCGATCAGCTCACCCAGCATCACCTTGTTGAGCGCGGGGCGGGCGTAGTCCTTGGGCAGCACGCCTTTCAAGGATTCGTTGTCCTTCTCGATGGCGCGCATGGCGTCGTCGATCAGGGTGCCGATCTCGGGCTGCTTGGCATGGGCCTGCAGATGCGACCAACGGGCCTCCTTGGGCACCCAGAACACGTTGTCGGCGAGATATTCGTCGCGGTCCTCGGCGGCGGCCGGGTCTTCCCTCATGAGCGCGGCATGCCTGGCCTCGAAGGCGTCGGAGATGTATTTCAAAAAGATCAAGCCTGGCGTTCTCGACGCCATAGAGCGCCAGCGGATCGGCCAGCCACAGATGGTGCCGGCGGATCGACATCGCCAGATCGAACAATGTGATGGAGTTCGACAATGCGTCTTCCAGGACGGCCACCACGATATCGGGCACCAGCGTCGTCAGGTTGACCATCCGGCTCACACAGCCGTTGTCGATTCCTTCCCGCGCGGCGATTTTCCTCAAGGACTTCGCTTCTCCTGATCCCAGCATCGCCAGCCAGCGGGGGCCTTTGGCCAGAGCCGATTGAATGGAGGCCGCTGCAACGTCGACACCGCCCCCGCCGATCCAGCTCCGGAGCCCTCGGGATCAATCGAACTTCAATTCCAGGACGGAAACGTCGTCTTCGAACTCGGCGCAGTCCTGCACACCCCGCATCGCCGCCAGAAGCTCCCGTGGCCCGCCCCCGGCCGAAGCAACCGACGCCAGCTGGTCCACGAATTCGCCGAAGGTGAACTCGTTACCGCCAGGGCGCGTGACCTCGTAAATCCCATCGCTGAACAGATAAACAGCAGAAGCCGGCGGCAAGCGGAATTCTGCCGAAGCAAAGACGGCATCACTCATGACACCGATGGGCATGGCCTGCTGACGCAGCTCCGCGGGCGCGCTGCCTGCGGCGACAACGATCGCCGGGGGATGCCCTGCGCTGGCATAGCGCACCGTGCGGGTCGCCCGTTCGAACACCCCGTACCAGAGCGTGAAATACAGCAGATTGTGCTTTTCCATGGCGAAGGCTTCGTTGAGCGCGCCGAGCACGGACGTCGGGTCCAGGAAATCCACTTCCGGCAGCGTACGCCGGCTGATGGCCGCCATGGCGGACACCGAGAGCAGGGCGGGCCCCACGCCGTGGCCGCAAACGTCGAGCAGGAAAAACGCGAAATGGCCGGGATCGACGTCGAAGTAACCGAAGGAGTCCCCTCCCAGCGTGGCGGAAGGCACGAACTCCCAGGCACTGCGGATGGGACCCGATGCAATCGGCGCTGGCAACTGCGAACGCACGTAGCTCGCGGCCTCGTGCAGGTCCGCTGCCAGCGCCCCATAGGCTTCGTCACGCTGCAGCTGGGCGATGTAGGCGTTGGAGTGATAACGCAGGCGGGCTATCAGCTCGACGCGGTCGGGAAGTTTGACCAGATAGTCATTCGCGCCACGCGCGAAGGCTTCTGCTTTCACCGCCGGCTCCTCCTTGCTCGACAGCACGATCAGCGGGACGTTGCGGGAAACCGGATGCTCCCGGAACCGCACCACCAGATCGAGGCCGTCCACATCCGGCATCACCAGGTCCTGGAGGATGAGTGTGGGCCGGACCCGCTCCGCTTCCGCCAGCGCCTGAGTCGGATCGCTCAGGAAATGGAACTCGATGTCCGTTTCGTCTTTCAGCAGACGGCGGACCGCTTCGCCGATGATCCTCTGATCGTCGATCAGCAGCACGACGATGGGGTGGGCGACCGCGAGCGACGCCGCCCTGTTCTCTTCACGCATCAGAAGCTCCCCGGGAAACGCGTGCCGGTTCCGGCAAAGAACGTATGTACCGCACGACGGCGGGCGCGATCCGGTCCAACGGCAGCACGGCGCTGGCCGCCTGCTGCCGGACCGCGGCCCCCGGCATGCCCCAGATGACGCTGGTATCCTCGTCCTGTGCGACTGTCATCAGGCCTGCGCGCCGCATGGCCAGCAGACCCGCCGCCCCATCCCGGCCCATTCCCGTCAACAGAACCCCGCACCCGGTCAGTCCGGGGAGAACGGCGAGGCTTTCGAACAGCCGGTCCACCGACGGGCAGTGGTTGGTCCCGTCCCCGGCCTCGACGTAGTGGAGCCGCATCCGGCCGTCCAGCACCATGTGTGCCTCACGGGCGGCAAGGTAGACCGTGGCCGACCTGATCCGCTCCGGCCGTTCCAGCAGCCGGATATCCAGCGGCGTCTGGCGCGACAGCCAATGCGCCAGATTGTCGGCGAAACGCGCGTCCAGATGCTGCACCACCAGCACGGCAGCGGGAAAATCGGCCGGAAGCCCGGAGAGAACTACGCCGAGCGCATGAGGACCGCCGGTCGAGGAACCGATTGCCACCACCGGCACCGCCCCGCCGTTCGACGGACGAAGCGACCGAGGCGCTGGCTTTCCCGCGGATGCCCCTTGAAGCGGCGCAGCCATCAATGCACCCAGCGTCGCTATCTTGCGTAACAGCTCGCCGGCACCAGCAATCTCCTCGCCGTCACCCACCCTTCTCGGCGTCTCGACCGCATCCAAGGCCCCGGCCGCCATGGCTTCGTAGACGCGGGTGAAGGCGCCGGCGATGGTCGCCGTGACCACCAAGATGGGACAGGGCATCGTGCCCATGATGTGACGCGTGGCCTCGACACCGTCCATCGCCGGCAGATGCATCGCCATCAGGATCAGATCCGGCCGATCGGCGGCACAGCGGGCCACGGCCTCCTTTCCATCACGGGCGGTCCAGCAGACATCCAGGCCCGCCTCCCCTTCTATCACGCCGCGCAGGATTTCGATGGCCTGGCGGTCGGCGTTGACGATTGCGATCCTCAAACCGTGGCCTCCCCGATCAGTTCCTGCACTGCCCGGATCAGCGTGTCATCGCGGAATCCGCTTTTGGCGAGGTAATGGTCCGCGCCCGCCTCCAATCCCGCCATTCGGTCTTCCTCCCTGTCCTTGTACGAAACGATCATCACGGGCAGCCGCTCGAAACGAGCATCGGCCCGTATTCGCCGCACCAGCTCGATGCCGTTCATGCGGGGCATGTCGATGTCGCTCACGACCAGATCATAGCGGCCCGGCGCCAGCGCATTCCAGCCCTCCATGCCGTCGACCGCCACGTCCACCTCGTAGCCGTGATTTTCGAGCAGCCGCCGTTCCAGCTCACGTACGGTGATGGAATCGTCGACCACCAGGATCCTGCGGACCCGCCGACGTTCCGGCGCCGCCCGGTTCCGCCGCCCGACTGCCAGACCGCCCGACAGCATCGAGGCGATGGAGCGGAACAAGTCATCCACGTCGAGAATCAGGACCGGCATGCCGTCTTCCGCGACTGAAACGGCACTGACGTGCGGCACCTTGCCGAATCGGGCGTCCATGGGCCGGACCACCAGCTCGGACTCACCGAGAAAGCCGTCGACCTCGATGGCATAGGACTCTCCCTGGTTCGTCAGAACCACGGCGGGGACGCGATCCGCCACCGCATCCGGCGGATCCATTCCGAGCAGCTCGCGGGCGGCGACGAGGGCAATGTTCGCGCCATCGGCGATGAAATAGCTTCGGCCCTCGATGGCCTTGAGTTCGGCCGGGTCCAGCGCCACCAGCCGGCCGATGCGCGCCAGCGGAAAGGCGTAGGGTTCGCCGCCGAGCCGAACAAGCAGGGCACGGACCACCGAGCGGGTCACCGGAAGCTGGAGCCGGAACACCGTGCCGCGACCGGAGCGCGACTCGACCGACACCGAGCCGCCTTCGGCATGCACCATGGACTGCACGACGTCCAGCCCCACGCCGCGACCCGACACCCGGCTGGTCACGTCGCGCGTCGACAGTCCGGGCAGAAACAGAAAGTCGAACAGCTCGGTGTCGGTCATCTGCATCGCCAGCGCCGCCGTCGTCAGATTGCGTTCGACGATCTTCCGCCGGAGCCGCTCGCGGTCCACGCCGCGGCCGTCGTCGCTCACCGTGATCAGCAAAAGGCCCGCGTGATGACGCGCTTCCAGACGCAGGCTGCCGCGTTCCGGCTTCCCCGCCGCCCGCCGTTCTTCCGGCTGTTCCAGACCGTGATCCAGCGCGTTACGGAGCAGGTGACCGAGCGGAGCCTCGAGCTTGGCGAGAATGTCGCGGTCGACCAGAGTGGCGCCGCCGCCGATCTCGAAATGCACCTGCTTGCCGAGTTCCCTGGCCAGATCGCGAACCTGGCGGGGAAACGAACGCGCCCCCTCCTCGAAAGGACGCATCCGGCCGGCCACCACCTCCCTGAACTGGGATTCGGCGGTCGACGCCGCGCGGCGCAGATGGGCATCCAGCGCCTCGAGGGTTCGCCCCAGTCTGCCGCGTATCTCTTCCAGTAGCCGGAGCGCGCTGCCGCTCGGTCCCTCCTTGGCCAGCACGGCCGCCAGCCGGTCCAGTCCCCGGCGGGTGGCCTCCAGGCCGTCGAGGGTGTCCTCCATGCGGTGGGTATCGACCAGTGATTCGGAGGCCAAGCTGATGATGCGGTTGAGTACCTCGGCACTGATCTTGACGGCGCGGTCCGGCGCCGCGGCAGCCGCGGCTTCCGGTCCCGGCGCGGGCACCGCCGCAGCCTCTGTTTCGGCATCGGACAGGGCAGCTTCGGCTCCACCGCCCTTCGACTCGGCGGTCGGCTCCGGAACTGGCGTCGCAGCCGCCGTGGCGGAATTGCTGGCGGCCGTGGCCGCCACCTGGTCGAGATGCCGTAGGCGGCGTTCCAGATTCTCCGCTGCGTCCGCCTGCGTTGCCAGCCAGGCCGGCAAGTCCGGCTCATCCACCTGCGCCAGGACGACGATCCAGTCGACGCCCTCGAGCAGGACGTCCACCCGCGCCGGCGTCAGCGCCAGCCTGCCTTCCTTGGCCGCCAGCAGGGCGTCCTCCATGGCGTGGGCGATACCGACCGCCGCATCCAGCCCCAGGACCCGCGCCGCTCCCTTGAGCGAATGGGCCGCTCGCATGAGCGGTTCGATCCGCCCGGAGTCGGCCGGCCCTGTTTCCAGCGCGATCAGGCCGGCGGTCAGGACGCCGGTATGGGCCTCGACTTCCTCCCGGAACAAATCCAACAAGGCGAAATCGCTCATCGCAGCAGGGCCTCCAGCGCACTGGACAGACGTTCGGCATCCAGCACCGCTATGCTGCCCACGGCATGCCTGACCAGCCAGCGGGTGTAAGCGTCGGCAGCCTTACCGACCGTCGCCGGCGGCCGGCTCGTCTCGTCCAGGACCAGACGCCTCAAACCCAGGATGGCGCCGACCGGGAATACCAGCCGGTGCCCCTCTCCACCGCAGACAAGAACCCGTTCGGCAGCGGAATCGGCTTCGCTTTCGATACCCAGGACGGCGGCGAGGGAAAAATACGGAATCAGTTCTCCGCGCACGCTCATGATGCCCAGAAATTCCGTCCCGCTGCGATGCGGAACGCGCCGCCAAGGGCCCGGCGCGGCGCCCTCCCGCACCCACTCCGCCGGCAGGGCGAACCATTCCTCCCCCAACCGGAAGACCACCAGCGGCGTCCGTTCCGCGGCGTCGTCGTCCGGCACGGCCGAGAGCTGTTCGGTCCAGCGATCGATGCTGTCCTCGCCGGGCGGACGGTCGAACAACGCCCGGCCCGCAACCTGATAAACGTCGCAACTGCGGCAGTGGATCACCTCGGTGAGGCGGGAGCATGCGCGGCTGCCATAGATGCCGATCCGGTTCCAGCATTGTCCCTCCTGGATTCCGGCCTCCGTCATGGCTCACCCTCGGCAGCGGCGGAGCGGTTGCGGAAGTGGCGGGCGCGCTCCTCATCCCCCCGCCGCTCGTAAAGGGCGGCCAGGTGCAACAGGCTTTCATTGTGCGAGGGAGCGAGATAAAGCGCCTGGCGGAAATATCTCAGCGCTTCGTCATCCCGGTTGGCGGCCGACATGACGATCCCGAGCAAGGCATGGACCTCCGGATCATGGGGATGCGATGCCAGATGGCTCTGACAGAGGCGCTCGGCCGCCTGGTAGTTCCCACCGTCCGCCAGGGCACGCGCAGTACCCAGCACCGCACCCTCGTCGAACGGCGCGGCACGCCCGGTTTCCCTGCCACCAGAGAGCAAATCCGGCCCCGAAGGCTTCGCCTCCCTCGGCGCATCGCGCCTGACCGCCTCAGCGGCCAACGGCCGGGAGGAACGGGCGGGAGGTGGCTCCGCTTCGGCCGCGTCCTGCCGTATCCACGAAAATGCCCCCGCCACGCCGTGGCGCCGGAAACCCCGGTCTGGCCCCCCGATGCCGTCGGCGTGCCCCAGCACCAGCAGTCCGCCCGGATCGAGCGCGTCACGGCACTGGTCGATGATCCGAGCCCTCAGCTCGGCCCTCAAATAGATGAGCACGTTGCGGCAAAACACCGCCTGGTAGCGGCGGCCGCGACCCCAGCCGGGGTCACCCAGATGGGCGACCCGGTACTCGACGTCGCCCCGCAGTCCGTCCTTCACTCGATAGCGACCATCCCCGAGTTCGTCGAAATAGCGGCTGCGCCAGGTGCCGTCACCTGGGCTCCGGAACGAGCGTCCACCGTAGATTCCCGCCCTGGCCGCCTCGATGGCCCTGGCGCTGATATCCAGGGCTTCGACCCGGAAGTCTCCCTTCCTCATCCCGGCCTCCCGCAAAGCGATGACGATGGACCAGGGCTCCTCGCCCGTCGAACAGCCCAGGCTGAGCACATGGAACGGCACGCTTCGCCGCTGCAGGCGGTGCCGGGCGGCGGACTCGGCCAGCGCTTCGAAAGCCGGCGGCTCCCGAAAAAACCAGGTCTCGGGCACCAAGACCGCGTCCAGCAGACGTGCCCGTTCCTCGGCATCCGCCGCCAGCCGCGCCGGGTAGGCGGCGGCGGTACAGCCGGCGGCATCGAGCCGCCGTTTCAGGGCGCACAGGACAGCGGCCTCGCCCAGGGCGCGCGGCTCGAGCCCGGCCGCCGCCAGCCAGTCCCACAACCAGCCGACGTCGCCATTCAGCCGCACCGCTCCACCTCGGCGCACAACCGGGCCAGTTCCTCCGTCGCCAGCGGCTGCCAGCGGATAAGCTGCAGCAGAGCCTGCTCCAGTCCCGCCACCTCGCCCAGCCACTCGGCGCCGGGTATGCCGACGCCGGTCTCGCGGAGCGCGTCCCGATCGACTGTCTCGGTACCGGTCACCCGCTCGGCCAGCAGACCCAGTTCGGGCCCGACCTCCCCGCCTCTGGCATGTCCGACCAAAAGCAGACGCGTGCTGAGGAGGCGGCGGGAGGGCCGCCCCGCGATCAGCTGGGTCAGATCGACCGCCGGCAAAACGGCACCGCGATAACGGAACACCCCCGCCACCCAGGCCGGCGCCTGCGGCAGCGGACGCAGTCTGGGCACCTGCGTCACCGTGAAGACATCGGCGGCGGGCAGTGCATAATGCTCACCGCCGATCTGGAAGGGTACGAGCAACATAGGCCAAAGATCATACCGGCCCGCGCATTTTTCTGCATGCCGCGATCTCCCGCCAGACCGCCGCCGATACTTCGTCGGACCTCCTTCACGACCCCATGGAACCCGCAACCCCATGAAGCAAAGCCCGTTTTTCGCCCATCTGGGCCGCCTGCGCTGGATCAAGCGCTGGGGCCTCATGCGCAACGCCTACGAAGAAAACGTCATGGAGCACGGCTGGGAAGTGGCCGTCATCGCCCACGCCCTGGCGGTGATCCGCAGCGAAATCTTCCACCGGCCCATCGACGCCGACCGGGTCGCAGCCGCCGCGCTTTACCACGACGTGAGCGAAGCCATCACCGGCGACCTGCCCACCCCGATCAAATACCACTCCCCCGCCATCCGCGACGCCTACAAGGATCTGGAGCAAAAAGCCTCGCAGGAACTGCTGGCCCTGCTGCCGGAAACGCTGAAACCGGCGTTCGCCCGGATACTGCTGCCCGAAGCCATCCCGGAAGAGTTCCGTGTCCTCATCAAAGCCGCCGACCGCATCGCCGCCTACCTGAAATGCGGCGCCGAACGGCGGGCCGGCAACACCGAATTCGTCAACGCGGAACAAGAAATCCGGGAAAAAATCCGGCAACTGGAGTTGCCGGAAGTCGACTATTTCATGGCCGTATTCGTGCCCGGCTACGAACTGACGCTGGACCGCCTGGTGCTCTGAGTATTTGTCGTTACGCGCCGCGCAGATCCCTTTCCATGCCATCGATGCCGTCGCTTATGGCGCTGCGCACCAGTTCCGCCACCGATGCGGCATCCTCCGGCTCCGACTCGAAATCGATGGTCCAAACCACGATCGCTAAGCCATCGTAAGACTTGAATACTTCCACCGTGCCTTTGTAGTAGGTGACGGGAAACGGAGACAAGGGCCGGAGATAGGTCAGCCTCATGGTGACATCGTCGATCTCTTCGATGGTGTCCCTGATCTCACCGCCGCCCGCCACGGTCATGTACCGCAATGCACCGGCTCCCTCGCCCTCCACCCTGCACGTCTCGATGATCGGAAACCAGACATCGAGCCGCCCTATGTTTCGGACCACTTTCCAGACCACATCCGCGGATACGTTCAGTTTTTTTGCAATGGGTTGCTTGGTAAGCACAGATATCTCCTCGATCAATTTGGACAACACAACGATTGCACTGGCGGCGCCGACTCCGTCGAATCCCGATCGCCTATGGCCCCCCCTGCACACTGTCTCAGCACCGCCTGGAACCCGTATTGGAAAAATCCGACAGAGCAGAACGGCGCGACGCGCATCGCGGCGCCAATCCGCCGACCGGCGAGAAGACGCATGGACTGCGTCTGGAAATAACTTTTATGGGAAAACCGGCTAATCGCTGTGATATCCGGCCACATTTAAATTCAGCAATCCGGAGCATCGTATAGTCCCGGACGCCTTCACTTGAGGATAAATGGACTCTGGCGGCATCCCGTAAAACTCCCGGAACTCGTGAATCATATGGCTTTGATCGTAGTAGCCTGCCGCGTACGCGAGATCGGCCCAACTCGAATATTTTCCGGTCTGTAATATCGCGCTCCGCAGACGGACTATGCGGGCGTATTTCTTAGGCGTAGCGCCGATATGAGCCTGAAACCGCCGTTCGAGCGTGCGCTCACTCAAGCCCAGGGTACGGGCAACCATAGAAATACGACAGCTTCCGCCGGATTCATCGAGCGCCTTGCATGCGGTTTGAACCAGCACGTCATCATTACCGACATTCAAACGGGAGAGCAGGAACTGCTCGACGCATTGAACGCGTTCACTCGCCGCCGTCTTGAGAGCCAACTGGTCCTCGATTTCCTCTATCGAATATTTAGGAAAAATATCCCGGCAATCGACCCGCCTTTCCGCGCAATCTCTCGCAACACCCCGGCAGAACACATTCAACCCCCAAGGAGTCAGCCGCGCCGAAACCCCAGATACCTTACCTGACGCACCGAGGTCGCTTCGAAAACTCTGGAAACCGGCGAGTCCGCTACGTGTCGTATAAGTTTGCCCCTTGTGCTTCGTAGTGAGCAAATCGGCGTACAAAAAGCACAAATAGGTTGCGGTATCCGGAAGAATAGAGAGCGCGAGGTTATCGCCGCCCAGCAAATCCTCATAATCCCAAAACGCCGAGACAAAAGGCGCCAACAAACGGGATGGCCGAAAAATCCTCAAGCTCATACTAAGCGTTAAGAAAGAAAAGTCATGCGTCACCTCGGCATGGATTCGCTACGCGCTCTGACGAGTGTCGAGATCCAGGTTACATGGATGTATCAGCCTTGCCATCCCTGGCTTCTCGATTCCGGCACAAATCCGCCGGGAGCGGATTTGCATTTCCCCGAAGGGCGGCAGGCAGGATGGCCAGCCGTGAGTCCATGCCGGAATGACGAGCGATGCGGCATTCATTTATTTACGCTTAGTGACAGACAGCATGACATCTCACAATAAGGAGCGGAGCGCGTTCGCCCAGCGCTCCGCCTGATGGATGTTAGGTTTCGTTGACCAAACCCCATCCGAGAGCCTGTGACTGATTTTCGAAAATGGCCATTGCTGTCGTCATGCGTTTGAAGCCCAGGCTGCGATAAAAAGGTTCCTTGCCAGGAGCGGAATACAGAATAATCTTTTTATGCCCCGCCGACAGTGCGATAAGTTTTCCAAGGTAATCCTCCCGGAATTAGGGGAGATCAGAAGTAGAGCTATGCGGCCCTGGCCAACCGCTGTTTTGGCGTGATGCCGCCCAAGGCCTGGACCTTCGCACTGATATTCTCCGGCCCGTTGTCGCAGCGGATCACCCGTGGTCGCCCCCGCCATTCCATCACTTGCTCCAGGGCGCGGATGACGCGCTCGGACGGCAGCGAGAAGTCCACCTCCATCCCTAGCGACGCGCGGTTGAAGTCATCAATCACATTGAACAACCTGAACTTCCTTCCATCGGCGAGCTGATCATGCATGAAGTCCATCGACCAGACTTGGTTGATTCGTGTCGGCACCGTGAGCGGTTCAGGCTTGTCCCGTTTCAGCCGTTTCCTCGGCTTGATGCGAAGATTCAGTTCCAGTTCGCGGTATATCCGGTACACCCGTTTGTGGTTCCATCCGAATCCTTTCACGTTGCGCAAATACAGGAAGCACAGCCCGAATCCTCAGTTGCGGTGATTATCCGTCAGCCGTAGCAGCCAGTCGGCGATTTCTTCGTTCTCGGCATTGCGCTTGGCGCTGTACCGATAACAGGTTTCGCTGACCTGAAATGTCGCGCAGGCAAGGCGGATTGACACCCTGTGCCCGCTGACGGCACGCTTGGCCATCTCACGGAGGTGAGATGGCCTCACCACTTTTTTGAAATCGCCTCCTGAAGAATGTCGGCCTTCAGGCGCTCCTCCGCGTACATCTTCTTCAGCCGGGCATTCTCGGCTTCCAGTTCCTTCATCCGGGCCATCATCGACACGTCCAGGCCGCCATGCTTCGCTCGCCACTTGTAAAACGTCGCCGTGCTGATCCCCAATTCCCGGCACGACGCCGGCGCCGGCAGCCCAGCTTCAACCCGCTTCAGCGCCTCGATGATCTGGCTGTCCGAAAACTTCGGCTTCTTCATGCAGAACTCCCCGTTAACGAGAAAATTCCACTTCTGAACCCCTTCATTGGCCGGGGGGATTACCCCGCGACCGCCTGCCGCGGATCGATGGTTCGATAGTAGGCGGAATAATCCGCATCGATCTGTTCGATCTCCTCCCTTTGATATCCCGGCCCCGGTATGATCGAGCTGGTGACCCGTCCGCTCTTCCGTTCCAAGAAGTACAAATGCCCGATTTGCGCGTCCACCATCCGCAATAGGCCTTCGATCGCCTCTCGCCACAATTCCGGCTCCAACGCCGCTTCGTACAGCGTTCCGATCTGCTCATCCAACTCCTCTTCCCGCGTCACGACGAATGCTCCGAAAGAAAGTCCTCGCGAAGCATACGGCATTTCGGGCGGCCCTTACCACAAATCGCCAGAAAAAACATCATCAAGATGGGTGATGTTTTTGTCGTACCGAGGACTGTAGATTCAGTTCGCAAGCGGTCAATCGCGGATCCGTGGCTGAGGCTAAATCCGTGGCCCTGGCGAGATCGACGATAAGAACTTAAAAGAACCGGAGAAGGAGGCAAATCGATGATGGCTAACGTCAATATCGACACGTTCTTGGATGACGCCCACTCACTCATTTCTCAAGGCGAAATCACGGATGGCATTGCTACGGTGTTCAAGGGATTGTTCGCAAAACGCATGGCGATGCCTCCCGAGGACTGGCGCAAGTTCGTCGCTGCAGAAGCGCTAACCCACCCGGTCAAGGAGGCCGTGCACTCTTGCCCGTTCACCCGGCATTCCTTCACCAAACCCAGAGGGTATGCGGGCGATGCTGGATTGATCGATCTTATTTACCACGGGATCAGTGCGCGAAACATCGAGCTCGACGGAATAGCAGAAGAGATCGCCAAATTTACACTGAACGCCCCAGCCGCACGAGCGGTGCGTTACCGGCGCGAGTTGCTCGCCCGTTATATTGATGAAACAGCCGCCCAAGAAAACGAGCCCTTGATCCTTTCCATAGCCGCAGGACATCTGCGTGAGATCGAATTGAGTCAGGCGGCGCTGAACGGACAGATCGGCCGTCTCTATGCGATCGACCAGGACAAGGAAAGTGTCGCCCTCATTCAGCGCGAGTACGGTCGTTACAACGTGTCCGCGTCGGTTGGCTCTGTCCGTCAAATTCTCAATGGAAAGATCAAATTCAATGGATTGTCGCTCGTCTATGCTGCCGGGCTATTCGACTATCTACCCGACAATATCGCTCAGCGACTCATCGAGCACATGTTCAGCTTCTTGAAGCCGGGCGGACGGATGCTTGTGGCTAATTTCCTGCCCCAAATACCGGATATAGGCTACATGGAGAGCTACATGGATTGGCACCTGATCTTTCGCAGCGCCGACGAACTCTTGCGACTTTTTGACTCGCTGCCCCAGAACAAAGTGGAAAGTCTCATCACAACGTTCGACCCCGACAAAAATATCGTATTTGTCGAGGCAGTGAAAAATCGCAACAACGAAGCTCCTGTTCGTGCAACCGTAGTCCAGCACCATGCTGCGGAGGCCACTTAAAATAACAATAAGCGGAACGACCGCCAGACCACCAGTAGGCTAATTAATAACATACCTATAAAGACGATCGGAGAGATGCCATGAATGCAGACGAATGCGGAAGGGTCGGGCGATCAGCTCTTGCCAGCAGGTTGTATGGAATCGCTGCAGGATTATTTACCAGCATATCCATGAGCGCTTCAGCGACAGAAGCGGTGGTCACGGCCGATATATCCACCAAACAATCACCAGACAAGAAGTCATCAGATGATAAAGACGAAGCTTCAGGGTTCAATCCGAATCTCTTTGTCAACAGCAAAGCTCGGAGCCTGCTTCGGTTCGATTTGTCTTCATTGCCCGATAATGTAGTCGCCACGGATATTGCCAAGGCGACGTTGGTGTTTTACGTCAACAAGGTCAGCAAAACCGGTGCCATAGCGATTGCGCCAGTTCAATCGGCGTGGAGCGAAAACTATACAGGCGTTGAGGCCGCGCCAACGATTGGCCCTAATTTCACCTCGATTCCCGTATCTGCTGGCATGGCTAACCAGTTTGTCACGGTGGATTTGACCGATATGGTGCAAAGCTGGGTAGCGGCACCGGCCGGCAATTTCGGCATACAGATTGCTCCGGCGGCTACGAACACCGATACGTCGATCACCTTCGACAGCAAGGAATCGAAGGACACGAGCCATTCCGCGATGCTTCAGATCACCCTCCACGGCCCCGCCGGGCCGCAAGGTCCTGGTGGCCCTACTGGTCCGACCGGCCCTGTAGGACCGATGGGAGCAACCGGTCCGGCGGGACCTCAAGGTGCCGAAGGACCGCAAGGCCCGGCAGGCACGGTTGGCCCGACCGGACCGCAGGGACCAGCAGGCACACCCGGACTGGTCGCTCGCGGACCATGGAGCGACTCGGTGCTTGCGCAATACATGCTAAATGATGTGGTGACTGAATCGGGCTCCAGTTGGCGCTGTACCCTCAATGCGGGGTGCACGTCAGGATTGGCGCCTTCCAGCAGTCTGAACACGGAGTGGGAAGTGCTGGCGGCCAAGGGTGACGCGGGGCCGCAGGGTCCAGCCGGAGCGGACGGCGCGGCCGGTCCTCAAGGGCCCGCCGGGCCCCAGGGGTCGGTCGGCCCCGTGGGGGCAACGGGACCTATGGGGCCAGCGGGTCCACAAGGCGTTCCCGGCCAAGACGGCGCCCCTGGTTCAGTGGGACCCCAAGGGCCTGTAGGGGAAACCGGTCCCCAGGGTCCGCCCGGTCCGGCTGGCGCGCCAGGGCCTATTACGAATATCCATCCATACAGTCTTCTCCCTACGAGTGGTGGGACTTACGCCATCCAAGAATCAGACACTACGGAGGAGTTTGTATTTCAGACAGGAGGAGGTCCGTCAAATATTGTTCTGCCACAGCCATCTTTGGGAAAACAAATTACGCTGGTTAGGCCTCTGAACTCTGGTTGCTCTTTCTTAAGGGTGACGAGCGCCAATAATGCGCAAATATGCTTTGTTTTGGGTACGCAGCAACCCGGCAGTGCAGCGCCTGGGGGAGGCTGCTATTCAAATTATGATTTGAACCAGATGTGTCCCGGCATAAATAGATTTTATGCTGACGGAGTAGCGTGGCATTACAGGAACTTGTAATGAAAGCGAAGCATGCTTTTTGAACAAACACTAAGCGCATCGCGACGGTTTATTTTGTGATAGACAAGTAACTACAGCACTGATAATTAATATTATTACTGGATAACCGCATGAAAACTATAGTCGCTTTAATAGCAATATCTTTGTTATTTACATGTGCTGGCTGCAGCCTGCCGACAAAGACAGAAAAAAAGGTTACTCCAGGTGAAACTGTAACCGAAAAAAGTTTCGATCGGCCGGAACAAATTCAACAAGAACTCAACCTCGCCAGCACATCTGATGGCATTATCAAGGCAACGTTTCATGAAAAGCATTTGATCCCAGTAAATCAAATAAAGATAAACAATGTTAGCGAAACTACGACATGTTGTCGAGACCCATTATTATGGCTTCTGCTGGGCGTCTGGAACCCAATTGTTTGGATCAGCGACGGGCCCTTAGCCTATAAGATGTTAACGGGTAAGCACAGCACCAGCACCTATCAAGATAGACTGACAACAAAGATCGGTGCCGAGTGGATTGATGTTCCAGTCAGAGACGGCACAAAAATAGTTTGGTATTCAGATATTGTGTGCGCCAGTGGTTGCACCACATCCACAAAAGACGGAGCAGCCATATTAGATATATCCAAGGAGCTATCCAATAAAGAGCTTAATAACGAATACAATGAAATAACAATTAATGTCGCTGCCGAGAATGAAATAACAGGCGGTTTCATAAAGAAGGACATCACGAAGCCGCTTGCTTCAATTTTTTCCCCTGCAGATCCTTATAATTCTGAGGATGCCCCCCCGCACAGGTCGGCTAGGGGGTCTCAATTACTATCCAAAGAAAAAGATTATTGGCAGGCTGTATTGCAGGCCGGTCATGCCGAGGACTATTCATCATATTTGCGAATATATCCAAATGGGTTTTTCTCGGAGCTGGCCAGAAATCATCTGTCACAGATGCAAAAACAGATGATGTTAACAACCGAAGAAGATAGAAAAAATCAGACCAAGGAGAAGAAGGAGGCGCTCCAGGAACAAGAGAAACGTACTGCGTCAGCTATAGAAGCCCGCAATGAAAGACTTCGTGACTGTAAATCGCAATGTGATTCAAGATACAATACATGCCAGGCATCGGCATTAGTGCAGGGCACAAGACAAACAATGTACGCAGGAATAAACAAATATATGCCAGGAATTGTTCAGGCCAGCATAAACACAATATCATCAAGCCTGGATTGTAATAGCATGAAAACTATATGTTACTCAGGATGCGGCTAGCTTTATAACAGTTAAAAAATAATTGTTATGCTTCAGCATAACTGGTACGTCCCGAGTGGTAATATTCCTGCAAGGAGTTATGCTCTGTTCGAAGCCTGGAGCGTTCTCCGGGAAGTGTTTGGTCACCCCTTGAAGGGCACATCGAAAAACCGGGGTCATGTGAGAATACCGGACCTGAATTTCCTGGCTGAAGCGCCATGATCGAAGAGAGCCTATTCGCCGCCGAGGAACGTGAAGCCAGGCTGGACCGGCTGGGCGATGTGTTGCGAGAAATGGAGAGGCATTACCTGCTTCCGGTTTTTCGGACCAGATAAAACTTGAGAGAATGGCTTCCTTGGAAAGAAGGAAGTCATGAAGAAGAGCAGATTTACGGAAGAACAGATGGTCGGCATGCTGCGGGAGGCCGACCGGACCTCGGTGGCTGCCGTGGCCAAGGCCCACGGCGTCAGCGAGCAGACGTTGTACACGTGGCGCCAACGGTTCGGCGGCAGGGTGCCAGTGACGTGAAGCGACTGCGCCAGTTGGAGCGGGAGAATACCCAGCTACGCAAGTTGCTGGCGGATCGCGATCTCGAAATCGAAGTGATGAAGGAGATCGCCGTAAAAAAATGGTGAGCGTACCCGCCCGCCGCAAACAGGTGGCCTACGCCAGGATGCGCGGCCTGTCCGAGCGGCGAGCGTGTACGCTGCTGAATGTCGCGCGTTCCGCGCTGCATTATGAATCGGTGAAGGCGGTCAAGGATGCACCGGCGCTGGCCAGCATGGCCATCCTGTCTGCCCAGTACCCGCGCTTCGGTTACCGGCGCATTCATGTATTCCTGGATCGCCAAGGGCATCAGATGAGCGTCGGACGTGCCTGGCGGCTATGGAGCCAGTCCGGGCTGCAAGTACCGAGGAAACGACCGCGGCGCAGGATTGCAGGAAGCCGGCCACGCCCACAGACACCCGCGATGGCGAACCAGGTATGGGCCTATGATTTTGTGTTCGACACCACGGCCAGCGGACAGCAGTTGAAGTGCCTGACGGTCGTGGATGAATACACGCGCGAATCGTTGGCAATCGACGTCGCCGGATCGATCCGCTCCAGCCGCGTGATTGAAGTGCTGTCGCAGTTGATGAGCGTGCGCGGCGTACCGAAGATCCTGCGCTCGGACAACGGCCCGGAGTTCGTTTCCAATGCGCTGTTGCGCTGGGCCACGAATCACGGTCTGGACATGGCGCTGATCGAGCCGGGCAAGCCATGGCAGAACGGTGTGGCGGAAAGCTTCAACGGCAAGTTCCGCGATGAATGCCTGTCGATGGAATGGTTCCGCTCACGGGCGGAAGCCAAGGTGGTGATCGAAAGCTGGCGGCGTCATTACAACGAAGTGCGCCCGCATTCGAGTCTGGGGAATCTGACGCCGACGGCGTTCAGGTTATTGGGAGGGAAGACCGCTGAAACCGAGGCCATTCTCCAGGAATGAGTGGCACGAAGAATCTGGGCAGGCCAGCCAAGCGCCCCCGGCCGGTAAGGACCGCGCCAACCTGATTTTTTCAAGGCCCCTCCAGCAAACCCCTGTTCTGTTCGAACCGTTCCCGCCTGATGTCGCTGGGGTCGTTTTTCTTCCGCACAGCCCAGCATTCTCGGATGGATGGAAGATCGTGAACAGGCTCTAACATCAACCCCGGCCACCGCCTCTGCTCCTTCGGTTGATCAACGATTCGACACCGTCAATTTACCGATCCGAAGCGGTGACTACCTCCCCACCCGATTTACAGCAGTTTACGGACTCAATCCGCTTGACGGGAAGGCTTACAACCGGACCGAAGAATGTCGTCACATTTCAACACGTCTTGACCAATTGTATTTACATTAAAAATATCAATTATCGTCAGACACACCAAATAGCACAATGTCGACATCCCGACCGTATCAAAGCCCGTTGCGCGAAGCCCAATCGGCCATGACGCGTGAACGCATCCTGATGGCAGCGAAGGATTACCTGGAAAAAAATGACATCGAGAGACTGACTTTGCGACGCGTTGCCGAACTTTCCGGCGTGTCGCCGCCGACGGTCTACGCCCACTTTCCGACCATGGACGACCTGATCGCGGCTTTTTTTCAGTGGCTGAAACCTCGATTGGGGCTGGATCAACCCTTACCCTCCCTCAGAGAACTGGCGACCCTGCCTGACCGCCTATTCCCGCGTTACGAGGAGTACGGCCCTCTCTTGAGAAATCTCATGAACAAGCCTTCCTGGGACCGTCAGCGTCTGGCCGACCGGGACCGCCGACATGGCGGGTGGCTGGATGCGATCAGTGCTGAGCTCCCCGATCACACGCCCGAACAGCTCCGCAGGGGCGGCCTTGTCGTCGCCGCCTTCTGGACACCCGCGCTGTGGCGCTGGCTGAGGGATACCTGCGGTTTCACGCCCGAGGAGACACGCCTGGTCGCCGGGTGGGCGATCCGCGTACTGATAGATGCCTTGAAGAAGGACCCGTCCAGCCTGGACGGGTCGCCCTCGAACACACTTCCATCCCCCGATCCGGACGACGAGTTCAAGCCATGATTCACCATGTCTCCCTCCCCGCGCGCGATCCCCTCCACGTCGCCGGGATTCTGGCCGAAATGCTTGGCGGGCGGGCTTTCCGCTTTCCCGGCCCCTTGGCTGACGCAGCGATGGCCGTCAGCGGCGACCCCCACGGTACCATGATCGAGGTCTATCCCGACACGGTAATCATGATGCCGGGTGAAGGTGACGCGCCCGTCAGCTACGCCCAGAGTCCGGCGGACCGCCAATTCGTGCCGTTTCACGTCATGCTGTCGACGCCTCTCGAGCACGCCGAAATCGAGGCAATCGGCATTCGAGCCGGTTGGCGCACCAAGCTGTTCGGCCGCGCCGCGCCGGGCCTGCCACCGGCATTCAACGTCATTGAAGTCTGGGTCGAAAACCGCACTCTGATCGAGGTCGTTCCCGGCAGTATGATCGGAGTCTATGAAGACTACATGCAGCTCGAGCGCTTGGACGCGCTAGGTCTCGCTCTCTAACCCACTCAAGCCAACGTCGGAGTCAATCATGAACCGCGAGATTTTGGTGGTCGGTGCAGGACCGACCGGGTTGTCGCTTGCCATCACCCTTCGCCGCTATGGCGTCCCCGTGCGCCTTGTCGAGCGCAAACCAGAACCTGCCGGTGTGTCCAAGGCGCTGGCGGTCTGGAGCGCGAGCATGGAAGTACTGGAAGGCATGGGGGTCATGGACGCACTGCTCGCCGAAGGCGCGAGGCTGCATTCACTGCGCATCGGCAGCGGTCCCCGCGAACTTGCGGCAATGGCCATCGGCGACGGTATCGATAGCCCCTATCCCTTTCCTCTGTTGCTGTCGCAGGCCCGCACCGAACGGATTCTGGCCGCCAAGCTCGCTGAGCTGGGCGTTGAAATCGAGCGCGGCGTCGAGCTGACACAGCTTTCCCAGGATCAGGAAGGCGTCACCGCCGAGCTAAAACATCCCAATGGCCGGGTGGAAATCCAGCGTACCCCTTATCTTGCGGGCTGCGACGGCGCCCGCAGCACCGTGCGCCAAGCTCTCGGCATCGAGTTCCAGGGCTATACGGAACCTCAGACCTATCTGCTCGGCGACGTCCTGATCGACGGTGGCGGGCTAGACCACAACAGCATCTATCTCTGGTGGCACAACGGCGGCACCGTCGCACTGTTCCCCTTTGAGGAAGCGACCTGGCGAGTTTTCGCCGTGCGAAAGCCTGGAGCGGGCGACGAGGCGACGACGATCGCCGAATTGCAAGAGCACATAGACCGCCATGGCCCGAGTGGCTTGCGCCTGCACGATGCAAGCTGGCTATCGGCGTTCCGCATCAACGAGCGCCTCGCCGAGCGCTATCGCGCCGGACGGTGCTTTCTCGTCGGCGATGCCGCACACATCCACAGTCCCGCCGGCGGGCAGGGCATGAATACGGGCATCCAGGATGCCGTCAATCTCGGCTGGAAACTCGCCTATGCAGCGAATGGCATCGGCAATGCCGATCTTCTGCTTGACAGCTACGAGGCCGAACGCCGGCCGATCGCCCGCAGTGTGGTCAAGGCGGCAGCACGGAAACTTCATCTGGCATTCGGAGGCGGCAGGCTCGACACCATACTCAGAGACGTGGCTGTCACCGTCTTCGGCAATATGTCCGCCGTGCAAAAAATGCTGCAGGTTGAATTGTCGGAAACCGAGATCGTCTATCGCGAAGGCCCGCTGGTCGCCCTAGGATCGCCGCCGCACAAGCCCAGGCGCACCGGCGTCGGCGCGCGGGCACGAGACGCCGCCCTGGCGGATCCCCCGCGCCGGCTATGGTCACTGCTTTCGGAACCTCACCACAGTCTCTTGCTTTTCGAGGATTCGCGCCATCCGATCCCCGTCGATGGCATCATGGAAGGAACCGGCGATCGGCTAAGGATCGTTCGCCTCGACGAACGATCCGATCCCGGCGGCGCAGCACGCGACCGGTTTCATCTCGATGGTTCTGGATGGGTTCTCGTCCGTCCCGATCAAGTCATCGCCGCGCGAGGGACAGGCAGCCGTCTCGACGGTCTTGAGCCCTACTTCGACCAAGTGTTGCGGAGTCCCCGATAAATCTGTGGCCGTCTCTGTATTCAACACGGTCGTTTTCCAAGCGGCAACATGACAGGCGCGACATCGGCAATGTGACTCGACCGATGGCGCCCCCGACGTCTCGCGGGAGAAGCCGGTGATAGAACCGATGACGTTACTGGCGCCTGTGTGTAGCGATCGATGGATTTCTTTGGTCGACAAAAACCCGCCGGGCCATATTGCTCATGGGCGCCCCGGGGCTTCATCAGGAGCTCGATTGGCGGAAGCGGTGAGATTCGAACTCACGAACGGTTTCCCGTTGCCGGTTTTCAAGACCGGTGCCTTCAACCACTCGGCCACGCTTCCGTGAAAGACGAGAATCGGAGTTTGCGGGTCCAGCCGCCAGCCCGATCAAGCGGCGTAGGATACCCGATGCAGGGGCCACATGCTAGCGGGACCACAGGCAGTTGCCGGAGCTCGCCTTGGCGATGGCATCCAGGCGAGCGGCGTGGGCTTCGGCCTCCTCGGGCGTGCTGCGGATGACCCGCAGCCGCGGGCGGGCGGTGTCGACCGACCGAGGCGCGGCTTGCTCCCGTTCGACGGAATTTGCCCCGAGCGGCCCGGGCTGAGCATGAACGGAGCCAGCAGAGGGGGTCACCACAAGCCGTTCGAACCCTCCATCGGACCCGCGAGCCCCCCCGGACTCGGCGTCAGCCTCCAGCAGCATGGTGATCTGTCCGCCGGTCATCGCCAGGTAGACGTCGGCGAGGATTTCTGCGTCGAGCAAGGCACCGTGCAGTTCCCGGCGGCTGTTGTCGACATTGTAGCGTTTGCACAGGGCATCCAGGCTGTTGCGCTGGCCCGGGTGGTTCTTGCGCGCCATCGCCAGGGTGTCGCAGATGCCGCAATAGTCCGCGATCCGACCCCGGTTTTCGCCCAGGAGCGAGAGTTCGTGGTCGAGGAAGCCGACGTCGAAAGCTGCGTTATGGATGATGAGTTCGGCGCCGCTGATGAAGTTCAGGAAATCGTCCGCGATGTTCCTGAACACCGGCATACCGGCCAGGAACTCATTGGTCAGGCCGTGTACTTCGATCGCGCCGGCATCGATTTCCCGTTCGGGGTTGATATAGACGTGGAAGCGGTTCTGGGTGATCCGCCGGTCGAGCAGCTCCACGCAGCCGATTTCGATGATACGGTGGCCGGCTTTGGGATCGAGGCCGGTGGTTTCGGTGTCCAGTACGATTTGACGCATGGTCTGCCCTTCAGGCCGGTATTTTGTCGGATTGCAGCAGTTCGTCGATACCGCGGTTGGCGAGGCGGTCCGCCGCTTCGTTTTCGGGATGGCCGGAATGACCCTTGATCCAGCCCCAGCTCACCTGGTGGCGCTGCTCCGCCTGGATCAGACGCTGCCATAGATCGATGTTCTTGACCGGGGAGCGCCCTGCGGTTTTCCAGCCACGCTTCTCCCACTGGGCGACCCATTCGGTGATGCCTTTCTTCACATACTGCGAGTCGGTGACGATTTTCACCTTGCAGGGCCGGCTGAGGGTCTCCAGCGCCCGGATGGCGGCCATCAGTTCCATACGATTGTTGGTGGTCTCGCGCTCGCCGCCGTAGATCTCGCGGGTCTTGCTGCCATAGCGCAGCAGCACGCCCCAGCCGCCGGGTCCGGGATTGCCGCGACAGGCGCCATCGGTATAGGCGTATACGGTCGGTTCGGTTTCACTCATTCCCCTGGACTCGACTTACGATGAGCCTCGGCCTTGCCGCCGGAGCACCAGTAAAGATAGAAAGGGATGCCCAGCAGCAGGAAAACCAGGCCGATGGCGGTTTCTGAGGGATTCTGGAAGATCATGCCGAGGCAGAACAAACCGGCCACCGCAAAGAAAATCAGCGGGACCCACGGATATCCCGCCACACGGTAAGGCCGAACCACCTCCGGCGAGGTGCGCCTTAGTACGATGACGGCGAGCGCGGTGATGCCATAAAACGCCCAGAGCCCGAACACTGCATAGTTGAACAGCCGGTCGAAACCGGCACGGTCCTGCCCGAACAGCAGAATCAGGAAACTCGCGAACGACGCCTGGACGATCAGGGCATTGACCGGCGTCCGGTGGACCGGATGGAGGCGCGCCAGCGGGCTGAAGAACAGCCCGTCCCGCGCCATCGCGTAAGACACCCGGGCGCCCGACAGGATCGAGCCGTTGAGCGCCGCCAGGGTCGATACGACGGCGGCGGCGGTGATCGCGGCGCCCCCGAAGTCACCGAACACCAGCTGCGCCACGTCCTGCGCCACCCGCTCCGAGCGCTTCAAGGCTTCCGGCGGTAGGGCATAGAAATAGGCCAAATTGGCCAGCAGATAAACCCCCATCACGCCCAGCAAGCCCAACAGGAACACCTTCGGAATGGTGCGATCAGGGTCGCGGATTTCCGAGCCCACCAGGGTCAGGTTGTTCCAGCCGTCGTAGGCCCAAAGCACTGCGGCCAATGCGGCAGCGAAAGCACCCCAGCCGGTCCATGCAGGGTGTTCCGGAGCCTGCCGGAAATGGTCCCAGGAACCCCCGCCGGCGCCGAGCACCAGCACGGCCAAAGCCACAATGGCCGCGACCTTCAGTACCGTCAGGAAACTCTGCACCGCACCGCCGCGGCCGACACCGAAACAGTTGATCAGGGAGAACGATGCAACCGCCGTCATCGCGACGAATTGGAGGCCCGTCACGCCCCAGCCGACCTCGCCCCAGGACAGATGCAGCCATTCCCGCTGCAAGCCGTCGACGAAAAACCCGAGGAACAGGGCGAAGCCGGTCGCGATGGTGGCGATGGAACCGGTCTTGCCGATGACGACCTGCTGCCAGCCGAACAGAAAGCCCCACAACGGGCCATAGGCGCGGCGGAGAAAGGCGTACTCGCCCCCTGCTTCGGGGAAGGCGGCGCCCAATTCGGCGTAGCTGAGCGCCCCGCCCAGCGACAACAAGCCACCCAACACCCAGACGAAAAATGTCCAGCCCACCGAGTCGAGTTCGCGGACGATGGTCGAAGGTACCAGGAATATGGCAGTACCGATCACGGAACCCGCCATGATCGCGCCCGCGCTGGTCCAGCCCAGGACACGCCTAAGCTCCTGTGGCCCTCTGTCTGGCGACGGCATGACTCCTAATTCACCTGAAACGAGCAAGAGAAGAGCCCATGGCGCGGTGCCGGACGGTCACAACCGGTTTTCCAACACCAGAAACCATGGACGCTGGCGGGTGGGGACGAGCATGCCGTCCTTGTTCAGCGCGACCGTGCTGCGCGAAACCGAGTTACGAACGTTGCCCCCGATCGCTTCCACGCTTCCACTATTGCGTTGCACCACGATGTCGCAGTGCAGTTTGGTATCTTCCAGCATGTAGGTTTCCAGCGGCCGGGTCACGCTGGGCAGCCCATAGCGCTCCCGGCTGGCGCAGATGAGGTCGCCCGGCCGGGGACTGTATTCCTTGATCGCATGAGGAACGAAGGAGGAATATGGCCCGTCGGACTTGCGGATGATCTGGCTCAGATAGACCCAATGGGCGCTGGCGGGGGGGAACTGGCTTTCCGGCACGCCTGCCATTTCCATCACCCAACTCACGAAGGCGGCCGACCAGGGCTGGGAACAATTGAGCCCGGACAACCCCGGCTTGTTCACCGCCTGCCAGTAGCGGCTGATGCGCTGGATATGGGGTGCGTCCTCGTCCTCCCAGTAGCCCACATGCGGAATGCTTTCCTCCCCGCCGTCGTAGACGACCCGCTGGGAACCGAAGAATTCCCACTCGGCGTTGGCTAGCGCCAGTATCCGGCGCTTGATCGCCGACAGGGTCGGTTCCCTCGCGGCGGGCTTTTCGGCCGACGCCACCGGCCCAGCAGCGGGCTCGGGCTGGGTCGGTGCCTTCTTCGCGCCACTGCAACCGGCGAGGGCGATGCACAACGCCAAAACGCCGAGGTCCCACCGCCCGGTACGCCACCGACGATATCCCTGATTCAAGCGATTCATCCCGATGTTACAACAAGGTTTCCCGATGGACCCGCTTTTTCCAGACCGGCCCCTAAGTCACCGCTTCGCGCCGTTTCACCTCAACGCGGCGGGCGCCGGGTCTCCCGGAACCAGACCCGGTACTGCTCCATGCGCGCAGCCTGATCCGCCGGCGCATGCCGGGTGCAGGTGGAGTACTCTTCGGTTCCGCGTTCGGCTCCCCAGCGCACTTCCACGCAGTCGTTCGGATTATACGCAACTTCCAGGGCTTTCCGGCGCGCAAACAGCTCGGCGAGCGAAAGCCGCCAGGGACTGCCGTCGCTGCGGTGGTAGACGATGGACGCATCGCGTAGGCGCTCGGCATCCAACCGCTCCAGTTGCGTCTTGACCTCCGACGGCGACTGACCATGCAGGACGAACAGTTCCGGATAGCGCACCACCTGGTCGGGAAGCTGCGACATGACCTTGAGTGCGATGAGCAGGCGCATGTCGCGCGACGGCGTGGAGTAGTCCTCCCATGGACCGATGGTCTCGAAAACCGCGCCGCCGGCGGGCATGGGGATGACGGCACGGGGATGCTTGCGGAAGTACGCCTCGCCATTTTCCACCGAAGCCACCCGCGTCTCCAGTTGTTCCATCAATGCCTCGAACATGGCCTCGTAGGCCTGCCGCGGATCCAGCCCTTGCGGGTTGATCAGCCGCCCCATGTCGGCATAAAAGTCCTCGGGCGACAGATCGCCCTGTTGGTCCGAAAACGGTGCAATCAAGGCGGAGTGCGTCAGTTCCGCGTTGCCGGGAATCCGGACGGCCGCACCCGCAGACAGGAGCGGCCGGAAGGCCTTGAAGCCCGGCCCCGCGCCAGCCACATCGTCGGCGAAGAGAAACGTCCCTTCCCAGAACCGCTTGCGGCTGATGGAATTGTCGGGCTGGGCGTCCACGGCGAGCAACATGCCGCTCCGGTCCGCCGACTGCGGGACCCATTGGGCGATCATGAGCACGTGACCGTAGGGGTCGGCGTAGACCGTCCCCGGCCACAGATACTCCCGCTTGAGCGGCACCGGGTAGAAATCCGTGGCACCGTCCCGGAGGCCGGTGCGGGCGCTGCCCGAATGCACCGTATCCATCACCTTGCGAACGACCGCCGTGAACATACCCGCCGACACAGGGCCCCGCGCGAAGCCATCGGCGACGGTGGCCGCACCGCAGCGCGGCGGCTGGCTGGCCGTACCCCGGCTGCAGGCGCGGTAGGCCATGGGCAGACCGGTTTTCCAGGCGAAATAGGCGCGCAGGTAATACGGCAGATCGGCGCAATCGGGATCGGTCGGAATGTGCCGGTCCTCACCCGCGCCGAAATGGTCGTACAGAAAATTGCGGGACGGGTCCGTCAGCACCGGCTTGAGCGAGGGGAGGTTGACGCTGTCCTCGAGCGGATAGTCGAACAGTGTTTCGACCCAGGCGGAAAAAAAAGCCTCGGTGGCGCGATCCCACCGGCCCGGGCGGATGGCCGCCGTACCGCCGTCCACGTTCAGGTCCAGGCATGCCACGGTCCCCTCCGCGCCGCGCGCCTCCATCCGATAGTTACCCGGCTCAGCCCGGCCGATCTCTGCCGCCAGGCTCCAGGGCGGACCGCCCCGGCGCTCCGGCTCGAGCGGCAGGCTGGTTCCATCGGGAGCGCGCACCGACAGGTTCTGGATCGGCACATCGGCGGAAACCGCCATTATCTTCAGTGGCTCGCCCGGCACGGGAATGCGCGGCGAGACCCGGATCGAAGCGCCGGAGTCCGTGGACTCACACCGCGGCACACCGGGAACCTCAGCCGCCGGCGCCTCGCCCGGTATTCCAGCGACACTCACCACCACGACCACGAGACACCACAACCTTGAAAACATCGCCCCCCGCCCATTCAAGACACGGCGCCACCGGCCGCGGACCCATCCGCCCCGATCCTGGCAGGGACAGGGCGGCGCAGGCCGCCGGAAAAGGCAGGCATCACTTGCAGCCAAACCGTTAAAGTTTTGATCTGGATCAAATTTCGCCGCACCAGAATCCGTATAGTCCTGCTCCGGGTCTCATGCCCCAATCTGGCCCACGAGACCGCGTCCAGTATCACACACTAAAACGAGGAGGAAAAAATCCATGGCATTAATGACGTGGACCGCAGCAGAATTCGGCACCAACGTAGGCTTCGCCGACGACCAGCACAAGACCATCTTCGACATGGTCAACAAGCTGCATGACACCGCCGCTACGGGCAATCGCAGCGAAATCGGTAAGCAACTGGACGCGCTGATCGATTACGTCGTGATGCACTTCAAATCCGAAGAAACCGAGATGCAGAAGAAAGGCTACGCCGACTTCGCCGCGCACAAGGCCGAACACGACAAGCTCGTTGGCGTCTGCGCCGATCTGCAGAAGAAGTTCCACGCCGGGGAGGCCGAGGTGAACCAGGACACCACGCGCTTCGTACGGGACTGGCTGGTCAACCACATCCCCAAAGTCGACAAACTGTACGGCCCCTGCCTGAGCGCATAACGAGAGCGTTCCTCCCGGCCCCGCTCCGGCGGGGCCGCCCTTCTCCCGGAGGCAAGGATGCCTCCAGTCCGGTCTTTCCCGCGGTCTCCTCTACGCTACCGCAGTCGCTCGATGGCAAAATGGCGCGGCCTTGCCCGAGTCCGACACACTCATCGACCGGAACGCCCGCCATGACCATCCTCGGCATCACACTGATCACCCTCGTTACCGGCCTGGCGAGCATGGGCATCCACGGCCTGATCCAGCGATGGGTGGACCACCGCAGACTGCGCAACCTCAACGACGTGGCGGCGGCCGTGTATACCAATTTCGGCGTGCTGTTCAGCCTGATCCTGGGAATCCTGATCGGCCAGGGGGAAGAGCGGCGGGGGGACATTTCCTCGGCCGCCGTGCATGAAGCCGCCATCCTCATGGACCTGGTCAATGTGGCGCAAGCCTATGACGACGAGGTTGGGCGCGCCGTGCACACCGCTGCGATCGGCTATGCGAGCGCCGTCATCGATGAAGAATGGCCACTGCTGGCCGAACACCAGGGCGGGCGGATCAAACGCGCGCCGCTGGAACAGTTGTGGCGGATCAGCAAGGCGATCGACCCGAACGGGCCGCGCGGCCAGGCTCTTTACGACACCACGGTGTCGATGCTGGAAAACCTGGCGGAAGCCCGCTACGAGCGGATCTCCGTAGCGAACGACAATCTGAGCGACTTACTCCGGTTCGTGCTATGGGTGGGGGCTGCTTTCACCATCGCTTTCCTCTGGTTCTTCGGTGCCGAAAACCAGAAGGTCCAGCTCCTGCTGACCGGCATCGTGACGAGCATGCTGTCGTTGGTACTGATCCTGGTGTTGTCCATGAACAACCCCCTGGCGGGCGAACTGGGGGTGCGGCCCGAACCGTTCGTCAAGCTGCTGCGGGACTTGTCCTCAGCATCCTGACGGGTCTCAGACGTCGCGCAACACCGCGAACTCGGTGAACTCGCCGGTGACCGCCATTTCCCGGACATCGAGCCCCGTGACTCGCGCCAGGGGCGGACCGCGCCGGCACCAGGCCAACAAGGCGTCTACGCTTTCCGCATCGCCCTCGGCGACCAGCTCCACCCGCCCATCCGGCAGGTTGCGCACCCACCCGGTCAGCCCCAGCTCCGAGGCCTTCCGGGCCGCCGACGCTCGGTACCAGACGCCTTGCACCCGTCCTGCGACGAGGACATGAACCCGCTTCATCTTTCCACTCGCTCCTGATCTTTCACCGCTGACGGTCCGGCGCGAGGATACGCCAGCATGCATGGATTCTGGGGTTACGCTCGAAATCCTTCGGCAAGGTGAGGCGGCTGACGTCCTCGACCGCGCAGCCCGCCAGGGCCGTCTCGTCGAGTCTGAACCGGCGGCGGTTGGTGGAAAAAATCAGCAGACCGCCGGGTTCGAGCAGGGACACGACCTTTTTCAGCAGCGGCCCTTGGTCGCGCTGAATGTCGAAGCTGCCCGTCATCCGCTTGGAATTGGAGAACGTCGGCGGATCGAGGAAAATCAGGCCATAGCGGCGTCTGCGGTCAACCGCCTGCTCCAGCCAGTCCAGGCAATCGGCCTGGATGCGCAGGTGATCGCGCTCGCCGAAGCCGTTCAGGGCCAGGTTGCGACCCGCCCAGTCGAGATAGGTGTGCGACATGTCGACCGTGGTGGTCGAGGCCGCGCCGCCACCGGCCGCGTACACCGTCGCCGTCCCGGTATAGGCGAACAGGTTGAGGAAATGGCGATTGCGTGCCACCTGCTGGATCAGACCGCGGGTGATGCGGTGGTCGAGGAACAAGCCGGTGTCCAAGTAGTCCTCGAAGTTGACCCAGAAGCGCCAGCCCCCCTCCTCCACCACATGGAAATGTGCGGTCTGGCCCTGTTTGACGTACTGCGCATCGCCCTTCTGACGCCGCCGCACCTTGAGGAAAATCTGCTCACGCGGCACTTCCAGCACCTCCGGAATCATGGCGACCGCGCCGGCCAAGCGGCTTTGCGCCTTCGCCGGATCGACGCTGGCAGGCGCCTCGTATTCCTGCACATGGACCCAGAGCTTCTCACCCTGGTAGATATCCACCGCCACGGCGAATTCGGGCAGGTCGGCGTCGTACAGCCGGTAGCAACTCACGCCGTTCCTGCGCGCCCAGGTCCCCAGGTTGCGCAGGTTCTTGCGCAGGCGGTTGGCGAACATTTCGGACTGTTCCGCAGGGATGGCGCCGCGCCTGGCTTTTTCCACGATCTGCCGCAACTTCTTCTGGCCTTCGGTCTCGGGAACGCCGGAGCGCGGGGTGAAGAACCGTTCGGGCGCGATGTCGAACAGGAACAGCCGGCACTCCAGCGCGCCGTTGTAGAGGGTATGGTAGCGCCCCGCCCTTATCCCGATCTGGAACGCCAGTTCAAAGTTGCCGGTCAAGAGGGCAGCGTTCCAACCCCGGAAATGCCGCTGCAGGGTTTCGCCGAATTCGCGGTAGACCGGGATCAGACTCTCAACGTCGCCCAGCCTTTCGCCGTACGGCGGATTGACCACGACCAGCCCCGGCCGTCCTTTCGGGCGTACATCGGCGGCGACCTTGCGTTCGACGTGGATCCTGCCGCGCAGGCCGGCCCGATCGATGTTGTCGAGCGCCAGATGGATGGCGCGGCGGTCCAGGTCGTAGCCGAGGATGGGTGGCAACCGCGCGAGCCCGGCCTCGGCCCGCTCACGGGCCTCGGTCAACAGCTTCCGCCAGAGTTCGAGGTCGTGGCCCTTCCAGGCGAGAAAACCGAAATACTCGCGGAACGAGCCGGGAGCGATGTCTGCCGCGAGCAACGCACCTTCGATCAGCAGGGTGGCGGAACCGCACATGGGATCGATCAGACTGCCGCCCCGGGCCGCGATGTCCGGCCAGCCGGCACGGATCAGGACCGCCGCCGCCAGGTTCTCCTTGAGTGGCGCCGGCCCGGCCTCGGTGCGATAGCCGCGCCGGTGCAAGCTGTCGCCCGAAAGATCCAGACCGATGACCGCCTGATCGGCATCCAGGTGCACATTGATGCGAATGTCCGGCCGTTCGAGCCGGACCGAGGGCCGCCGTCCGCAGTGTTCGAGAAACTGATCGGCGATCGCATCCTTGACCTTCTGGGCACCGAACAAGGTGTGGGTGATAGCCGAACGGCGCGAGGAAAAATCGACGGCGAGCGTAGCACCGGGCCCGAAATGCCGGCCCCAGTCGGTGCGCTGCACGCCGTCGTAGAGCGCCTCCGGCGTCGCGGCGGCGAAGCGGTCCAAGGACATCAGTATCCGGTTGGCCAGCCGCGACCACAGACAGACGCGATAAGCCGTTTCCAGCGTACCGCGGAATTCCACCCCGGCGCGGGTTTCCTTGATGGATTCGGCCCCCAGCCCGTCCAGTTCACGGACGAGCAAAGGTTCCAGGCCCTTGGGAGCCGTAGCGAAGAAATCTCGGGTCATGGGCATGATGAATCGATCGAATTAGCAGGAAGGGGCCGGGCCGGCCCAGTCGCGCAGGCTCACGCCGGCCAGGGCGGCTGACAGGGAAGTCTCCGCAGCGGCCAGCCCCAGGGCGACCGGCTCCGGAACCGGCAGACCGTCTGCCTTTCCGCGCAAGGCTTCGAACACCTCGAGCACAGCGATCGTCCCCGGATCACGGGCGGGGAGGAAACCCGGACGGCCGTGGTCGATGGCAACGATGAGGCCGGTCTGCTGCAGCAGCGACAGCAATTCCCCGGTGAGGACTTCCGGAAGGTTGAGCGATTCGGCCAGATCCGGGAGACCGGGCGGAGATTGTCCGGCCATGAAACGCCGGACGATCAGGTACATGAGCGCCAGCCCTCCGTGCTCCCACAACCGGTTGTCCGCCCTCGTCCTCCCCGTCGACTGGCCGATGCATTGGGGATTCTGGAAGAAAAAACTGCACTGCGCGCCCAGCAGGACGATCAGCCAGCTCACGTACAGCCATACCATGAACAGCACCAGGATGGCGAAGCTGGAATACACCGCGTGATATTGCGACGACCCCGCGACGAACTCCCCGAACACCCAGCCGGCCAATTCCCACATCGCACCCGCGACCACACCGCCGAACAGGGCCGAACGCAGCTTGACCCGAGCGCTGGGAATGACCCAGTAGAACAAGGTGAAGGCCAGGATGATCGCCGCATAGGGCAGCACATGTTCCGCAAGACTCCAGGCCCAGCCGGCCGTACCTCGACCGGAATGGCGACCCAGGAGTCCGGTCATGCTGCCGAAGGCCGAGAGCAGCAGCAGCGGGCCGACCAGGGTGAAGCTCAGGTAATCGCCGAGCCGGCGCCAGAGGTTGCGGGAAGTGCGGGTACGCCAGACATGGTTGAAGGACTCCTCGATCTTGTCCAGCATGGTGATGCTGACGTAAAACAAAAACAGGAAGCCCAGAAAACCGAGCACCCCAACCTTCATCCGCTTGACCGAGTCGATGATGGCATCCTTCACCTGCTCCGCGTTGGCTCCCAACGGATCGAGCAGTTCCGACAACAAAGGCTCGAGCCCGGTGTGCGCACCGAACGCCTTGA
Source organism: Methylococcus sp. S1M (assembly GCF_051295855.1). Taxonomy (NCBI): domain Bacteria; kingdom Pseudomonadati; phylum Pseudomonadota; class Gammaproteobacteria; order Methylococcales; family Methylococcaceae; genus Methylococcus; species Methylococcus sp. S1M. The sequence goes on from NZ_JBPDXO010000006.1 coordinate 102,827, forward strand.
GCACGGAAAACGCCACGGCGAGCAAAGGAATCAGCGCCAGCAGGCTGGTGTAAACCAAACTCATGGCACGGTAATCCAGCCCGCCGGCGCGGATTTCGCCCGCCAGCGCGACCGCGCAGCGCAGAACGAGGGTCAAGCCGCGGCGTACCGGCTCGTACATGTCGCGGACCGGTCGCCGGTAGGGGAGGTTCATTGCAAAAAAGTCGAATGTCTCAATCCGCCGCCTCCCGATCGGGCCGACAGCGGTACAGTTGCCGTTCGTACGTTTGGGCGGTGGCCGCCACTTTTCTGGCGATGTTCATCAGCCAAGGCTTGGACAGATAGCTGCGGCGCTGCCACCCGCCCCAGCCCTCATGGTAGGCGAGATACAGGTTGTAGGCGTCGCGCTTGGAGACGCCCAGCCGGTTCTGCGACTGATGCGCATACCAGCCGAGGAAATCGGCCACATCCGCCAGATCGTCCCGATCGCCGCCGGCGTTGCCGCTCCTTTCGGTGTAAAGCTCCCAGGTTCCATCCAACACCTGGCCGTAGCCATAAGCCGAGGTCGGATGCCAAAGCGGTATGCCCAGGAACCGGACCTTCGGCGGCCGCGCGTCTTCCACGAAATCCGACTCATGCCTGATGATCGCCATCTGCACCGGAATGGGCAGCCCCCATTTCAGCTCTGCCTGGCGGGCCCCTTCATACCAGTCGTCCTTTTCGGTAAAGATGGCGCAGATGTCGGCGGGATTACGGGGTGGCGCGGCGGCGCAGCCCGCCAGGAGCAGCAAACCCAGCACGAATGTCTTCTTCATGGGATCCGGACCGAAGCCGCCGGGAGCCGCCCGTCAGCGGTGTTTCCCTGCCGATCTGGCGTCCGTTTTCCGGGTCTTCGCGCCGTGCCCGGTGGAAGTCTTGGGGGCGGCGGAGGCGCCCTTCCCTTTCCGTGAGCCGGCCATCCCGGTCTTGGCCCTGAGGACCGGCCCGGATTTGGCCGCCGGCTTGGCCCGGGCCGCCGCCCCGCGGCCATCGGGCGGCTGGGCCGCTTGCGGCCGGGTGGAAGGCGCTGGCTCGGCGAGTTCCAGCGGCGGCTGAACCGCCACCAGTGCGCCGAACTGCCGGAAATGCATGGCCTCCAATACCATGGCATTGGTGCCGGCGCTCATCGCCCGGTTGACTCGGTCCTTGGTCTCATACCAGCCGGCGTACCACCCCCGTTCCGGATCGAACAAGCCCGCGGCCTTTTCCGCCAGTTGCCGGCCATACTCCGTATCGTACAGGACATGCCAGCCGACGGCATCACCGGCGTTAAGGAAACGGAAGTCCGAAACCTCCCTCCCATCCGTCGCCAGCGTCTGCCACGACCGGGTCCCGGCATAAACGGCGTTGTAGACGAAATACGGCGCCTCGTCGACGGGGCCGGAACTGGCCGCCGTCAGCCTGCCGGTCGCCTTGAACCGGTTTTCCTGGGCGCGGAACACCCGCCATGCTTCCTCCCGACCGTCACGGTCCCAGCCGAATTCCAGCCCTTCGATGACATAGGGCTCGCCGACGGTGTAGTTGCGGGTGGAAAATCGTTCTGGCGGCCGCGGATCGAATGGTACCTCAACGCCTTGGACCTTGGCATAGCCATGGGACACAGCGACCGCCGGCGCGGCGATTCCCATCAGCGCAAGGGCCTTCGCCGCGTAGGCCTCATAGGCTCCGCGTCCTTCCTGGGAATACTCGACCTGCCCCTGCGCATCGACGACCGCGCCGGTCAGCACGCCTTCCCGCACCAGCCGGTCGAGCCGCCAACGCCGCACCACGGCGCTCGCCTCGGCGGCATGGGCTGGATAGTTCCAGACGATGACATCGAGCGGTACCAGCACCCGGGCGATATCGACCGCGGACCAGCCGACGCCCCGATCCGAAGGCAGCCCCTCCGCATCCGCCATCCCGAGCGTTTCGGTGAGATAGAACCGGTTGGGGAGTTCGCCCTGGAACAAAGGGATCCTTGCGAGAGCGTTTAGAACCCGGCCCAGGCGCTGGTCGAACTCGCTGCGGTCGATGACGCCAAGGCGGTGGGCGGCAATCATGGCGAGCAGATGGGAACCCGTATCCCACAAGGTGGTGACGGAACGGCCGTCGGCCGCATTGACCAACCCCGTCTCCTCCTGGGAATTGCGCTGGAAATAGCGCCAGGCAGCCTGGGCCCAACGGGTCTCTTCCTCGGACAGGGCGCCGTGGAGGGCACCGGGTATCTCCCCGGCGGGCAACGGCGGCGGCACGGGACAGGAAGGCATCTCCAACCATGACACCAGTGCGGCCGCGCTCAGGAGCCCGAGGATCACCACCAGATGCTGGCGGGCAGCGAGTAACGCCTTCGGATAGCTCATGCCTGGACCTCTTGCGCAGAAGGGGATTCGACGGAAACGTTCCGCGCCGAGAGACTGACGGTGCCCGACAGCAGAACGACGTTGTAAAGTCCCCACAGACCGTTGACGAGCAGACCAGACGGATCCGGGTGGCTGCCGAAGGCGAAGCGGGCCACGGCGAAAAACATTCCGCCCAGCGTCAAGGCGGTGGCCGCGATGCGGAATTCGGCCAGCCGGGACAGGTCGCGCGCCCGCTTGCTTTTCGCAACCATGGGAAACCGCCGTCCCCGCATCACCGCCCACAAGGCGTGCAGATCCACCGGCAACAGGGCCAGCGAGGCGGCCCGGTGCCGGAAACAAGACACGCCCCAGGTACCCGTCATCATGGCCAGCTCCGCAGTCAGAAGAAACGGCAGGAGATGGATGAAAAACTGCGGCGAATAAGCGGCGACCGGTGCGATACCGGTGTAGAGAAACACGATCGGCGCCAAGAGGAACACCGAGTGCCACAGGCAGCCGAAGCTGGACCACAGCGTCTGGACGTACAGGAGCCGCTGGGGCAGGCTCAACCCGCGGGAAAAAACTGGATTGTCGCGTAGCGCGATCTCCATGAGACCCAGGGTACGGCGGAAACGCCGGACGACCGCTTCCCGCGGAGTCTGCGGCGATGACATCCTACACTCGACGCGGGGATGCAGCACCGACCGCCAACGTCGGCCACGGCAACCGTGGAGCACCATGGACGCATAAAAATGTTCGGATTCGCGCAAGTGATACGGCGCCACCCCGGCATCCGCGGCCGCTTGGCGCGTCACCGATTCGACGAAATCGGCGCGGCATTCCTGGTCGCGGATCCCCTTTGCGAACCGGCCAACCGCTTTGCCGACCCGTCTGACGCACACCAGATCCACGGCCTCCGCGAGCGCGTCACTGCGGTACACCGCGCCCGCTCCGCACGAACAGGCCGCATCGGCCCGGTCGCGCCGTCGCTGGATCACATCGAAAAACAGCGCCGGGTCGCTGCCGTACGGGTCTCTGCCGATCCATACCGGTCCTGCCACGGCTTCGCACACCTTTGCCACGGCCCTGCCCGTGGGGCCGAAACGGTATCCCAGGACATCGCCCAGCGGGATGCCCTGGGGGACGTCGTCATACCACTGCGGGGTCTGCACCCAGGCCACGGCCGGGTCGCGGAAATACCCCAGGGTATGCTCCAGGAAGGATGGAAACATCCGGGTATCGGCATCGCAGAATACGATGAAATCCCCTTGCATCTCCTCGACGATGCGGCGCAGATTGTGCGTCCCCAGGCCATCCTGCTCCTCCGGCACGAGGTAGGCGACATCCAATGAGTCTGCGAGCTGTTTCATGGCCGGGCGGTGGCCGGCATCGTAAAGGTGCAGCCTTATCTCGATCCGATAGGGATAGACCAGCCTCTTCGCACATTCCAAGCTTTGGCGGACCAGCGCCGCCTCCTCGTCACAGGTCACGACACACACGTCCACGGCCAGCGGCCGGTGGGGTGCAGCGAGTTCGGAAACGCACTCGGAGATCCAGTGAGGCGCAGACCGCGAGGGCCGGGCGGCGGTCCGCCACAGATTGTAGGCGAACAAGGCCCAGGCGAGATAAGCGCAGCTTTCGGCGACAACCACCGGCACCGAGAACCACAACGCGTGCTGGTTCAGGGATGCCGTCCAGCGCCAGCCCAGATACCAGGCGCCAAGAACAAGGGCGAGGGTCGCCAGGTATTGGTAGAGCGACTCACGCCACGGCGACAGAGGCAGCGGCTCGGGCACCCCTCTATCATCGAACCTGTCCAAATCGTGACCCATCCTCTTGCCTCGCAGTAAAGATCGGCCCGGCAATGCGGCCCGTCGTGATAGTAAGGCAGAACCGCCGGGGCCGGAAGCTCAATGCCCGTTCCCCAAAAAGGAAAAGGCCCCACCCGGCGGGGTGGGGCCTTTTCCATCAGCCTTGGAACGAGGGTGGCGGGGCTTGTCCTACATCATGTCGCCCATGCCGCCCATGCCGCCCATGCCGCCCGGCATCGGCGCCTCCTCCTTCGGCTCCTCGGCGACCATGGCCTCGGTGGTGATCATCAGGGAGGCGACGGAGGCTGCGTTCTGCAGCGCGGAACGGGTCACCTTGGCCGGGTCGAGAATGCCCATGGCCACCATGTCGCCATACTCCCCAGTCGCGGCGTTGTAACCGAAGTTGCCAGCACCTTCCGCGACCTTGTTCAACACCACCGACGGCTCGTCACCCGCATTGGCGACGATCTGCCGCAGCGGTTCCTCCATCGCGCGGCGGGCGATGCTGATACCGACGTCCTGGTCGTGGTTCGCGCCCTTGAGGTCGCGCAGCTTGGCCAGCGCCCGGATCAGGGCCACGCCGCCGCCCGGTACGATGCCTTCTTCGACGGCGGCCCGGGTCGCGTGCAGCGCATCTTCCACGCGCGCCTTCTTTTCCTTCATTTCGACTTCGGTGGCCGCACCGACCTTGATGACCGCGACGCCGCCGGCCAGCTTGGCCAGACGTTCCTGCAGTTTTTCACGGTCATAGTCGGAGGTGGTGTCCTCGATCTGCTTGCGGATCTGCGCCACGCGGCCCTGGATGGCCTCGCTGGAACCCGCGCCGTCGATGATGGTGGTGTTTTCCTTCGTGATCTGGACCTTCTTCGCGGTACCCAGATCGGCCAGGGTCGCCTTCTCCAGGCTGAGGCCGATGTCTTCGGAGATGACGGTGCCGCCGGTCAGTACGGCGATGTCTTCCAGCATGGCTTTACGACGGTCACCGAAGCCCGGCGCTTTCACCGCTGCGACCTTCAGGATGCCGCGCATGTTGTTGACCACCAGGGTGGCCAGGGCCTCGCCTTCGACGTCCTCGGCGACGATCACCAACGGGCGCCCGGCCTTCGCCACCCCTTCCAGCACCGGCAGCAGTTCGCGGATATTGGAGATCTTCTTCTCGTTGATGAGAATGAAGGGATTCTCCAGCTCGGCACTCATGCTCTGCTGATTGTTGATGAAATAGGGGGACAGGTAGCCGCGGTCGAACTGCATACCCTCGACGATGTCGAGCTGGTTCTCCAGCCCCGATCCATCCTCGACCGTGATGACGCCTTCCTTGCCCACCTTGTCCATCGCCTCGGCGATGATCTTGCCGATGGATTCGTCGGCGTTGGCGGAAATGGTGCCGACCTGGGCGATCGCGTTGCTGTCGGTGCAGGGCACGGACATGGCGTGGATTTCGTCGACCGCCGCAGCGACGGCCTTGTCGATGCCGCGCTTGAGGTCCATCGGATTCATGCCGGCGGCGACGGCTTTCAGGCCCTCGGTCAGGATCGACTGCGCCAGCACGGTGGCCGTGGTGGTGCCGTCACCGGCCACGTCAGAAGTCTGCGAAGCGACTTCTTTCACCATCTGCGCCCCCATGTTCTCGAACTTGTCGGACAGCTCGATTTCCTTCGCCACGGACACGCCGTCCTTGGTGACGGTGGGCGCACCGAAGCTCTTTTCCAGCACCACGTTACGGCCTTTCGGACCCAGGGTGACTTTCACCGCGTGCGCCAGAATGTTGACACCGCGCAGCATGCGGGTGCGTGCATCGTCGCTGAACTTTACTTCTTTAGCTGCCATTTGGATTTACCTGCGATTGATGATTGATGAGGGCTTGGGAATGGGCGGGCGGAGCTTTGAGATCAGCTCTCGAGGACGGCCAGGATGTCGTCCTCCCGCATCACCACCACGTCTTCGCCATCGACCTTGACCTCGGTACCGGCATACTTGCCGAACAGGACCTTGTCGCCCACCTTGACCTGCAGTGCGCGCACCTCACCGTTGTCGAGCACCTTGCCGTTGCCAACGGCCAGGATCTCGCCGCGCATGGGCTTTTCCGCAGCGCTGTCGGGAATCACGATTCCGCCTGCGCTGGTGCGTTCCTCTTCCAGACGTTTGATGATGACTCGGTCGTGCAAAGGACGAATTTTCACGGTAATCTCCTGAATTTCCAAATGAAATCGGCTGAAACCCTCAAGGGTGCCCACGACGAGGCTGTTAGCACTCACTTGAAGTGAGTGCCAAATGATAGCGGCGGATGGGAGGGTGTCAAGCGGCGGGGATACCCCCGGCCCTCATGGTGGCGTGGCCGGATTCAGGTATTGCCGGGCTATAATGGTTCCCCTTCCAGCCCTCGGTCCCGCAACGCATGGCCGCCGAACCGAAGACGCCCGAATGCTTCCAGGTCGCCCACCGGACCCGTTCCCGCCTGCGCATCGTGGTCCCCGCGCTGCGCAAGCAGGTCGAGCGGACCCGGATTTTCGGCGTGCTGCTGCAGAAACACCCGGCGGTGAGGCGGGTCCGGGTGGTACCGGCATTGGGATCGGTGACGGTGCATTTCGATCCCACGGCGGTGACGACGGCCGATCTCCAGTCCTTTTTCGGCAAGCTGCTGGACAACCTGGGATCGTCGCCGACGCTTCCCTCCGCCGTCCGGTCCGGGACGAATCCTGCGGCGCCGCTGCACGAATTCCATGTTGCGGTCGAAGGCATGACTTGCGTATCGTGCGCGCTGCTGATCGAGATGCTGCTCCGCCGTGACCCGCGAGTGGCTTCGGCCAGCGTCAATTTCGCGACGGAAACCGCCCAGGTGCTGACGTCGATGAGCTGGGACGAACTGTCCGGGACCTTGCGCCGGCGGGGCTACCAGGCCCGGCCGATGGACAGCGTCGCGCAACGCCGGGTTTGGCTGGCGCGGGAGACGACCCGCATCGGCAAGACCTGGCAGCACTGCTTCTGGTCTCTGGTGTTCAGCCTGCCGACCTTCCTGATCGGCCTGTTCGCACCGCGCTCGCGGCTGATGGGCTGGGTGCAGCTCGCGGTGTCGGCGCCGCTGCTGCTGGGAGGCGGAAGGGGGTTCTTCGACCGGGCCTGGCAAACGGCGAGGCGCCGTTCCGTCAGCACAGACACGCTGGTCGCCGCCGGCGTCGGTGCGGCCTACGCGTACAGCTTTTTCTCCCTGGCGAGCGGACGCGGCGGCTATTACTTCGAAGCCGCGGCAGGTGTGATGTCCTTCGTACTCATGGGCCGCTATCTGGAAGAGAAGGCCCGCAGCCAAGCGGGTCAGGCCATCCGCCAGCTGGTGGAACTGCAACCGCTGACGGCGACGGTGCTGCAGAGCGGGCGGCCGGTGAGCCTCCCCATCGAGGAGATCCGGGTCGGCGACCGGCTGCTGGTGCGACCCGGCGAGCGCATCCCCGCCGACGGCGAAGTCGTTCACGGCCTGTCGGCGGTGGACGAATCGATGGTGACGGGCGAGAGCCTGCCGGTGGTGAAAGGGACCGGCCATCGCGTCACCGGCGGCAGCATCAATGGCGATGGAGCCCTGCAGATCCGGGTCAGCGCGGTGGGCGCGGACACCGTCCTGGCGGGTCTCCTGCACACCCTGGACGAGGCGCAGACCGGCCGGCTGCCCGTTCAGCGCATGGTCGACCGTCTGTCGGCCTTTTTCGTGCCCGCCGTGATGGCGGTATCCGGCGCCACCTTCTTCGGCTGGATGGCGGCAGGCGCGGGATTCGGCACCGCGCTCATCCATGCCGTCACCGTGCTGCTGGTGGCCTGTCCTTGCGCGCTGGGGCTGGCGACACCGGCCGCCGTGATGGTCGGCACCGGGCAAGCGGCGCGGCGCGGCATCTTCATCCGTAACGCCGAGAGCCTGGAAACCGCAGCGGGCCTGACCGTCATCGTGTTCGACAAGACCGGCACCCTCACCGAGGGCAGGCCGAGAATCACCGACATCGCCAACGTCTCGGATCTGGACGATGCCGGACTGCTGCGGCTGGCTGCGTCCGCGGAGTCGCATTCCGAGCACTTCATCGGCAAGGCCATCCTCGCGCACGCCGCCACATTGGGTCTGGCCTGGCCCGAACCGGCCGAGTTCCGGCTCGAACCCGGCCTGGGCATCGCCGCCATCGTCGAGGGTCACGAAGTGCTGATCGGCAACCAGCGCTGGCTCGACAGGCACAAGATCGAGAGCGGCCGGAACCTGGGCGACGCGGCGCGGAAGCTGGGCGCGCAGGGCAAGACGCCGGTATTCGTCGCACTGGACGGGCACGCCGCCGCCGTGCTCGGCGTCGCCGACCCGCCCCGACCCGATGCCGCGGAGGCCGTGGCCAGCCTGCACCGGCGGGGCGTGCATACGCTCATGGTGACGGGCGACGTCGCGCCCGCCGCCGAGCACATCGCCGCCCTGGTCGGCATCGACCGGATCGAGGCCGGCGCCCGTCCGGGCCGCAAGCTGGAAATCATCCGCCAGTTGCAGAACCGCGGCGAGCGGGTCGGCATGATCGGCGACGGCATCAACGACGCCCCGGCCCTGGCCGCGGCCGACGTCGGACTGGCGGTCGGTCACGGCACCGACATCGCCAAACAGAGCGCCGATCTGACCTTGCTCACCGGCGACATTTCCAAGGCGGCGGAGGCCATGGAACTCAGTGCCCGCACTCTGCGGGTGATCCGCCAGAACCTGTCCTGGGCCTTCGGTTACAACCTCGTCGCCATTCCGCTGGCCGCCTTCGGCAAGCTGCACCCGATGGCCGCCTCCGCCGCGATGGCGGCAAGCTCGGTCGGCGTGGTGCTGAACGCCCTGCGGCTGCAGCGGGATTGAGACGAGTCCGGTCATGCGGCTTTGGACCCTGCATCCCTGCTACCTGGACGCCAAAGGCCTGGTCGCGCTCTGGCGCGAAGCCCTGCTGGCACAAGCCGTGCTGCGAGGGCAGACGCGCGGCTATACCCATCATCCCCAGTTGAGCCGGTTCCGGGAATTGCCCGACCCCGAAGCGGCGATCGCGCACTACCTGCGGGCCGTCCACGCCGAAGCCGAGCGCCGAGGCTACCGCTTCGACGCGGGCAAGATCGCCCCCTGCCCGGTACCGACCCCAATGACGGCCACGGACGGCCAACTCACCTACGAATGGGCGCATCTCAAGGCGAAGCTGCGGATACGCGCACCCGCCTGGCTTGAACCCATGGAGACGCTGAAGCGGCCGGAACCGCACCCGTCGTTCCGCATCGTTCCGGGACCGGTGGCGGATTGGGAAGTACTTCCGCAGCAACCGAACACTAGCGCCGCCGATCCACCAGCCGCCAGGCGATGATCAGGGCGATGAAGGATACGACCGCCGCGCCGGCATAAACCGTCTCGGCGCCGAAATCGGCCCAGGCGTAGCCGCTGGCGAAACTTCCCAGCGCACCGCCCGCACCATAGCTCAGGCTGGTGAACAGCGCCTGGCCGCGATTGCGGTTGCGTCCCTGGAAATAGCGGTGCACCAGGGCGATCGAGACGGCGTGAAACGCGCCGAAGCTGGCGGCATGCAGCGTCTGGGCGAACACCAGGATTCCCGGCCGATCGGCGTAGCGCCCGATCAGCAGCCAGCGCAAGACCGTCAAAGCGATGCTCGCGAGCAGGATGGGACGCAGTGAAATCCTGGCCTGGATCGCTGGCAGGACCAGGAACAGGACGATCTCCGACAAGACCCCCAAGGCCCAGAACTGGCCGGTGCGGGAGCGGTCGAAGCCGTGGTTCTCCAGATGTACGGAATAGAAGCTGTAATAGGGGCCGTGGGCCATCTGAATCAGCAAACAGGTGAGCAACAGGCCGATGACCTCGGGCCGCCTGACGACCCGCCACAAGGTATCCTGGGCAGGCACGTGTATCACCCGCGCGCCGCCCGGAATGGCGAGACTGGACAGCCCCATCAGCGCGAACAGAAAGGCCAGCACCTGCGGCAGACAGCCGATCGCAAGCCGCGCTTCGAGCGCCGCGCCCACGGCGAGCACGCCCAGGATGAACCCGACCGAACCCCACAGCCGGATCCGGCTGTAGCCCCGGGCATCGCCCCTGAGCAAAGCCAGATTCAGCGACTCCAGGGTGGGCAGGAAGGCATTCCAGAAGAAACCCGACAGCGCCACCGCGACGAACAGCCCCCAGTAGCCCGGCAGCACGAAGATCAGGCCGAATCCAAGGAAAGTGAGCAGACAAGCCAGGCGGATGAGGAACAGGTCGCGCCCGGTATGGTCGGCCAGCCAGCCCCAGCCGTTGGGCGCCACGATGCGGGTAGCCGCCATGACGGCCATGATGACGCCGATGTCCTGCGGGCCGAACCCCCGCGCCTGCAGATAAAGCGGCCAATATGGCAGAAAGGTGCCCAGTGCCGCGAAATACCAGAGGTACAGGCCGGAGAGCCGCCAGTACGGCACGGTGCCGGGCATGGGCGGCTCCGCCCGCCTAGAACGCGCTGGGCGGGATGGGATCGAGCGTGCGCACGACGTCCTGGTTCTGACCCCGGTGGCGCAGATAATGATCCATCAGCACGATGGCCATCATCGCCTCGGCGATCGGCGTGGCCCGGATGCCGACACAGGGATCATGGCGTCCGGTGGTCACGACTTCCACCGATTCCCCGCGGATGTTCACCGACCGGCCCGGGAGACGCAGACTGGAGGTAGGCTTCAGCGCGATGCTGGCAACGATGTCCTGGCCGGTGGATATCCCACCCAGAATACCGCCCGCCGAATTCCCCAGGAAACCTTCCGGACTCATCTCATCGCGGAACACCGAACCCTTGGCTTCGACACAGCCGAAACCGGCGCCGATTTCCACACCCTTGACGGCGTTGATGCTCATCAGCGCATACGCCAGCTCGGCGTCGAGCCGGTCGAAGACCGGCTCGCCCAAGCCCGGCGGCACGCCCCTGGCCACCACGTTGACCCGGGCGCCGCTCGAATCACCTTCCTTGCGCAGGGCATCCATGTAAGCTTCAAGCTCGGGAACCCTGGCGGGATCGGGACAGAAGAAGGGGTTGTCGTCGATGGCGTTCCAGTCCACCGGGTCGATCCGGATCGGCCCGAGCTGGGCCAGGTAGCCGCGGATTTCGACACCCAACCGCTCACGCAGGTATTTCTTGGCGATGCCTCCCGCCGCCACCCGCATCGCGGTTTCACGCGCCGACGAGCGACCGCCGCCACGGTAGTCGCGGAAGCCGTATTTCATGTGGTAGGTGTAGTCGGCATGGCCGGGGCGGAAGCGGTCGGCGATGCTGGCGTAATCCTTGGACCGCTGGTCCTCGTTCTCGATCAGGAGACCGATCGGCGTCCCGGTGGTGAGTCCCTCGAACACCCCGGACAGGATCTTGACGGTGTCCGACTCACGCCGCTGGGTGGTGTGGCGGGACTGGCCCGGCCGGCGGCGATACAGATCGTGCTGCAGATCGGCCTCGGACAACGCAAGTCCCGGCGGGCAGCCGTCGACGATGCAGCCGAGCGCAGGCCCGTGGCTTTCGCCGAAGGTCGTGACGGTAAACAGTTTGCCGATGGTGTTTCCGGACATGGTCTCTCGCTGGGTTTAGGGGGGACTGTGGCCGGCCGCTGCGGTTTCCGGGCCGGGCGAATGCTCGAACAGCTTCCTGTGCCTTTCCACCTGGGCCGCAGTCAACAGGAACACCCCTTCGCCACCGTGCTCGAAATCCAGCCAGAGGAATTCGACCTCCGGAAACGCCGCCGCCAGCGCTTCGGCACTGGAGCCGACTTCGACGACCAGGACACCGCCAGGCTTGAGCCGGTCCGCCGCGCCGGCGAGAATGCGACGGATGCAATCCAGGCCATCTTCCCCCGATTCCAGCCCGAGCCGGGGTTCGGCATGGTATTCCGGAGGCAGTGCGCGCCATTCCTGCAGATTCACGTAAGGCGGATTGCTCACGATCAGGTCGTAGCGGCTGCCGTCGAGCTGCTGATACAGATCCGAATGCACCAGCCGGACGGTCTCTTCGAGCCCGTGGGCGCGGACATTCATCCCCGCGACTTCCAGCGCGCCGCCGGAAATGTCCACGGCATCCACCCGCGCCTGGGGAAAGGCATCGGCGCAGGCGATGGCGATGCAGCCGCTGCCGGTGCACAGATCCAGCACGTCGCCGACCGCATCGGGCACCAGCCAGGGCTGGAACTGGTTTTCGATCAGCTCGGCGATGGGAGAGCGCGGCACCAGCACCCGCTCGTCCACGTAGAACTTGAGACCCGCGAACCATGCCTCGTGGGTCAGATAGGGCAAAGGCACACGCGCCTCGATCCGCCGCTCGACCAAGTGCAGGATGCGCTCGCGCTCCTCGAACGTCAGCACCGCGGAGAAATACCCCGAAGGCATGTCGTGCGGCTGGCGGATCACGTGCATGACCAGCGCGGCCGCCTCATCCAGCGCGGTCCCCGTGCCATGGCCGAAAAACACGCCGGCTTCGGAAAAACGCGTCGCACCCCAGCGGATGTAATCGCGCACCGTGGTCAAGGTCTCGAGGACGGACCGAGGGTTCGTGTTCATGGATACAGGCCGATGGCTTGGAGACCGGTGGTTTCCGCGAAACCGAATCGGAGGTTCATGTTCTGCACCGCCTGGCCGGCAGCACCCTTGACCAGGTTGTCGATCACCGACAGCACCACGATCTGGCCGCTCCTCCGGAGTTCGAACACCGCGATCTGGCAGCGGTTGGAACCGCGCACGTCGCGCGTGTCCGGATGGCTGCCGGGCGGCAGCACGTCGACGAACGGCTCGTCGCAGTAGCGCTCCTCGTAGAGCCGCTGGATGTCGCCGGGCTCGCCGACCGGCACGGCATAGAGGGTTGCATGAATGCCACGGATCATCGGCAGGAGATGCGGCACGAAGGTCAGCCCGACCGGCTCCCCCGCCAATTCCACCAGACCCTGCACGATTTCCGGCCAATGCCGGTGGCCCGCCACCGCATAGGCCTTGAAGCTCTCGCCGGTTTCACTCATCAGCAGTGGAACCTCGGCCTTACGGCCGGCGCCGCTGACGCCCGACTTCACGTCGGCGATGAGCCGGTCCGCCGCCACCAGCCGGTTTTCCAGCAAGGGCAGCAGGCCGAGCTGGACGGCGGTGGGATAACAGCCCGGATTGGCGATCAGCCGTGCCGAACGGATCGCCTCGCGACGGACCTCCGGCAGGCCGTAGACGGCTTCGCTCAGCAGCCCGGGACAGGCGTGCTCCTGCCCATACCAATGCGCCCATTCGTCCGCATCCTTGAGGCGGAAATCCGCCGACAGGTCGATGACGACGATGCCTTGTTCGAGCAAGGCCGGCGCCGATTGCATGGCGATGCCATGGGGGGTAGCGAAGAACACCACGTCGCAGCCGCCGAGATTCTCCACCTCGGGCCCGGTGAAGACGACATCCACGTGGCCCCGGAGATTCGGATAGAGATCGGCGACGGCCTTGCCGGCGTCTGCGCGGGAGGTGACGGCGCGGATGCGCACGCCCGGGTGCAGCGCCAGTAGGCGCAGCAATTCCACACCGGTGTAACCGGTCCCGCCTACGATGCCGACTTCGACCGGCTTGCCTGACCTCATGTCTGTTTGTGGATTCGAAAAGTTCAATGACGGTCATTCTATCAGACGGCGAGAGACGACCCCGTCCCGCGCGTCGAAATACAGGCTTCGTCAGAACCTCGAGACCCGGGATCCCGGGCCCCGATTTCAGGAATGGCAGTCGGCCGGCGACCCGGTGACCTCCGGAGGAAAACGGAGCCGGCCAGGGAGGCGCGGAACCCGCCTCAAGCCTCCCCGGTCCGCTCGGCGTCCAATTTGCCCAGTTCCGGTTCCTGAAGAGCCTCGACCGTGGCTTTGAGTTTCTGGCCCGCTTTGAAGGTCACCACGCGGCGCGCGGTGATCGGGATCTCTTCGCCGGTCTTCGGATTCCGGCCCGGCCGCTGGCGCTTGTCGCGCAGATCGAAATTGCCGAAACCGGAGAGTTTCACCGAACGCCCACTTTCCAGCGAAGCCTTGATGACTTCGAAAAACTGGTCGACCAGTTCCTTGGCATCCCGCTTGTTCAGACCGAGTTCCGAAAACAACCTTTCGACCATGTCCGCTTTGGTTAGCGCCATTGCCTCATTCTCTCAATTTCGCACCAAAATCTGCCGCCAACCGAGCCACGATCCGGCTCATGACCTCGTCCACCCGGTCGTCGGTCAACGTCTCCTCTGCATCCTGCAGGGTGACACCGAGCGCCACGCTCTTCTTGCCGGCCTCCACCCCTGCTCCCGAGTAAACATCGAACAGCACCGTGTCGCGAACCAGGGGCCCGCCGCTCGCGGCGACGGCTTCCAGCAGATCCGCTGCCGGCAGATCCCGGGCCACCACCAGAGCCAGATCGCGCCGCACCAGGGGAAAGCGGGACAAGGGCGCGAACCGCGGCAGATCGCGTTGCAGCAGCGCCCCAGCGTCGAGTTCGAACATAAACACGGGTTGTTCGAAACCAAGCTCGCGCTCGATTTGCGGATGCAGCATGCCCAGCCAGCCGGCGCCGCCATCGCCGATCAGGATTTCGGCGCTCTGGCCGGGATGCAGGGCATGATGGATCGCCGGACCGAAGCGAACCGAGCTCTTGCCAGTCAGGCCCAGTATAGCCTCGACGTCCGATTTCACGTCGAAAAAGTCCACCCGCCGTGACTTCTCCCCCCATTGCTCGTCGAGGATGGAACCCAGGACGAGGCCGGCCAGAGTGTTGCGCTGCTCGAGCGACCCGTCCCGCCTTACGAATTTCAGCCCGGTCTCGAAGATACGCACCCGGTCCTGCTGGCGGCTCAGATTTTTCTGCGCGCAATCCAGCAAGCCCGTCCAGAGACTGACCCGCATCACCGCCAGATCGGCGGAAATCGGATTCAGCAGGGCTTCGGGCTCGGCTTCCGGATCGATCCGCCGCTGCATCTCGGCGGACACGAAACTGTAGGTGATGACTTCCTGGTAACCGCGGTCGGCCAGCAGATCCTTCACCCGATCGAGGCCGAGCACCGTTTCCGACGCCGGCTGCATCGCCGATGCCACGGCGGGGCGGCGCCGGGGAATGGCGTCGTAACCGTAGACGCGGCCGATCTCCTCGATGAGATCGGCCTCCAGCGCGATGTCGAAGCGGAAGCTCGGCGGCGTGACCGTCCAGCCTGGCTCGTCCTCTTCGACGCTCATACCGAGGCGAGCGAGGATATCGGCGACCTCGTCCCGCGGCAGGTTCAGACCGAGCAGTTGCCCGATGCGCTGCTCGCGCAGGCGGACCGGCGCCCTGAGCGGCAAAAGATCCTCACGCACAGCCTCGGTGACGGGGCCGGCTTCGCCGCCGGCGATCTCCAGCAACAGCGCGGTCGCCCGCTCGATCGCCCGCCGCTGCAGCGATGGATCGACGCCCCGTTCGAAGCGGTGGGAGGAATCGGTCGCCAAACCGTACCGGCGCGCCTTGCCCATGATGAGGGCGGGCGCAAAGAACGCACATTCCAGAAAGACGTCGCTCGTGGCGCCCCCCACCGCGCTCTGCTCCCCCCCCATGATACCGGCCAGCGCCAAGGCTTTTTCTTCGTCGGCGATGACCAGTACGTCGGAAGACAGGGTGATTTCCTCCCCGTTCAGCAATCTCAAAAGCTCGCCGTCGCGGGCCTGCCGCACGTGGACGTCGCCGGAGAGCCTCTCCAGATCGAAGGCATGCAGGGGCTGGCCCAGCTCGAGCAACACGTAATTGGTGACGTCGACCGCCGGCCCCAGGCTCCGTAGCCCACTGCGCCGCAGCCGCTCCTTCATCCACCGTGGGGTCTGGGCCCGGGCGTCGATGCCGGTGATGACCCGGCCGAGATAGCGCGGACAGGCTTCGGGCGCGTCCAGATGGACGACCAACCGCCGCTGGCTGCCGACGGCAACGGTTCCCGCGTCGACACCCCGGAACGGCAACCGGTTGATGAGCGCCACCTCACGGGCGATGCCCTCCACGCTCAGGCAGTCGGCGCGGTTGGGAGTCAGATCGATTTCCAGAATCCGGTCATCGAGCTGCAGATAATCGCGGATGTCGGCACCGACCGGTGCATCGGCGGGCAGCTCCAGCAAACCGGATGCGTCGTCTTCGAGACCGAGTTCCTTGGCCGAGCACAGCATACCGAAAGATTCAACGCCACGCAGACGGGAACGCTTGATCTTCAGGGGGCCGGGCAATACCGCGCCTTCCATCGCCAAGGGCGCCACCAGGCCGGCACGAGCATTGGCTGCACCGCAGACGATCTGCAGCGGCTCGCCGCCGCCGGTATCGACCCGGCAGATCTGCAGGCGGTCGGCTTCGGGATGCGGGGCCGCTTCCAGGATTCGCGCCACCACCACTCCGCTGAAATCGGCCGCCGCGGGTTCGGCGCCGTCGACTTCGAGGCCCGCCATGGTCAGCTGGCGGACCAGCCCGGCCGTGTCGACCATGGGATTGACGTATTGACGTAACCAGGCTTCGCTCAGGCGCATGTCGGTCGTTCGCGGGAACTTTCGGGATCAGAACGGCTTGAACTGCCGCAGGAATCTAAGGTCGTTTTCGAAGAACAGGCGCAGATCGTTGATGCCATAGCGCAGCATGGTCAGGCGCTCGACTCCCAGCCCGAACGCGAAGCCGCTGTAGCGCTCCGGATCGATGCCGACCGCCTCGAACACGCGGGGGTGAATCATGCCGCAGCCCATCACTTCGAGCCAGCCACTATGCTTGCACACCCGGCAGCCACGGCCGTCGCAGATCACGCATTCGATGTCGACCTCGGCGGAAGGTTCGGTGAAAGGGAAATACGACGGACGGAACCGCACCGCGCAGTCTTTCTCGAAAAAACCCGTCAGGAATTCGTACAGCGTGCCCTTGAGATCGGCGAAGCTGACCTGCTCGTCCACCCAGAAACCTTCGACCTGGTGGAACATCGGAGTGTGGGTGAGATCGGAATCGCAGCGGTAGACCCGGCCGGGTGCGATGACCCGCAGCGGCGGCTGCCCCGATTCCATCACCCGGATTTGCACGGGCGAGGTATGGGTGCGCAGCAGCAGGTGCTCGCTGAAATAGAAGGTGTCATGCATGGCGCGGGCCGGATGATGGGCCGGAATGTTGAGCGCCTCGAAATTGTGGAAATCGTCCTCGATCTCCGGGCCCTCGACCACCGAAAAACCCACACTGCGGAACAACCGGGTGATGCGGCGCAAGGTCAGGGTGACGGGATGCAACCCGCCGAGCCGTTGGCCGCGGCCGGGGAGCGTAACGTCGATGGTTTCGCTGGACAGGCGTCGAGCCAGCGCTTCGGCCTCCAGAGCCGCCTTGCGCCGTTCCAGCAACCGTTGGAACTCATCGCGCGCCTGATTGACGCGCTGCCCGAATTCCTTTCGCTCTTCCGGCGAAAGCGTCCCGAGCGTCTTCATCTGCTCGGTGAACTCGCCCTTCTTGCCCAGATAACGCACCCGGACCTGATCCAGTTCGGCGACGCTCCCGGCCGCGGCCAACAGGCGCGAGGCTTGTTCCAGGGTGGACTCGGGCGAGGAATTCACGATGGACTGATCTTGAATGACGGCATGAAAGAAATCCGGCGAAAGTCCGGGACTTCCGCCGAATACGGCGTGGATGCTCAGCCCTGCGCGATGCGGGCCAGCTCCGCGAAGGCATCCTTGTCGCGGACGGCCAGGTCGGCCAGCACCTTGCGGTCGATCTCGATGGAAGCCTTCTTCAGACCGCTGATGAAACGGCTATAGGACAGGCCGAATTCGCGGGCGCCGGCATTGATGCGGGTGATCCACAGGGCGCGGAACTGACGCTTCCTCTGACGACGGTCTCGGTAGGCATACTGTCCCGCCTTGATGACCGCCTGTTTGGCGACGCGGTAAACCCGGCTGCGGGCGCCGTAATAACCTTTGGCCTGCTTCAGGACCTTCTTGTGACGGGCGCGCGCTATCACTCCGCGCTTGACTCGTGCCATGACTTATTCCTCTTGCGGTGACTCTGTAACGGGACTGGTCAGGTGTACGGCAACATGCGCGCCACTGCACGCACGTCGGACGGATGCACCATGTCGGGGCTGCGCAGCTGGCGCTTGCGCTTGGTGGACTTCTTGGTCAGGATGTGGCGGCGATGCGACTGCACGCACTTGAAGCCACCGGAACCGGTCCGTTTGAAGCGCTTGGCTGCGCCGCGATTGGTCTTGATCTTGGGCATTTCTGTGATTCTCCAGAGTCTCTAAGCCTTTTTCTTTTTGGGGGCCAGCGTCATGCTCATCTGACGCCCCTCCAGTTTCGGGAACTGTTCCACCGACGCGTATTCTTCCAGATCCGTTTCGATCCGCTTCAGGAGATCCATGCCGAGTTCGCGGTGCGCCAGTTCGCGCCCGCGGAACCGCACGGTGATCTTGGCCTTGTCGCCGTCATTCAGGAAGCGAATGAGACTGCGCAGCTTGACCTGGTAGTCGCCTTCGTCCGTACCCGGACGGAATTTGATTTCCTTGATCTGGATCAGCTTCTGCTTCTTCTTGGAAGCCTGAAGCTTCTTGTTCTGTTCGAACCGATACTTGCCGTAGTTCATGATCCGGCACACCGGTGGATCCGAACCGGGCGAGATCTCGACCAGGTCCAGATCGGCATCGTAGGCGATCTGTCTGGCCTCTCGCGAAGAAACTATCCCGAGCTGTTGTCCATCCGCGCCTATCAGTCTGACGGCGGGGGCCGTGATCTCCTCGTTGAGTCGCGGCTCTTTCTTGTCGTTGGCAGTGATAACCCCAGTCCTCCGATGTGTTAATGACTCACGGCGCGCTTCATCGTTTCCTCGGTGAACTTGGCCACCAGATCGCCTATCCCGAAACTGCCGTGATCCTTACCGTCTCGCGTCCGCAAGCTGACGCTTCCCGCTTCGACTTCCTTATCGCCGACGATAAGCAAATAAGGTACCCGCTGCATGGAATGTTCGCGGATTTTAAAGCCGACCTTTTCATTTCTCAAGTCGGCGATGACTCTAAATCCTTTAGAGACAAACTCTTGCGCCACTTCCCGGGCGTAATCGGCCTGCCGGTCGGTGATGTTGAGCACCACCGCCTGCACCGGCGCCAGCCACAAGGGGTACTGTCCGGCGTAGTGTTCTGTCAGGATTCCGACAAACCGCTCCAGGGAACCAAGGATCGCACGGTGCAGCATGACCGGCACATGACGGGCGCCGTCCTCGGCGACGTAGGTCGCTCCGAGCCGGTCCGGCATGGAAAAGTCGACCTGAATGGTGCCGCACTGCCAGACGCGGTCCAGGCAGTCCTTCAGCGAAAACTCGATCTTGGGGCCGTAGAACGCGCCCTCGCCGGGCTGCAGATCCCAGGCCAGCCCCTTGGCGTTCAGTGCCGTTTCCAGCGCATGCTCGGCCTTGTCCCAGACCTCGTCCGAACCGACCCGCTTTTCCGGCCGGGTGGAAAGCTTGATCTGGACCTCGCTGAAACCGAAATCGGCATAGACCTTGAACAACAGGTCGATGAAGCGTGACACCTCGTCCTGGATCTGCTCCTCGGTACAGAAGATGTGCGCGTCGTCCTGGGTGAAACCCCGCACCCGCATGAGGCCATGCAGGGCGCCGGAAAGTTCGTTGCGATGACAGGAACCGAACTCGGCCAGCCGCAGCGGCAGATCGCGATAGCTCTTCAAGCCCTGGTTGTACACCTGCACGTGGCAGGGACAATTCATCGGCTTGATGGCATAGTCGCGCTCTTCCGACGCAGTCGTGAACATCTCGTCCGAGAATTTTTCCCAGTGGCCGGAGCGCTCCCACAAAGTCCGGGCCACCACCAGCGGCGTGCGGATTTCCTGGTAGCCGTTGTCACGGAAGACCCGCCGCATGTACTGCTCGATCTCCTGCCACAGGATCCAGCCCTTGGGATGCCAGAACACCATGCCAGGAGCTTCCTCCTGCATATGGAACAGATCCAGCGCCTTGCCGAGCTTGCGATGGTCCCGCCGCTCGGCTTCTTCCAGCCGCTGCAGGTAGGCGGCGAGGTCTTTCCTGTCACCCCAGGCGGTGCCGTAGATGCGCTGCAGCATTTCGTTGCGCGAGTCGCCGCGCCAGTAGGCGCCGGCGATCTTCATCAGCTTGAAGGCCTTGAGCCGGCCGGTGTCCGGCACGTGCGGGCCGCGGCACAGATCGGTGAAATCACCCTGGGAATACAGCGAAATCACCTCGCCCCTCGGAATCGCCTCGATGATCTCGGCCTTGTAGGCTTCGCCCAGACTCCGGAAATATGCGATGGCTTCCTCGCGGGGCATGGTCCTGCGCTCGACCGGCAGCGCCTGAGCCGCCAGTTCATGCATTTTGGCCTCGATCGCCTCCAGATCCTCCGGCGTGAACGGACGTTCGTAGGAGAAATCGTAATAGAAACCGTCCTGGATGACCGGGCCGATGGTCACCTGGGCCTTGGGATAGAGCGCCTTGACGGCCTGGGCCAGCAGATGGGCGGTGGAATGGCGGATGACTTCGACGCCGTCGGCATCGCGCGCGGTGACCAGCGCGACCTCGGCATCGGCCTCGATGCGATGGGAGAGATCGACGAGCCGCCCATCCACCCGGCCGGCCAGCGCGGCCTTGGCAAGTCCCGGCCCGATGGCCTCGGCCACCTGCAGGAGGGTGACGGGATGATCGAATTCCCGGCGGGAACCGTCGGGCAAGGTAACGACGGGCATGATATGGCGCTCGTGGTCTGACTCGAATCCCCCAAACAAAAAAGCATCGCCTGGCGATGCTTCCTGGGATATCTGGTAGGCGCGATTGGACTCGAACCAACGACCCCCACCATGTCAAGGTGGTGCTCTAACCAACTGAGCTACGCGCCTGTCGTAATTCGACAAGAAGGAGGCATTATAATGAGGCATTCGATTCTTGCCAACAGTTTTTTCCTCCCTCCCCGCGGCCCTCGCTCATGGCAGACACCGGGCAAATCCCTATGATGGACCTCGTGCACTTCGGATTACGGCGGATTGTCGCGCGTGTACGGCACGGCATGGTACTCGAACAATCCCGCGGGAAGGACCAGCCCGGCCGGAAACCGGGCAGGCGGCCCGGTTCGTCCCGCCACGGCCAGCCGGCCACGGCAGCCCCCTTACCGATTCGGCGGGCGATGGTACTGCCAAAGCCACGACCGCCGCGAGAAAGGCGATCCGCCGCCGGACATGCATGACCCGGCTCATGACACCTCTGCTTTCATCCTTCACCCAATCTCTTCCAGACGGGCGATCAGCCCGGAATGGCGGCGGGTGCGGCGGCGGATGGCCTCCGCCAGCACCGGCGCGGCGCCGACGAGGGATACCGCGCGCCTGGCGCGGGTAATACCGGTGTAAACCAGCTCTCGGGTGAGGACCGGCGAGATACGGTCCGGCAACAGCAGCGCCACCTCGTCGAACTCCGATCCCTGCGATTTGTGCACGGTCAGGGCGAATGCGGTCTCGTGCTCGGGCAGCCTGGCCGGGGGGATGGCGCGGAATCCGCCGCCGGCATCGGGAAAATGCACCCGCAGTTCTCCGGAGGGGTCCGCCAGAACGATGCCGGTGTCGCCGTTGAACAGCTTCAGCACGTAGTCGTTGCGCAGAACCATCACTGGCCGACCGGGATACCATTCGGCCCGTTCGTCCGCTCCCAGACCGAGGCGGCGGCGAAATTCCCGGGCGATCAGCCGGTTGATCGCCTCCACCCCGCGCGGGGATTCCCGCACCGCGCACAGGATGCGGAAACGGTTGTAGGCGGCGAACACGGCTGCCGGCGCAGCCTGGCCGGATCGCATGACATCCAGGTAATCCGCATAGCCCGCCAGCAGGGTCTCGATCAGGCCGGCGCCGGGCGCGGCGGCCCCGTCCTCCTGCCAGATCACGCCGCTCTCTCCGCCGGCCCGCAATGCCGCGATCACTGCATCCGCTTCGCCCGAGTTGACCCGCGCCGCCAGCCGTCCAATACCGGAATCGCTGCGGAAACGGTAGTTGCGGCTGAACCAGACCACACAATCCTCGAGCGGAGTGGAACGGACGGGCGCGGCAGTGACGATGGCCGCCGGATCGGTCTGGGTCAGGGCTGCCAGACGCTCGATGACCGGCGGTGACAGCCGTGGGTCGGCGCTGAGTTCGGCGAACACCGCCCCCGCCTCCACGGCGGCGAGCTGGTCCTTGTCGCCCAGCAGGATCAGCCGGCCGTCGACGGGCACCGCTTCGACCAGCCGGGTGGCCAGTCCCAGGTCGAGCATCGACGCCTCGTCGACCACCAGCACGTCGACGGCCAAGGGATTCCCGGCATGATGGCGAAAATTTCCGCTGCCCGGAATCACGCCCAGCAGACGGTGAACGGTACTGGCGGCGGCCGGAAGTTTCTCCCTGAGAGACCCGGGCAGATGCGCCGCCCGCTCACGCAACGCATCCAGCATGCGGGCCGCGGCCTTGCCAGTGGGCGCGGCCAGGGCGATGCGGCAGTCCGGATTCTGGACGAGCAGACAGGCCAGCAGGTTCACCACCGTGGTGGTCTTGCCGGTGCCCGGCCCGCCGCTGATGACGGTGAGCCGGCCCAGCAGGGCCAGGGCGGCGGCGAGCTTCTGCCAGTCGGGGCCGCCGGATGCGGGAGGAAACAAAGCGTTCAACTGCTCCCGCACCGCTTCCGACGGTGGCGTCAGACTGTCACGGCCGCGCGCCAGCCGCTGCAAAGCAGATGCCAGGCGACGCTCATAGTCGAAATAGCGGTAAAGATAGAGCCGCCCTTCGTCATCCAGGACCAGCGGGCGGGGTTCGCCCCCCGGCGTGCCGACCACGCCGGAACCAAGCAGCAGCGTCCGCAACAAGTCCGGGCCGTGCTGCGGGAAGTCTTCGGCCAATTCGGCCAGATCGGTGCAGACATGACCGTCGGTGGTGGCGAAACTGGCCAGGAAAGCGGCCCGCTCCAACACCCCGGGCGCCGCCGGGTCCTTCGCCCAGCGCAGACAGCGACGGGCGAAGCCGGCGGCCAGCAGATGCTCGGAAGAGTAGCCGGATTCGCCGGCGCTCATGCGCCTCGCCTCCCGCCGATCAAAGCATCCAGCGCGGCGATGCAGTCCTCAGCAGGCCGTTGGAAATAGACACCGGCCCCCCGCCAGGCCGGCCGCACACCGCGTACGAACAGGTAATACACGCCGCCGAAGTGGCTCGTGTAAGCATAGCCCGGCAGGCGGCGGGCGAGGTACCGGTCGAGCGCGACCGTATAGAGCAGGTATTGCAGGTGATAACCCTCCGCGGCCATGGTTTCCGCCAGCGCTGGCGGACCGTAGTCCTCGCGCGTGTAGCCGAGATGGTTGGATTTCCAGTCCAACAGGTAATAGCGGCCCCGGTGGCGAAACACCAGATCGATGGCGCCCTCCAGATAGCCACTCAGCAACCGGAAATCCAGCTTGCCCATGGCATAGCCATGATCGCGCAGCAACGCATTCAGCCGCACCGGGTCCAGCCCCTCGGCCGGCAGGCGGAAGGCGAGCTCGCTCAGCCGCTGCCCCCGGCCTATGTCGCCCAGCCTCAAGCCGTCGCCCAGATCGGTGGCCAACACGTCGGCCAGGAGGCTCTTCAGCATGGCGGGAGCCGCCGTTTCCGAGCCCTGCGGCCGCAGCGCCAGGGCGCGGCCGATGGCATCGTCCCAGCCGGCGGGATCGGTGAAATCGGCCTGCTCGAACAGATGATGGATGCAGGTGCCGGCCGCAGCGCCCCGCGGAAAACGCAGGATGTCGTTCTCGGGCAGCGCTGCCGGCGGCGGCCCCAGGGCCGGCGCCAGGCTGAGGGCATCGTGGTCGCGCCCCTCCCCCCCGGCCTCCATGGCCCGGACCAAGGAGGTAAAGCTGCCCGTGGACCAGCCCGGAGGAATCCAGGCAGGCGGCGTCTGCGCCGCCAGCCGCTCGAGGCCGGACGAAGGTCCGGCCATCGCCGGTACGACGATGGCCGGCATCGGCGCGACGCCGATCGCGTCCGGCAAAGCGCGCCAGCCGGCCTCGATATCCGCCGGATCGAGGCGGGTCTTGGCGTCCTGCCATTGCTCGGGACTGTGATCCTTCCCGCAGGCGAGCCAGTTGAGCATGCTGCGGGTGCTTTCACCACAAGACGCCGAAGCGTCCCTCTTGGTCCGGTAAACGCCGGCAAATAGATAACAGCGCTGCACCGCGCGGGTCAGGGCCACATAGATCAGGCGTAGGATCTCGGCGTCCTCTTCCTGCCGGCGCTGCCACTTGATCCCGGGATCATTTTTGGCTTCCGGACGAAAATCCAGCACCGGGACACCGGATTCATCATGATATTCGATGCCCTCCTGCTTACCCCGTGCGCCGCGGTTCCCGTCCCACAAATAGGGGCAGAACACCACCGGATACTCCAAGCCCTTGGACTTGTGGATGGTGACGATCTGCACCAGATTCTGGTCGGACTCCAGTCGCAGCTGGGCGTCTTCCTGCGCCGCGCTGTCCCGCCTCCGGCTCTGCAGCCAGCGCAGCAGGGCATCGGGCGAAGTCAGTCCGGCCTGAGCCTGGTGCAGCAGCTCCCCCAGGTGCAACAGATTGGTCAGACGGCGCTCGCCATCGGGCTGGGCCAGCACCCGGCGGGCCACGCCCTCGTCGTGCAGAAGCCGCCGGTACATCGGCCCGAAGCCGCGCAGCTGCCACAGCTCGCGATATTCGCCGAAGCGCAGCATGATTTCCAGCAAACGGTCCTCGTCCGCCGAAATCCCGGCGATCGTCAGCGCATCGCAGCCCATGATCTCCGTCGCCAGCGCGGCCCGCAGCAGGCGGTCTCGGCCGGGCTCGAGCACCGCCAGCAGGATGCGCTCGATTTCCTCCGCCTCGAGCGTGTGGAACACACTGGCCTGCGACAGCTCGACACTGCCCACCCCCAGCCTTGCCAGCGCCTGGCGGATAAGCCGGCCCTGGGCATGACGGCGCACCAGCACCGCGATGTCCGATGCGCGCAGGGCCCGCTCGCCGAGCCGGATACGCCCCGCCATGCCTTCCTGGATCAGGCGGGCGATCTCGGCCGCCGTGGTGTCGGTACAGCGCCGCACGGCCTCCGTCCGCGGCAACCAGCCGCCCGCCTCGTCTCTCGGCAGCAGCCAGACCTGGAACGGCGAGCGCGGCTCGGTGACGTCGGTGAAAACCGGGCGCGGCTTCGCTCCTGGCCTGACCGGGCGGTACTCGAGGCCCTCGAGGAGGAAAGCACGGGGGTTGGCGCTGAACAAGGCGTTGCAGGCATCGATCACTTCCGTCACCGAACGCTGGTTTTCCACCAGGGTGTATTCGCGGTCGGCCTGGTGGCGTGCGCCGAGATAGGTGTAGAGATCGGCGTTGCGGAAGCCGTAGATCGCCTGCTTGGGGTCGCCGACAAAGAACACCGGCCCGGACACCGCGCCTTCGGCCAGGTAGAGCGCCCGGAAGATGGCGAACTGCAGTGGATCGGTGTCCTGGAACTCGTCGATCAGCGCCACCGGATAACGGCTACGCAGGGCAGGAGCCAGCCAGGGATAGCACCCCGAAGTCAGGGCCTCGTGGACGTTCCACAGCATGTCGTCGAAACCGATGACCCGCCGCCGGCGTTTCTCCGCCCGCAGCGCCTCCGCGCCATGTTCGACGAGCTCCCGGAGCAGACCCACACGCGCGACCGCCAGGCGCCCCTGGATGCCGTCTTTGAGCGCCAGCAAATTTTCGGCCGCATCGAAAAACGGATGGTAGGGCGTCGTGTTGCCCTTTTTCGTTCCCCCCTTCAGCATCGCTGCCCGGAACAGCTGGACCTTGTCCTCCACGGGCGCCAGCGGATCGTTCGTAGCGAACCACGCATCCCAGCCCTTCCGTGCCGTCTCGAGGGCGACCGCTTTGTAGGATACGCCGTTGAGCTGATCGATCGCCTCTTCCAACAGCCGGACGATGCCGAACGCATCGGCCTGCCACAGCCGCCGTGCCTCACCGAACGCGGCCAGCAAAGCCTGCTCGTCCCGCTCATCCGGCGGCTCCACCGGCTCGGGCCAACGCCAGTCCGAGAGCGGCTTGGCCAGCGCGTGTCCGAGCAGACTGGCGTATTCCTCCGGATCGTCGCCGGCCTCCAGCAGATGGGCGATCATGGCCCGGCTCAAACCTCCGGCCGCGACGCGCCGGCGCCAGAAATCGTTGGCGACTTCCTGTGCCAGCATCGCGTCGTCCTGCACCAGTTCCAGGGCGAACGGAAGACCGGCGGCGAAAGGGATACCAGCCAGGGCGCGCTGGCAGAAGCCGTGGATGGTGAAGATCGCCGCCTCGTCGAAAGCCAGCAGCGCCCGCTCCAGCCGCTGCCGCAGCAGCGCCCGGTCGAACCCGCCTTCGAGCGCCGCCACCAGGCCGGTAACGAAAGGATCGGCGGCCCCGCCTCCTCCCCGCAAGTACACGAGGGTCTCGACGATCCGGCTGCGGATACGCTCGCGCAACTCGGCCGTCGCCGCATTGGTGAAGGTCACGACCAGGATGTTCTGGACCTCCCGCTCCTGCTCCAACAGCAGTCGCAGGTACAGACCGCAGATGTTCCAGGTCTTGCCAGTGCCGGCGGAGGCCTCGATCAGGTTGACGCCCGCCAGCGGACAGCGGAATACGTCCAGGGGTCGTACCGCACTCATGCGATGCGCCCGTCTTCCAGATGATCCAGTAGCGGACCGAACACCGTTCGGACCGTGCGGAAGAACGCACCGTCCAGTGGATCGGCCTGCCCCCTCAGCGCCTGGCGGTAGGCGAGGTCTTCGGATTCGCCGCGGCGGTCACCGGAGCCCTCCCAGCGCTTCCGCGCCTGCCGCTCGGCAGCCTGGGATCCGCCCTGTTTCAGCCCCAAGGCACAGGCCCAGGCGCTCCTGGGGAAGAAATGCAGCGGCAAGCGGAGTCCCTCCCGGTACAGCGCCACCAGTTCGCGCAATCGTTCCTGGGCTGCGGCCACCGGCCGGAACCGGTATTCGCCGTCCCGTGAGATCCAGGTCGTGGTCGGCTCCACCCCGCGGACCGCCAATGCATTCAGGAACAGATGATCCAGCCAGCCGGACATATAATCCACCGGCCGGGTGTCGTCGTAGCGCCAGCGCACCAGCCCACGCCGCCACACCTGACCGAGCGTGCCGCTCAAAGTCCAGGTTTCGCCCTCGATCTGGAAAACCAGCCTACCCGGCAGCGGCTGCAGCGGCTCCTCCTGCGTCTGTCCGGCGATCCGCTCCGCGTACTCCCGTATCCGCGTCAACTCCCCTTTGAGCAGCAGTTCACCGAGCTGCCCCTGCGGAAACTCGATCCCCGCCCGCGCCACGGCCTCGACCGCCTCCTCCGTGGCAGCGGACAGCATCAGCGGCAGCAGCCGCTCGGCGACCTCGCTCCGGGCGAAGTAAGCGGGAAGGAACGGCTCGTCGTCGGCCAGCTCCGCCTCGCCCTCGGCCAGGGTCAACCCCAGGCGTTGCTCCAGCAGATAGCGGCAGGGGTTGCGGAAGAAGCGCTTCAAGACGTCCAGGTTCGGCTCACGCCATTCCGGCTCCGGTGCGGCCATTGGGGCGGGGAAGAAAGGGGCATGTTCGAAGTCCGGATCATTCTGCTCCTCCTCGGCGATTGGCCCCGCTGGACCGTGGTCCGCCCGCTCCCTCTCGGCAAGGGTGGCGGAACATTCTTCAGGCTCTCGCGAGTGGGATTCACAAGCCCTCACCCCCTCCCCCGAAGGACGACGGGAACGAGCGGCCCGCAAAGCTTCGCAATATTCCGAATTGAAACTGACCAGTCGCGGATCCTTTGCCACGGCGGCATCGAAATACACGGGCGAGAACGCCTGCAGCGGATGTTCCACCACCAGCCGGCGCCGCGCCTCCTCCGGACTCTCTCCCGCAGCGGCCACCAACGGAAGCAGGTAGTCCAGCAATTCCGACAGCAGTGTCGACGGCGGCAGGGGGGCGTTGTCGCGCACGCTACGGCCGGTATAGCTCAGATACAGCCGCTCGCGGGCCGCCAGCAGCAGGTCGAGAAACAGGTTGCGCTCGTCGTACCGTCGCTGGCGGTCACCGCGACGCGGGGCCTGGGCGATCAAATCGAATTCCGCAGGCCGGTCCGGATGGGGAAACTCGCCGTCATTCAGGCCGATGACACACACCACCCGGTAAGGCAGGCTGCGCAGACTGGCCATGGCGGTAAAGGTCAGCCGACCGGAAGGAGTCCCACCCCGGGCTGGATCGTCCAGCAGCGATTCCAGAGCAACCCGCACCACTTCAGGCTCGATCGTCCCGGTTACGCCGGCCTCGCCCCAATGCCGGCTCAGCGCGGCGATGGCTTCGCGGACCTCCTGGAGATCAGGAACGGTTTCGGGCGTCTCCATCAGGAAGGCCCCGACCACCGCATTCAGCCGCTCGCCCCAGGTCTGGGCCGTCGCCGGCGTGCTCCAGACGCGATGCCAATGAGTCAGCAGATCGACGAAATGGGCGAATCCGCCCAGTGCCAGCGCTTCCGAACCCTCAGGGCTGCCCGCCGGCAGGCGACCGTCGAACTGCACCGGAACGTCCCCCAGTGCATAGCCCAGAAACAGCCGGTCGAGGCCGTCGCAGAAGCTATGCCGCTCCACCTCCGGCAGCCCCACCGCCTTCCGGTGCGCGCCATTCAGCCCCCACCGGATCCCTGCCGCCTGGAACCAATCGTGGATGCACTCCAGATCGTCCAGCCCCAGACCGAAGCGGGCATGCACCAACGGGCGCTGCAAAAACTCATACACCGCGCTGGCCTTGCAGCGGGACGCAAACAGTCCGAGCAGGGTCAGCAATGCGGCGGCCGCCGGATTCGCCACCGTCCTGCGCAAACCGGTGATGGCATAAGGAATCCGCCGCGCCGCCGGCGCCATGCCGAACACCGCGTCGATCAAAGGCGCAGCCTCTTCCAGGCGGGGCATCACGACCAGGATATCCGAGACCTTGGGTGCATCGGGCCGGGCCAGCAGCGCCAGCAACTGGTCATGCAACACCTCCAGCTCCCGCACCAGCGAATGGCAGACATGAACCTCGATGCTGCGGTCCCCCGCCACAGACGCGCAACAGCCCGGCTCGGGATCGCGCAGATCGAGGATGGCCTCCTGCACCGCCGCCAGCAGGCTGATCCGGGCCGGCGGCTCGAACTGGGCATCATCGATCACCGCCCCTTCCGCCTTGTCGAACAGCAGGTCGATGTGCGCCTGGGTCTGCTGTCCCCAGTTCGCCAGCAGGCGGTTACCGGTCTCGCGGTACAGCGCATCACCCCGAACCTCCAGATAGTTCAGCCGCCTGGGATCGACGATGTCGAACCAATATTCCCGGCAAGGGTTCAGCACGTACAAATGTAGCTCGGTCCAGCGCGCCAGCTTGCCGAGGATGTCCAGATACAACGGGGGGATGGTCGGCAGGCAGAACAGATGGGCCCGCGCCGGCAGCCCGGCCCGCCGTGTCGCCTCCGGCCCCATGGCTTCTACCGCCCGGAAGAATGCCGCCGAGGGGTGTTCACGCCGCACCTCCAGCTCATCTACCAGCGTACGCCAAAGCGCCGCCTGCCATGCCTCGTCTTCCCGGCTCGCCTCCGGCAATCCGGAAGCCGGCCTGCCTTCCAGCCAGGCCGCCAGCCAGTCCGGGCGGTAGGTGAGGTACTGTTCCAGCAAATGCGCCACCCGCCGCGCCAGATCGAAGCGCATCGCCCCGTCGGCCCGCGCCAGATAAGACTTCAGCCGCGGATGCGCCGACACCAGGGCTTCCTCGCCCAACATCCGGAACACCCGCCAAGTCAGGGTGGCCGGCGCGAACGGCGAGGATGCCCCCACCTCGATCACCTGCCCGATCTGCACCCACAGCCAGTGCGCCAGATAACTGAACTCCACGTTTGCGCACACCCCGAAGCGATCCGCATGATCCAGCTCCAGCCGGCGCCGGACCGCCAGGCTGGGGACGATGACTTGCTCCGCCACGAACGGATCGGCCGGTCCTTGCGCCAGATCGTCGAACAGGCGCTGGGTCAGGATTTCGAAGCGGTTGGAGAAAAAGATGTTGAGGGGGGATGGCAAGGATGGCTCCTCGAAATCCACGAAAACTCGGGCTCTGCCAAAAGCAATGCAAAGGATCCTCTGAACAAAGCCGAATCGGCCGGCAAAAACACATCCCGCAGGCAATCGGGCTTTGAAAATGGGTGAAGGATACCGAAAATCCGTGCCTACCGTGGCGAATACGGTTCGATCACCGCCAGCAGCCCCTACGACGACGCCGCCTGCGCCCTCTCGGCCCGGAACTTCTCCCGCCGGGTCTACGTCTTCTTCCCGTCGAACACCAAGATGGCGAAGGGGTCTGTTTCACGGCGGCACCGCGTTCATGGGGTCCGGACAGGATCGGCTCACCCGCACCGCGTTCGTTCAGAGGCTCCCTACCGGGAGGCGTTCCATCGAGCTTATCGCAGAAACGATACGCCAACACTCGACATCGCCATGCTCCGGCAGCCCGGCGTGAATCCCCGGCTTTCGGGGAGACTCGAACGCTCGAGAAAATGAGGCGATGTGAAGAATCAACGAAGTTCTCCCCCGAATTCTGCGAACGTGCCGTTCTCGCGGTCGACGAACGCCGGAGTCGAAAGCGACGGCCTGCCCACGTCTGACCCCGGGGAATTCTGCTAACATGGACCGATGTTGAAAAGCGAGTTCCATTACGATCTGCCTCAAAATCTGATCGCCCAGTCGCCGCTGCCGGAGCGCTCCGCCAGCCGTCTGCTTTGTCTCGATGGCGCAACCGGCGCTCTGGAAGACAAATCCTTCCGTGACATCGAGAAGCTCCTGCGCCCGGGCGACCTTCTCGTATTCAACGATACCCGTGTGCTCCCCGCGCGCCTTTTCGGCCGCAAGGAAACCGGCGGTGCCGTGGAGATACTGCTGGAACGGCTCCTCGGGGAACGGCTCATGCTCGCCCATGTGCGGGCCAGCAAAGCGCCCAGGCCAGGAACCTGGCTCGCCTTGGAAGCAGAGCATCGGCTCAGGGTGGTCGAGCGTGATGGCGATCTGTTCCTTCTCGAGCTGGCGGGCGAGGAACCGCTCCAGACCGTGCTCGAACAGATCGGTCACATGCCGCTCCCGCCCTATATCACTCGCCCCGACACCTCCGCCGACCTGGAGCGCTACCAGACGGTGTATGCGACAAGACCGGGGGCAGTGGCCGCCCCTACGGCCGGTCTGCATTTCGATACGGAACTGCTGGAAAGGCTCCGAGGGGCCGGGATAGACATGGCTCGAGTGACTCTCCATGTCGGCGCCGGTACCTTCCAGCCCGTGCGCACCGAAAATCTCGAGGATCACCGCATGCACGCCGAGTATTGCGAAGTCGGGCCCGAGGTGGTGAAAGCCGTGGAGCGCGCCCGCGGCCGAGGCGGACGGGTAGTCGCAGTCGGTACCACCTCGATGCGCACTCTGGAAACGGCGGCGAGCGGCGGGAGCCTTCGGACCTTTTCCGGTGAGACCCGCCTGTTCATCAAACCGGGGTTCCGGTTCAACTGCGTCGACGCGCTCGTCACCAACTTCCACCTCCCGGAATCGACCCTGCTCGTCCTGGTCTGCGCCTTCGCAGGCCATCGCGAAACGCTCGCCGCTTACCGCCACGCGATCGCACAGGCATACCGTTTTTTCAGCTACGGCGATGCGATGTTCGTGACGCCGAATGAGCCGGCGGCGAATCGATGAAGCCCGAATCCACACCGGATTTCATCCTGCACCAACGGCTGGTCCAGGACTGCTTTCCCCTCGGCCGCTTCCCGCTCTGCCGCCTCTTGCTGATGAATGACAGCAGCCATCCCTGGTTCATCCTGGTGCCAGAGCGCGCCGGAGTCCGGGAAATTCACCAGCTCACCGCGCCGGACCGTGCCCAACTCTGGGAGGAATCGGCCGGACTGTCCACCCTGCTGGCCGACATTTACCGGGCGGACAAACTCAACGTCGCCGCAATCGGCAATCTGGTTCCGCAGCTGCACCTTCATCACATCGTGCGGTACCGGGACGACCGCGCCTGGCCGGGCGTGGTATGGGGCCGTTTCGATCCCGTGCCCTACGCCGATCCCTTCGATGGCAGACTGCGGGAGCTGCTGGAGCGTCTGCCCCGGTTCGAGGCGAATCCGCTGCCGTGAACTGCCGGCCGGGCTGCGGCGCCTGCTGCATCGCCATCTCGATTTCCAGCCCGATTCCAGGCATGCCCCGGGGCAAGCCTGCGGGGGTTCCCTGCATCCAGCTCCGCGACAATATGGAATGCGCCATCTTCGGAAGACCGGAGCGCCCGGCCTGCTGTTCCAGCCTTCGGCCTTCCGACGAAATGTGTGGCGGAGACCGCTCACATGCGATGACCTGGCTGGCCCGACTCGAACAGGCCACCCTGCCGGCGGCGGAGAACACGCCCCACCGGCCGCCCTGAGCAGCATCTCCGCAGATGAGCTACCATACCCCCTGGAAGTTCCCCGGCCAGGGAGCCAAGCATGAAAACGAGGCCGTTCGGCCCGGCTATACGTCAAGGCGCGGTATCACTCCTGTTGACCTGGGTGGAGCTGGCCTCATCCTCGGGCGTCTGGGCCGGTGCATGGGAAGGCTATGGCCGCAGCGTCCCCCGACCGCGCTATGAACAGGATGAGGGAGCCAACCCGAACCATCGATTCGGTGTGCGGGAAGCCTTCACACCCTACCGCGACCCGGACAGGAGCGAGGCCGAGTCATTGCCCGATCCCTTACGTGATCCAGCCTTTGCCAGCTACCGGCTGATCGTCATCGTCAACAAAACCGACAGCGCGTTCTGGGGCAAAGGCCAGACCCTGCGGGTCTACCGGCGGGGAGAAGGGCTCCTCTATTACTGGCTGATATCCACGGGGCTTCCCGGATTCGAAACGCCCTCCGGCTATTTCATCCCCCAGGGCTTCTCCTCCCGGCACTGGTCCGGCCCCTACGATGCGCCGATGCTCTGGTCGGTCTTCTTCAACGGCGGTGTTTCCCTGCATTCCTCGCTGGACCGTGATGCGCTCTACAAGCTGGGGCGGGCGGCCGACTCGCACGGCTGCGTCCACATCGAGGACCACCGGGCGGAGGAGCTTTATCACCTGATCGGCCAAAGCGGATACGGCCTGATCGACCAGATCGGGCGTCATACCGGGCGCCCCGTGCGAGCGGGAAACGCCCCGAAGAAAATCAGTGGCTACCGGACGCTCATCATCGTCGCACCGACGGCGCACTATTCACAGGCCGGCGAAACTTCCGATTCCAGCCAGCCCGGGGAGCCCGCAGAACCCGCCGGCGCCGTGCAGGCGCCGCCCGAAACCGGCACGCGGGACACGCCCGAGCCGCCGGCAAACTATCTCGACCTCTTCTGACGCATGAGAGGCCGCGCAAGGCGGCCTCCGGGGAGCGGGACGGCCCCGGCTCAGGGCCGGTTATCGACCAGCCCTTCCTTCTCGGGCAGCAGCAGATCGGCCCGGCTTACGCCCAGCGCCAGCACGACGGGGCAGGCGACCAGCACCGAGGAATAGATGCCGAACACGATGCCGATGGTCAGCGCCAGGGCGAAGTTGTGCAGGGCGTCACCGCCGAAGAAGAACATCGCCAGCACCATCAGCTGCGTCATGGAATGGGTGATGATGGTGCGGGACATGGTGGCGGTGATGGCGTTGTCGATGACGTCCGTCACCGCCGCCTTGCGCATCTTGCGGAAGTTCTCACGCACCCGGTCGAACACCACCACGGACTCGTTCACCGAGTAGCCCAGGATGGCGAGCACGCCGGCGAGCACGCTGAGCGTGAACTCCCACTCGAAGAAGGCGAACATCCCCAGGATGATGACGATGTCGTGCATGTTGGCGATCATCGCCGCGACGGCGAACCGCCAGGCGAACCGCATCGCCAGATAGGCCATGATGCCGGCGGCCACGAGCATGAGCGCCAGTCCACCGCTTTCATACATTTCCTTGCCGACCTGCGGCCCGACGAACTCGACGCGCTTGAGTTCGGCCGTCCCGTCCTGGGCCTTGAGCGCCGAGAAGATCTGGTCGCTCTGCCTGGCGCCGGTATCCTCTCGCAGCGGGAGGCGAATCAGGACGTCGCGGGAAGTGCCGAAATTCTGCACGGCGGCTTCGGCGATCCGTTGCTCCTCCAACGTCTTGCGTATCGCTTCGAGGTCGGCGGTCTGGGCATAACGGACCTCCATCAGGATGCCGCCGGTGAAGTCGATGCCCAGATTGAGGCCCTTGAACCCCAAAGCCAGGATGGCGAGGATGAAGGTCACCAGGGAGATGGTCGTCGTGAGCCTCCCGTAACGCATGAACGGGATGTCACGCTTGATCTTGAAGAATTCCATGGCTGCTATCCTCAGACTGCGATCTTGACCAGCTTGCGCTGCCGGCCATAGGTGAAATTGACCAGCGCCCTGGACACCAGGACGGCGCTGAACATGGAGGTCAGGATGCCGATGCACAACACCAGCGCGAAGCCCCGTACGGGGCCTGCCCCAAGCAGGAACAGGGCCACGCCGGCGACGAAGGTCGTGACGTTGGAGTCCAGAATCGTAGCGAATGCGCGCTCATAGCCTGCATGGATGGCGGCATGGGGCGTACTGCCCGCCCGCAGTTCCTCGCGGATGCGTTCGTTGATGAGCACGTTGGCGTCGATGGCCATACCCACGGTCAGAGCGATACCCGCCAAACCCGGCAGCGTCAGGGTCGCTTGCAGCAGCGACAGCACGGCAACCAGCAGGAGGACATTCGCCGCCAGCGCCAGAATGGAGAACAGGCCGAACATCCGGTAATAGAGGATCATGAACACCGCGATGGCGATGAAGCCGTAGCCGTTGGACTTGACGCCGCGGTCGATGTTTTCCTTGCCCATGCTGGGGCCGACGGTGCGCTCCTCGACGATGTCCACCGGTGCCGCCAGCGCCCCCGCCCGCAGCAGGAGAGCCAGGTTCCGCGCCTCCTCGGTGCTGTCCAGGCCGGTGATCTGGAAACGTTTGCTGAAACGGTCGCGGATGGTGGCGATGTTGATGACCTCCTCGACCTTTTTCTTGGTCGTCACCTTCTGGCCATTGATCTCCTTGGTCTCGGACTTGTTCTCGATGTAGACCACCGCCATGGCTCGGCCGACGTTTTCGCGGGTGGTGTCGCCCATCTTCTTGGCGCCCACGCTGTTGAGCGTGACGTAGACCGCCGGCTGGCCACTCTGCTGGTCGATGCCGGAAGCCGCGTCGACGACCTGGTCGCCGGTGACGATGATCTTGCGCTCCAACAGAACCGGACGGTTCTGGCGGTCGCGGTAGAGATGCGAGCCCAACGGCGCTTTCTCCCCCTCGGCCGGCACCGGGTGTTCGTTGTCGACGAGCCGGAACTCCAGAGTCGCGGTGGCGCCGAGGATTTCCTTGGCCCGCGCGGTATCCTGAACGCCGGGCAACTGGACGACGATGCGATCCTCGCCCTGCTGCTGGATCACGGGTTCGGCCACACCGAGCTCGTTGACGCGGTTGCGCAGCGTCGTCGTGTTCTGGGCTACGGCGAAGCGCTTGATCTCACGCCGCTCGACTTCGGACAAGCGTCCTTCGAGCAGGTTTTCGCCTTCCTTGACGTCGATCTGTAGCCCGCGCAGCTCGCGCTTCAGCAGCACCTGCGCCTGCGACAGGGCGTTGGGATCCGGCAGCCGGACCTGGATCACGCCGTTCTGTTTTTCCACCGACTGGTAACGAATCTTGTTTTCGCGCAGCAGGCTGCGGGCGTCTTCCGCGTAACGGTCTTCCGCCTGCTTGATGGCAGCATCCATGTCGACCTGAAGCAGGAAATGCACACCGCCCCGCAAGTCCAGTCCCAGATACATGGGCTTGGCACCAAACGCGCGCAGCCAGGAAGGCGTCGACGGCGCCAGATTCAAGGCCACCGTGTAGGCATCCCCCAGCTTCTCGTTCAGAACGTCGGACGCCTTGAGCTGCGAATCGGTATCACTGAACCGGATCAGCATGCGCTTGTCAGCCATCTCCACGGCCTTCGCCTTGAGACCGGCCGCATCCAGCAGCCCCTGCACCTGGACCTTGAGGCTGTCATCGACCTTCGCCGCACGAACCGCCGACAATTGAACGGATGGGTCTTCACCGAAGAAATTGGGCAGCGCGTAAATGATCCCGAGGATCAGCACGGCTGCGACCATCAGGTTTTTCCATAAGGGAAAACGGTTTCGCATGCTCGGAACCTATTTGGAAACGGGAGTATCCGGCGGCTCGGCAAAGCCGCCGGAGAGGCGGGTTTACTTGGATTCGGGTTTGCGCTTGGCCGCTTTGTAAGTGCCCTTGGGCATGAGCGAGGCCACGGCGCTGCGCTGTACGCAGATCTGGACGTTTTCGGCCACTTCCAGCGTGACGAAATTGTCGTCGACCTCCACCACCCGGCCCAGAATCCCCCCCGTCGTGACCACTTCAACCCCCTTGACGAGCGACTGCAGCAGCTTCTTGTGCTCCCTCTGGCGGCGGTTCTGCGGCAGCACGAACAGCAGGAAGAACACGGCAAGAACGGCCATGGGCAGAATCAAACCCGCGGCCCCGGGTTCCTGCGCAGCGGGGGCGGCCTCCGCCAAGGCGTCGGCAATAAAGAAACTCATGGTCAACCTCTAGTTCTTATTCGACGAATTCAAAGTCGCGCATTATCACATAAATGCGTTACCGGTGGAGCGGAGGGCATGGAATCGCTCGACGAACCGCTCGAGGGTTCCTTCCTCGATGGCAGCCCGCAGACCTGCCATCAGTTCCTGGTAATAGAACAGGTTGTGGATGGTGTTCAGACGCGCCCCGAGGATCTCGCCGCAACGGTCGAGATGGCGCAGATAGGCACGGGAATAGTGACGGCAGGTGTAGCAGCCGCACTCCTCGTCGATCGGCCGCAGATCGTCCCGGTACCGGGCGTTGCGGATACGGACCGCCCCGAAGCGGGTGAAAAGATGGCCGTTGCGTGCATTGCGGGTCGGCAGCACGCAGTCGAACATGTCGATGCCGCGCGTCACCGCATCGACGATGTCTTCCGGCGTGCCCACTCCCATCAGATAGCGGGGACGTTCGGCGGGCATCTGCGGCATCAGCGCTTCCAGTACCCGGTGGCGGTCCTCCTTGGGCTCTCCAACCGAGAGGCCGCCGATCGCGTAGCCGTCGAAGCCGATCTCCTGCAAACCCGCGATCGAACGGGCCCGCAGGTCTTCGTACATACCGCCCTGGACGATGCCGAACAGCGCGGAAGGGTTATCGGCGTGCGCCGCCTTGCTGCGCTCCGCCCAGCGCAGGGAGAGTTCCATCGAGGCGCGCGCCTCGCCGTATTCCGCCGGGTATGGCGTACATTCATCGAACACCATCACGATGTCCGAGCCCAGCGCGCGCTGGACGGCCATGGACTCTTCCGGCCCCATGAAGACGGGACTCCCGTCGATGGGCGAGCGAAACAGCACCCCCTGCTCGCCGATCTTGCGCATCGCGCCCAGGCTGAACACCTGGAAGCCACCCGAGTCGGTAAGGATCGGCCCGTCCCAGTGCATGAACCCGTGCAGGTCACCGTGGGCCCGGATGATATCCACGCCCGGACGCAGCATCAGATGGAAGGTATTGCCGAGAATGATCTCCGCGCCACTGTCGCGCAATTCCTCAGGCGTCATGGCCTTGACAGTGCCATAGGTACCCACCGGCATGAAAGCCGGCGTCTGCACACGACCGCGAGGAAACGAGAGCTCGCCCCGGCGGGCCGGACCATCGCAGCATTTGACAGCGAATTCCATGGACTCTATCGCCAAAATGAAAAAAGCCGGTCTGAACGCCAACGCGTCAAGACCGGCTTTAGGGATCTTCGAATTGGTGCCGATGGTCGGACTTGAACCGACACGACTTGCGTCACCACCCCCTCAAGATGGCGTGTCTACCAATTCCACCACATCGGCTGGCTGTTCAGGAAGGACGTCATTGCGCAGGCTGCGCCGGCACATCGGATCCACTCTTGGCGGGCTCCGGGGCCACCGCAGGCATGTCCGGTTGTGACTGCTGGACAGCAGGAACGTCCATGATATCGAGCCGCCTATTATCCACATGACCGGACAGATAAGCAAGAGTCAGGCTCGTGCCGAAGAACAGGGTGGCCAGAATGGCCGTGGTCCGCGACAGAAAGGACGCCGCGCCCCGCGCGCCGAACAGGCTGCCGGACGAACCGCCGCCGAAGCCCGCGCCGGCATCCGCTCCGCGCCCCTGCTGCAGCAGCACCAGTCCGACGATGCTCAAGGCGAGCAAAACATGAAAGACAGTCAACGCTTGAATCATAAAAAGCCCCTAAACTGAAACTGAATGACAGATCGACAGAAACGCCCGCGCATCGAGCGAGGCACCGCCGATCAGGCCGCCATCGATGTCGGGCATCGCAAACAATTCAGCGGAATTCTCCGGCTTCACGCTTCCGCCATAGATAATCTGCACCGCCTGAGCCACTTCCGGATTCCACCGGGCGATCAAACTCCGGATGTGATAGTGCACCTCCTGGGCCTGGCCGGTGGTCGCGCTGCGCCCGGTCCCGACGGCCCAAACCGGCTCGTAAGCGATCACCGCATGCTCCAGGGACTGGACGCCGGCGAATTCGAACACGGTGTCGATCTGCGCCCCGATCACCGCAAGGGTCCTGCCCTGCTCCCTCTGCTCCAGCGTTTCGCCGACGCAGAGGATCGGTTTGAGATGTCCCTGGATCGCCTGTTCGTAGCGGGACGCCACGAGTTCGTTCGACTCGCCATAGAGCAGACGCCGTTCCGAGTGCCCGACGATGGCCAGCTCACAGCCGAACTCGCGCAGCATGCCGGCTGAAATCTCGCCGGTGAACGCGCCGGAGTTGTGGTCCGCGACGTTCTGCGCACCCAGCATCACCTTGGTGCCCTTCAGTATCTCGGATGCCTGGGGGATGTAAACGAACGGCACGCACACCCCGACTTCTGCCTTACAGTCTCCGATGCCGGCCAGGATGTCGTTCAGCAGGCGAGCCACGCTCGCGCTCCTGCCGTTCATCTTCCAGTTTCCAACCACCAGAGGACGACGCATCGATCCGGACTCCTCGGAAAAATCGATCGATTATACCTTCGCTCAAGACCTTTTCAATGCCGGTCCAACCCAAGTCAATTATCCGACCCACCGCCTGGCGTTGCGGAACATTCGCATCCACGGACCATATTCGCCCCAATCCCTGGGCCGCCAGGAATTCTGCACGGTACGGAAACAGCGCTCCGGGTGCGGCATCATGATGGTGAAACGCCCGTCCGGCGTGGTCAGACCGGTGATGCCACGAGGCGAACCGTTGGGATTGAAGGGATAGGCTTCGGTAATCCGGTCATAGTTGTCGACGAAGGCGACCGCCACGAGCTGTCCCCCATTACCGGTTCCGGGGCGGTATTCGACCCGACCCTCGCCGTGCGAGACCACGACCGGCAGCCGCGATCCCGTCATGCCATCGAAGAAGATCGACCGGGACGGCTGGATTTCCACCATGGCGACCCGCGCCTCGTACTGTTCGGAACGGTTGCGCACGAAGCGCGGCCAATTCTCGGCCCCCGGGATCAGTTCGTGCAATTGCGAAAGCATCTGACAGCCGTTACACACCCCGAGTCCGAAGGTGTCCTCCCGCCGGAAAAAGGCCACGAATTCATCGCGCAACCGGGCGTTGTAAAGGATCGACTTGGCCCAACCGCCGCCCGCGCCGAGTACGTCACCGTAAGAAAATCCGCCGCAGGCCGCCAGTCCCCGGAAGTCTGCTAGACCGATGCGGCCTTCCGCCAGATCGCTCATGTGCACGTCGACGCAAGCGAAACCCGCCGCGTCGAACGCCGCCGCCATCTCCATGTGACCGTTGACACCCTGTTCGCGCAGTATGGCCATCCGGGGCCGCGACAGATTGAGATAGGGAGCCGCAACATCGGTGTTCGGATCGAAACTCAGTTTGGCATGCAAACCCGGGTCGCCGTCGTCGAACAGGGATTCGAACTGCTGCCGGGCGCAATCCGGATTGTCCCGCAATGCCTGCATACGGTAGCTGGTCTCGGACCATATCCCTTGCAGTTCGGCACGGCTGGCGCCGAATATCGGCATGCCCCCATGGTGCACCACGATCCTGCTGTCGGAACGCGGTGCTCCGACCACCCGGCTGCAGGCACCCAGGCCGGCATCCTCGAGCCTCACCATCACCGCGGGCAGGTCGTCGCTGGCCACCTGGATGACCGCGCCCAGCTCTTCGGCGAATGCCGCCGCCACCGGATCACCCAGGTGATCGAGGTGCAGATCGATGCCAGTCCTCGCGGCGAAGGCCATTTCCACCGCCGTGACGAACAGACCGCCGTCGGAGCGGTCGTGATAAGCGAGGATCAAGCCATCGCTGCTGAGCGACTGCACTGCCCCGAAGAACGCCCGGAACAAGGCCGGATCGTCGAGGTCCGGGCAGGTCTCCCCCATCTGGCCGTACACTTGGGCCAGGGCCGAGCCGCCGAGACGGTTGCGGCCCTGGCCGAGATCGATCAGGACCAGCACCGAAGCGCCGCCATCGAGCCGCAGTTCCGGCGTCAATGTCCGCCGCACGTCGGTCACCGGCGCGAATGCCGAAACGATCAGTGACAGCGGCGAAATCATGGCCATCTCCTTGCCGCTCTCGCGCCACACGGTACGCATCGACAGCGAATCCTTTCCGACCGGTATGGCGACACCCAGCGCCGGACACAGCTCCAGACTTACCGCGCGCACGGTATCGAACAGGCGGGCGTCTTCGCCGGGTGCGCCGGCCGCAGCCATCCAGTTCGCCGACAGCTTGACGTCGCCCAGCGAGGCAATCGGGGCCGCCAGAATGTTGGTCAACGCCTCTCCCACCGCCATGCGCCCGGATGCCGGCGCGTCGATCACGGCGATGGGTGAGCGTTCGCCCAGGGCCATGGCCTCACCGGTGACGGCGCGGAAACCCGATACCGTCACTGCCACGTCCGCCACCGGCACCTGCCACGGGCCGACCAGCTGATCCCGCGCCACCAATCCGCCCACGGAGCGGTCGCCGATGTGGATCAGGAAACTCTTGTCGGCCACCGCCGGCAGACTCAGTACCCGCTTGACGGCGTCGCGCCAGTCGAAGCCGGCGAAATCCAGCGGCTTGGTCGCAGCCGGAAGCCGGGCGACGTCGCGCAGCATCCGGGGAGGTTTGCCGAACAGCAGGGACATCGGGATCGCCACCGGATGGTTGGCGAACCGGAGGTCGTTGACCACCAGGTCTTCGTCCGCCGTCGCGTGGCCGATCACCGCGAACGGACAGCGCTCGCGTTCGCACAGCGCCTGGAAGCGTTCCAGCCGCTCCGGTCGCAGCGCGAGCACGTAGCGCTCCTGGGACTCGTTGCACCAGAGCTGCATCGGCGAGAGGCCCGGCTCCGCGCTCGGAATGTCGCGCAGCTCGAAACGCCCGCCCCGCCCGCTGTCGTGGATGAGTTCCGGCACGGCATTGGACAGTCCCCCGGCACCGACGTCGTGGATCGACAGAATCGGGTTGTCCTCGCCAAGGGCGACGCAATGATCGATGACTTCCTGGCAGCGCCGCTCCATCTCCGGATTGTCGCGCTGCACCGAGGCGAAATCGAGGTCTTCGGCGCTTTCGCCGGAGGCCACCGAGGAGGCGGCGCCGCCGCCCAGCCCGATCAGCATGGCCGGCCCGCCCAGTACCACGATGGGAGCGCCTGGCGGGATTTCCGACTTGCCCAGATTGACTTCGCGGATGTTGCCCATGCCGCCAGCGAGCATGATCGGCTTGTGGTAGCCGTACAGGCTCGCGCCATCCGGTGCCAACTGCTGGAAGGTCCGGAAGTAGCCGCACAGGTTGGGACGGCCGAATTCGTTGTTGAACGCCGCGCCGCCGATCGGCCCCTCCAGCATGATCTGGAGCGGTGAGGCGATGCGCCCCGGCCTGCCGCTGCCGGTCTCCCAAGGCTGTATGAAGTCGGGAATGCGCAGGTGCGAGACGGCGAAGCCGCACAGGCCCGCCTTGCTGTGCGAACCGCGCCCGGTGGCGCCCTCATCGCGGATTTCGCCGCCGACACCGGTGGCGGCGCCGGGGAAGGGAGAGATCGCAGTCGGGTGATTGTGGGTCTCCACCTTCATCACCAGATGGGCCGGTTCTTCCCGGTAGCCGTAGGCGAAACCGCCGGGATCCCGCAGCAGCACTTCGGCCCGCGCGCCCCGGATCACGGCGGCGTTGTCGCTGTAGGCGGAGATGATGCCCTCGGGACTCGCCTGGCTGGTGTGGCGGATCATGCCGAACAGGGTCTGATCCTGCGCCTCGCCGTCGATCCGCCATTGGGCGTTGAATATCTTGTGGCGGCAATGCTCCGAATTCGCCTGGGCGAACATCATCAGCTCGATGTCACTGGGGTTGCGCGACATCGCCCGATAGCTTTGCTCCAGGTAATCCAGCTCGTCTTCCGACAGCGCCAGCCCCAGAGCGGCGTTGGCCTTGACCAGCGCCCAACGGCCTTCCTGCATGAGCGGGACGTATTGCAGCGGCTCCGGC
This sequence comes from Methylococcus sp. S1M, assembly GCF_051295855.1. Taxonomy (NCBI): domain Bacteria; kingdom Pseudomonadati; phylum Pseudomonadota; class Gammaproteobacteria; order Methylococcales; family Methylococcaceae; genus Methylococcus; species Methylococcus sp. S1M. Next base: position 145,550 of record NZ_JBPDXO010000006.1, read on the forward strand.
TCGCGTTGGCGGAACAGCATCTCTTCCTGCCCGCGGCTGAGGACGGTCTGCGTCATGCGATCGTGCAGCAGCGCCCTGACAGCTTCACGCTGCGCCGCGGACAGCTCGCCGTCGAGCTGCAGCGCGTAGGCAATGCCGCGCTCGACCCGGCAGACCGCATCCAGGCCACAGCGGCGGACGATCTCGGTGGCCTTGCTGGACCAGGGCGAAATCGTCCCGAGCCGCGGCGTCACCAGCAAAGTTTCGCTGGCTTCCGTCTCGCTCTCGACCGGACCATGGTTCAGGACCTGCCGCAGCAGCCGGTGCTCCACATCGTCCAGACCGCGCGCCAGCGCCGCGAAATGGACGAATCGGGCATCGACCTTGCGAACGGCCGGCGCGACTCCCCGCAGGGATGCCAGCAGGCGGCTGGCGCGGAACATGGACAAGGCCGATGGGCCCGGAATGCAGACAACCATGGCTATGGCTCGCAGAGTGTAGAAAAAATCGAAGGCCGCCTTATTCGGCGGGTTTGGGAGACTCTTCCGCCGTGCCGGCATCGTCCTCGCCGCCGGCTGCCGGCGAAGCGCTCGCGGATTTCTGGAACTGTGCGTGTATGGTCTTCAGCAGTTCGAGCCCCAATCCCGATTGTTGCGGGTCGTCCCGTCCATCGGTGACGAAAACCTGGGTGACCTTGCCCTTCTGCTCGACATGGACACGGAAGGCCGAGGCCGTGCTGTCGCCGCCACCGCCGAACAGGCCGGAGAACAGTCCCACGTCTTCCGGCGCGCGCTGCCCGGTACCGTTGTAATAGACCTCGAATATGCCTTTCGCCTGGTCTTCCCCGACCACTTCGAGCTTGGCCCGGCCAAGGGCGCGGTTGACCGAGCGCCAGGCATCCTCGAACGGCGCCTCGACCTCGATGAGGGGAACGTCGCTCATGTCCTGCGCCAGCGTGGTCTTCGGATCCGGCTCCACGGGCTCGGTTTCGGCCGTAGCTCGGGGCGTCGGCTCCTCCTTCGGCCGGAGGGCTTCCGCCTGGGCCGCCGAAGTCACCGCGCCCTCGATGGTCGACGAACTCAAATCCGGCGGTATTTCCAGCGGGGGTATTTCCGAATGATAGCGGTACTGCTTCTGCTTGTCCGGAAACAGGCTGGCGATATAGGTACAGCCGCCCAGCAGCCAGAGCGCACTGCCGAGAGCCGCCCATCTGAATCCATTGCCCATGGAATGGTCCTCAGAGCACGCCGGCCTGACGCATGGCCTGGCGCACCGCCTCCCGGCAGGACGCGGCCAGCCAGGTCAGCGGCAGACGGATTCCCTCCTGGATCAGTCCCATTTCGTGCAGTGCCCATTTCACGGGTATGGGATTGGACTCGATGAACAGATCATGGTGCAGGGCCTCGAGCCGGCGGTTGATCGCCTCGGCCGTCGCCCGGTCACCGGCGATGGCCGCTCGGCACATCTCCTGCATGAGACGCGGCGCCACGTTGGCCGTGACCGAGATCACGCCGTTGCCGCCCGACAGGCAGAATTCGCACGCCGTTGCGTCGTCGCCGGAATACAGGGCGAACCCCTCGGGACACAGCGCCCGGATCTCGGCCAGCCGCTCGAGCTTGCCGGTCGCTTCCTTGATTCCGACGATGCCGGGAACCTGCGCCAGCCGCCCGACGGTGGCCGGCAGCATGTCGCAGCCGGTACGGCCGGGCACGTTGTAAAGGATCTGCGGAATGTCCACTGCCTCGGCGACCGCCAGGTAATGGCGGTAGAGGCCCTCCTGGGTCGGCTTGTTGTAATACGGCGTGACGAGAAGACACGCGTCGGCGCCGACGGCCTTGGCCCTGGCGGTCAAACGGATGGCTTCGGTGGTCGCGTTCGCACCGGTACCGGCGATGACCGGGATTCTGCCGGCGGCCTGCTCCACCACCAGACGGATGACTTCCGTGTGTTCTTCCTCGTCCAGCGTCGCCGATTCGCCGGTCGTCCCCACCGCCACGATGGCATCCGTCCCCTGTTCGATGTGGAACTCGACCAGTCGCCTGAGACCGGGAACATCCAGCCTCCCATCGGGTTCCATGGGCGTTGCCAGGGCAACGATACTGCCTTGAATCATTCGATGCATCCGCTAAAAAGTGCCGATGGTAGCGTGTCGCCCCTGCCACTGACAACACGGGGAAAGATGCCCGGGGAATCGCCGGGGCCAGGACGCTGCCCCACCGGAGACTACTCCTGCACCGTCGCCAGGGACAGCCGGTTGACTCCGGCCTTGTGGGCGGCGGCCAGCACCTTGGCGACGACGGCATAGGACACCGCCTGGTCGGCGTGGACGATGTACAGGCCTTCCGGATTCTGCTGCACCCGTTCCCGGAGCTTCGCCTCCAGCTCCGCCAGACCGGCGATCTCGGTCTTGTCCAGCACGATGCGCCCCTGGGCGTCGATGCCGATCGGGGTCGATTGGCTGTCGTCCGAGGCGGCCACCGCGCCGGTCTTGGGCAGGTTGACGTTCATGCTCTGGGTCAGCAGCGGCGCCGTCACCAGGAACACGATCACCAGCACCAGCATGACGTCCACCAGCGGGGTGACGTTGATCTCGCTCATCACTTCGTCGCTGTCGCCCCCGGTTTTCATGGCCATGGCGTCTCTCCTTCAGCGGTGGGCGGTCTCGGCGGCGACCAGGTGCAGGAAGTCTTCGGCGAAGATTTCCAGCGCCTGCTGCTTGCGGCGCGATTGCCGCATCAGGAAGTTGTAGGCCAGCACGGCCGGCACCGCGACGGCGATGCCGATGGCGGTGGCGATCAGCGCCTCGCCGATCGGGCCGGCCACCACTTCCAGGCTGGCCTTGCCGCTTCGGCTGATGTCCTGCAGGGCGTGCATGATGCCCCAGACGGTCCCGAACAGACCGACGAAAGGCGCGGTGGAACCGATACTGGCCAGGACCGTGAGCCCGATATCCGACAGCCGGGATTCGCGCTCCAGCTGGCGCTTGAGTTTGCGCTCCAGGGTGGCGAGCAGGTCACCCCGGTATTTGAGGGCAGGCGGGTGACTCTGACGGGCGTTGTCGAGCACCTCGAAGCCTGCGCCGGCGAGCCGGACGACGGGAGCGGTCTTGCCGGACGCGATCTCCCCTCGGGCCTCGTCGAGGCTGGAGGCACCCCAGAACCGTTCTTCGAAGCTCCGGTTGGCGAGGCTCTGCCGCCAATACTGCCAGACCTTGAGCACGATGAGCGTCCAGGTGAGCACCGAAAAGGCGATGAGGACCCAGAGGGTGGCATTGATGATGAGGGTGGAAGTATCGGTGACCATGATTCCTGCCAGTGCTGTCAATGAGTCAGAGAGAATTCGAGCGGCACCACGACCCAGCTCGCCACGGCCTTGCCGCCCTTGGTGGCCGGGACGAAGCGCCAGCGGCGGACGGTTTCCAGCGCGGACTCGTCGAGGATGTCGTGGCCGCTGCTGGCTTGCAGCTCGACTTCGGCCGGCAGACCCGTCGGCAGCACGTGGACCTTGAGCATGACCTTGCCCTGCCAGCGCTGCTTCTTGGCAAACGCGGGGTATTCCGGCACGGGATTGTGCAGATAATTGGCGTTGAAACTCGCGGGAGTCGATGCGGGGACTGAACTACCGCTCCTCCCGCCTGGCACGCCTTCTCCGCCCGCGGCGGACGACGCTTCGGGAGGGGGCGCGGCCGGCTCGCTCCGTGGCGCGGCGTCCCCTAGCGTCCGCTCGGGCTGGACCGGGAGCGGCCTGGGCAGGGTCTTCGTCAACGGCTTGGGCTTGGCGACGGGCTTGGGTTTGGGCGGGGTGACCGGCTTGGGCGGCGCCGGGGCGGGCTGGGCGGCGGGCTCCGCCGGCTTCGGCGCCGGGGCGATCATTTCCAGCGATACCTCGATGGCCTGCTGCGGCACGCGCACCGGCTCCAGCCGCTTCATTTCGCGCCAGCCCAGCCACAGGCCGAGGTGTGCCGCGGAAACCAGCAGCAAGATTGCTGCGCCCGGTCGATAAAAGGATTCGGTCGGCGGCGGCAAGGGGCTAAGGGCGGACAAGGGAAGGATCGGAACCACACGAGATGGATTATCATACAGGGTCTCCGATACCGATTCCTAGTCGCGACTCCACCCCAATTCCACCGTTTCAAGCGTATTTCCGAGACCCTGCCCATATCCGGACCATCATGCCTGAATTGACCAGTTATCTGGACTATGTCCTCCATCTCAACCGGCATCTGCCGGAGCTGGCTGCGGCTCACGGCAGCCAGATATACCTGAGCCTGTTCCTGGTCGTGTTCTGCGAAACCGGCCTCATCATCCTCCCCTTCCTGCCCGGCGATTCGCTGCTGTTCGCCGCCGGCGCGGTGGCGGCCACCGGTGCCATGGATGTTTCGACCGTGGGCCTCGTCCTCGCGACGGCGGCGATCGTGGGCGATGCCGTCAACTACCTCGTGGGCTATTTCTTCGGATACAAGCTCCACGACCGCGACTTCCTGCGCATCATCGACCGGAAGCACATCGAGCGCACGCACAGCTATTTCGAGCACTACGGCAAGATGACCATCATCATCGCCCGCTTCGTGCCCATCGTGCGGACTTTCGCTCCTTTCCTGGCCGGCGTGGGCAGCATGCGGTACGTAGAATTCGCCACCTTCAACGTCATCGGCGGCCTGCTCTGGGTGGCTCTCCTGGTCGGAGCGGGTTACGGCTTTGGCAACATTCCCTGGGTCAAGGACCATTTCAGCACCGTGGTCCTGTCGATCATCGCCGTCTCTGTGCTGCCCCTCGTGATCGGCTACCTGCGGGAACGCTCGGCCCAGACCTCGGCCACCCCGAAGAACCGATCCCGGCCCATTCCAGATCCCTGACCTACCCATCCGCTTCCGCCATGCTGCTTCCCGATTGGCTCAACGCCCTGATCCTCGGCCTCGTCGAAGGACTGACCGAATTCCTGCCGGTGTCCAGCACCGGCCATCTCATCCTCGTGGGTGAGTTGCTGAAGTTCAACGACGACCGCGGCAAGTTGTTCGAGGTCGTCATCCAGTCCGGGGCGATCCTCGCCGTGTGCTGGGAATACCGACGCAAGCTCGTCGAGCTGCTGTTCGGCCTCGGCCACAGCCGACAGGCCCGCCGCTTCGTCCTGAACCTCATCATCGCTTTCCTGCCCGCCGGCATCGTGGGATTCCTGGCCGGCAAGGCCATCAAGGCCCATCTTTTCAATTCCACCACGGTGACGACCACGTTCATCCTGGGCGGTCTGATCATCCTTTGGGTAGAGCGGCGCCAACGCCCTCCACGGGTGGAATCCATCGACGACGTCGACTGGCGCCTCGCGCTCAAGCTGGGTCTGTTCCAGACCCTGGCGATGATCCCCGGCACGTCGCGCTCCGGCGCCACCATCATCGGCGGCCTGCTGCTGGGGCTCTCGCGCCGGGCCGCCACCGAATTCTCGTTCTTCCTGGCCATCCCGACCCTTTTCATCGCCACCGCCTACGATCTCTACAAAACGGGGGGCATCCTTCACGCGGAAGATCTCTCCGCCTTCGGGATCGGCTTCGCCGCGGCCTTCGTCAGCGCCTTCCTCGCCGTGCGCGGGCTGCTGCGCTACATCGGCGGACACGATTTCACCGCCTTCGCCTGGTACCGGATCGCCTTCGGCCTGGTCGTGCTGAGCACCGCCCATTACGGCCTGGTCGCCTGGACCGGCTGAACGGCCGGCATCACGTGGTAAACTTCCCGCAAGACTCCCGCACAACCATCCAAATCCTCACCGAATGCAAATCGTCGCAACCATATTGGGCGCCGACCGCCTGAACCTGATCGCCGACATCGGCCAGGTGGTGAGCGAGTGCCGGTGCACCCTGCTCGAAAGCCGCTTGACCGAACTCGGCACCGAATTCGCCGGCCATCTCATGGTGGAAGGCAACTGGAACCACATCGCCCGGTTCGAAAGCGCGCTGGAAAACCTGGCCGCCCGCTACGCGCTCAAGATCCACATGCGACGGCTGCCCGAGGACAAACCGCGCGAGGAGGATGCGATCCCTTATGCCGTGGATGTGGTGGCCGGGGAGAGCGGCAGCCATCTCTACGAGCTGGCCGATTTCTTCGCCGCCCGCCACATCAAGATCCTGGACGTCAGCACCAGCCGTCCACCCGCGCCCTATACCGGCACGCCGATGTTCATCGCGCACCTGACGGTGATGATTCCGCCGGCCATGAAGATCATCCCGTTGCGGGACGAATTCGTCGAATTCTGCGACCGCCAGAACCTCGATGCCATCCTGGAGCCGGTCAAGCGCTGAGCCGTTCTTTCACAGGAGCCTTCCGATGAACACACCGACCCTCGGACAAGCCGTGCCGGACTTCCAGGCCGAATCGACCAGCGGCGGGACGTTCCGGCTGTCCCAGCGGCATGGGCGCCCGCTGGTCCTCTATTTCTATCCCAAGGACAGCACCCCGGGATGCACCCAGGAGGGCCAGGACTTCCGCGACCTTTACCCCGAATTCCAGAAGCTCGGGGCGGACATCGTGGGAGTTTCGCGCGACAGCCTGAAGTCGCACGAACGCTTCCGCTGCAAGTACGGATTTCCGTTCGAGCTGCTCTCCGACGGCGACGAGGCACTGTGCCGGCTGTTCGACGTCATCCGCCTGAAAAACATGTACGGTAAACAGGTGCGAGGCATAGAGCGCAGCACTTTCCTGATCGACGCCGAAGGACGGCTCGCCGCCGAATGGCGCAAAGTCGGCGTCAAAGGACATGCCGAGGAGGTGCTCCGGGCCGTCGCAGGGCTCGCCGCGAAGACCTCCGCTTGATCGCTTTTCAAACGGAAATCCGCCCCATGACGTCCGCCGCCGACCGCAAGCTGTTCGTGCTCGATACCAATGTGCTGATGCACGATCCGGCCTCCCTGTTCCGCTTCCAGGAACACGACATCTTCATCCCGATGATCGTTCTGGAGGAGCTCGATCACGGCAAGAAAGGCCTGTCCGACGTCGCGCGGAACGCCCGCCAGGCCAGCCGCTTCCTCGACGAACTGGTCCACCTGACCGCCCTGGACGACATCGACCAGGGCATCCCGCTGACGCGGACGGATTACGCCGGCCGCATCGACGAACGCTGTCAAGGCCGGCTGTTCTTCCAGACCCGCCGGCTCGCCGCCTCCCTCCCCGTGAGCCTACCCGGGGACATTCCGGACAATTCGATCCTGGCGACCCTCCTGGCGCTGTCCGAGGAATGCCCCAACCGGCAGGTGGTGCTGGTGTCGAAAGACATCAACATGCGCATCAAGGCCACGGTGCTGGGGCTTCGGGCCGAGGACTACCACAACGACCAGGTGCTGGACGACGTCAACCTGCTCTACAGCGGCGCCATCGAGCTTCCGCCCGACTTCTGGGATACCCACGGCGGCAAGATGGAATCCTGGCAGGAGCGCGGCCGTACCTTCTACCGGGTTCAGGGTCCGCTGGTGAAGGACTTCTTCCCCAACCAGTACCTCTATCTGGCCGACGAATCCCAGTTCGAAGCCATCGTCCGCCGGCGTGAGAACGGCAGCGCCGTGATCGAACTCGCCCGCGACTTCCGCACCCCGCAACATGCCGTCTGGGGCATCCAGGCCAGGAACCGCGAACAGAATTTCGCGCTCAACGTCCTGCTCGACCCGGACATCGACTTCGTCACCCTGCTCGGCAGCGCCGGCACCGGCAAGACCCTGCTGGCCCTGGCCGCCGGCCTGGTCATGACGCTGGACCAGAAGCTGTACCGCGAGATCATCATGAGCCGGGAAACGATCCCGCTGGGCGAGGACATCGGCTTCCTGCCCGGCACGGAGGAAGAGAAGATGACGCCCTGGATGGGCGCGCTGCTCGACAACCTGGAACTGCTCAGCAGCCATGAGAACGCCGGCGCCTGGGAACGGGCGGCGACCAACACCCTGCTGCTCAACCGGGTCAAGGTCAGATCGCTCAACTTCATGCGCGGCCGCACCTTCCTCAACCGGTACATCATCCTCGACGAGGCGCAGAACCTGACCTCGAAGCAGATGAAGACCCTGATCACCCGCGCCGGCCCCGGCACCAAGATCGTCTGCCTCGGCAACATCGGCCAGATCGACACGCCCTACCTCACCGGCACCACCTCCGGCCTCACCTACGTCGTCGATCGCTTCAAGCAATGGCCGCACGCGGCCCACATCACCCTGCGCCGGGGCGAGCGCTCGCGGCTGGCGGATTTCGCTTCGGACGCACTCTGAGCCGCGCGGCTATGGGCCGCCGGCCGCGGGCATTTCGCCTTCCCCCAACCGCGGCCAGGCGCTGAGTACGGCTTTCACCAGCGTCGCCAGCGGGATGGCGAAGAACACGCCCCAGAATCCCCACCAGCCGCCGAAGAAGAGGATCGCCACGATGATGGCCACGGGGTGGAGATTGACCACCTCGGAAAACAGCAAGGGCACCAGCATCACCCCATCCAGCGCCTGGATGATGGCGTAGGCCAGCATCAGGTACCAGAAATCATCCGACACGCCCCATTGAAAGAACGCGACGATCATGACCGGAAAGGTGACCAAGGTCGCGCCGACGTAGGGGATGATGACCGAAATCCCCATCAGCACCGCCAGCAGCAAGGCGTAGTTCAGGCCCATCAGGGAAAAGGTCACGAAACTGGCCGCGAATAGGATGACGATCTCGACGAACTTGCCCCGCACGTAGTTGCCGATCTGCATGTCCACCTCTTTCCATACGCGGTTGGACAGGTTGCGGTCGCGCGGCAGGTATTGGGTGAACCAGCCCAGGATGCGGTCCCTGTCCTTCAGGAAGAAGAACACCAGGAGCGGCACCAGGATGAAATAGACCACCACGGTGATGAGGCTGACCAAGGAGGCGTAGGAATAGGTCAGCATGGACTGACCGTAGGAGATCAGCTCCGCCCGGATCGCGCCGATCAGATCGTTCACCTGTTCCTGGGTGATGTAGTCCGGATAGCGCTCCGGCAATTCCATGATCAGCACCTGCCCGCGATTCACCCAGCTCGGCGCCTGCTCGATCAGCTGCAGGGTCTGCTGATAGAGGAGCGGCAGCAGGCCGATGAACACGACCAGCAGCAGCGCGAGGAACAGGAGGTAGACGACGATCACGGAAACCAGCCGCGGCAGCTTTCTGCGCTCGCCGATCTCCACCAGGCCGTCCAGCAGATAGGCGATGATGCCGGCGGCGAATACCGGCATCAGCATCTTGGCCAGGCTGACCACGACGATGAAACCGACTACCAGCAGGATCGCGAACGAGACGGCCTGTGCGTTGGGAAGAATCCGCCTGAACCAGTCGCTGAGCCATTCGCGCAAATGCTGCATATCCCCTCCCTCACATTTTTCTAATTATCGAACTTGAACGCCCAGACGGGCTTTTTTCCCTGCATGGTACTACACGCCCGCCGAGTCTTTCCTCTCCATCGCTTGCACACCAACGCGGGGAATCGCTACCCTCACGGTTTTCGACAGACACATTGACTTCATGAGCCTGCTGCTGGGCATCGACCTGGGGGGAACGAAGGTCGAACTGATCGCCATGACCTCCCACGGCCGGGAACTGCTCCGCCGCCGCACCGATACGCCTCAGGGCAATTACCCGGAAACGATCCGGACCATCGTAAGACTGGTCGAGGAGGCCGAATACGAGCTGGCCGAGCGGGGCACGGTGGGGATCGGCACGCCGGGCGCGGTGTCGGCGGCGACGGGGCGGCTGAAGAACTCCAATTCGGTGTGTCTGAACGGCATGCCCCTGCGGGAAGACCTGGCGCGGGCGCTGGGCCGGCCGGTGCGGCTGGCGAACGACGCCGACTGCTTCGCTCTGTCGGAAGCCGTGGATGGCGCCGCGGCGCGGGCGGAAAGCGTGTTCGGGGTGATCCTGGGCACAGGCGTCGGCGGCGGAATCGTGATACGGGGCAGGCTCCTCAACGGCGCCAACGCCATCGCCGGGGAATGGGGCCACAATCCGCTGCCCTGGCCGCAAGGCATCGAGCGCCCCGGCCCGCCCTGCTACTGCGGAAAGAGTGGCTGCATCGAGACCTTCCTGTCCGGGCCGGGACTTGCCCGCGACCACGAACGCCGCACCGGCGAATCCCTGGACGCCAAGAGCATCGCCGAGCGCGCGGAACTGGGCCATGCGAGCTGCCGCGGCAGCATGGCGCTCTACGAGGACCGGCTGGCCCGCGCGCTGGCCCACGTCATCAACATCGTGGACCCGCACGTCATCGTGCTGGGCGGCGGGCTTTCCAACTGCGCGCGGCTGTATGCCAATGTACCGCGGCTGTGGGGACGATACGTGTTCTCCGACCGGGTCGACACCCGCCTGGTGCCGCCGCGCTACGGAGATTCCAGCGGGGTGCGCGGCGCGGCCTGGCTATGGAAGCGCTGAGCCAGCCGACGGTAAGCGGCACGTGCTTCAGGATCATGCGCAGCCTCCCAAGGACCGGGAAACGGCGGATCACGCGTGCGCCGAAGGACTGAAAAACCATGTCGACGGCGTTTTCAAGTACCATGGTCCTTCAGGTAAGTCAGATCGATCCAGCCTCCGTGAAATCCATCATCATCCCCGTCACCGCCTTCCAGCAGAACTGCACGATCCTCGGCTGCGAAACCACCGGCCTGGGCGCCGTCGTCGATCCCGGCGGTGAGTTGGACCGAATCATGGCCGCGGCCGGGGACGCCGGCTTCACCCTGAGCAAGATTCTGCTGACTCACGCCCATGCCGACCATGCGGCCGGCGCCGCCGGCCTGGCAGCACAGCTCGGCATCCCCATCGAAGGCCCGCAGCGGGACGATGCATTCTGGATCGAAACCCTTCCGCAGCAATGCCGGATGTTCGGCCTGCCGGGGACCACCGTCTTCACCCCCGACCGCTGGCTGGAACACGGCGACACCGTGAGCTTCGGCGCGGAGACCCTGGAAGTGCTGCACTGCCCCGGCCACACGCCCGGCCATGTGGTGTTCTTCCATCGCGGCCAGCGACTGGCGCTGGTCGGCGACGTGCTGTTCAAAGGCTCGATCGGCCGCACCGATTTCCCCCGCGGCGATTACGACATTCTCATCCGCTCGATCCGCGAACGGCTGTTTCCACTGGGCGACGACGTGACCTTCATCCCCGGCCACGGTCCGACTTCGACCTTCGGTGACGAGCGACGCAGCAACCCTTTCTTGCGAAACGGCCCTACGGCCTGAAATCTCGACGCGCCCGCGGCACTGGGCTAGATTTTCCGCTCCCTTTCCCACTCGATGACAGGAGCCGATGCCATGCCCTCGATCAAGATCGAAAACAATCCCCCGGAAACCCGCCTCGGCGAACTGGGCGTTCGGCGCTGGCCGACCTGGAGCTGCGGTGTCTCGTCCTTCCCCTGGACCTACGACGAAAGCGAAACCTGCTACATCCTCGAAGGTGAGGTCACCGTCACGCCCCAGGGAGGTGAGCCGGTCCGTATCGGCAAGGGCGACCTTGTCACCTTTCCCCCCGGCATGTCCTGCACCTGGGACGTGCATGTGCCGGTGAAGAAGCACTACACCTTCGGCTGACCGGCCCGGCGGACCCGGGTTCCGGCGCATGGACCGCACTGGATGCTTCTACCGGATCGAAAGGATGCAGCGCGACTGGCGCAACGCCCCCGCTGAACCGTTCATGGACATCCCCAAACACGGGCTGGAGGCTAAAATGGTGGGGCATCAGGGGCTTCGCTGGGCCGTCGGGGAACGGCTGCGGCAGCATCGATGCGGTATCGCTTGCGTTTTTTTGATGGGGTGGCTCAGGTTTTGAGGCCGTGGGATCGGCAAGACGGTTCGCACATGGACTTCGGGAGGTAGAAACACCGTGCGGAACGACGGTCGTTACGCGCACAGCGCCAACCGGGCAGGGATTCAGCACCGGCTGCGCGACCATTTATCGAGCGTCAGTCGGCTTGCCGGGGAGTTCGCTGGAAACGAGCCCTGGGCGGACGAGGCTCGCCTGGCCGGCCTGTTGCACGATTTGGGCAAATATGGGGATCGGTTTCAGGCACGGCTGCGCGGCGAGGACCAAGGCTTGGACCACTGGTCGCAGGGCGCTTGGCTCGCGTTGATGGAGCACAAAGCCATCGCAGCAGCCCTGGCGATCCAGGGCCATCACATCGGTCTGCAATATCTCAGCAAAGACGGGTGCTCGGGACTCAACCTGAAAACACTCACCCTGAACCATCCATTGCAGCTCTCGCTCAGCAGCCACTGTCTGGACGAATTGAAAACCCGGCTCGCCGCCGACGGCCTGACGGCGACTCAACCACCAGGCACCGTCTGCGGAATGGAACTGTCCAGCCGCATCGACCGGATGCTGGACATCCGCCTGTTGTTCTCGGCTCTGGTGGATGCCGATTTCCTCGACACCGAGGCACATTTCGAGGGTGAGGATACCGGTAAGCGCTACCGGAAACCGGGGCCTGATCTGCAGCCCGAACGCGCAGCAGCGCTCCTCTTGTCCCATATCGAGCGGTTGCAAACCGAAACCCAGGCGAACTCACGGGTGGCCGAGGTGCGTGTCGCCTTGCGTAAAGCCTGTCTCGATGCGGCGGAGTCATCGACCGGCCTTTTCACCCTCACCGCCCCCACCGGCAGCGGCAAAACGCTCGCCATGCTCGCCTTTGCCCTGGCCCATGCCCGAAAGCATGGCCTCCGGCGGGTGATCATGGTGATCCCTCATCTTTCCATCATCGAGCAGACGGCCCAAATTTACCGCGAGATTTTCGTTCCCCACTTCGGCGAGGAGTACGTGCTGGAACATCACTCACTGGCCGGGACGGGCGCGGAACGAAATCGAGCCGACAACGAAGGCAATCAGGCAGAAGACCCCGAACGCCGGCGGCGCCTGCTGGCGGAAAACTGGGATGCGCCGCTCATCGTGACCACCAGCGTGCAAATGCTGGAATCGCTATTTTCCAACCGGCCTTCGACCTGTCGCAAACTGCACCGGCTGGCGCGTTCGGTCATCCTGTTCGACGAAGTGCAGACCCTGCCCGCCGCACTCGCCGTGCCGACCCTGGCCGCGCTTTCCCATCTGGCCAAAGCCCATGCCTCCAGCATCGTATTCGCCACCGCCACCCAACCGGCCTTCTCCCATTTGCATGAGGCGGTTAGACGACACTGCCCGGCCGGCTGGCAGCCACGCGAGATCGTTCCGCAGCCGGGCGCATTGTTCACACCGTTGAAACGGGTCACGGTGGATTGGGGCGACCCCGACCACCCCCTGAGCTGGCCAACCCTCGCCGAGCGACTGGAGCAGCATCCGCAAACTTTGTGCATCGTAAATCTCAAACGGCATGCGACGGATCTGTGGACACTGCTGCAAGAAAGAGACGCCCTGCACCTTTCCACCCACCTCTGCCCGGCCCATCGCCAAGACGTGCTTGCGACCGTCCGCCAGCGGCTCGATCAGGGGAAACCCGTCCGCCTCGTCGCCACCCAATGCATCGAAGCCGGCGTGGATGTGGATTTCCCCGTGGTCTACCGCGCTTATGCGCCGCTCGACGCCATCATCCAGGCGGCGGGGCGCTGCAACCGGGAAGGCAAGCGCAAAGAACTGGGGCGGACTCATGTCTTTATGCCCGAAGACGAGCGCTATCCGCCCGGCGGCGGCTATGAACAGGCGGCGCAAGTCACCCAAATGCTGCTCAAACGCCTTGGCAAGGCACACATGGCGCTGGATGACCCCGAATTCATCATTGCCTATTACCGTGAGCTCTACAGCATCGCCGGGATCGACGAGCACCCGAAAACCAAGGCGTTGTTGGAGCACGTGAAAGCCGGGGCCTTTCCCGAAATCGCCAGGGAATATCGCCTGATCGAACGGGACACCGTCAATATCTTGGTCCCCTATGAACCATATCTCGATGAATACCAAAGGCTCTGCGAGCTGGCGGATAAATCTGGCCTGACCCGCGATTGGATCCGGCAGGCACGCCCGCTGACGGTAAGCCGGTTTCGCCCCAAACCGGAGGATCCGATCTGGGACAGCCTGCTTGCGGTCCAGCAATTCCGACGCGGACGGCGGGATATGCAAGAAGACTGGTTTATCTATGCGGTGAAAGAGCATTACCACGGCATGCTCGGACTGAACCCGCCGGGCGAACTCAATATTTGGATTGCTTAAAGGAGAAATTGTTATGCGAGGCAAAACGCATTGCCTGGAAGTCTGGGGCGATTTCGCCTGCTTCACCCGCCCGGAGCTAAAGGTCGAGCGTTACAGCTATCCCATCATCACGCCTTCCGCCGCACGGGGCATCTTCGATGCCATCTATTGGAAGAAGTCTTACGGCTTTTATTGGCAGGTGGAAAAAATCGAAATGCTCAAACCGCCCAGTTACATCGCGCTGCGCCGCAACGAGGTTAAGGACAAAGCACCGGGCGATAATGTCATTCTCCGCTGGAGAGACGGCAGGGCAGAGCCAGAGCCTTTGTGGGCCGACGGCGACCGCGAGCAGCTGGGAACCGACCAGAAAGGCCGCACCCAGCGCCAGACCACGGCGTTGAAAAATGTGCATTACCGCCTCCACGCCCACCTGCGCTTTCGTAGCGAGGGACAGGATACCCGAGCTTTCGATGCTCAATTCGAGCGTCGCGCCCGTGGTGGGCAATGTTACTACCAACCGTTTTTCGGTTGCCGTGAATTCCCCGCCTTTTTCACCTTGGCAGATGCTGAAAAATCAGGTCCAGAACCCGTTCGCCTTAGTCTCGACTTAGGGTTCATGCTCTACGACGTGTTCGACCTGAGCCGGGACAACGACAGCCATGCGCCGCCCAGTATCAGCGTGTTTCATGCCCAATTGACCAAGGGGGTGATGGAGATACCCGGTTATGACGATCCCGCCGTCAGGAAGGCAGTGGAGGAAAACGGCCATGCTTGATGCCATCCTTAAACAGGCCGGCTCGTCCGAACCCGGCTTCACCCGCAAGACCGTCAAATGGGCCATTACCTGCACTGCGGACGGACGCTATACCGGCGTCGTACCCTTGGGCGAGGACAAGGGCCAAATCTTCGCGTGCTGCCCCACTCTTAGCCAACCGGAATTGGTCGGTGGCGAAGGCGCGCGCGCCCATTTCCTATCGGACGGATTGCCTACCGTCGCCTTGTTTTGGAAAGACGACCTCGACGAGAAGGAGCAGGAAAAATTCCGCGCCAAACATGCCTTTTTTTGTGGCTTGCTCGAACAGGCGGCGGAAGCCGCTCCATATTTGAGCGGCGCCGCCGCGCTGCTGAAAGACGAGGCCGCGATGCGGGCGGTGCGGGACGAATTGATCCGGCTAAAAGCCAAGCCTACAGAATCCGCCTGCTTCCGCATTGACGGCATAAACCCGTTGGAAAGAACCGACTGGCACGATTGGTGGCGCGGCTTCCGCGCCACGCTGAAAGTGCCGAAAGCCAAAGCCGCCGGAAAAATGCGCTGCCTGCTGACCGGCGATGCCGTAGAACCCGTGGCGACCCATCCGAAAATCAAAGGATTGGCGGGAGTGGGAGGATTGGGTACCGGCGATGTGCTGGCGGGTTTCGATAAACAGGCGTTCCAATCCTACGGCCTGGAACAAGCAGCCAACGCGGCGATGTCCGAGGAAACCGCCGTCGCCTACGCGGAAACACTCAATTGCCTGATTGCGGAGAAAAGTATCAAACTCGGCAATGTCCTTTCGGTGTACTGGTTCGAGCAGAGTATCCCGCTCGAAGACGACCCGCTGCCCTGGTTGAAGGAGCCGGAAGAGCAAACCGCCGCTGGGGCCGAATTGAAAGCCCGAAAACTCCTACAGGCCATCCAGACCGGTCAGCGTCCGGACTTGAGTAACAACGTCTATTACGCCCTGCTGCTATCCGGTGCATCGGGCCGGGTGATGGTACGCGAAGTCATGCAAGGCGCGTTCGAAACGCTGGTCGCCAATATCGAACAATGGTTTATAGATCTGGCTATCATCGGCAGGGACGGCAAGGCATTGGTACCGCCGCCCAAATTCCTCGCCGTGGCGGGCAGTCTGGTGCGTGATCTGAAAGACTTGCCCCCTCCGATGGTGCAACACCTGTGGCGGGCCGCCATCACTGGCGGCGACATCCCTTATGCTGCCCTCGCGCAAGCCACACTGCGCGCCCGCATCGACGTGATTAACGACACCCCCGCCTCCCATGCCCGCATGGGACTGATCAAAGCCTACCACCAGAGAAAAGGAGACTCCCACATGCAGCCCCATGTAAATCCTGAACACCCCAGCCCCGCCTACCACTGCGGCAGACTGCTCGCCGTGCTAGCCCGGTTGCAGCGAGCAGCCATGGGCGACGTCGGCGCTGGTGTGGTACAGCGCTATTACATCGCCGCCAGCCAAACCCCTGGTTTAGTCGTCGGTCGTCTTGCCGCCAACGCCAAGAACCACCTGAACAAACTCGACGGCGGCTTGGCCTATTGGTACGAAAACCAGATCGCCGACGTCATGGCCTGCTTGGCTGACATACCACGAGTCATCACGCTGGAGCAGCAAAGCCTGTTCGCTCTCGGCTATTACCAGCAGCTCGCCGCCCTTAACCCAGGCACCAAGGACAAGAATGCCGCGCCCGAGAAAAAAGTCGATTCGCAACCCGATTTGTTTGCCGCAAATTCCTAACGCCAACCCATCAAGGAGGTCTTGTCATGGCTATCGATAACCGCTACGAATTCCTGTTCCTGTTCGACTGTGAAAACGGCAACCCCAACGGCGACCCGGATGCGGGCAACGCCCCGCGCATCGACCCTGAAGACATGCACGGACTCGTCTCCGACGTAGCCTTGAAGCGGCGGGTCCGCAACTATGTGCAGATTGCCAAGGGTAACCAGATGCCCCACGCCATTTTCGTCGAACACGCCAGCAACCTGAATCGACCAATCATTCGTGCTCACGAGGAGACCGGCGGAGTGCCGGAAAAAGGCGCATCCAAATCCAAGGTTAGGGCCGCGAAGGATTGGATGTGCCAAAACTTCTACGATGTTCGCTGCTTCGGTGCCGTGATGGCGACCGGTGCGAATGCCGGCCAGGTGCGCGGTCCGGTGCAATTCGCTTTCGCGCGTTCACTTGATCCTGTCTTACCGCTGGATATTTCCATAACCCGCATGGCGGTGGCAGAGGACGTGAAAGGTGCGAAAAGCTCGGTGGATTTCCAAAAATGGGAAGACGAGCAGCCCGAGGACAAACTCCGCACCATGGGCCGCAAAAATCTGATTCCCTACGGACTCTACGCCGCCAAGGGCTTCATCAGCGCCAACCTCGCCTTGGAAACCGGCTTCGGCGAAGACGATCTTTCTCTGTTTTGGGAAGCTCTGGCCAATATGTACGACCATGACCGTTCAGCCAGCAAGGGCATGATGTCTTGCAGGGGGCTATATGTGTTCAAGCATGTCGGAACCGACACCGATCCTTCGCAACGCGAGCGCCAAGCCAAACTCGGCTGCGCACCGGCTCACCGCTTGCTCGACTTCACGCGTGGCGTAGATGATCGGGCGCAAGCCATCATCGAAATTCACCCACTCGAAACCCCGCCGCGCAGTTTTCACGACTACAAGGTCAAAACTTTTCCCGAGCGTTTGCCGTCCGGTGTGGAGCTTTGGGCCTGGGGCGATAATGGGCTGTCCCGTATTCAATCGTGATGCCTATGAAGTGACGGTCATGGAAGAAACCCTACCGCTCTCTGCTCTCAACCAATACGCCTACTGTCCCCGTCGTTGTTACCTGATCCATGCCGAAGGCGAGTTCAAGGACAACGTCCACACTATCAGGGGAACGTTGGAGCATGAACGGGTGGATCGAAGCCACAGCCGAGGGCAGGGCAATATTCGTATCGAATACGCTTTGCCCGTTTGGTCGGACACTCTGGGCTTGAGTGGTCGTTGCGATGTCGTGGAGTTTCATCCGGATGGCGCGATTTACCCGGTCGAATACAAGCACGGCAAGCGCAAACGGTGGATCAATGACGACCTGCAGCTTGCCGCGCAGGCATTGTGCCTGGAGGAAATGACCGGCAAGCCGGTTGCACGGGGTGCGATATTTCATCAGCAATCGAAACGACGCCGTGAAGTCGTCATTACCGAAACCCTGAAACAGGCGGTGCGGGAAGCGGCCAAGAGCATTCGCATCACCCTGAACGGGGCCAAATGTCCGCCGCCACTTCAGACACCCCACTCCGGGCGTTGTGGTGAATGCTCGCTGCGAACGATCTGCGAGCCGGAAATGGTCGGAGCGGCGCCAGTCTTGAGCGACATCGCCAAAACCCTGTTCGAACCGGAAGAGGACCTTCCATGACCGTGCTGCAAAACACCCTCTACGTCACCACGCCCGAGGCTTATCTACGCCTGGAGGGCGAGACCGTGTGCGTGATGATCGAGGAGCAAAAACGCCTGCAGGTCCCGCTGCATCATCTATCCGCCTTCGTGCTGTTCGATCACGTCATGCTCAGCCCTGCGTTGCTTGGGCGCTGCGCCGAGGATGGCCGATCGGTCGTATGGCTCGATCGGGCGGGCCGGTTCAGGGCGCGGCTGGAAGGGCCGGTGAACGGCAACATCTTCCTGCGCCAGGCGCAATTCCGCGCGGCGGAAGACGGTGCGCAAACCCTGTGCCTGGCTCGCGCGGTATTGGCCGGCAAGCTGCGTAACAGCCGGCAGTTGTTGATGCGGGGCGCGCGGGAAACGGACGACGCGGACGAAAGAGAAGCTTTGGTGCGCGCCGCCAAGCTCATCGCCAATCAAGTGCGCAAGCTCCCTTTGGCGCAAGATCTCGACACCCTACGGGGCTTGGAAGGCGATGTGGCCAGGCTTTATTTCGAGGCTCTGCCCAAAGTCATGAGGGCGAAGGCGCGGGCCGAGTTCCCTTTCGACTGCCGCAACCGGCGCCCGCCGCGCGACCGTTTCAACGCATTGCTCTCTTTCCTGTATGCCCTGGTGTTGAGCGACTGCCGGGCTGCCCTGGAAACCGTCGGGCTCGATCCGCAATTGGGCTTTCTCCATGCCGTACGTCCCGGTCGTCCGGCCTTGGCGCTGGATCTGTTGGAAGAATTCCGCGCCCCGCTGGCGGACCGGCTGGCCTTGACCCTCGTCAACCGCGGACAATTGCAGGCCAGCGACTTCGACGAACGGGAAGGCGGTGCCGTGCTGCTCAACGACAAGGGCCGCAAGACCGTCATCGCCGCCTATCAAACCCGCAAGCAGGAAGCAATCACGCATCCGCTGCTCAAACAAACCCTGCCGATCGGCCTGCTGCCTCATTGGCAAGCGCGCTTGCTGGCCCGCTATCTGCGCCAGGACCTCGCGCATTACGTGCCTTATCTCCACCGCTGACCCGTCAGAAAACGATGCACAGCCCATTTTCCACCCAGAGCCGCCTCGGCAACCTATTGTTTTTGCATGAAATTGAACCCATGGGCTTTTCGTCATGTTGATTTTGGTTTCCTACGATGTCTCCACCGAAACCGCCGCCGGCCGCAGACGTCTGCGCCATGTGGCCAAGGTATGTCTGAATTACGGCCAGCGCGTGCAAAAGTCCGTGTTCGAATGCAAGGTCAACCTCGCCCAGATGGAAACACTCAAGGCAGAATTGCTGGATGAGATCGACGAGAAAGAGGACAGCCTGCGCATTTACCGCATCACCGAACCGTTGGAGAAAAACCTCATGGAGTTCGGCAAGTTCAAGGCGGTTGACTTTGAAGACACGCTCATCGTTTGAAATGCGCGAACCTCAAGCGATGCGAATTTGGCCGGGGGTTCGCGCAACTTCCAACTGGTTGAAAAACCAGTCGATAGCGGAGTCATCCCCGATCCGCATCACGCCGGCGGACTGGCTCGACCACCCGTCCGCTCTTCCCTCGAAAAAAATCCTAGCTTATCATCAAGCTGCGGCAACGCAGTATCTCCCGGCTAAATAGCCGGGAGTGGATTGAAACGTCCGCCACGGCCTGATAGATGTCGGTGACGTGCGTATCTCCCGGCTAAATAGCCGGGAGTGGATTGAAACCCGCGACACCCGGCAGGCGCTGTACGTCACCCGCACAGTATCTCCCGGCTAAATAGCCGGGAGTGGATTGAAACGGTCAAAGTCGCCACCCAGACGCCGCCGGGCTGCTGTATCTCCCGGCTAAATAGCCGGGAGTGGATTGAAACAGTTGGATGGATCGGCAACACCGTGCCGTCCGGGCGTATCTCCCGGCTAAATAGCCGGGAGTGGATTGAAACACAATCGACTCCGAATTACTCGTCATCCAACCTCGTATCTCCCGGCTAAATAGCCGGGAGTGGATTGAAACCAACTGCTCACCA
Source organism: Methylococcus sp. S1M (assembly GCF_051295855.1). Classification (NCBI taxonomy): domain Bacteria; kingdom Pseudomonadati; phylum Pseudomonadota; class Gammaproteobacteria; order Methylococcales; family Methylococcaceae; genus Methylococcus; species Methylococcus sp. S1M. The sequence continues at coordinate 165,839 of NZ_JBPDXO010000006.1, forward strand.
AACCGCTTAATCCAGTATTCCGTATCTCCCGGCTAAATAGCCGGGAGTGGATTGAAACATAGCATAACGTGGGGGCAGGGGGCGACAACTGGTGCGTATCTCCCGGCTAAATAGCCGGGAGTGGATTGAAACTCGGTTTTGTCGTCTTCGTTCACCGTGGCAGCTGGTATCTCCCGGCTAAATAGCCGGGAGTGGATTGAAACTATATCGAACCGATGGCGAGTGCGAACCTGTGTTTGTATCTCCCGGCTAAATAGCCGGGAGTGGATTGAAACATGGAGATCACAGCTCAGACACATACGCAGGGGGGTATCTCCCGGCTAAATAGCCGGGAGTGGATTGAAACAGTGGTGGTAATTGTGGCGCACTGCAGCCTCTATCGTATCTCCCGGCTAAATAGCCGGGAGTGGATTGAAACCCTTTTGGTGTTCCAGCCGGACCATTCGCGGTATGTATCTCCCGGCTAAATAGCCGGGAGTGGATTGAAACGTCATGCGGATGCGATACACGCCAGCGGCGTCGGGTATCTCCCGGCTAAATAGCCGGGAGTGGATTGAAACAATTCTGGTGTCACAAGATTCAATGGCGCACGTCGTATCTCCCGGCTAAATAGCCGGGAGTGGATTGAAACCCGATACCGGCAGCGGTCACGGCTGAACTCAGGGCGTATCTCCCGGCTAAATAGCCGGGAGTGGATTGAAACTCTAGCGGTGTGCATCCGAATGACGCAGGATATGCGTATCTCCCGGCTAAATAGCCGGGAGTGGATTGAAACATAGATAAACTTGGCGATAATTCCGGAGTGAATTTGTATCTCCCGGCTAAATAGCCGGGAGTGGATTGAAACTGGACAAACTCCGACGGTCACGATGACGACCGGAACGGTATCTCCCGGCTAAATAGCCGGGAGTGGATTGAAACGCTGAACACCCGGTCCGGCGCTTCGGCCTGGGGGACGTATCTCCCGGCTAAATAGCCGGGAGTGGATTGAAACGATGCCGGCTACGCAGCGCCCGGACGTACCGCAACGTATCTCCCGGCTAAATAGCCGGGAGTGGATTGAAACTTCGTCGAACCGGTCGAAGGGATAATCGGTGGGTTCGTATCTCCCGGCTAAATAGCCGGGAGTGGATTGAAACCTGCAGGGCTTTAAGGGTTTGGGGCGTGATCTGGTATCTCCCGGCTAAATAGCCGGGAGTGGATTGAAACTCGTTGGACTGGTTGACGAATTTCACCGCCGAGGTGTATCTCCCGGCTAAATAGCCGGGAGTGGATTGAAACGTGGATGACGCGCTGGCCGATCCATTCCCGCATGCGTATCTCCCGGCTAAATAGCCGGGAGTGGATTGAAACTTTGTGCCGCCGGCACAGCGCTTCCTCGATCAGTTGCGTATCTCCCGGCTAAATAGCCGGGAGTGGATTGAAACTTTTCCTGGAGCACGAAATCCGCGGACCGGGAAAGCAGGTATCTCCCGGCTAAATAGCCGGGAGTGGATTGAAACCTCGGCGGCTCGCCGGGTAATGATATGTCGGTGGCGTATCTCCCGGCTAAATAGCCGGGAGTGGATTGAAACCTTTTTGCAAAACTTGAATCGGATGCTGCCAAATGTATCTCCCGGCTAAATAGCCGGGAGTGGATTGAAACTCCTCGCCTTCGCTGAACTCCAGCGTCGCCTCGCGTATCTCCCGGCTAAATAGCCGGGAGTGGATTGAAACTGAAAAATCCACCAAGCGAATAAGGACGCCATTCGTATCTCCCGGCTAAATAGCCGGGAGTGGATTGAAACCCGGTCATCGGCACGATCATCGGCGCGGTCGTTGGTATCTCCCGGCTAAATAGCCGGGAGTGGATTGAAACCATATTCCTGGCCCGCGTTGTCTCCTTGTTTATAAGTATCTCCCGGCTAAATAGCCGGGAGTGGATTGAAACACCGCTGACGGCGTTGATCCGGTCGTAGATCCGCGTATCTCCCGGCTAAATAGCCGGGAGTGGATTGAAACAGGTCGCGTTCGCACTCAAAATGAAGCCGATCGCGTATCTCCCGGCTAAATAGCCGGGAGTGGATTGAAACTCTCGGTTGTCGCCGCTGGGCAGTCGCAGCTCGTCGGTATCTCCCGGCTAAATAGCCGGGAGTGGATTGAAACCTCACCTGATCGAGCGCCGCTGCCGTGATCTCACGTATCTCCCGGCTAAATAGCCGGGAGTGGATTGAAACTCTAGGGATTTCGTGGATGCGCTCACCTGATCGAGGTATCTCCCGGCTAAATAGCCGGGAGTGGATTGAAACTCGTGCTCCCTCATCGCCTCGAGGTCGGGGACGGGTATCTCCCGGCTAAATAGCCGGGACTCTGGGTTGAAACACGGATACGCTTGCGAAACAGGAGGAAATGAATGATGCGGAATGCGGCCAGGGTCATTCCTGTGATTCTGATCTCGGCAGTCGCCCTGCACGGCTGCGCGATCGGGTACCAATTCAACTACGCCGAAGCCGAGCCTACCATTCGGACGAACCCCAAGATCGTGGTGGCGGTCGGCTTCCAAGATCGACGCCCTGCGATCGTGAGCCAAAAGAAGCCTCCCGATTACGTGGGGGTTCTTCGGTCCTCGCTCGGCATCCCCTACAGTGTCACCACGGAGTCGGAGAGACCGATGGCGGACGACATGGCGACCGCCGTGGCGGGAGCGATCGAGCGGGACGGAGGCAAGGCGATTGCTCTATCCATTGCGCCGACTGCGTCGATGGCGGAAATCGTCCGCGATGCCAAGGTTAGAGGCGCAGGAACGTGCATGGTATTCACCCTGCGCGACTGGCAGACGGACACCTACATGAGCACGAATCTCGTCTACGACGTGGCGGTGGACGTGTTCGACGCAGACGGAAAGATCACGGCCTCCAACAAGATCAAGGGTGAAGACGATCTCGGCTTCAGCTTCATCAACCCACGCGGACACGCCTACTATGCCGTCGAGGATGCGTTCAAAAGCAAGATCGGGGTATTGGTGAGCGGAGACGTGGCAAAGGCGTTGAAATGAGGCTGGCATCCTTGATCGCGGCATCCAGGATCTCCCAAAATAGGAGAGTGTCTCCCGGGCATTGGTGCATGAATCAATCAATGGCAATACCTTCCCTATCCCTGCTTTCCCCAGGAAGACACCACCCAAGGCACCGGCCGTTCCCGCCGCGGAACGACCACCTCCAGGCGCTTCGCGCGCCGCGACATTTGGAATGATCCTGAACCGGCAAAGCCATGCCCGTCAGGCGCATCAGCAGGGTTTGAACCGCCGCATCCGGATATTCCAACGGCTCCCCTCGGTCGCCAGTGGCTTTCCCGTGCCAGTGATGACGCAAGAAGTCTTCCGCGAACCACACCGTCACATCGCCTCGCCGGCAACCCGGCTTCGACAGGCGCTACTCTCTCTTCCTGCTGGAGGGACCGCACGGAATGGCTCCATCCGCGGATTTACGCACCAACGCCGGTGGCGGGGTCAGATGATCGCGGTTCGGTTTGGAAGTCCCGGTTCGGACGTTCGTCGGGATCGATCCGGGGCAGTTACGCGGGAGATGGAAGACTTCGATCTGCTCCCTATGCTCGGCCAACCCAGCGGTCACGCGTTTGGGATGGTGCACCTTCAGGCTGTCGAGGATTCGGCGCACTCGAAGCGCACAGTCCTTGGTTGCTGATCGCCGAAACCATCGACAGGCCACGCGCCAGAACCGCCGTTCCGTCACCCCGGTGCATGACGGCACCCGCTGCCTTGGCGCGGCCCCCGATCGACGGCTAGGCGTCGTCGAGCGATTGCTCGACCTGGACCGGATTTTGTTCCCCTGCCGGCGTCATCGGGCGCCGCCGCGGGTATTCGCCGTCTATGCGAATGGGCATGATGCTGGCCTGGGGCTTCATCGGCATCTTCGCCGGTTCGACTCTCCTGGCCGTGAGCCATACCCAGCTGAAAGTCTGGCCCGACACCGGACCCGAGCCCGGCTAACGCTGCATCCTTCCGGCAAGAAAATTCCCGACGAGACTGGCCACCAGAATCGTCAGGTAAAACTGCCCGCAGACGACTTCGAGGATGCTCAGAGTCCGGGCCAGCGGGGTTACTGGTGTGATGTCGCCATAACCCAGCGTGGTCAGAGTGGCAAAGCTGAAATACAGCAACTCGTCAGCCCGCACGTGCATGGACTCGCCGGCGTCGAGCCCCTGGAAAGCTCCGGGCCGCAGCATGGTCAAGAGGATGTAAAGGAAACCCCAGATGAACCCGATCAGCAGGAAAACACATACGGAACCGGACAACCGGTTGATGTCGGCCTCTTTCCCGCGAAACACGTGTTGGGCCGCCAGATAGCAGCTCAGCACACAGAACAGCAAGAAGACCAACACCTCCAGGACGCCCAGCAGGACGGAACGGGAATCCCAGGCGAGCACCGGAAACAACAGACTGAGCATGCCGAGCAGCAGCCCCAAGCGAAAGACCCGCCTGTTTTCCTGAAGACTCCAGACGCCGATCAGAACCATCAGGCTGAACACCGACTCCATCAGCCAGACCAGAAATTCCTGGTCCTTTGCCAGGACCGAAAATTCCCGCAACAAAGGCCCGGTGATCAGGGTCGATACCAGTCCGGTCAACAGGAACCCGAAATTGTTTCGCTTCAGCTTCAGCCGTCGTCCCGCATGCAAAGGGGGAAGCCGAACATGGCGGGACAGTGTGCTGCGAAGATTGGCCGGCATCATCTTTGAGGTTCTTCCTGAGAGAACCGCCTGGCGCGGGCTCCATGGCCTTTGGCAAACAGGCGGTCACGCGAATGATACACCGAAGAAAAAGCGCCCCGACCAGCCGCCTGTAACAAAAAGGGGCAAATGCGGTAGATTGTCATCTCCCCTTGTCTTGAAGCCGATCAGGTGCGCCGATGTTCAATTACGCCGTCATCGTAACCGCCGCTCTCGCCGGCATCGTACTGGTAGACGATGACCCGACGTCGGTGTCTCTCGAAGAATGGGTTCTCTTCGCCGTGATGATCTATGCCGCGTCCTCCTTCATGCGGCTGTACCGGCGGTAAGCACGTCACGACATGACAGCCCGGGAGAGATGCATACAGCCCCCGCCGGGCTTCCGCGCAGCAAGGGGCAGGCACCGGGACGCGCTGTCGGATTTACCGCTTTTCCAGCGCCGAGAGCAACCGCAATGCCTCCATTGCCTGCTTCATGGAGAGGGGTTCGTCGATGCCGGGTTCGAACGCCATGCGAAGAATGTCTCCCTTCATCGCGATCAGCGCCGCTTCGGTATTCTCGCCGACCATCCCACCATCCGTCTTCCGCCGCCAGACGCCCCCCTCCTCGACCAGACCCAGTGCAAGCAGAAATTGCTCCGCGTTCATAAGACTCCCCCTCAGAATCACAACCCCCCCGGAACGTGCCCGTCCGAGCCACCCCTATTGCGCTATGGCGTGGCAACAAATCGACCCTCGGCCGTTGCGGCTCGCCCCATCGGCAGAAAACCCCGGGGGTCGGCTGGCCCCCTGCCTCAATGCATCCGCCTGGAATGTTCGGGTGGCCGCGTCACCATGACCAACCGCGCCAGCAGGTCATTGGCTATGGCCTCCCACTTCCGGCAGGTCTCGACCAGCCTGCGGTTCTGGCGACGGTATTCCTCCAGTTCCAGCAGGGCGATGGCGATCTGATCGCGGGCGCGTCTGGCATGTTCGGTGGACATCACCAATGACTCCACCGCGATGCTGAGCTGCTCCCGCTCTGAAACATTGGCCATCGCATCAGAGGACAATTTCAGCAGATCAGCGAGAATTTCGGCCATGCTTGCGGTATTTTCATTCATGGCGTATGGCTCCGTTCGGACCAGGCTGTTGCAGGTTCATTGAAGGGGCCGGCAGGCCCCGAATATGAGCCAAGCAAAAATCCGTCCAAGCGGCAAACCGGCCTGAATGGCCGTTTTCAGCGAGTCCCCGTATGTCGCCCGGCCCACCGAAATACCCCAATGAACCACCATCTGTCGGCTTTCCTCCACATTGGCAAACGGCGCAGCGGCATAAATGAAAAGTATGGTCCAGCGGTGAGAGCTTCAACTCCAAAAGCGTTGCGCGACGCCCCCCAACGTAGCCGCCGATGGCCCGCAGCAATCGCGCAAGCCCCCCGCGCCTGGCTCCCGACGAAGGCCGCCACGGCAGCCGCGCCTTTGCCCGCCAGCACCGCCACCAGGATGGATCCCGCGATCTCGACCCCCGTGGCGATCGTGTCGATGTTGCCGGTAGTTCCAGACCCCGTAATGGCCGCGCTCGACCTCCACATCGCCTTGCTCGACGAGACGAACGGCAAGGTGCTGGTCGTGACGGACGAAATCAGCAACCAGGTGATCCAGACTGGCAATCTCATCACCGTGCCGACCTGGGCATTCGGCATGAACCAGCCGGCGTAAGCGAGGTGGCGGATGACCAGCATCGATGGCACCCTCACCGAATCGCTAGACCCCACCGACTGGGTCGCCTACGCCCACCGCATCGACAACGGGGTCCTGGCCGGTATGGCGGACGTGATCGCTGGCGGGTTTTCGATCGATTGCGGCTCGGTCACCGAGCATTGCCTGGTCACTGTCGCGCCGAAGATGGGAGCGAGGTGGAAGCCAGGCGAAACGGTGTCGGTCGTGGATTACAGGGTGCCGGCTGCGCCTTGGGCAACACCGTATCTCCATGAAACCGTGGCCGTCGCTACTCTGGAGCGTCGCCATTTTTTGCGAAACCCGACGGGACATCCCCGTCCCCCTCGGGAGCAAAAAACTGGCGACGTCCTTGCCTTCGGCGGCCCGCGCCGTCCTGCGTCCGCCCCGGCTCCGTCGGTCTCTCCGCGATGCACTCCGACAAGGCGCCCCCAATGACTCGACGCCTTGTCGGATCCCTTATGTTTCGTCTCCACCCGCGATGAAGCCGCGGATTCCGGCAAAACATCCGGGCCTATGGCTTCGCGGGGACGTCGCACTCGCTCGCTTCGCTCGACTTCCTTGTGCTCCGTCTAGGTTCCTAAGGACAGGGTCTTGCGCTTGCCGTCGTGACGGTAATCGAGCCGCCACCACTTACCACCTTTGACGGTGACAATGAGGTACAGCCCTTTTTCGTCGGAAAGCTCGCAAGCCTTGCCGCCGCTGCGCTTTGCGTTGCGGACGGCTGCGTCGGTAAGCGCCATGACGGTAACGCCCCCAGAGGATCAGGTTACCGCCAATTCTGCTGACATACGCTACCGGCGCTTCTAGCGGATTTCTGCGGACGTTGGCGGACGACGCAAGGCATGAAAAAGCCCGCGAGGTGCGGGCTGCGTGGACTTTAGCGGACTTCTGCGAACGAATCGGTGGTGCCGGGAGTCGGAATCGAACCGACACAGTGTTTCCACTACCAGATTTTGAGTCTGGCGCGTCTACCAGTTTCGCCATCCCGGCAATCGGGCTGCCAAGTATAAATAAAACCCCGTCCCGGTGCCAGCAGCCACGGCAGAACCATGCTTCTTTCCGGATTGCCCGCCCCCCGAGACCGATTGGGCAAGACCGGGACAAAACGGCAACCCACCCGCTCGGGCCTTTGATCGAAGGCGACAGCCCCCGTCAGGCATCCGTCAATGACGGATAATCAGTGTAGCCTTCCGCGCCTCCACCGTAGAAGGTGGCTTCATTCCAGCGATTCAGAGCGGCGCCTCGCCTGAAACGTTCGGGCAGGTCGGGATTGGCGATGAACAGCCGACCGAAGGCGACGAGGTCGGCCCGACCGGCCTCGAGGCAGGCGACGGCCTTGGCCTGGTCGTAGCCGCCGCAGACGATCAGTGGTCCACGAAAGCTCTTCCGGATCATCGCCATGATGGCCTCACCTCGCGGGTCCGGGGTTGCGGCGGGCGCGTTTCCGGCCATGAAGGGTTCCACCACGTGCAGATAGGCGAGTCCGAAATCGTTCAGGCGCTCGGCCACGTAGCCGAACGTCGCTTCCGGATCGGCATCGCCCATGTCGTTGAACGTGCCCAGTGGCGACAGCCGCACACCCACCCGGTCCGCGCCCCAGACGCCGCAGACCGCCTCCAGGACCTCCATCAGGAGACGCGCCCGGTTTTCCGGGGAGCCGCCATAGGCATCTCGACGGTGATTGGAGCTGGAATTCAGGAATTGATCGAGCAGATAGCCGTTGGCGGCATGGACTTCGACGCCGTCCATGCCGGCGGCCATGGCATTGCGTGCGCCATCGCGGTACTGGCCGACGATGCCAGGTATCTCGTCGAGTTCCAAGGCCCGCGGGGTGACGAAAGGCACCAGCTCGCCCTGGCCTTCGGCGTTAACGATGAAGGCCATGCCGGTGGGCGCGATCGCGGACGGTGCCACAGGCAGTGCGCCGCCTGGCTGCAACGCCGGATGGGAGACGCGGCCGACATGCCAGAGCTGCATGAACATCAGGCCGCCGGCGCCGTGGACGGCATCGGCGACGAGCCGCCAGCCTGCCACCTGTTCGGCAGAATGGATACCCGGAGTCCACGCATAACCCTGGCCCTGGGGGGAAACCTGTGTGGCCTCGGAGATGATCAGTCCGGCGCTGGCCCGTTGCCGGTAGTATTCGGCGTTCAGCGCCGTAGGCACATTGCCGGGCTGCCCGGCACGCGAGCGGGTGAGTGGCGCCATCACCATGCGGTTCTTCAACGTGTGCGGGCCGAGCCGGAAGGGCTGGAACAAGGGATTCGTCATGATGCAAGGCTCCTGGTGAGATCAATGGAGGACGGGTCTGGAAAGCGTCGCCTTGGCGACCGCCGCTCTCAGCCGATCCGCCAGAGGATTGGTCACGGTATGCCGGATGAGGATGTCCACCGGGTCCACGATCCGGCCGTAAAAGGCGGCGTTGAGGTCCTCCCGCGGGGTGATCACCGCCCCTTCCAGCGTCAGCCCACCGTAAATCCCCTTGGCCCGACTGAACTGCAGGATGTCCACGGTCGCCACCTGGCTGCCGGTGCCGACGGGGCCCGCGGCGATACTGGCATCCGCCCCGAGCTGGAACTTGGAGCTGAGCAGCGCATTCATGCCGCTCTCCGTCATCACCATCATGATCACATCGGTCAGCTCGCCGCCGATCTGCAGGCCGGCGGTCACAGCCCCGGCGGTGTAGAACGCCGGGTATCCCCACTCGCCGGTCTGCTTGTCCTTGGCCAGCACCACGGCGTTGCCGCCGGAGCCTCCGAAAATGAAACCCAGTTTCAGCACCTGTGGCGCGATCACCACGGCCCTGGCGTCCTTCACGTTGTCACGGAACCAGCCCATGTTGGGATCGGCCACGAATTCGTTGAAGGTGATGGTGGCATCGCGCAGGAGGTCGTTGGCCTTGTCGCGGTCGTCAGCCCAGGCCAAAGGGGTGACGAGCAAAACCGCCAGCAACGCAATGCAATTCAACAAAAGGTATCTGGGGGAAAAACTGGCCATGGTGGAGAGATCCGTGGGTTGGTAGGCAACGAAAGTTTACGCCTGATCCAGGCAATACGTATGCCTGGAAATGATTTCCGCAGTCGCCGATGGGCGTTGCGGCAACTGGCGGGGAGGCTCCGACGTCGCCATAATGTGTGCTGCCGGAAACTGTCGTGCCGAGGTGACGATCATGACATCGAAAGCCGTTCTCTCGCTTCTTCCCGTCATTGCCCTGCTCCTGACGGCCTGTGCCGGCCCGGCCCAACAGGGCCGGAAACAGAACCTCGCGGGCGCGGCGCCGGAACGCACCTCTCTTCCCAAGCCTGCATTCCGCCGGCCCGGCTACCTGCCACCGTTCTTCGGCGGCTCTGATCAGCGCACGGTGTCGGACGTGCTGCGCGATTTCGGCCCGTATTCGGTCCAGAAACTCAAACCCTATTTCGAACGGGCCGGTGTGGCCTTTCCGCCACGGGAAGTGGTACTGGTCGGTCTGAAACAGGAGAAGAAGCTCGAACTGTGGGCCCGCGACGGCAGCGACTACCGGCTGATCCGCCATTACGACATCCAGGCCGCCAGCGGCTCGGCGGGGCCCAAGCTGCGCCAGGGCGACAAGCAGGTGCCGGAGGGCGTTTACCGGATCGTGGGACTGAATCCGAACAGCAACTATCACCTGTCGATGAAGCTGAACTACCCGAACGATTTCGACCTGTATCATGCCCAGCTCGAAGGCCGCACCCAGCCGGGGTCTGACATCTTCATCCACGGCCGGGCGGTGTCGGCGGGATGTCTGGCCATGGGCGACGAGGCCATCGAAGAGCTGTTCGTACTGACGGCGCAGGTGGGCAAGGAAAACGTGAAGGTGGTAATCGCCCCGCACGATCCCAGGACCTGGCCGCTGGAGCAGACCGCTGCCGGCCAGCCGGAATGGACGCGGGAACTCTACGCGACCATCGCCGACGAGATCCTGTCGCTGTCGCGGCCGCTCAGGGTCTCGAGCAGCCGCCCCTACTCGCCGCCATACCAGCGCTAGCTCAGCCCGCCAGCCACGCCACCACGGCGTAGCGCATGGCCTTGCCGATGGCGATGTAGGCCACGGACAGGACCAGCGACAGCCGCAGCCAGCCGGCGGCGAAGCAGAAGCCGTCGCCGAGCACCGGTATCCAGGAGACCAGCAGCATCCCGGCGCCCCAGCGCTTGAGTGATGCGACCGCGCGCCGCTGGCGCGGATTCTCGATCGCCTCGACCTCCAGCGGGCGGCGGCGCGCCCACAGCCAGCCCATCCCCCAGGTCGTCATCGCTCCCAGGGTATTGCCCACGCTGGCCACCGCCACGAGTTCGGTCGGCAACGCATAGCCGGTGTGCACCAGATAGGCCAGCACCGCCTCCGACCCCCCCGGGGCAAGGGTCGCCGAGACGAAAGCGCTGGCGAACAAGCCCCACAAGCCTGCCGACGCGTCCATCGCGGTTACGGCGCCCGGCCGGACAGATGGCGCCGGGCCCGCTCGAGATCGGCGGCCGTATCCACACCCGGTGCAGGCGCGCCCTCCACCGGCACCACCAGGATGCGGTCACCGTGCCAGAGGATGCGCAGTTGCTCCAGGCGCTCGACGTGCTCCAGCGGCGACGGCTCCAAGTCCACGTAGCGACGCAGATAGGACGCGGTGTAGGCATAGACACCGATATGGCGGCGATAAGGCATGCCCGGCATCGGCACCCCCGCTCCTTCGGCGAAGGACTCGCGGTCCCAAGGCACGGCAGCGCGGCTGAAATACAGCGCCCGGTTCTCACCGTCGGTGACCACCTTGACCACGTTGGGATCGAAGATTTCCTCGGGCCGGTGGATCGGCGCGGCCAGGGTCGCCACCCGGCAGTCTTCGCGCCGCCCCAGCGCCTCTGCCAGGGCGCGCAGCAGGGCGGCGTCCATGAAAGGCTCGTCACCCTGCAGGTTGACCACGAGGGTATCGTCGCTCCAGGCCCGGCGCTCGGCCACCTCGGCCAGGCGCTCGGTGCCGCTGGCATGTTCGGTCCGGGTCAGCATCGCGGTGACCGGCAGGCCGTCCACCGCCTCGGCGATGCGCGCGTCGTCGGTCGCCACCACGACCTCCGCCGCACCGGCTTCGAGCGCCCGCTCGCAGACGTGCGCGATCATCGGCTTGCCGCCGAGTTCCAACAGAGGCTTGCCGGGCAGCCGGGTCGAACCGTAGCGCGCCGGAATGACGATGGTGAAATCCGCCGGCATCAGGCCACCGGGGCAGCCCGCCGTTGACGAAGCGCGTCGTACTCCTCGAGGCTGAGCCTCCTCGCCTCGCTGTCCAGCATCACCGGAATGTCGTCGCGGATGGGATAGGCCAGCTTGTCCGCCAGGCAGACCAGTTCCTGCTGCTCGCGGAGATAGATCAGCCCGCCCTTGCACACAGGGCAGACCAGGATTTCAAGCAGTCGTTTGTCCATGTCGAAACCTCTCGAGGATGTTCAGTAATCGGGGCGCGAAGGCCGGATCGAGCCGGGCGGAGACGGGAATGTACCAGATTCGGGGATCGTCCAGCCGGCGGCACTTCACGGCATCCTTCTCGGTGATCAGCACCGGCGTGTCTTCCGGAACGGACCGGAAATCGTCGGGCGAATAGGCATGATGATCGGGCCATGCCACGGGCTCGAAGTTCAGGCCCAAGGCGGCCAGGTGCGAAAAAAAACGCGCAGGATGGCCTATGCCCGCCATGGCGACGATCCGCTGTCCCGCGAAAGCGGCCAAGGGACGCCGCTCGCCGTCGGCGAGACGCACCGCCGTCCTACCTTCCAGTGTCATGACCGATTCACCGGGCCCCGGCTCGCCGCCATTGCAGACCACGAAGTCCACGCTTGCCAGCCGCTCGACCGGCTCCCGCAACGGCCCCGCCGGCAGCAGCCGGCCGTTGCCATACCGGCGGACACCGTCGACCACGGCGATCTCGACGTCCCGCGGCAGGGCGTAGTGCTGCAGGCCGTCGTCGGAAACGACGACGTCCGCGCCGGCTGCGAGCACGGCCCGGGCCGCCTCCACACGTCTCGGCGAAACGAACACCGGCCCCCCGGTGCGCTGCCGGATCAGCAAGGGCTCGTCGCCGACCTCGGCGGGATCGCTGCCGCAGAAGACTTCAAGCGGCGCCCTAGCGGAACCGCGGTAGCCGCGGCTGACCACGCCGGGCGACCATCCGTGCTGTCGCAACAGCTCCACCAGAGCGATCACCAGCGGCGTCTTGCCGGTACCGCCCACGCTGAGGTTGCCGACGACGATGACGGGAACGCCGAGAGAGACCTTCGCGTTCCGGCGGTAATACCCGCGGCGGAGCGCGACGGCAGCTCCGAACCCCCGGCTCAGCGCGCGCAAACCCCATGGCGGCTGCGCCTCCGCATACCACTGTCGCTGCAGCCAAGCGTCGATCACCCCGTTGGACCGGCTCAAGGTTTGCCCTCGGGAGCGGCCTCGGCGGCAAAGCCGATATGGCCGAAGCCCAGCTGGCCGGCGGCTTCCAGGACGGTGATGACATGCTGGTGCTGCGTGGCCCTGTCGGCCCGGACGATCACCAGCGGGTCCTGCTGCCCGCCGGCCGCCGCCTTCATCGCCTCGCGCAGTGCTTCGAGGCGGTTGTCCTGCAGCGGCGTGCCGTTCACCGCGAACCGCCCCTCGGCGTCGACGGCGACGTCCACACCCTTGGGCACTTCTTCTTGAGGGACGGCCTGCGCCTTGGGCAACCGCAGTTCGAGTCCGGTTTCCCGGCTGAAGGTGGTCGTCATCACCAGGAAGATCATCAGGACGATCAGCACGTCGATCATCGGAATCAGGTTCAATTCCGGCTCGTCCCGGTTCTGGGGGCGGAAATTCATGGCGCACTCATTCTTCACGTTCACCGTGTAAGACGGCGATCAGGCGGACCGCTTCCTCTTCCAGGCGCATGGACAGTTCATTCACCCTCCCCCGGAAATAGCGGTAGAACATCAGGCTGGGAATGGCCACGGCCAGCCCCGCGGCGGTGGTGATGAGGATTTCGGACAGGCCGCCCGCCAGCACGGCCGGATTTCCGGCGCCGTGCGCGGCGGAAAAACCGGCAAACACCTTCATCATCCCCAGCACGCTACCGAGGAGGCCCAGATAAGGAGAAATCGAAGCAATGGTACCGAGCGTGTTGAGATAACGTTCCATGGCGTGGACGACCTGGCGGCCGGCCTGCTCGATGCAGCGCTGCATCACCTCGCGCCCGTGCTTGTGGTTGGCCAACCCTGCCGCCAGGACGGCGCCCAGCGGCGAATTCAGCGCAATCTGGCGGATACTGCCGGCATCGAGCCGATCGTTCCGCCACAGCGTCCAGACCGTCGATGCCAGTTCAGCCGGCAGGATGCGGCTGGTGCGCAGCGCCCACAGACGCTCGAGGATGATGGCGAGGGCGACGACGGAGCAGATCAGAATGGGCCAGATCAACAGCCCGCCGCCCTTGATGATGTCCAGCACCCCACCTCCCTCCGAATATGTCCGCCAGTTACGATGCCGAAGGATTTTACCGCAAGATGACGCGGCGGACCGAACCCGGCGCCCCAGGACGGGTCAGTGCAAGGTGGCCTTGTGCTTGAGTTGGGAGCGGAGGTTGGCCAGGTGGTAACCCCAGTTGACCTCGAAACCGGAGAGCCATTCACCGACCGCGGCGCCGGCTTCGGCCGGCCCCTTGTTCCAGTGGGCCAGCCCCCGCTTCAATGCGAAATAGATTTCCGTGACATTGTCCGACAAGCTACCCGTCATCACACCGTCACCGGCCTCGAGATCGGCCTCGGTCCAGTAGTCGTCCATGCCGTCGAGGAAAGTTTTGAGCTCCACGTACATCCGATGCCGCTGCTCTATGTCCGCCAGCATGGAGTAGTCGCCGATCCCCGCCCTACCCGCCAATTCCCTCACGGCCGTTTCCAGCGGCCCCAGTTCGCGGGCGATGAGCGCGAGCCAGTCCTGCGGTTCGTAACGGGCGAAACCCTCCACCAGCCGGCAGAACTTTTCGGCAATTTTCGCAAATTGTGCCGGAGAAGAGGTCGAAGTAGCCACGCTGCTAGTTGCACACCCTTTCATTCGAGTCCTCACTCCCGTACCGATGAGCCGATCGCTTGCCTTGCATTCCGAAACCGCCTTCGGATGCACCTCGTTACGGTTAAGAGTAGACAGCAAATCAGGGAAAGGTAGACCATGGATGCCTAATACGTCGCCCTATGCAGACAGGGCGCAGCCCCTGCACCACATGTCGCGCCAAAGCGACATTTGACCCCATCGGAACTTCGATGACAACTCCCAGCCACCAGCCAGCCATCGTCCTCAGCCTTTCGGGGCACGATCCTACGGGCGGCGCCGGCATTCAGGCCGACATCGAAGCGGTCGGCGCAATCGGCTGCCGGGCCTGTACGGTGATCACCGCGCTGACGATCCAGGACACCTCGAACGTACATGCCGTGCAACCCCAATCCCCTGACGCCTTTCTGGCACAAGGGCGCGCCCTGATCCGCGACCTGCCGGTCGCCGCAGTGAAAATCGGCCTGCTCGGCAGTGCGGGAATCGCCCACTGCGTGGCAACCCTGCTGGACGAACTCGGCGGCGGAGTCCCGGTGGTGCTCGATCCCGTCCTCGCCGCCGGCGGAGGCACCGATCTGGCCTCGGAAGAACTGATCGAAGCCGTGCGGACCGAACTCCTGCCGCGCGCAGTCCTCGTGACACCCAACGTGCCGGAAGCTTCCCGGCTCGGCGGCGGCGCGACCGAAGCGGAAAATGCGGAGCGGCTCCGCCTCCTGGGCTGCCCGAACGTCCTCATCACCGGCACCCATGCTCCCACGGACGACGTCGTCAACCGGCTGTATTCATCGACCGGGAAGCGGGACTACCGGTGGCCCCGGCTGCCTTACAGCTATCATGGCTCCGGCTGCACCCTCGCCGCCTCCGTGGCCGGGTACCTCGCCCTGGGACACGCGATGGATGCCGCCGTCGAGTGGGCCCAGCGGTTCACCTGGCAGAGCCTCAGGGCGGGCTGGACTCCCGGCGGCGGACAACATCTCCCCCTCCGCGGTCCGTTGGGCCGACAAGCCGCCGGATGACGGCTAGGACACCGGCTCCATGTACTCGATGCCGAGCTGAAGGTTGGAAACGCCCCGGAACTCGTTGACGTCCAGCCGGTAGGCCGCGCGCAGCCGCCGGCACCCCAGCCATGCCGGCGGATCGGCGACGAAGAACGCAACCCCTTCCACCTGGCGCGCCGCACCCGGCACCTCGAGCGTCAGCCGGAGATGCTTCTCACCGACGATCTGCATGCCCAGCACGTCGAACTCCCCGTCGAACAAGGGCTCCGGGAACCCCTGGCCCCAGGGGCCGGCATCGCGCAGGCAGCGCGCCGTGTCCAGATGGAAGTCGTCCGGCGGCAGCTCCCCATCCGTCACCACCGCATGCTCCAGGTCCACCCCTTCGAGCACACCCGCCACTTCCGCCTCGAACGCCTCCGTGAACGCCGCCAGACGGCTCTCCTCCAGGGCGAGGCCGGCCGCCATCGCATGACCGCCGAAGCGGACGATCAGGCCGGGATGGCGGGCCGCTACGGCGCACAGGACGTCGCGCACGTGCACCCCGGCGATGGACCGCGCCGACCCCCTGAGCAACCCATCCTCACCCCGTGCGAACGCGATCACCGGCCGATGCAGCCGGTCCTTGATCCGCGAGGCCAGAATGCCGATCACCCCCTGATGCCAAGCGGGATCGAACACGATCGCGGCAGAGCCGCTCCAACGATCGGATTGCCGTGGGAGCGGCTCCGCCCCGATCCGCAACATCGCCCAGGCCTCGGCCTGCATCTGGGCCTCGATCGTCTTCCTCTCGCGGTTCATCCCATCCAGCCGTTCCGCAAGCTCCTTCGCGGCGTTCATGTCGTCCGCCAGCAGGCAGGCGATGCCCAGGCTCATGTCGTCCAGCCTGCCGGCCGCGTTCAGCCGCGGTCCCAGCGTGAAACCGAGCGTGCCCGCCGTGGGAGCGGCGCCACCGCGCTTCGCGTCGGCCACCTCCAGCAGCGCCCGAATGCCGGGGCAGGCCCGGCCCGCGCGAATCCGCTGCAATCCCTGATGCACCAGGATACGGTTGACCCGATCCAGGGGAACCACGTCGGCGACGGTTCCCAGGGCCACCAGATCCAGCAGTTCCGCCAAATTCGGCGGCCGCCGCCCCCCTTCGAACCAGCCGCTCTCACGCAGACGGCTGCGCAGCCCCGAAAGTACGTAGAAGATGACGCCGACGCCCGCCAGCGCCTTCCCGGGAAATCCGTCGCCGGGCAGATTGGGGTTGACGATCGCATCCGCCGCCGGCAACGACTCCCCGGGCAAGTGGTGATCGGTGACCAGCACCTTCATGCCCCGCGTCCTGGCCGCCGCAATGCCGGCATGGCAGGCGATGCCGGTGTCCACGGTGAGAAGCACATCCGGGGGCGTGGCGCCGCCCCGGAATATCAGTTCGACCAGCTCCGGCGTGAGGCCGTAACCGCAAGTGAAACGGTTGGGCACGATGAAGGATACCCGCTCGGCGCCCAGCGCCCGCAAGCCACGCATCGCCACCGCGCAGCTCGTCGCACCGTCCGCATCGAAATCGGCCACGATCATGATCGACTTCTGCCCACGGATCGCCGCCTCGAGCTCCGCCGTCATCGCATCCATGCCTTTCAGCAACGACGGCGCCGGGAGTTCGTTCAGCGAGCGCCCCAAGTCTTCCGGCGTGAAAACCGAACGGTTTTGATAGAGACGGGCGAGCAAGGGCGAAGCGTCCGGCGGCGACGCTAAAGACATTCTCTTCGCAAGTTCCCCACCACCTTGCAACGAGCGCCGGACGATCCTCTTCTGTATTGGATGGTAAAGCTTAGCCATCGATAAGCCGCAAAAGCTCGATCATCCGACACCGAGTCCAATCAAACCGAACGAACCCTATTCAAGTCGCTCCGGCCGCAAATTTCAACATGTTATCAGCAAATTCAGGATATTCTGCAAATTTCCTTGTTACCGAATCACGAAAATACGAAACGAATGAATCACTGTGATCATACTTGGATTCCACCGAACACGCCTTTAATGCCATCGAAGCCCATTCGGCATTCGGGGTCAGGCATAGAAATTTCTCCATATCAACCAATACATTCCAGCCAAGATCAAATTCAAAGAAATCATAGAAACGATTTGGCTCAGATGATTGGAGCCTCTTAAACCAAAGAATTTCGTCAAGGATCAACTCCAGCACATCCTCTTCGGACTGTTGCTCGAGCCCCCTACCAAACAAGCCGACATGCCCGGTCAAAATGTTTGATTTAGCACAGTCCATGGGATTCCTTATGGGCATCAAAAACCTTATCCTCGGCTCTTTCTCAAGCAACTCGAAGAGTTCAACACCACTCGACCGGATATGATTCGATATCCGCAAAGAGTCCTTCCAGAACAAGCTCTCGATATTTTCTTTCACTAGACCAAGAGCAGCTTCCCTGAAAAGGGTTGACGTATTGTATTTCTCATCAAAGGCATGCGAGTGAACTATGGACCCGCCATACTGCCCTCGCCTCCCGCCTTTCGATATATAGATAGAGTAACGCAAGAAATTCTCGAACACCTTGTCATCATAATGCGCAATCCAGTCTAGCCTGCTATCACCAAATACTCGCTGGCCACCATGATTCAGCACCTGACATTTAGGATGGAGAAATAGAACTGATGCGGTCAACGTCGTCAGATTGCGGTAAGGACCCAAGACCATACATACCGTCCGCACCGAATCCGTATTGATCGCTCTTGATCTCACCAAATCCCATTCCTTGCGAAATCTTTCTACCAAAAACCCAAAGTCAATCACCATAAAAAAACCAAAGTCAGCATGAAGACAAAAATTTCATTATCACCGCATTCAGGACACCACGCCAATGCCTTAAGAACTGCGAAACGCTGCGCACCCCAAAAACACCTTCAGTCAGACCCAAGCCGCCGCAGGCCGAGCAGAGTCGAAGCTGGCGACAGATCGCTTCGCCCCCCATCAACTTCGTTCAGGGCTAGCCGCCTGGCGGACAGCACAACTTGACGGGATCGTGGGACAGCCTCCATTATCAAAACGCAGTTCCTAAGCCTGCTACGGCTCCACTCTCTCCTCAAACCGAAAATGTGGCGAACCGATCGAATCAGCATCAAAGCGGCTTGTCGCTCCCTAAAAGCAAGCCGCTCGAACGATCCGACACCCATTCCGGCGAGCCCGGCGCCTAGGCGTGATCTCCTCATCTTCGATCCATACGCTGCCGCGCATGCGGTAATCAGCGAATCTTGGACGCCCCTCGGCATTTGCTGGTAAAATTTGCTTCCGATAGACGCCTGCGATGCCACATCCAGAGCGCAAGGGCGTGGTGGCGAGGCACAACTGGTATCATCGGCACGTCCCGCAGATTACACACTGGTACGTTACCGTTTATTTCATCCTCATTATATATGATCAGGAGGTCATCAGCACCAGAAAAATAACGACAATCACCGGAATCAGATCACTAAAAACACCCCAGCCTAAACACGCGCGAAAACTTTACGTCCACCACAAATCCAATCTCCGTGTCCAGCCATCCAGAAATCATCATAGAAGCAGGAAAAAGCGAACACCATTACTGGAGAGATGTCTGGCGTTACCGTGAACTGTTTTATTTTCTGGCATGGCGCGACATTCTGGTCAGGTACAAACAGACGGCGATCGGTCTGGCCTGGGCGCTCGTTCGGCCTCTGTTCACCATCATCGTGTTCACCCTGATTTTCGGGCGTTTGGCGCGGCTTCCCTCAGAGGGAGCACCCTATTCAGCACTGGTATTGGTCGGCATGATCCCCTGGCAGTTTTTCGCAAGCGCCGTCAATGAGGCGAGCCTCGGTCTCGCCAACAAGGAGAACATCATCACCAAGGTCTACTTTCCGCGCATCATCATTCCGATCAGCGGGGCCATCGTCAACTTGGTCGAACTCGCCGTCGGACTGGCGATGCTGGCCGTGTTGCTGGCCTGGCAGCAGGTCGCCGTGACCCTGAACATGCTTTTCCTCCCGCTCATCCTTCTGCCGGCCCTGCTGCTGACTTTCGGCTGCGCCGTGTGGGTTTCCGCATTGAGCGTACGCTTCCGCGATTTCCGCCAGGTCGTGCCGTTCGCCTTGCAGATGGGCCTCTACATTTCGCCCATCGCCTACAGCGCGGCGATCATTCCCGAGCGCTGGCGCGTGTGGTACGCGCTCAACCCTTTCACCGGGATCATCGAGGGACTGCGCTGGTCGGTCTTTGCCAGTTCGCCGACGCCGCCGCTCCAGGAGCTCGCGATATCGCTGGGCATCGCCACCCTCGCCACCGCCAGCGGCATCGCCTATTTCCGCAGCATCGAAAAGCGTTTCGCCGAACTGCTCTGAACATGTCTTACGCCATTCAGGCCGAATCCGTCGGCAAGTCCTTCATCCTCCACCATCAGCGCAACCGCCCCAACGACAGTCTACGGGACGCCCTGGCCGGCTCGTTGTCTCACCTCGGCCGGTCGCTCCTCCGTCGGGATGAGACCGACCAGACGGAAGAATTCTGGGCACTGAAGGACATCTCTTTTGGAATCCGCCCAGGCGAGAGAATCGGGCTCCTGGGCCGGAATGGCGCGGGCAAATCGACCCTCCTCAAAATCCTCTCCCGCACGCTGGAACCTTCCACCGGAAGGATCAGAATCCGGGGACGCATCGCCAGCCTGCTCGAGGTGGGCACCGGTTTCCACCCCGAATTGACAGGGCGGGAAAACATCTACTTCAATGGCGCCATGCTCGGCATGTCGAAGGCCGAAATCGGCAGGAAGTTCGACGAAATCGTCGACTTCGCCGAGGTCGAACAGTTCCTCGATACCCCGGTCAAGCATTACTCGTCCGGCATGTATGTCCGCCTCGGTTTTGCCGTCGCGGCCCATATCGATCCCGAGATTTTGATCGTCGACGAAGTCCTCGCCGTTGGCGATGCCCGATTTCAGAAAAAATGCATTGGAAAGATGCATGAAATCAGTGAGGAAGGACGAACCTTGCTGTTCGTCAGCCATAACATGCATTCCATCATGCAATTGACACAGCGGGCACTGGTGCTCGACCGGGGCCAAATGGTTTGCGATGCAGATACTCGCGATGCCGTCACCAAATATTTGAGCGCCGACGCCGGAGAAGATATCAGTTTGCCAATGAGAACCAAGGTAGACTGGATTGACGATGTAAATTTCCGTTGGTTACGCCAGGAAACCGATATCGGCTTCAACAAGCCGCTCAATTTCCAATTTTGCTTCACCACTGAGCAGCACACCTCGCGGCTCGTTGTCACTATCGGCTTCATCAATACCATTGGAGCGCTGGTATTGACTTGCAAAGCCGAACTGGACCATCTCGAACCTGGGCCACAACAATTTAGACTCCGCATCAGCGACCACCACCTGACACCAGGAACCTATTTCGTCCGACTGGATTTATGGGGTTCCGACGAACATCTCCTGGAGCAGGATAACGTTTGTACAGTCGATCTGTTTTCAGCAAGTACGGACGATCGTCTTATCCAGAGCATCGCGCGCCGCAGGGGAGACAAACTCGGATGCTACGCCCCCATTACGCTTCAAATTCTCCACGCGTCAGAAAGCCATCAACACGATTAACGAATAGCCATGCGATTGCCCCGTGTTCTTTTTACACGTCTTCCGACAAATACTCGCTATCCATTCGAAGGCCAACTGCCTCTTTCGGACAGCATACCACGCCCGGCCAGAGCATCTTTGCGTAATATAGAAACAAATGTTTCGCTCACCGAAAATACCGGTAACATGCTTATCGGCGAGTCATTAAGTCGAATCCTGGAACTCAACCGACCCCGTTCCTGCCATCTGAATCTCACACGGCTACTGGCGCTAGGATGGAGTGCCGAACGCATACGGGATGAAATCCACAAACACTTCGATTTAGTTGTGTTTCTGATGGCAAATGCCATCAGGAAGGATTTCGACCTAGGCAACCTTGCCGATGCTGTAAGCGCGCTCGAAACCGACTTCATGGTTTTCGGTATAGGCATGCAGGATTCTTTACCCCCTACCCTCTCGACCTTACCCGAAGGTTCGCAGCGACTGTTACGCATGTTTGATCAAAAGGCGCTCATCTTCGGTGTACGAGGAAAAGAAACGGAAAACTGGCTTCACCAGGTCGGATTGAACCGTGCAAAGGCACTTGGATGCCCCAGCCTTTATGTATATCCACAGAACCTGCTCGCTGTCTCTCCTCCCTCAGGAGGAAGCAACGCCATGGCAATTGCTTCTGGACATCTCATCAACCCGTCGATAAGGAGCCAGAAACTCATATCACTGTTTCGCGACGCGGATAGCCATTACATCATGCAGGATGAATTCCTAGCTATTGCCAGAACCTGCAAGGATGACGAAAGATTATATAATGATGCGACTGGTAGAGTCCGGACTGAGCTTTGCAGACCGATATTCGAACGCATTCTGGGCAGCAGGATTCCATTCAAAGATTTCTGGTATTTTCAGAATCTCGACGCCTGGCGAGTTTTCTGCGCCCAAGCAGATTTCTATCTGGGAGACCGGTTCCACGGCGGCATTGTCGCCATGCAGGCCGGGATACCAAGTATCTTTATCTGGAACGATCAACGTGCTCGCGAATTGACCGATTTTTTTGCACTCCCGAACATCTCAGTCGCCGACATCGGCGACGCCAAAGCGCACGATCTGGTCGACAGTTTGCTCACCAAGCAGGCATTCACGGAGTTCCGAGACACCTATCGGCAACGGCTGGATGTCTTCGTACGCACTCTCGGCGAACATGGAATACGCCTGGATATTGATAGCCAATACTACACATCAAAGAGGGAGGATATGCGGCAAATCGTCTATAAGACGTACAGGAAATTTTTCCGCGGATTCAATTGAATTCCGCATCCACCTCCATTCCCATAGAGCCCAGAAAGCAGCATGGCTTTTCATAAAAATTTGACCCGCGTTGAACGTGCTCGGCTCGCGGTCACCCAACTCATCTGCCCGATAACCCGCGACGCCCTGCGCGTGATCCCGCTCACGGATTTCATTTTTGGAATTTATATTTCGAGCCGCTATCGCTACGTATACATAGACAACCCGAAGACGGGCTGCACCTCGCTGAAATCCGCCATGGCCGAATTGGAACTTCGGGGGAGGAAGAGTGACCTCGATCCGCTGAACCTCGAAGTCATTCACTATGACTCCTCCCCCCTCAAATCTTTCGTGCCGATCTTTCCAAAGCCGACCCTAAGCAACCTGATCAAGAATAACTACCGCTTCGTAACTTTCGTTAGAAACCCTTATCAGCGCTTGCTATCCTGTTACCTCAACAAATTCGACAACAGTACCGCAAAGGATAACCCCCAAGCTCGAAGAATGCCCCGCGGTGCGGCCCCCGGCAGTTTTTCAGAGTTCATCGATGCCATCATAGGCCAGACCGACCATGACATGGATCCGCATTGGCGGAGCCAGTCCATCAACATTCATTACAGCAGGGTTCCATATGCCTACATCGGTCGATTTGAAAACTATGCGACAGACTATGTGACTACGTTTCATAAACTGGGTATCCCAGCAGATGAAATCCCGACGCTGCGGCATCTCAACAAGACGGGAGCCGGACGCGCCAGCCTCCATGAATTCTATGACAAGAAGAGCCAGGATGCAGTTTACGCCAGATATCAGGATGATTTCGTGAACTTCGGCTATCCCTACGAACTTCCGGATTAGCCCGCCGTGGCATACAACACCATCGAATCAAGCGATTCCGGTCGCCAACTCCAAAGTCGTGACAACTCCCGCACCCGTGCCAAGAATTACCGTCTTGTTGCCGGTATATAATGGTGAACAGTATCTGCGCGAAGCGCTGGACAGTCTTCTGACGCAGACCTATCGTAATTTCTCACTGCTCGCGGTCGATGATGGTTCGACGGATTCCAGCTTGGAGATCCTTAGATCCATCAAGGACCCTCGGCTTTCCGTGAAGGTCAACCCCAGGAACCGAGGGCTGATCAATACCTTGAATGAAAGCCTGGATCTCATTCAGTCCGAGTATGTCGCCCGCATGGATGCAGACGACATCGCGACACCTTATCGGCTGGAAGAGCAATTGGCGTTCATGGATGCCCACCCGGACGTCGGTTTATGCGGGGGGTACTACGAGCGCTTCACGGATACAGAAAGCATCGTGGTGCGCCCTCCAACCACTCATGAGGACATCAGTTACGCGCTGATTTTCGACAACGTGATGGCTCACAATACCGTCATGTTCAGGCGCAGCGTGCTGGAGCGTTACCGGCTCAGATACGATCCGGCGTTCGCCTACGCCGAGGATTACGAATTATGGGTCCGTTTCGCGCGCTACAGCCGTCTAGCCAACCTGCCCCGCGTGCTGGTCCGGTACCGCTTTCATCCGGCCAATACCAGTTCCCGCTTCAGGCACGAGCAGCAGATCGCCGCGGCGAAGATAAGGCATATCCACCGGACCAATCTCGGACTCGAGCCCCGGCCCGGCGATGCCGCATTGCATCGCCAGTTGTTCGACATGCGCTTCGAGGGGGATTTACCGGAGCTGACGGCGGCAGGCATCTGGCTTTCGAAACTCTATCGTGTCGGCGTCCGGCGTTGCCGCCAGAATCCCGTGAGCACCTTCCTCGAATTCAACAAACTGTGGTATTCAGCCTGCGGCAGGCTTGCCGATCACGGACTGAAAGTATTCGCTCAGTTCCTGCGGCAGCCCTTCGGTTTTCTGGGAAATCCGGCCTATACACTCAAGTTGGCCTACCGTTGCTGGAGACGTATCAGGATCGCGTGAGACACGAAGGCGCCAACTTGGTATCCTTAGCTTCACCCGCAGCAATGGCATTGTTTGGTTGCCGGTTTCACAGTGCATAGTGGCCCCCACCATGTCCCTCACCGCGACATGACACATCATTCCCGCCCTCCCGGCCACGCCCCGCGCGTGACCATCCTCATGCCGGTCTATAACGGCGAGAAGTATCTCGCCGCTGCCATGGAGAGCATTCTCGACCAGACCTTTCGGGATTTCATCCTGCTGATCATCGACGACGGATCGAGCGATTCCAGCCTCGCCATCGCCCGGTCCTTCGGCGATCCCCGCGTGCAGGTGGAGCGAAATCCAAAGAACCTGGGACTGGTGAAGACGCTGAACCGGGGGCTCGACCTGGTGCAGACCGAGTTCGTGGCCCGGATGGATTGCGACGACATCGCACTTCCAGACCGTCTCGAGAAGCAGATCGCTTTCCTGGACGAGAATCCCGACATCGGCATGTGTGGAACCGCCTATGAGCTGTTCCACGAATCGCTCCGGCAAACGATCCGGCCGCCATGCCGGCACGAGGAGATCGTCTACGGGCTGCTCGACGACAACGTCTTCCTTCACAGTTCGGTGATCGTCCGTATGGAAGTGCTGAACCGGCACGGCCTCCGCTACCGGGAGGACTACAGGCTTGCGGAAGACTACGAGCTCTGGGCAAGGCTCGCCCGCTATACGCACATCGGCAACCTGCCCCAAGTCCTGGTGCGTTACCGCTCCCATCCCGAGAACGTCAGCAACACCAACAAGGGAGAACAGATAGCCACCCGCGACCGGGTCAGGCTCGAACATCTGGAATCATTCGGATTGGCGCCTGCCGCCGACCAAAAGACGCTCCACATCGACCTGTTTTCCCTCGCCTTTCAGGGCTCCCCGGACCAGCTGGCCGACGCCCGCCGCTGGCTGGAAGCGCTGGCACGGGCGGTGTCCACCCGATGCGGCCTTCCGCTGGGACGGCTCCATCGCGATTTCGCCCTGCTGTGGTATTCAGCCTGCGGACGCTCCGCTCACCATGGCCTCACCGTCCTGTTCTCCTATCTGAAGTCGGCGATGGCCTGGAAAGGCCCCAAAAGCTATATACTCAAGCTGCTTTTTCGCTGCCTGATGCGTGACCCCATCCCGGCCGTCACGAAGTAGCCCGATTCCCTCTTTATCGCCCCCCGATGCGTACCGTCCGTTTCCGGATCAACCCGACGATCCCTCGCCATACCCTGCTGCCAGGATTCCTGACGCGCTCGCGCGTGGTGAAAACCTTGCGCTATACCGCGCTGTCGGTGTTCGGCCTGCCGTTCATTCCCCTCTATCGGCACCCGCTGGGACACGCCTTGAAGCGCGCGCTTGGCATGCTGCTGGCCGGGGAAATCAAAAAGGCGGCCATGCTGCTCCTGGGTACCTTGAATCACACGGTGTTTTACGCCCTTTGGGTCCGGCATCCCTGGGGCGAGGCGAAGATCCGTTCCAAGGTGGAGACCTCTCACCTCCACACACTGGACATCGCGTTCGTCGTCGGGTCCACCGGTTCGGCGTCTCCGGACGACATCGAGGTGACGCTGGAATCGATCCGCACCCAGGATTTCCAGGGGCTCGTCAGCCATGTCGCCGTCATGGAGCCGGACTTGCCTCCGCTCAGCTTCCGGGCGGCCGTGCCGGAGGGCTCGGAATTCGTGTGTTTCCTGCAGGCGGGAGACAGACTGACCCCCGATGCGATCAGCCGGGTCGCTGCGTGCATCGACGGCTATCCGAAATTCAAGCTGATCTACAGCGATCACGATTACTTGATCAAAGGGAAGCACCGCTGTTTCGCCGAGTTCAAACCGGACTGGAACTACGAGCTTTCACTGGCCCGGTTCTATCTCCAGACGCCGGTTTTCTTCAGTGCCGCCAGTCTGGAAAAGCTCGGCTTCTCGGCGCTTTCCGGGAACTGCGCTCTCCCCGATGTCATATTCAAGATTTACGAAAACCATGGCAGCGAGAGTATCGCCCACATTCCGGCGATCCTCTGCCATCGCCCGTATTCTCGCCGCGAGGATTGCGGGGAGGAGCTCGAAATCTACGGCAGGGCGGTCGCGGCCCATCTGGGGCGGCGGGGGGAGCCTGCCAGGATCGAACGTAGCCGGGAAGCGACCCGCGGCCTCTCGGTCCATTTCCCACCGGCCCCGGAACGTCCCCTGGTCTCCATCATCATCCCCACCCGGAACCGGGCCGACCTTCTGCGCAATTGCATCGAAAGCATCGAAGCGCGCACGGCGTACGACCACTACGAGATCCTGGTCATCGACAACGGCAGCGACGAAGCGCAGACGCTGGACTATTTCCGCGAGATCGCAGCCCGGGGGGTGCGGGTGATTCCGGACTCCTCCCCGTTCAATTTTTCGGCCATCAACAACCGGGCGGCCGAGCATGCCCGGGGGCAGTATCTGGCCTTCCTGAACAACGACATCGAGGTGATCACCCCCGACTGGCTGGGCGAGATGCTCGGCCTCGCGGCCCGGCCCGGCATCGGCGCCGTGGGCGCGCGTCTGTGGTATCCGAACGACCGCCTGCAGCATGCCGGCGTGATCCTGGTTGGCGGGGTGGCCGGACATGCCCACAAGTTCCTGCCGCGCGGCTTGCCCGGCTACTGCGACCGGGCGGTGCTGCTGCAGGAGTTCTCCGCCGTCACCGCCGCCTGCATGGTGATCCGCAAAGCGAGCTTCGTGGACGTCGGCGGCTTCGACCCGGACCTGGCCGTGGCATTCAACGACGTGGACCTCTGCCTGCGCCTGAAAGCCGCCGGCTACCGGAACGTCTGGACACCCGCCGCGGAACTCTACCATCACGAGTCCTTGAGCCGCGGCAACGACACCGCGCCGGACAAGATCGAACGATTCCGTCGGGAATGCGCCTACATGCGCGAGCGCTGGGGCGATTTCCTGCGCAACGACCCGGCCTACAGTCCCAACCTGGCCTGGGACAACTACGACTTCTCGCTGAGCTGGGAACGGCCGAAGTTCTGAACGCCCTCCGCAAGACTTCGAACATGCCAGGCATCGACATCGTCATCGTCAACTGGAATTCCGGAAACCAGCTCCGCGAATGCCTGCGGTCGATCGGAAATCTCGTCGGCGAGGCGGAACCACTCACGGTGACCGTGGTCGACAACGCATCCTGCGACGGCTCGGCGGACGGTTTGCCGGAACCGTCCTGCCCTTTGCGCGTGATCCGCAATCGGGCCAACCTCGGCTTCGGCCGGGCCAGCAATCTCGGCGCCCGCGAAGGAAGCGCCGACTATCTGCTGTTCCTGAACCCGGACACCCGGCTCCATCCGGGCGCCCTGAGCATACCTCTAGGGTTCATGGAATCGGAAACGGGAAGGCACGTTGGCATCTGCGGCGTCCAGTGTCTGGACGAGACCGGCGGCGTCGCCCGCTGCTGCGCCCGCTTCCCCACCGCCTGGCGGCTCGTCGGCCAGGCGCTCGGGCTGGACCGCCTGTTTCCGCGCTGGATCCCTCCCCACTTCCTCGGCGAATGGCCCCACGACAGCGACCGCGACGTCGACCAGGTGATCGGCGCCTTCTTTTTCGTGCGGCGTGCCGTGTTCGAGCAACTCGGCGGTTTCGACGAACGCTTCTTCGTCTATTACGAAGATCTGGACTTCGCCCTGCGCGCCCGCCGGGCTGGCTGGGGCAGCCGCTATCTGGCGGGAGCCAGGATATTCCACCGGGGCGGCGGCGTGTCCCGTCAGATCAGCGCGCGCCGGCTCCATTACCTCACTCACAGCAAACTGCGCTACGCCCGGAAGCACTTTGCCGGGATCGATGCCTTTCTGGTCTCGGCCGCCGTATTGCTGCTGGAACCGCTGGCACGTTCGGCCTATGCCTTGGGGCGGGGCAGGCCGGGCGAGTTTGCCGATACCTGGAAGGCTTTCGGCGGGCTTTACGCCTCGCTCTGCCGGCCTGGGGAAAACGGCCGATGAGGATTCTCGCTCTCACCCGTTACGATACGCTGGGTGCCAGCAGCCGCGTGCGGTTTTATCAGTATTTCCCGTATCTGGCCGAAGACGGTATCGAAATCGAGACTTCTGCCTTCCTGTCCAACGCCTACCTGGTGACCCTGTACGAACGGCATGACCGCCAGCTTCGCCACATCGTCCCGGCCTATTTCCGCCGCCTGCAAGCGCTCGTCGGGGTTCGGCATTTCGACCTGCTGTGGATCGAAAAGGAACTGTTCCCCTGGCTCCCGGCGGCGGCGGAAGCCGTGCTGAAATGGCTGGGCATCCCGTACGTGGCCGATTACGACGATGCCGTTTTCCACAACTACGACGGACACCGGAATCCGCTGTTCCGGACCTTGCTGGGCCGCAAGATCGACGAGGTGATGCGCAATGCCGGGGTCGTGGTCGCCGGCAACCCCTATCTGGCAGAGCGGGCGCGGCAGGCGGGCGCGGCGAAGGTGGAAATCGTTCCCAGCGTCATCGATCTCAACCGCTATCCCGAACCTGAAACCGCCCGGCCGCGGGACCCGGCCAGGCCAGTCCGGATCGGCTGGATCGGTACGCCCTCGACCGCGCCTTTTCTCCGGCGCGTGCGCATGCCTTTGCAGCGGGTCGCCGATGCGCCGGATCTGCGCCTGGTCCTCATCGGCACGGGCGACACGGATGTCGGGATTTCCGGGGCCGAGCGCCTCGCCTGGTCCGAGGAGCGGGAATACGAGCTGCTGGAGACGCTGGACATCGGCATCATGCCCCTGGCCGATCTCCCCTGGGAACGCGGGAAATGCGGCTACAAGCTGATCCAGTACATGGCCTGCGGCAAACCCGTCATCGCGTCCCCCGTGGGCGTGAACGCCGAGATCGTCGAACACGGCGTCAATGGATTCCTCGCCTCCAGCGACGGCGAATGGACGGAGGCCATCACGGCGCTGGCCAATGATGCCGCGCTGCGGGAGCGCATGGGCAGGGCCGCCCGCGAAAAGGTCGTGCGCACCTATTCCGTCCAGAGCCAGCTCCCCCGGCTGCGGGAGATACTGGCATCTGCCTGCCGGCCCCAGGGCTGCCGAAGGAGCCATTCATGAACCCGGACCACGGCGGATTCACGCGAGCCGGGCTCTCCGAGTGTCGTAAACCTCAGCCAGATCGGCCGCCATCATCCCCGCCGAAACACCAGAAACGCCACCGGAAGGCGCCATGCCCTCACCACAATCTGGACCCCGCCATCACTTCGCCCCGGAACCGATGGGGCGGATCGCCACCCCTGCGGGCCAGGAAAACCGCCAGCCATACCTTCGTGAGTCGGGAATCAAATCCTGCCGGGCAATGAAGCGGGCTGGATTCACCGGGCCACCGGTGGTTCCGGCCGAAACCGCCTGCGACGAGTGCTCCGGTTCCTCGCTGCCTATTTCAACACCTCTGGACGCCATACCCATGCGATGGAAGCGGCCATCGCCACGCGGCACTGTGACTTCCCATCGAGCCGGTTTCTGCATCCTTCTTTTCCAAAAAAAGCTCTCCTGCCCGGACCGCGCCTTCGCCCCCAAAGCGATGGACGATGCCGTGTCTGCATCAAGTTTCTGGCGTGGTTTTCCGCCCAAGGGATCCGGGCGCTCATTTCGGCCCACCGCCTCGACGACGCGCCGATGCCCCGAAGACCGGGTGATCCCGGTCGATTCCTTCGACTCGCCGCGGACGATCGCCTTGCTCCGCCATTTCGTCCCCGGGGTCGTCGTCAACGGCACGCGAATCGTCGCGCACGAAATTCCCGGTACGATCGATGCGCCCTTCATCGACACACCCATCTCCGTGACCGGGGCAGGCACGGGATCCTGGGGCGATTGCGACCGACGCCAACGAAAACTGCGGCGTGCCCCCCCGCTGAGATCGGCATTGGAAGACCTGCGTACACACCCCTTCTGGACCGTCGCGCCCGCGACACCATCCGACTCCGGCGGCAAAAAGCTGCGGACACGGTCACCGCGCCGCCATCTTTTTCATCTCTCCCGAGATGACTTCGCCCAGGACCCGATACCCTTTCGTACTGACATGGGTATCGTCCGGCAGATAGAAATCGACTTCTTTTTCCGCATGCCCACGGAACGGCGCCAACATATCGACTGTGGCCACTCCCGCATCACCCAGCCTCCGGATCACGGTGGTATACCGGTCCGCATCCGGTCTGCCGACGATGAAACGGGCGTAGACACTCGACTTGTTTGGCACCAGCACGAAAATAAACCGCCCCTCCGCCGCCTCGATACGGCGCTGGATGGCTGATATAGAGTAGACGGCTTTGCCGATCTGCTCATCGCTCCAGCTGCCCTCCGCATCGTCTTCGTAATAATAAAGAATCCGGTCCGAACGACGGTTGGAAAAAAGATCGCGGGACGTCAGCGGCGCGTTGACTGCCACGCCATGGATCGTGGCGTCACTGCCCAGCAATGCCTCCAAAACAGCGTTCTTGAGCACTTTGAGCAAGTACACGACGTCGGTAGGGATTTCTCCCCCTGTTCTCCTGGAGGTTGGAATCTCGCCATGAGTAAAAGCCTCGAACGGCTTCACCGCCGATTTGTCTCGGGACTTCGATTTGCGGCAGGTTCCGATATTCCCGAAACGGCTGGGAAAGAAACGCTCCAGGCTCTCCACGATGACCGTCCTGCCGGCCAGAACGCCGTTCGACTCCAGCATTTCCAGCCACTGCTCGATGCAGACGAATTGCTCATAGTTGTGCGATGCAACGTTCAAACCCCGCTCCCGCCCGACCATGGTCTGCCAGATGTTGGCTAGCGAGAACGAATCGCCCAGCACCAGGATTCCGGCTGCTTTCATGTCCGGAAAATTGCCATCGATGGGCATTTCCGGCAGCGGCTCCGTCCAGCCGAATTCACGCTCCGTCCATCCGCCGACGCGCGTCAGGTCACCGCTCAATGGCTCGGCATAGAATCCGGCACCGAAGATGACGAGCAGCCCCGCCGCCGTTGCGCCGAAAAAGCGCAGCAAATAGCGTTTATCGTATGACATCGACGATCAGAATTGGTAATACAAGAAGGCGCTTATTTTGCTGATGCTGGACAGTGCCACGGCCGCCATGCAACCGGAAGCGAGTGCGAGCCAGAACGTGAAGCGCGGATGGGATAGAACACGATGGTCTTTCCTGCACTCGGGCAGTATCAAAGTCTGACTGTTGGGAAACCCCCAAATCAGCAGAAATCCGGTAAGCGCCAGCAAAGTGATTTTCACGCCCCCCAGAAGATTCAGCGCGGCATTGCCTTCGAACCAGCCCGTGAATACGAGCCCGTTTGCGGTATTCACCCCGTGGCTCCGCAATATCTCTCCAATGCCCTCCAGCTTTTGCGATACTGCCAGTCCGGACAAACCCACGCAGCCCTTGGCTACGAGAAGGCCGGAAGTCAGGGAGTCCGCTCGGAACATGACCCACGCGATGACCACGCAGAAAAACGTGACCAGAACCCCTGCCACCCTTGCCATCCCGACCGGCTCGCCCGGGGGAAATCCGAACCTCCTGCGCAGCGCGTGCCAGGCATGATTCACGACCAGGAACGAGCCATGTAATCCGCCCCAGACGACGAACGTCCAATTGGCGCCGTGCCACAATCCGCCCAGCAGCATCGTGATCATCAGGTTCACATGGCGTCTCGCCGGTCCCAGACGGTTGCCTCCCAGCGGAATGTACAAATAATCCCGCAGAAAGGCCGACAATGTCATGTGCCAGCGCCGCCAGAACTCGATGACGTTCCAGGCCTTGTAGGGCGAATTGAAATTCAGGGGGAGCTGGACGCCGAACATCCGCGACAGACCAACCGCCATGTCGGAATATCCTGAAAAATCGAAATACAACTGGAAAGTGTAAGCCAACGCCCCGGTCCAGGCCATGATGAATTTCGGCTCGAAGCCGTCCTTTGCCGCGGCGAATACGGGGTCGGCATACTCCCCGAAGGAGTCGGCCAGCAGGACTTTCTTGGCCAGACCGATCGTGAACAGGGTCAACCCTATCCCAACGTTCGAATACTGCGGCCGATAGATGGAGGCCGATGCGAACTGCGGCATCATCTGTTTGTGATGCAATATGGGCCCCGCGATGAGATGGGGAAAATAGGTTACGAACAGTACATAGTGGATGAAATCGTACTCTTTGGCGATACCGCGAAATACATCGACGAGATAAGCAATCTGAGTGAACGTAAAAAATGATATTCCCAGGGGCAGGACAATCTTTGCCAGATCGATATTCAGACCAAAAATATCGTTGATGCTGTCGATAAAGAAATTGGCGTACTTGAATACGCCAAGCAGCATCAAGTCCGCGAGGATACCGGCGGCCAGCAGATACCTCGCCGTCCTGGGATCGCGCGCATGCCCGATGGCATAGCCCGTTGCGTAATTGAATGCGATCGACGCGAGCAGCAGCGGAACGAATTTGACATTCCACCAGCCATAAAAGAACAGCGATGCCGCGGCGAGCCACAAAGCGGCCAGCTTACGGCTGTGTCTTGCGACAAGGAAAAAACCGCCCCACACGAGGGGCAGATATCCAAGAATGAATCCGTAGGAATTGAACAGCATGAGATCATTGCCGATAAATGGTTTTGCCGGCGCAGCTGCCCGAACCGGTTTCTATGCTGGCGGGACGAGGAGGATGAATTCTAGCGATACCCGGCTGACGGACGCAAATCAAACGGGGGAAAGCGGCACATTCGGGCTTGCATCCCACAACGGTGGTTTTGCCGTGTAGAATCGCGGACCGGCCTTCATTCGCGGCGTTCGGCCCGCCGTCCCTGGCATCTTCATCGAATATTCTGAAAGCGCATTCCCATGCCCCAGCCGCACCTCCTGTTCGTCGTCACCGAGGACTGGTTCTTCTGCCTGCATCGCCTGTCGCTGGCGGTCGCGGCCAAACGAGCCGGCTTCGAAGTGAGCGTGGCGACCCGCGTCGCCGAGCACGGACACATCATCGAATCCGCCGGACTCCGCCTGATCCCGCTGCAGCTGTCGCGGCGCAGCAGGAATCCTTTGACCGAAGCCCGGCTGATCGCGGACCTGGTGGGATTGTACCGGCGCGAGCGCCCGGACATCGTCCACCATGTCGCCATGAAGCCGGTGATCTATGGCTCGCTCGCCGCGCGCCTGACCGGCCGGCGCGCCGTGGTCAATGCGCTGACCGGCCTCGGTTTCCTGTTCACTTCGGACCGCCCGAGCGCGAGGCTCCTGCGCCCGCTGGTCGAGGCCGCCTTCCGGCGCCTGCTGAATGCCCCGGTCTGCCGGACCATCGTGGAAAATCCCGACGACCTGCGTCAGCTCACTGACGACGGCGTGGTCGAACCCGAACGCATTCGCCTGATCCGCGGCTCGGGCGTGGATTTGGCGAAATTCACGCCGAGCCCCGAGCCGGAAGGTCCGCCGCTCGTGGTGCTGCCGGCCCGGATGCTGTGGGACAAGGGCGTGGGCGAATTCGTGGAAGCCGCCCGGCGGCTGCGCGAGGCAGGGATACGGGCCCGCTTCGCCCTGGTGGGTCAGCGCGACGCAGAAAACCCTTCGGCCATAGCGGAAGCGCAGTTACGGGAGTGGGAACGGTCGGGCGTGGTCGAGTATTGGGGATTTCGGAGCGACATGCCGCAAGTGCTCGCGCAGTGCAACATCGTCTGCCTGCCGTCCTACCGGGAAGGACTCCCGGTATCCCTGCTCGAAGCCGCCGCCTGCACGCGGGCCATCGTCACCACCGACGTGCCCGGCTGCCGGGAGGCGGTCCGCCACGAGTACAACGGACTGCTGGTTCCACGCGGCGATCCGGCGGCGCTCGCCGCCGCCCTCAGCCGCCTCATCGCCGACCCGGCAACGCGCCGCTTAATGGGCACACGCGGCAGGGCCCGGGCGGAAGAAGAATTTTCCCTGGAGAGCGTCGTGGCCCAGACGCTGTCCCTGTACCACGAGATGCTGGCACGATGAGAATTCTGGTCACGGGCGCCAACGGCTTCGTCGGACGCCACCTGACGGCCCTGCTCGTCGACCAGGGACATTGGGTCACCGCCGCGGTCCGGCGTGAAGGCGCAGCGCCGCCGACGAGTATCGCCGAGATGCGGGTCGTCGGCGACATCGGACCGGACACCGATTGGGATGGCCTGCTCGACGGCGTCGACGCGGTGATCCATCTCGCCGCCCGGGTCCATGTCATGCGCGAAACCGGTCCCGCCCCCCTGAGCCGGTTCCGCCAAGTCAACGTGCTCGGCACGGAGCGCCTCGCCCGGGCCGCCGCGCGCACCGGCGTCAGACATCTCGTCTACCTCAGCTCCGTCAAGGTCCATGGCGAAACCAGCCCGAGCGGGGCTCCCTTCACCGAAGCCATGGCACCGGCGCCGGAAGACGCTTATGGGATCTCCAAATGGGAGGCCGAACGGGCGCTCGCCGAAATCGCGGCAGAAACCGGGCTGGGCGTGACGGTGTTCCGGCCGCCGCTGGTCTATGGTCCCGGCGTCCGGGCCAATTTCGGGCGGCTGGTCGAAGCGGTGCGGCGCGGCGTTCCGCTGCCCTTCGGCGCCGTGCAGAACCGCCGCAGCCTGGTCTACGTCGGCAACCTGGCCGATGCGGTCGCCACCAGCCTGCTGAGGGCCGATGCCATCGGCCAGACCTTCCTGGTCAGCGACGGCCCGCCCCTTTCCACGGCGGAACTGGTCCGGAGCATCGCCCGGGCAATGCACCGCAAACCCAGGCTGCTGTCCATTCCCCCGGCGCTGCTGCGGGTGACCGGCGCACTGACCGGGAAGCGCGCCGAAATCGGCCGTCTGCTGGGCGATCTCGCCGTCGACGACTCCCTTCTGCGCAGCCGCCTCGCCTGGCAGCCGGCCTACGGGCTGGAGGAAGGGCTCGCAGCGACGGTTCGGAAGACGCCCGCACGCTCCCGCGGGGTGCATCGGATATAATCGCGGAATTCCGGGGCGACCCGGCCATCCCTCTCATCTCGCACGGAGACCACCATGGCTACCATCCAGCTTCAAGTTACGGGCATGAAATGCGGCGGCTGCGAAAACACCGTCGTCAAGACCGTGGCCGCGCTCGCCGGCGTCACCTCGGTCACGGCCTCGCACAAGGAAAACCGTGTCGATGTCGAATACGATCCAGACCGGATCGATCCCGATGCCATCCGCAAGGCGATTGCCGGCCAGGGATACACGGTCGCCTGAGCCATTCCGGCGCGGCGGCGAAACATGCGCCGGGAATATTGATTTTCAAGGCGGAATGCCTTCCAATAGCCGGCCACCGCGTGAACCTTGGCGGTACCTGTGCCTTCGCCGGACATCCATCCCGAGTGTCCGATCCGCATCGGCTACCCGTGCAGCAGGGCGACATTGAATGAGGGCGGCCCCCTAAGTACAGAATTCGGAAGGTGATGGAATGAAAACGCCGGTGCATGTCGCGGTCACGGGAGCCGCGGGACAGATCGCCTATTCCCTGCTGTTCCGGATCGCCGTGGGCGATCTGTTCGGGCCGCATCAGCCGGTCATCCTGAAACTGCTCGACGTTCCCTCGGCCGAGCGTGTCCTGGAGGGCGTGGCCATGGAGCTGGACGACTGCGCCTCGCCGCTCCTTCAAGAAATCGAGGTGTCCAGTGATCCCGCCGAGGTTTTCGACGGCGCCGAGGCCGTCTTCATGCTCGGCGCCACACCGCGCGGCCCCGGCATGGAAAGACGGGACCTGCTGCAGGTGAATGCGGACATCTTTTCGGCCCAGGGGCGCGCGCTGAACGAATCGGCCAGCCGCCGGGTGAAGATTCTGGTCGTGGGCAACCCGGCCAATACCAATGCCCTGATCGCGCAGCGCAACGCGCCGGACCTCGCCCCGGGATGCTTCTCCGCCATGACCCGGCTCGACCACAACCGGGCCACCAGCCTGCTGGCCAGACATTGCGGCTGCAACGTCGCGGAAATCTCCCGGGTCGTCATCTGGGGAAATCACTCGCCCACCCAATACCCCGATCTCCATCACGCCCGGGTCAAGGGCAAACCGGCGCTGTCCCTGGTGGATCCAGCCTGGTACGTGGAAACATTCATCCCCACGGTGCAGCAGCGGGGGGCATCGGTCATAGCGATCCGGGGCAAATCCAGTGCTGCATCGGCAGCCAACGCGGCGCTGGACCACATGCGGAGCTGGTTTCTGGGAACGCCGAAAGACGACTGGGTCAGCATGACCGTCAGCAGCGACGGCAGCTACGGAATCGCCGAAGGACTGATGTTCTCTTTCCCGGTCACCATCGAAAACGGCCGTTTCCGGATCGTGCAGGACCTGCCGCTCGATACCTTCAGCCGCGAACGGCTGCGGCTCACCGAGGTGGAACTTCTGGAGGAGCGCGCCATGGTGAGCCACCTCCTCTGAGGCGGACTCACGACGCTTCCGCCGCCCGCGCTTCCAGCGCCTCCCAGCGCCGATACCCTTCCTCCAAGGACGCCTGCAGGGTCTCCAGTTCCTGCAGAACCCGTTTGATTTCGGCGGCATCGCGGCGATAGAAATCCGGCTCGTTCACCCGGGCCGTCAGCTCCGCCTGCCGGCTTTCCCAGTTTTCGATCGCCGCCGGAAGACTCTCGAGCTCCCGCTGCTCCTTGTAGCTGAGGCGCGTGCGCGGACCGGCCGGCTTCGGCGCGGACGGTCTGACGGCAGCCGGCTGAGCCACCGGAGTCTGCTCGACCCCGGAGGGACGTTGGGCCAACCAGTCGGAATAACCGCCGACGTATTCGGCGACCACGCCATCGCCTTCGAACACCCAGACACTGGTCACCACGTTGTCCACGAATGCCCGGTCATGACTGACCAGGAGCACCGTGCCCTCGAACTCACCCAGCAGCTCTTCCAGCAGCTCCAGTGTTTCCAGGTCGAGGTCGTTGGTGGGCTCGTCCAGCACCAGGATGTTACAAGGCTGGCTGAACAGGCGGGCCAGCAGCACCCGGTTCTTCTCCCCGCCGGAGAGACTGCGCACGGGTGTGCGGGCGCGTTCCGGGGAAAACAGGAAATTGCCGAGGTAGGACATGACGTGGATCTGCTGGCCATTCAGGCTGATCCATTCTTTGCCGTCGCCCACCGCCTCGACGATGGTCTGGTCGGGATCGAGCTGGGCGCGCAACTGATCGAAATAAGCGACCTTGAGACGGGTGCCGGTCCTGACCGTTCCCGCATCGGGCTGCAGCTCCCCCAGCAGCAGCCTCAGCAGGGTCGACTTGCCGGCACCGTTCGGGCCGATGAGGCCCACCCGGTCGCCGCGCAGCACCAGAGCGGAAAAATCCTTGACCACCGGCACACCACCGAAGGCGATGGAGAGATGTTCGATCTCGAACACCAGCTTACCGCTGCGCTCGGCCTGTTCCAGCTCAAGCCTGGCGATACCCTGCCGCGAGCGGCGCTCTGCACGCTCGCTGCGCATCCGCTTCAGCGCCCGCACCCGGCCTTCGTTGCGGGTCCGCCTCGCCTTGATGCCCTGGCGGATCCATGCCTCCTCGATCGCCAGCTTGCGGTCGAACTCGGCATTGCGCTTCTCTTCTTCCTCCAGCGCCGCCGCCTTCTTCGCCAGGTAGTCCCGGTAATCACCGGGCCAGGAGGTCAGCTTGCCGCGGTCCAGATCGACGATGCGGGTGGCCACCCGCTGCAGGAAGGCGCGGTCATGGGTGATGAGCACGACGGCGCCGGCGAACTGGAGCAGCTGCTGCTCCAACCAGACGATGGTTTCGAGGTCGAGATGGTTGGTGGGCTCGTCCAAGAGCAGCAGATCCGGCTCGATGACCAGGGCGCGGGCCAGCGCGACCCGGCGTTGCCAGCCCCCGGACAACCCTTCGACCGGTTTTTCACCCGGCAGAGCGAGACGGCCGAGCACGAATTCCACCCGGCGGCGCAGACTCCAGCCATCTACGGCTTCCAGCGCCTGCTGCAAGACGCCGAGCCGGTCCAGACAAGAGGTGTCACCGTCCGCGAGCCGTTCGGACAGGTGGTGGTATTCGGCGATCCGCCGGCCGGTCTCGCCCAGACCGTCGGCCACGGCGTCGTAGATCGTCGCGGAGGCCGGCAGCGCCGGCATCTGCTCGAGGAAGCCGATCCGCAGCCCGGGCTGCTGCCAGACTTCGCCGCCGTCGGGCGTGAGCTGCCCCGCCAGGACTTTCAGCAGAGTCGACTTACCTTCGCCGTTGCGGCCGATGATACCGATCCGCTCGCCCGGATCGACCTGAAAATGGGCAGCTTCGAGCAGGGGTTTGACGCCGAAGGCGATACCGACATCCGAGAGTCGAACGAGAGGCATGACAGCGATTGTGCGAAGGAGGAAAGACCGCCTAGTATAACCGCCCACCATTCCGTCAGGAGGTTTCCGCCCCCATGCCCTTCTCCCGCCCCAGCGAAGACAATGCATTTCTGGCCGACCACATCGCTCTCCTGCGCCGCAGCTTCCGCCACTGCACCGGAAGGGATCTGGTGCCCGCCCGCATGACCGCCCCGGAAGCGGCGCGCTACTTGTTCCGGGCGCCACTGGCGCTGCTTTCGCATGACACCGCTCCTGATCCCATTTTCAACTACGCCAACGAGACGGCAATGGCGCTGTTCGGCCTGAATTGGGAGGAAATCACCGCCCTGCCTTCCCGGCTCTCCGCCGAGGCCGGTGATCAGGAAGGGCGGGAGGCGCTATTGGCGAGAGTGGAGGCGCAAGGCTATGTCGACGGCTATTCCGGCGTCCGGATCAGCCGTCAGGGACGCAGGTTCCGCATCCAGGATGCCGTGGTCTGGAACCTGCTCGACGAGCTGGGCGCCCCAGCCGGACAGGCGGCGATGTTCGAGCACTGGCAGTGGCTATAGACCTCGTTGTCAGCAAACGGATGCCTCGGCTCCCGTCAGGCCGTGCCGGGCATCGCGGCTTTTTTCGACGGGAATGAGCCGAAAGGGGGGCTTTCCGCAGCCCCCGGGGGCCTTCCCTTCGGTTATACCATGTCCCCGCGCGGCGTTTCGTCACCGGATCTCATGGATCGATCATTGTTTCGGAAACCGAAGCGGCCCTCCCGCCGCTTCGGCCTTTCGCCCTGCGAATCAGGTCATGACGCTGGGCTGGGCCATGCCCGTGCGCTTTTTGACCTGGCACAGATCCTCGGCGATCGCGATCAAGTCCGCCAGCGCCTCCTGGGTCGGCAGATTGTGCAGGTTCGGATCACGCTCGTAGCGCTCCATGTAAACGCGCAGGGTGGCGCCCTCGGTGCCGGTCCCCGAGAGGCGGAACACGATACGGGACGAATTGTCGAAGGCGATCCGGATACCCTGGTGCTCACTGACGCTGCCGTCGACCGGGTCGACGTAGCGGAAGTCGTCGGCCAGCGTCACCCGGTAGTCACCGAAGGCGCGGCCGGGAAGCTCGGCCAGCAGATCCTGCAGACGCCCCATGATCCCCTCGGCTACGGGCACCTCGATGCCTTCATAATCGTGCCGCGAATAATAATCACGCCCGAACCGGCGCCAGTGGTCGGCCACGATGGCGGCCACCGACTGCTTGCGCAGGGCGATCAGATTCAGCCAGAACAACACGGCCCACAGGCCGTCCTTTTCCCGGACGTGGTCGGAGCCGGTGCCGAAACTCTCCTCGCCGCACAACGTGATCCTGCGGGCATCGAGCAGATTGCCGAAAAACTTCCAGCCGGTCGGCGTCTCGTAGCACTCGATCCCCATCGCCGCCGCCACCCTGTCGACCGCGCGGCCGGTGGGCATGGACCGGGCCACGCCGCGCAAGCCATCCTTGTAACCCGGCACCAGATGGGCGTTGGCTGCGAGGATCGCCAGGCTGTCACTGGGCGTGACGAAACAGTTGGCACCCATGATCATGTTGCGGTCGCCGTCACCGTCGGAGGCAGCCCCCAGGGTCGGCGGCCGGCCGCTGTACATCACCGCCGCCAGCTCACGGGCGTGCACCAGGTTCGGATCGGGATGGCCGCCGCCGAAATCCTCCAGCGGCACGGCGTTGACCACCGATCCGGGCGCCGCGCTGAGCGTCTCTTCGAGGATGCGCTTCGCATAAGGGCCGGTGACCGCATGCATCGCATCGAAGCGCAGGGTCAGCGCGCCGGAGCGGAAACCCGAGCGGATCAACCCGAAATCGAACAGGTGCTCCATCAGCTCGGCATAATCGGCCACCGGATCGATGACTTCGATCTCCATGTCACCGATGCGGGAGCGGCCCGGGGTGTCGATGTCCAGATCAGGAGCGGACACGATGCGGTAGGCATCGATGACCCGGCTGCGCTGGTACACCCGGTCGGTGAAACTCTCCGGGGCGGGACCGCCGTTGGCGACGTTGAACTTGATGCCGAAGTCTTCCTCCGGACCGCCGGGATTGTGACTGGCCGACAGCACGAAACCGCCCAGTGCCCTGTGTTTACGGATTACGCAGGAGGCCGCCGGTGTCGACAGCAAGCCCCCCCGCCCCACCAGCACCCGCCCCACGCCATTGGCGGCCGCCATGCGCAGGATGATCTGGATCGCCTGGCGGTTGAAATAGCGGCCATCGCCCCCCACCACCAGGGTGGCGCCGTCTGCCGTTTCAACGGTATCGAATACCGACTGGACGAAATTTTCGAGATAGTTCCCCTGGAGAAAAACCTTCACCTTCTTGCGTAGGCCCGAGGTGCCCGGTTTCTGGTCCGGATAGGGCGTCGTTTTGCGGATTTCCACTGCCATCGTGATGTTTTTTTGACCTTTATAATTCGGAATTGTTGTTATTGCCGGCCGCCAAGGCATTCTCCGGGAACGCGAAACACATTTCGATTCCTGAGCTTTTTCGCTAGTATTCTACCGTCTGCTTCACAGAGGAGAACAGAAAAGGTGTTCAAGCGTTTTCATCCATCGATGCTTTTCCTGTTACTGTCATCGGCCGCCCCTGCGGCGCAGAGCGAAAATCCGGATCCCTGGCTGCTGGTGGAAACCAAGCCCCACGTCCTGAAGGTGATGCAGGGCGACACGCCGGTGGAGGTGTTCACCAAGATCGCCATCGGGCAGCACGGTGCGGGCGTGGACAAACGCCGCAACGACAACAAGACGCCGCTGGGCGAATACCGCATCGGCTGGATCAACGAAAACAGCAAGTTCCACCGTTTCTTCGGACTGACCTACCCGAATCCCGAGATCGCCAAGCGCGGCTTCATCCGCGGTCTCATCGACGAGCAGCTGGTGCGGCACATCCTCCGTGCCCATCTGGTGGAAGCGACTCCGCCTCAGGATACCCCACTGGGCGGACAGATCGGCATACACGGTGTCGGCGCCGGCAACCGGCAGGTGCACGAGATGTTCGACTGGACCCACGGCTGTGTCGCCCTGACCAACGAACAGATCGACCAGCTTACCCCATGGGTAAGAAAAGGCACCCTGGTAGTCATTCGTTGACACGAATGCAAGACCC
Organism: Methylococcus sp. S1M; assembly: GCF_051295855.1. NCBI lineage: Bacteria > Pseudomonadati > Pseudomonadota > Gammaproteobacteria > Methylococcales > Methylococcaceae > Methylococcus > Methylococcus sp. S1M. The sequence goes on from NZ_JBPDXO010000006.1 coordinate 207,572, forward strand.
GGAAAAACTCAAAAAACACTGGAAAGGCTCGCGATTTCGCGGCAAACTACGCCGCGGGATCACTCCCTCCGGAATGGATACTTGTGTAGTAAATTTCGTTCACCGCAAAAGAAGGAAAGCGACATGATGAAAGCAACCAAGTTCGCAGTGGTTCTGATGGCCGCCGGTCTGACCGTCGGGTGCGCTTCGAAGTCTGACATCACCAACCTGCAGACCCAGATCGACGGTCTGAAGGCCGAGCAGGCTTCCATCAAGAGCACGGCTGACGAGGCTCTTTCCGCTGCTCAGGCAGCTGAATCCAAGGCCGGTGCCGCAGAAGCCGCTGCTCGCCGTGCTGCAGCCGCAGCAGAAGAAACCAACAGCAAGCTGGACCGCATGTTCAAGAAGTCGATGATGAAATAATCATTGATGTCCTGAAGACATACGACCGAATAAAACCCCGGCGGCATCCGCTTCCGGGGTTTTGTCATGCCCGCAGGGAATGCGAGCGGATGGGTCGCGCCCTTACGGATTCAGCTGCCGGCTCAGGCCGACATAATCGGCCAACGACAACTCCTCGGCACGTGCGCCGGGATCGATTCCGGCACGGACCATCGCGGTTTCATCCAGTAATCCCTTGAGCGCATTCCGCAGCGTCTTCCGGCGCTGACCGAACGCCGCCACGACCACCGCAGACACCCGCTTCACCATTCCGGCATCCGGCGGAACCGCATGCGGCACCAGCCGCACCACCGCCGATACCACCTTGGGCTGGGGGTGAAAGCACTCGGGCCCCACATCGAACAAATGCTGCGCCTGGCAATAGAGCGCGGCCATGACGCTCAACCGCCCGTAATGGTCGTCACCCGCCCCCGCGCACAGGCGGTCGACCACTTCTTTCTGCAGCATGAAGTGCATGTCTTCGATCACGTCGATCTGGTCGAACAAATGGAACAGCAGCGGGGTGGAGATGTTGTAGGGCAGATTGCCCACGACCCGGAGTCTCGCCCCGGTGGCGATGGTCCGAAGATCGAACTTCATGGCATCGCCCTCGTGAATCCGCAGCCGTCCGACACCGGCAAACCGCCGTTTCAGTGCCGCGACCAGATCGCGGTCCAGCTCGATCGCCTCCAGGCAGGCACCGGACTGCAGCAGTTCGCGGGTCAGCACCCCTTCGCCAGGGCCGATCTCCACCAGCCGGTCCGACGGGGCGGGGCCGACGGCCGCGACGATCTCCTGGATGACGCCGGGATCACGCAGGAAATTCTGGCCGAAACGCTTGCGCGGGACGTGTCTCACGGCGGCTCCGTCGGGCGGCCCGTCGCCATTTCCATCGCGACCCGGACGGCCTCCTCCAGGCTGCCGGTGTCGATCTGGCCGGTACCGGCCCGGTCCAGCGCCGTGCCATGGTCCACCGAGGTGCGGATAATGGGGAGCCCCAGGGTGATGTTCACAGCCCGGCTGAATCCCGCATATTTGAGCACCGGCAGCCCCTGGTCGTGATACATCGCCAGCACCGCGTCGGCGCGATCGAGATTGTGAGGCAGAAACAGGGTGTCGGCCGGCAACGGCCCAGTCAGGTCCATCCCGTCCTGCCGCAGCCGCGCGAGCACCGGCTCGATCACGGTGATCTCCTCGCCTCCCAGATGTCCACCCTCGCCCGCATGCGGGTTGAGCCCACAGACCAGGATGCGCGGCCTCGAAAAACCGAAACGGCGGACCAGATCCTCGTGGAGGACCCCCAGCACCCCCGTCAGACGCTCGACGGTGATGGCCCGGCTCACCTCGGCCAAAGGCAGATGGGTGGTGGCCAGTGCCACCCGAAAACCTTCGGCCGCCAGCATCATCACCGGGCTGCCGCCGGTGATCCCGGCAATGAATTCGGTGTGACCGGTGAAGGCAATGCCGGCCTCATTGATGACCGACTTCTGCACCGGGGCCGTCACCAGCGCATCGTAATGCCCCGCCAGACAGGCTCGCGTCCCGTCGGCGATGGTTTCGAGCACGTAGGCGGCATTGGCCGGATCGAGCTTTCCGGGTGCGGTGCCCGGCCGCCGGCGGGTCGGCAGGACGTGCAGCACGCCCGGTTCATGCGGCGGCACGACATCGCCGGAGACGACCCGGCGCAGTTCGATGGGGACGCCGAGCAGGCGCGCCCGGCTTTCCAACAGATCGGGATCACCCAGCACAGTGATGCCGCAGGGGAACGGACGCCGGCTCAGCAGCACGCACAGGTCCGGACCGATACCGGCCGGCTCTCCGCTGGTCAGTAGCAAACGGGGAGGCATGAAAAACGCCGTTTCAACGCATGAAGGTTTCGGGCGAATCTTCACCGGCGGGCGCGTCTTCGCCCGGGGATGCCGGCGTCTCGTCGAGGCGGATTTCGACATAGGCCTCGTCGCGGATCTTCCGCAGCCACAGTTCCGTTTCCTCATCCACCTTGCGCTTGAACAGCTCATCGCGCGCCCGGTTTTTCAGCACCTCATTGGTGTCGCTCGACTCCTGCCGCTCAAGCACCTGGATCAGATGCCAGCCGAACTGGGTCTGGACAGGATCACTGAGCTGGTTTTCGTCCAGCGCGTTCATCGCCTCCTCGAACGGCGGCACCAGGGCGCCCGGCTTGACCCACCCCAGATCGCCGCCCTTGATCGCCGAGCCCTTGTCGTCGGAGTGGCCGCGCGCCAGCTCCGCGAAGTCGTCACCGTTCTCGATCCGGGTCTTCAGGGCCAGCAGTTTGTTCTTGGCATCCTCGTCCGACAGCACTTCGTTCGGCCTGATCAGGATGTGCCGGACGTGGGTCTTGGTCAGCTTGGCCTCGCCCACGCCCCGCATCGCCAACATCTTGACGATGTGGTAACCACCGGGACTGCGGATGGGATCGCTCACCTCACCGTCCTTCATGCCGCCCACCACCTCGGCGATATGGCTGGGAATCTCGCTGAGCTTGCGCCAGCCGAGATCGCCGCCTTCCAGCGCCTGCGGATCGTCCGAGTAGCGGATCGAAGCATCCTTGAAATCGAGGCCGGCCTTCAATTCCTTGACGACCCTGTCGGCCCGCTCCCTGGCTTTCTTGACCTCGTCCGGTGACGCTTCGCGCGGGGTGGCGATGAGAATGTGGCCCAGCCGATATTCGCGGTCCGCAACCGCCCCCGAACCGCCCTGAGCCTCCAGGTAATGCTCGACCTCCCGGTCGCTGATCTTGATCTGGTTGTTGATCTGGCTGGCGCGGAGCCGGCCCATGGCGATTTCGCTCCGCACCTGATCCAGGAAGTCGCCGTAATCGATGCCCTCCCGGGCGAGGGAACGGCGGAACTGATCGGGCGTGAGGTTGTTGCGCTGGGCGATCTGGCTCACCGCCATGCGCAAGGTATCGTCGTCCACCTGGATACCCATCTTTTCGGCCATCTGGATCTGGATCTTGTCGACGATCATGCGCTCGAGCACCTGCCGGACCAGGACCGAATCCGGCGGCAGGGAAGCGCGGCTGGCGCGGAGACTGCGTTTGATCTCGTCGACCTTGCGGACCAGCTCGCTCTCCAGGATGACACCGTCGTCCACCACGGCCACGATACGGTCGACGGCGGCATCCGCCATCGACCAGCAAACCACGGCAAACAGGGCGAGGGCGCCCAGCCACCGCCCTTTTCTGAAACTAGAAATCTTCATTCGGCATCCGGTAACCGTTGATGGCGCGATACAGGAAGCGGTCGACCTGATCACCCAGGCGGGTCAAACCCTTGAGTTCCATCTGGACGAAAATCGCGGTATTGGTCGTGGGAGCGTTGGATTGATTGACGCCGTTGAGATATTCACGGCCCAGCACCGTAAAGCGCCAGCAACAGGTTTCATGTTCGAGCCCGACCAGACTCTCGAGCGTCCGATTGTAGAGCAGCGAATACTGCCAGCGGCCGATCACATGCCAGTCCTTCAAGAAGGGGATACGGAAGGATATGTCCGTATTGTTGAGGGCCGTCGTGTTCTGACCTATCGTGGCTGCCTGTTCGATGGCCGGCTGGTTGGGAAGCGGCTCACGGTAACGGTAGCTCAGATTCATCAGGTTGTTCTGCCGGTCGTTGTATTGCAAGCCGACCGAACCGCGCTCGAAGCGGCCGGTATAAGGCGAGAGCTGGGCCTCCCCGCCGAGGAAGAAGGCCTCCGTCAGCCGGGTATCGACTTTCCCGATGACGTTGGCGTAACTCTTGTTGTAGTTTCCGTAGACGAACTGTCCCTGATCCGGCCCCAACACCACTCCCAGCGGGTTGGCACCGTAAGGATTGACCAGCGTCACCGAAGGGTCGGTGATGAAAAATACCTTGCCCAGACTCGCCGTCAGGCGCTCCCAGCCGGTGTCGCGGTCGATGAAACGGGAAGTCAGACCGAGTGTCACCTGATTCATGTCCGCCAGGCGGTCGGCGCCTGCGAAACGGTTGGTACGGAACAGCTGGTAATACGTGAAGTCGTAGTAATTACTGTCGAAGATCGGATAGTCGTTCTGGTTGATCTTCGGCACATAGGTGTAGAACACGCGGGGTTCGAGCGTCTGCCGCAACGAGGCGGATCCCAGCTCGAAATCCCGGTCGAAAACCAGACCGCTGTCCACCGAGAAGATGGGAGCGACGCGATTCAGGCTGCTGCCAGTCCCCGCCGCCTGGTTCTGCAGCATATAGGTCGTGTTCTGCAAAGCGACGCTGGGAACGAGGAAACTGCCCGGGGACTGGATGGGATAGGAGATTTGCGGACGGATGTTCAGGCGCTGACCTTTGACGTTGTTGCCGCCATGACCGAAATTCACGACCTCTGCATTGGCCTGGAATCGGAACCCGGAATCGCCGATCTGCTCGTTGTAATTTCCCCGAAGGCTCGGCAGACGGTAATACGGGGTCTGTTCGGTAGGAATCGAGGGATCGATGTTCTGGTAATAGTCGCCCAGCAGCCGGACCGACCCGTTCGAATACGTGTAATCGGCATACGCTTGACTCTGGACGAAGGTATTAGAGACCAGCCCCAGCGTATTGTTCAGCTGGTTCAGATACTTGCTGTCGGAAACATAGTTCAAATCGACCAGGGTGAAGAGACTGTCGGTCCACCGCCCCATGGCATCGAAGCCGGCCTGGCCGCGGGTCGTTTTCGTCTGACTGTCTTCCGGGATGACTTCCCCCAACAGACGGATGCGCTGGTGCTCCGTCAGCCAGCGGAAGTCCCCGCCGAACAGCGGCCCGCGACTGGTCATCTCCCGCGCCTGCAGCGTCAGATCGTAATCGGGCGCGAGATTGAAATAGTATGGGACCGAGAGGTTGAAACCGTTGACCTTCGACTGGCCGAAGGTCGGTGACAGAAATCCCGATTGCCGACGGTCGTCCACCGGGAAATCCATGTAAGGGGTATAGAATATCGGCACCCCCTTGAACTCCATCCAGGCATGGCTGGCATCCCCCCGCCCTGTCTCCTTGTCGATCGTGACTTCGTCGGCGTGCAGCATCCAGTCCGTATTGCCCGGCGGGCAGGTGGTATAGGTGGCGGTCTCATAGTGCGAATGGGTATCGCTGTCCATGTGCGCAACCCGGGCGACGCCGCGCGAAGGCATGGTCTCGACGATGAACTGACTGTTGCGCAGCACGCCCTTGTCTTCTTCCATCCGCATGAAGGCAGTGTCGCTCGCAAAGGCCAGTCCTTTTTCACGGTAGAACACACTGCCGCGGGCGTTCACGGTGTCGGCCTCGGTGTTGAGACTCAGGAAATCGCCCTTGACATGCTGGTCGTAACGTGTCACCTCAGCGTCGCCCGTGAAGGTCGCAACCTCCTGGTCGTCCATTTCGCCGTAATTGCCATGGACTTCCACCGGTGCCCGTTTACGGGCGAGCCGGTCTTTCGAGGTGAGAAGGAAATCCTTGGCGGCATCGGATTCGCGTTTTCCGCGGGCGCAGGTTCCCGCCCACGGGTTGCTCGGCATCATACCGAGCAGGCGGTCGAAGCGTTGTTCGTCGTATTCCGTGATCGTCGCCGCCTGAGCCCAGTCCTCGGGAGGCTCGCCCGCGGCACCAACCGGCCGCGCCACCCCCCGGGGGTCCGGTCCCACCAGGTTGCAGTCCCAGCTCCTGCTCTCCTTTTGAGGTTTGCAGGTCCAACCGGCCGGTGCGCCCGGAGCATGAGCGGCGACGGACTGGGGCGAGGCGGCCTCCTTACGCACCGACACGGTACCGGAGGGGACGAAACGCGAAGCGGCCAGCGGCGTCTCCGGACGGGGCGCCCTGGCCGGAGGCGTCCCACCCGGCTCACCGGCGGATCCGCCTTCAGCGACCTGGGGCGCCGCTGTCGATTCCGCCTTTTCGGACTCCGCCGACTCGCTTTCCTCGTCCTCCTCGTCCTCGGTGGGACCGCCCGCCATCGTAGAGAGCGATGGCGACGCGGCGGAAGGTACCGGCGGTGGCGGCCTGAGCCCGGTTCCGGCCACCGGCGCCGCCCCGGTCGGCGGAGAGACGGCGGTCGAAGGCGCGGCACGGTTGGACTGCGACAAAGCGGTCTCCCCCAGCGCCGTCGGCGGAGCCTTCGGCCCCGGGGCGGCGGGTGTGTCCGCACCTCCGTCCTTTCGCTTGGCTACGCACTCCCATTGCTTGTCGTCGGTGCTGCGGGCGCAATTCCAGTTGCCCACCGCGACGGCCGGTTGCTGCCAGCTTGCCGCCAGCGCCAGGAACACCGCGGTGCGCAGCGGGGCGGCCGCATGGGCGGCAGTGGGCGGGCCTTCCATGTCGGCGGAAGCCGGTCCCGGCCCGCGCACGATCAAACCGTCACTCCAGTGACGGAGCCGGACCAGAAGGCATGAACGACGACGGAGAACCACCGGATCATGGATGCGGAAAAAGCGGGGGAGAGATGGTCCAGGAAATGCTTGTATCCAGCTCGACGGAACGGACAGCCATGCGACGCGCAAATCCTATATCATTAAGAACCATGAAAAATCGGATCATTGTAACCCAAGGTTTGCACATTTGATTAACTCTTCCGGCATTGCCACCGACGACCGTTCCGAAACGCTTCTGCACTGGCTTCCCACCGTCCTGGGCCGTATTCCCGACGACGTCCGGCCGATCTCGGGAGACGCCAGTTTTCGCCGTTATTTCCGGGTCAGCACCGGCGAGTCCAGTCTCATCGCGATGGACGCGCCGCCGGGCAGGGAAAAGCTCCGTCCTTTCATTCACGCCGCCGGGCTGCTGGAAAAAGCCGGGGTCAACGTTCCCCGCATCTTTGCCGTCGACGAGACGCGAGGCTTCCTGCTGATGTCCGATTTCGGCGACGTCAGCTACCTGCAGCAGCTGGCAGCGGGGGACACCGAAGCCCTCTACGCCGATGCGCTGGAAGCGCTGGTAAGGATGCAACGCGGAATCGACGCCGCCGGCTGTGGCCTGCCTGCCTACGACGAGACTCTGCTCCAGCGGGAACTGGAACTTTTCCCCATATGGTTCCTCGCGGGACTGCTGGGACTGGAACTGAACGCGGCGGAGGAGTCGCTGTACCGGCGACTCTCCCTGAACCTCACGGAATCGGCCCTGCAGCAGCCTGCCGTCGTGGTCCACCGCGACTTCCATTCCCGCAACCTCATGGTCACCGGCGAACGCAATCCCGGTGTACTCGACTTCCAGGACGCCGTCGTGGGCCCTGTCACCTACGACCTCGTGTCCCTGCTCCGGGACTGCTACATCGCCTGGCCCGAGGCCCGCGTCAGACGCTGGCTGGACGACTACCGGCAACGCTTCGCCGAGGGCGGAGCACACGCCGAGACCGACGGCGAAACCTTCCAGCGCTGGTTCGACTTGATGGGCCTGCAGCGCCATCTCAAGGCCATAGGCATCTTCGCCCGGCTGCATCTGCGCGACGGCAAGAGCGGCTACCTGCCGGACATTCCACGAACCCTCCGCTACGTCCTGGACGTCGCCGGCAGATACCCGGAGACGGCCGAGTTCCGCCGTTTTCTCGACGTCCGGGTCTGCCCGTTCCTGAACGAGGCCGCCGCATGAAAGCCATGATCCTCGCAGCGGGCCGCGGCGAGCGCCTGCGCCCCTTGACCGACCATACCCCGAAACCGCTCCTGCCCGCAGGCGGCCGCCCGCTGATCGAACATACCTTGGAAGCGCTGGTGCGGGCCGGATTCAAGGATATCGTCGTCAACCTCGCCCATCTCGGCTGGCAGATCCGCGAGCGGTTGGGCGACGGCGCGCGTTTCGGCGCCCGCATCCGCTATTCCGACGAAGGCGACCATGCGCTGGAAACCGCCGGTGGCATCCGCCAGGCCCTGGCGCTGCTCGGCCCGGCGCCGTTCATCGTCGTCAACGGCGACATCGGCACGGATTACGACTTCGCCCGCCTGCGCCGCGCACCGAGCGGCGACGCCCATCTCGTGCTGGTACCCAACCCGCCCCATCATCCGCAAGGCGATTTCGTACTGACGGAAGAGCAGGTGACACCTCCTGGCGACGGCGCCCGCACCTGGACGTTCGCCGGGATCGGTCTGTACCGCACGGAACTGTTCGCTTCGCTTCCGCCGGGCCGGGCCCCGCTGGCACCGCTGCTCAGACAGGCCATGGACGCCGGCCGTGTCAGCGGCGAGCTGCACCCGGGCTTCTGGCTCGACATCGGCACGGTGGAGCGGCTCAAAAGCTACGACCGCTGGCTCCACGAACGACGACCGGCACAGTCCGTGCTGGCCGTTTGACATGTGCAGCCCCGATCGGTAACGTTGAGTGTTTTTTCCGGATTCCAGATCGGCTTGCCACAACCGGTCCCGATTCGAGGCACACCCCCAGCCAGGCCCCAGGATGGAAGAATTTCAGCGTATCAAACGCCTGCCCCCCTATGTCTTCAACATCGTCAACGAGCTCAAGGCGAAGGAACGGGCGCAGGGCAAAGACGTCATCGATTTCGGCATGGGCAATCCGGACCAGCCCACGCCGCAGCACATCGTCGACAAACTGATCGAATCTTCGCGTAAAGGCACCAACCACCGTTATTCGGTATCCAAAGGCATTCCCCGTCTGCGGCGCGCCATCTGCCACTGGTACCTGAACCGCTACGGCGTCGAACTCGACCCGGACTCCCAGGCCATCGTGACGATCGGCTCGAAGGAAGGCCTGGCGCATCTGGCGCTCGCCACAGTGGGCCCGGGCGATGCCGTACTGGTGCCGAACCCGGCCTACCCGATCCACCCTTACGGCTTCGTCCTGGCCGGCGCCGACGTCCGCCACGTCCCCCTGTTGCCGGGCGTCGATTTCTTTGCGGAACTGGAAATGGCGATCAAGACTTCCTGGCCCAAGCCCAAGATGCTGGTCCTGAATTTCCCGGCCAATCCCACGGCGCAATGCGTGGATCTGGAATTTTTCGAGAAGGTCGTGGAAATCGCCCGCGAGTACAAGATCTGGGTGGTGCACGACCTGGCATATGCCGATCTGGTGTTCGATGGCTATGTCGCCCCTTCGATCCTGCAGGTACCGGGTGCGGAGGACATCGCCGTGGAGTTCTTCACGCTGTCCAAGAGCTATAACATGCCCGGCTGGCGGGTGGGCTTCATGTGCGGCAACCGCGAGCTGGTCTCGGCCTTGGGACGCATCAAGTCCTACCTGGACTACGGTACTTTCACGCCGATCCAGGTGGCCGCGATCACGGCCCTGGAAGGTCCGCAGGACTGTGTGGAGAACATCCGGCTGATGTACCAGAACCGCCGCGACGTCCTGTGCAAGGGCCTCAATGACATCGGCTGGCCGGTAGAGAAACCCAAGGGGACCATGTTCGTCTGGGCCAGGATTCCCGAACGGTACCAGAGCCTGGGGTCGCTGGAATTCGCCAAGAAGATGCTGCTCGACGCCCATGTCGCGGTTTCTCCCGGCATCGGCTTCGGCGAATTCGGCGACGACCACGTGCGCTTCGGACTGATCGAAAACGAGCACCGCACCCGCCAGGCCATCCGCGGCGTCCGCGATATGATGCGCAAGGACAACGCCGTATAATCCCTGCCTTTTCCCAAGTCTTGAGGAACGCAGCTTGAACCCGGTAAAAATCGGCATCCTCGGCCTCGGCACGGTCGGCGGCGGCACGGTCAACGTGTTGCGGCGCAATGCCGACGAAATCACCCGCCGCGCCGGCCGCGAGATCCAGGTCTGCCGCGCCTCGACCCGCGACCTGACGCGCTCCCGCATCTGCGACACCACCGGCATCGCCCTGACCGACGATCCCTACGAGATCGTCTCCGACCCCGACATCCAGATCGTGGTCGAGACCATCGGCGGCGAGACGCCGGCGCGGGATCTGGTCATGAAGGCGCTGGCAAACGGCAAGCACGTCGTCACTGCCAACAAGATGCTGATCGCCCTGCACGGCAACGAAATCTTCGCCGCCGCCCGCGAACGCGGCCTGATGGTCGCCTTCGAAGCCGCCGTGGCCGGGGGCATCCCCATCATCAAGACCATCCGCGAGGGACTGGCGGGCAACAAGGTCGAATGGCTGGCCGGCATCATCAACGGCACCAGCAACTTCATCCTCACCGAGATGTGGGAAAAGGGCCGCGACTTCGCCGACGTCCTGCAGGAAGCCCAGCGGCTGGGCTACGCCGAAGCCGATCCGACCTTCGACATCGAGGGGGTGGACGCCGCCCACAAGCTCACCATCCTGGCATCGATCGCCTTCGGCATCCCGCTGCAGTTCGGCAAGGTCTACATCGAGGGCATCACCGGCATCACCGCGGCCGACGTCAAATACGCCGAGGCACTGGGTTACCGCATCAAACTGCTCGGGATCGCCCGCCGCACCCCCAAGGGCATCGAACTGCGGGTCCACCCCACCTTGATTCCGGCGCGCCGGCTGATCGCCAACGTCAACGGTGTGATGAACGCCGTACTGATCAAGGGCGACGCCGTGGGGCCCACCCTGCACTACGGCGCGGGCGCCGGGGCCGAACCGACCGCCTCCGCGGTGGTCGCCGATATCGTCGACGTGGTCCGCACCCTGACCTCCGATCCCGAAAACCGGGTGCCACACTTGGCCTTCCAGCCCGCCGCGATCTCCGAGATCCCGATCCTGCCGATCGAAGCGATCGAGACCGCCTATTACCTGCGGCTCTCTGCCGAGGACAAGCCCGGGGTGCTGGCCGACGTGACCCGCATCCTCGCCGCCCACCACATCAGCATCGAAGCCGTGCTGCAGAAGGAGATGCCGGAGGGCGAGAGCCATCTGCCAGTGATCATGCTGACGCAGAAGGTCACCGAGCGCGAACTTAACGCCGCCGTGCGGGAAATCGAGGCGCTACCGACGATCAAGGGCGCGGTCAAACGCATCCGGCTCGAAACGCTGGGTTGACGATCACCCCGACCCGCTCGCGGGAGAGGGGGACAAAGAAACGCTTCGCGTTGTTTCACGTTGAGAAACCATGACCATGACGACACGCTACACCGGCCTCATCGAACGCTACCGAGACCGCCTCCCGGTCAGTGCGGAGACCCGCATCATCAGTCTGGGTGAAGGCGACACCCCGTTGATCCGTCTGGAAAACATCCCCCGCCTGCTGGGCAGGCGCGTCGAGCTCTACGTGAAGTACGAGGGGCTCAACCCGACCGGCTCGTTCAAGGACCGTGGCATGACCATGGCCGTGACCCGGGCGGTCGAGGAAGGCAGCCGCGCCATCATCTGCGCATCCACCGGCAACACCAGCGCCGCCGCCGCCGCCTATGCCGCCCGCGCCGGCATCACCGCCTTCGTACTGATCCCGGACGGCAAGATCGCCATGGGCAAGCTGGCCCAGGCCATGATGTACGGTTCGGTGGTGATCCAGATCAAGGGCAATTTCGACGACGGCATGCGGCTGGTCAAGGAAGTGGCCGGGGAAGCGCCCGTCACCATCGTCAACTCGATCAATCCCTACCGGCTGCAGGGCCAGAAGACCGCGGCCTTCGAGATCGTCGACGAACTCGGCCGGGCCCCGGACTACCACTGCCTGCCGGTCGGCAACGCCGGCAACATCACGGCGCATTGGATCGGCTACAGCGAATACGCCTGCGGCGGGCGCGACTGCGTGACCGAGGCCTGCGCGTTCTGCAACGGCGAATGCCGCTTCGTGAGCGGCGGGCCGGTCTCGACCAGCCGGCCGAAGATGGTCGGCTATCAGGCCAGCGGCTCGGCGCCGTTCCTGCGCGGCCACATGGTGGACCATCCGGAGACGGTGGCAACCGCCATCCGCATCGGCCATCCGCAAAGCTGGGAGCAGGCCTGGCAGGTCAGCCGCGAATCCGGCGGCTGGTTCGACGAATGCAGCGACGAGGAAATCCTGGCCGCCCAGAAGCTGCTGACCGAACGCGAAGGCGTCTTCTGCGAGCCGGCCTCGGCGACTTCCCTGGCCGGCGCCCTGCGCGACATCCGGAGCGGCAAGATCCCCGAAGGCAGCACCGTGGTGCTGACCTTGACGGGCAACGGCCTCAAGGACCCCGATACCGCCATCGCCCAGTGCACCCAGAAGCCCGTCACCATCGAAGCCGAGCTGGACTCGGTCAAGCGCGCCATTCTCGGCACCCTCTGAATGGGCAAAACGCCGCTGACCCGACCGACGCCCAGCGCGAAGGGCCGGACCAGCGGCGTCTCGCGGCAGTCCTTCAGGGAATTTCGAACGCCCGTTCATCCTCCGACACGCCGGATCCCTGAAAAAACTCCGGACCGAGTTCGGAAACGGGTGCGCCCTTGCAGCGGAAATTCGCGATGAGCTTGCCGCCCTTGTCGACGACGACGCCATCCTTTTTCCAGCCTCTGCCGCTGCCGGTATAGACCACATAGTCGTACTGGCCCTTGCTGAAGCGCAGAAAGGCGCCACCGCCCCCGGAATACATCAGGGTTGCGCCTTTGGCGGCAGCCGCCGGATGAGCGGCCGGCTCGGGCAGCCTGATTTCCGGATGGCCTTCCGGGCCGAACCGGTACTGGATGGAACCCGCCGTCGGCGACAGCTCCTTCGAGGCGCAAACCGACACGGTCTTCTCGCCCACACTGCAGGAGAACACCGTTTTCTCCTCGGCGGTGCAGTGGCTGGGCGCTGCGCGTGAAACAGCCGGAACCAGGCCGAGCGCCAATAAAGCCACGATTCTTTTCATTCGAACCTCCTTACGAGCCGGAAAGCCGATCTTACTCCAAGACCGCAGCGTCCTTCCTCTGCCTCATTTCGAGGCACAGTGTTCCGCAATGGCGCCCGAATCATTCGAAAACATCTCGCCATCCCTCTTCCCATGATCTCTTCGTTCAATTTTATCAATACGTTAAGCGCAAATACCTGCGTATGGCACAGGTAGTGCTTCACTCGTATTGAAACCTGCGCCAACGGCGGCGCGGCACCAGGACAAAGGCGTCTTGGGCTTTTGCGGAATGCCCTCCGCGAAGCCCGGACGCTTTTTTTTGCGTCAAGACTTACCCCGATGCGGCACCGCAAGGCCGAAAACCCGGAGCAACCGTCATGAACCTAAAAGAATTCAAGCAGGCCGGACATTGGCCGACCCTGCTCTCCGCCTTTCTCTATTTCGACGTGTCCTTCATGGTCTGGGTGATGCTCGGACCGCTTTCCCTCTATATCACCAAGGACCTGACGCTGCCGCTCGAAGAGAAGTTCACCATCGTCGCCATACCCATCCTCTCCGGCGCGGTGTTCCGCATCATCCTGGGCTCCATGGCCGACCATGTCGGCCCCAAGCCGACCGGCATCCTGGCCCAGCTGCTGGTGATCCTGGGCCTCGCCTATGTGTTCGGGTTCGGTCTGCACTCCAAGCTGGAAGTGGAGCTGCTCGGCCTGCTGCTGGGCGTGGCCGGCGCCAGCTTCGCCGTGGCCCTGCCGCAGGCCAGCCGCTGGTATCCGCCCAAGTTCCAGGGGGTGGTGATGGGCATCGCCGGGGCCGGCAACATGGGCGTGGTGCTCGACTCCATGATCGTGCCATGGCTGGCCGAGAAGTTCGGCTGGCAGGCGGTGTTCGGCTTCCTGCTCATTCCCTTGGTGATCGTCCTGACCGTCTACGCGGTGCTGGTGAAGGATGCCCCGGACAAGCGGACGCCGGTCACCCTGGCGAACTATGCCGCGGTCATGAAAGACCCGGACGCCTGGTGGTTCATGTTCTTCTACTCCATCACCTTCGGAGGCTTCGTCGGTCTCGGCAACGCCCTGCCGCTGTACTTCACCCACTGGTATCACGTCTCCGGCATCGCGGCCGGCATGATGGTCGCCATCGTGGTGTTCGCCGGCTCGATGTTCCGTCCGGTCGGTGGCTATCTCGCCGACCGCATCGGCGGCATCCGCGCCCTCCAGATCCTGTTCGTGGTGGTGTCGCTGGCTTACCTGGCGATCTCGTTCATGCCCGAAGGCCCGGCACCTGAAGCGCTGGGCACCGCCAAGGTGGCCGGCTGGGGCTTGGGGGAACTGCCGGCACAAGGCTGGGGAGCGGTCGCCGTCTTCTTCGCCGGTACCCTGGCGCTGGGAATGGGCAACGGCTCGGTGTTCCAACTGGTGCCGCTGCGCTTCCGCAAGGAAATCGGGGTGGTCACCGGCCTGGTCGGCTGCGCCGGCGGCGTGGGCGGCTTCTTCCTGGCGAAAACCCTCGGCCTGTCATGGGAAATACAGCACGGCTTCGCACTCGGATTCAGCGTATTCGCCGTCCTTCCGCTGCTCGGCCTGGGCGGGCTGATGCTGGTGAGGAAACGCTGGCGCACGACCTGGGGCGCGGTTTCCGGGGCGCGGGTCTGACCGCGGGCCGGATCCCGACAGCGCCATGAGCGTTTCCGGCCAGCCCGTCCTCCGCGCCGCCGTCGTCACCCTGCAAGGGCGGCGCGAAGACAACCAGGACTTTGCCGCCATCGCCGAACCATCGCCGCGGGATGCCGCTGCGCGCGGCTTCGTGGCGGCCGTGGCCGACGGCATCGGCGGTGCCCGCGGCGGCCGGGTCGCCGCGGAAGTGTCGGTGCGCAGTTTCATGGAAGCCTACTACGGCCTGTCCGAAACCTTGGGCATGCAACAGTTGCTGGACCGTTGCCTGGGCTCGGCCAACCGCTGGGTGCACGCCATGGGCCGGCTCGATCCCGAGCTGGCACACATGGGCACGACTTTCAGCGGATTGATCTTCCGCGGCCGCCGCGCCTATCTGGTGCATGTGGGCGATTCCCGGATTTACCGCCTGCGCGGCGACGAACCCGAGCTGCTGACCTCGGATCACACCCTGAGCGGACCGGGGCTGGATCATGTGCTGTACCGCGCGGTCGGACTCGATCCCGGCCTCCGGATCGATTACAGCGTGTACCCGCTGGAGCCGCACGACCGCTTTCTGCTGTGCAGCGACGGCCTGCACGGCAGCCTCCAACAGGAACAGATCAGGGAGATCCTGCAGGAGCGGGCCACCCCCGAAACCACGGCCGAGGCGCTGGCGCGCCTGGCATTCGAGCAGGGCAGCCAGGACAATATCACCGCCCTGGTGGTGGACGTCATCGCCCTCCCGCCCGCGGAGAAGCAGTCGCTGCGCCTCGCCATCGAATCCCTGCCGCTGCTGGATCTGCCGGAGGTGGGCGACGAGGTGGACGGTTTCAGGCTGGAGCGCCTGCTGTCCTCGGGACGCTACAGCGCGCTGTTCCTCGCTGCCGACACTCTGGGCCAGGACAAGCCGGTGGTGGTGAAGTTTCCGCATCCCCGGGTCGCCAGCGAACGGGAATACTACGACGCTTTCGTGCGCGAAGCCTGGATCGGCGCCCGGGTGAAAAGCCCCTGGGTCGGCGAGATCCTCGAGCAGACTCCCGGACGCCAGAGCCGGCTCTATTCGGTCATGCCTTTCTATCCCGGCGCCTCCCTGGAGCACGAGCTGGCGCGCCGGCCACGCATCGGCCTGGAAGCCGGGATCGATCTCGCCTTGAAGCTGTGCAAGGCGGTGCATGCGCTGCACCGCCAGCAGATCGTCCACCGCGACATCAAGCCGGACAACGTCCTGCTGGACCCGGAAGGCGGCCTCAAGCTGCTGGACCTCGGCATCGCCCGGCTGCCGGCCTGGGACGAGGATCAGGCCGACCCCATCCCGGGCACCCCCAGCTACATGGCGCCGGAAATGTTCCAGGGCGAACGCGGCAGCATCGCCACCGACGTGTTCGCGCTCGGCGTGACCCTCTACCGGACGTTCGCCGGCGGCGCCTACCCCTATGGCGAGGTCGAACCCTTCAGCACACCCCGTTTCGGCAGCCCCAGACCGTTGACCGCCCACCGCCCGGACCTCCCGGCCTGGCTGGACGCGGTGCTGGCCCGTGCCATCGCGGCCGATCCGGCGCAGCGCCCGGCCGATGCCGTCGAACTGGCTTACGAGCTGGAAGCCGGTCTGGAAAAAGGTGGCGGCAGGCGTCCCCCCCGCCGCCCCCTGCCGCTGTATGAGCGCAATCCCCTGCAGTTCTGGAAGGCCGTCGCGGCGCTGCTGCTGGCCCTGCTGGCCATGGCCGGCCTGCGCCTCTCACTGTCCTGCCGCCCGCCTTCGGAAGCGGCATCCCGCAATAACCCCTTGATTCACGATAACGGAGACTCGCGATGAGCAAGCCCAAACTCGTCCTCGTCGGCAACGGCATGGCCGGCGTCCGCACGCTGGAGGAGCTGCTGAAGCTGGCGCCCGGCAAGTACGACATCACGGTGTTCGGCGCCGAACCCCATCCCAACTACAACCGCATCCTGCTCTCGCCGGTCCTTGCCGGCGAAAAGAAGCTGGACGACATCATCCTCAACGACGAGGACTGGTATGCCGGACACGGCATCACTTTGCACAAGGGCAAGACAGTCGTCGCCATCGACCGGGGCCGCCGCCGCGTCCGCACCGAAGACGGAACCGTAGCGGACTATGATCGCCTGCTGCTGGCGACCGGCTCGACGCCCTTCATCCTGCCGGTGCCGGGCAGGGACCTGGAAGGCGTGGTCGGCTTCCGCGACATCCGCGACGTCGAGCGGATGCTGGAAGCCTCGGAAAAGCACCGCCACGCCGTGGTCATCGGCGGCGGGCTGCTGGGACTGGAAGCCGCCAACGGCCTCAAGAAGCGCGGCATGAACGTCACCGTGGCGCACCTGCTCGACACCCTGATGGAGCGGCAGCTCGACAAACCGGCAGCGGCCCTGCTGCAACGGGCCCTGGAAAACAGCGGCCTCAGCTTCAAGCTGGAAGCCCAGACCGAGGCTTTGCTGGGCGAAGGCCGGGTCCGCGCCGTCCGCTTCAAGGACGGCTCGGAAATCCCCGCCGATCTGGTGGTCATGGCAGTGGGCATCCGTCCCAACATAGAACTGGCCAAAGCCGCCGGCATCCATTGCGAGCGCGGCATCCTGGTCAGCGACACGATGCAGACCTTCGATCCCCAGGTCTATGCGGTCGGTGAATGCGTGCAGCACCGCGGTGAACTGTTCGGCCTGGTCGCGCCGCTGTTCGAACAGGCCAAGGTCTGCGCCAACCATCTGGCCGAATTCGGCATCGCCCGCTATCGAGGATCGGTCACCTCGACCAAGCTCAAAGTGACCGGCATCGACCTCTTCTCCGCCGGGGAATACCAGGGCGGACCCGGTTTCGAGGAACTGCTGTTCCAGGACCCTTCGCGCGGCGTCTACAAGAAACTGGTGGTCCGCGACAACAAAGTCGCCGGCGCGGTGCTGTACGGCGATACCGTGGACGGTGCCTGGTATTTCCAGATGATGCGCGACGGTACCGACATCTCCGCGTTCCGCGAACACATCCTGTTCGGCCAGGCCCACGTGGGCGATTCCGGCCATGGCGCCGAAAGCCATGCCGCCCGGCTGGCGGAGGACGCCGAGGTCTGCGGCTGCAACGGGGTCTGCAAAAAGACCATCGTCGATGCCATAATCCAGAAGAAACTGTTCACGTTGGACGAAGTGCGCGCCCATACCAAGGCCTCGGCCTCTTGCGGTTCCTGCACCGGCCTGGTCGAACAGCTCCTGCAGAGCACCCTGGGCAGCGATTACTCGGTCAGTCCCGCCAAAAAGCCCTTGTGCAGATGCACGGATCTCACCCACGAGGAGGTGCGGGAAGCCGTGCGTACCCACGGTCCCAAAACCATCCCGCAACTCATGGGTGCGCTGGGCTGGCGAACACCAGACGGCTGCCACACCTGCCGCCCGGCGCTCAATTACTACCTGCTGTGCCAATGGCCGGGCGAATACCGGGACGACCCGCAATCCCGCTTCATCAACGAACGGGTCCATGCCAACATCCAGAAGGATGGCACCTACTCCGTGGTTCCCCGGATCTGGGGCGGCGTGACCAATCCGCGCGAACTGCGGGCCATCGCCGACGTGGCCGAGAAATTCCGGGTCCCCTGCGTCAAGATCACCGGCGGCCAGCGCATCGACCTGCTGGGTGTGCCCAAGGCACGGCTGCCGGCCATTTGGGCGGAGCTGGGCAAGCATGGCCTGGTGTCCGGCCATGCCTACGGCAAGTCGCTGCGGACGGTGAAGACCTGCGTCGGCAAGGAATGGTGCCGCTTCGGCACACAGGATTCGACCACCCTGGGCATCGAGCTGGAGAAGATGACCTGGGGCTCCTGGACGCCGGCCAAGGTCAAGATGGCGGTGTCCGGCTGTCCCCGCAACTGCGCCGAGGCCACGATCAAGGATTTCGGAGTGGTGGCGGTCGACTCCGGCTGGGAACTGCATGTCGGCGGCAACGGCGGCGTGAAAGTGCGGGCGACCGATTTCCTGTGCAAGGTACAGACGGATGAGGAGGTCATGGAATACGCCGCGGCCTACCTGCAACTGTACCGGGAAGAAGCCCGCTACCTGGAACGCACCGCACACTGGATCGAAAGGGTGGGATTGCCGTACGTGCACAGCCGCATCGTCGACGACGCCGAGGGCCGCAAGGCGCTGCGCGCCCGCTTCCTGGAATCGCAGCGGAAAGCGCAGATCGATCCCTGGGCCGAGCGCGCGCAGGGGGCGGAAAGACACGAGTTCGAGCCTCTGACACTCCGGGAGCGGAACAACCATGCCTGCATCGCCTGAGGAAAGCGCCATGACCCCGTGGACTCCAATCGCCCGCCTGGAAGAGATTCCCCGCCAGGGCGCCCGCGTCGTCGCGACGCCGGAAGGCGCCATTGCCGTCTTCCGCACCCTCGACGACCGGGTCTTCGCCCTGCTCGACCGCTGTCCGCACAAGGGTGGACCGCTGTCCCAGGGCATCGTGCACGGCGCGCGCGTCGCCTGCCCCTTGCACAACTGGGTGATCGAGCTGGATTCCGGCCAGGCGGTCGCGCCGGATGAAGGCTGCGTCCGCCGTTTCGAAACCCGTCTCGAGGATGGCATGGTGGCCATCGCCCTCCCGGATTCACTGGTGGGAACCTGACATGAGCCCCCAGTTCCGGCAGACCGTCCACACCACCTGTCCCTACTGCGGCGTAGGCTGCGGCGTGCTGGCCACGGTCACGGATGCGGGTGTGAAAATCCAGGGTGACCCGGACCACCCGTCCAACTTCGGCCGCTTGTGTTCGAAAGGTTCGGCCCTGGGGGAGACCCTGTCGCTCGGCACCCGCCTGCTCCATCCCGAAATCGGCGGCATCCGGACGGGCTGGGACGAAGCCCTGGACACGGTCGCCGGCCGGTTCCGCGAAACCCTCGAGCGGTACGGCCCCGATTCGGTCGCGTTCTACGTGTCCGGCCAGTTGCTGACCGAAGACTACTACGTCGCCAACAAACTGATGAAGGGCTTCATCGGCTCGGCCAACATCGACACCAACTCCCGGCTGTGCATGTCCTCCACCGTCGCGGGCCACAAGCGCGCCTTCGGCGAGGACCTGGTGCCGGGCTGCTATGAGGACCTGGAACTGGCCGATCTGGTGGTGCTGGTCGGCTCGAACACGGCCTGGTGTCATCCCGTGTTGTTCCAGCGCATCCTGGCGGCGCGGCGCGCCGACCCGAAACGCCGCATCGTCTGCATCGACCCGCGCCGGACGGCGACCGCGGAAGCGGCCGACCTCCACCTCCCCATCCGGCCGGGCACCGACGTGCTGCTGTTCAACGGGCTGCTGCACTATCTGCGGCACAACGACTGCCTCGACTTCGAATTCATCGAACGGCATACCGAAGGCTATGCCGCAGCCTTGAACATGGCGAAGGAAACCGCGCCCACCGTTCCGTCCGTCGCCGCCGGCTGCGGGCTTGCGGAGAGCGAGGTGGCGCAGTTCTACCGGCTGTTCGCTGCGAACGAACGGACGGTGACCCTGTGGTCGCAGGGCGTCAACCAGTCGACCCAAGGCACCGACAAGGTCAACGCCATCCTCAACGTGCATCTCGCCACCGGTCGCATTGGCAAGCCGGGGGCCGGCCCCTTCTCGCTGACCGGCCAGCCCAACGCCATGGGCGGCCGCGAGGTCGGCGGACTGGCCAACCAGCTCGCCGCCCATCTCGACCTCGACGACCCCGGCCACCGCCGGCAAGTACAGGAATTCTGGCGATCCCCGCGCATCGCCGACCGGCCCGGCTACCTGGCCGTCGATCTGTTCCGGGCCATCGGCGAAGGCAGGATACGCGCGGTCTGGATCATGGCCACCAACCCGGCGGTCAGCCTTCCAGATGTCCATGCCGTACGCCGCGCCTTGAGCGCCTGTCCCTTCGTCGTGGTGTCCGACTGCGAACGCGACACCGATCTGTCCCGCTTTGCCCATGTCCAGCTGCCGGCGCTGGCCTGGGGCGAGAAAGACGGTACGGTCACCAATTCGGAACGGCGCATCTCACGCCAGCGCGCCTTTCTCGATGCCCCCGGCGAGGCGCGGCCGGACTGGTGGATCATCGCCGAGGTGGCCAGACGCATGGGTTTCGGCGCCGCATTCGACTACCGGAGCGCCGCCGACATTTTTGCCGAACACATCGCTCTCTCCAGGATCGCCGGCGCCGAAAAACGCCGCTTCGACCTGTCCGGGCTGCAAACCGCATACGACGAGCTGGCGCCGACCCAGTGGCCGGTCGACGCCGGGAATCCGCAAGGCACGCCGCGGCTCAGCTTCGACGGCCGGCTCACCTTCGTCGCCGTCCGACCGCAGGCCCCGGCCCATGCACCCGATACCGGTTATCCCCTGATCCTCAATACCGGCCGCATTCGCGACCAATGGCATACCATGACCCGGACCGGCAAGACCCCGCGCCTCACCGGACACCTGCCCGAGCCTTTCGCCGAGGTCCACCCCATCGACGGCAGCCGGCTGGAACTCACCGACGGCGCCCTGGCCCGGCTGGAAAGCCGCTATGGCAGCGCCCTGGTGCGGGTCCGGTTCAGCGCCGGCCAGCAGCCGGGTACGGTGTTCACCCCCATGCATTGGAGCGAAAGCAACAGCCGGCAGGGCTTGGTCAACGCCCTGGTGAATCCGGCGGTCGACCCCGTTTCCGGCGAACCCGAGTTCAAGCACACACCGGTGAGGGTCGTGCCCTACCGGCCCCGATGGTACGGATTCGCCATCGCCCGGCGGCGGATCGAATTCCCGGACGCGGCCTACCGGGTGGTGATTCCTGCCCGCCACTGCTGGCGCCACGAGCTGGCCGGCGAAGTCCTCTCGGAAGACTGGCAGCGCTGGGCGCGGGAACGGCTCGGCCCGGAAGGCGATGGCTGGGACGACTGGCTGGAATTCGCCGACCCGCGCGCCGGCCGCTACCGCTGCGCCTGGATCGTGCAGGGGCGGATCGAGTTCGCCTTGTTCGTGAGCCCCAGCCATGAACTGCCGCCGCGCGACTGGCTCGTGAGCCTGTTCGGCCAGGACGCGCTGTCCGAGACGGCGCGCGCCGGTCTGCTGGCGGGACGGCCGCTTTCGGCCGATGACGATCGGGGCAGGATCGTCTGCGCCTGTTTCGCCGTAGGGGAAAACACCCTGCGCCGGACCATCGCGTCAGAGACCCTGACCACCGCTGAACAGGTCGGAACGAGCTTGAAAGCCGGAACCAATTGCGGTTCCTGCCTGCCGGAAATCCACGCACTCCTTGCGGAAGCGCAGCACTGACGGGCAGGATATCCGCAGACACCGCTTCGATCGAATCACATGGACAACGCCCAGGAAACCGCCGTCGGCAACGGTATCGAGAAACCCCGGCTGACACTGGGTTTCATTCCACTCACGGACTGCGCTCCGCTGGTCATCGCCCTGGAAAAAGGTTACTTCCGGCGACACGGCCTGGACGTCACACTGTCGCGCCAGCCGTCTTGGGCGGCCATCCGCGACAAGGTCGCGACCGGCCTGCTGGACGGCGCCCACATGCTCGCGCCGATGCCGATCGCCACCACCCTCGGCCTGGGGGGGGTACGGAAGGCTACCATTGCGCCGATGTCGCTGGATCTGAACGGGAACGCCGTGACGGTGTCCAACGCCCTGTACCGGCGCCTCACGGCCGTGGCCGGCGTCGAGCCTGCCCAGCGGCCGGTTTCGGCCCGCTGCCTCCGGCGTTTGCTGGACAGGGACGGCGAGGTCCTGCGGTTCGCCACGGTATTCCCCTTCTCCTCGCACAACTACCTGCTGCGTCATTGGCTGGCGTGCGCCGGGGTGGATCCCGACCGCCACGTCGGCATGACGGTCATTCCGCCGCCGCAGATGCCACGTTGCCTGGCGGCGGGGGAGATTTCCGGCTACTGCGCGGGTGAACCCTGGAATGCCCATGCCGTGGCCCAGGGGATCGGCCGTGTACTGATCACCGGTCATGAAATCTGGAACAACAGTCCCGAAAAAGTGCTGGGCGTCAACCAGGACTGGGCCGAACACCATCCCAATACCTTGCGAGCCGTCCTCATGGCCCTGCTGGAAGCCGCGCAATGGCTCGATCGGCCCGAAAACCGGCCGGAAGCCGCCGCCCTCCTCGCGAATCCCGACTATGTCGGCGTGCCGGCGGAGATCCTCCAGATGTCGATGACGGGTTCGTTTCAATACGCGGCGGGCGAGCCGGCCGTGTCCCTCCCCGACTTCAACGTGTTTCACCGCTATGCCGCGACCTTCCCCTGGCGTTCCCACGCCCTGTGGTTTCTGACCCAGATGCTGCGCTGGGGGCAGATCGCCGAACCCCTCGACCTGCACGCGGTTGCGGCACGGGTGTATCGCCCCGACCTCTACCGGGAGGCCGCGACGGCCCTGGGTCTGCCCTGCCCGTCCGGAGATTACAAGCGCGAGGGCATCCATGCCGCGCCCTGGACCCTGGATACCGGCACCTCGTCCCTGGTCATGGGACCGGACCTGTTCTGCGACGGAATCGCCTTCGACCCGGCCGATCCCATCGCCTATCTCGCCGGCTTCGGACTTCACCGCCTGAGGGTGCGGCTCGACGATCTCCGCAGGGAAGGGAATCCGCCGTGAGCCTGCGCATCATGCTGGTCGACGAGGACGACGAGCGCGGCGCCGTGCTGCAGGAGGCGCTGGCCGAAGCCGGCTACCGCGTCGTGGCCCGCCTGCGAAACGAGGAGAACCTGGCGGTCGCGGTGCGCGAATACAAACCGGATATGGTGATCATCGACATGGAAGCCCCGGGCCGCGATACCCTGGAACAGATGCGCGAGGTCAGCCGGGACAACCCCAAACCCATCGTGCTGTTTTCCAACAACCGCGACAGCGAATACATCCGCCAGGCGGTACGGGCGGGCGTCAGCGCCTACGTCGTCGACGGACTGAGCCGCGATCGGATACTGCCCATCGTCGAGGTCGCCATGGCCCGCTTCAGCGAATTCCAGGTGCTGCGACGCGAACTCGAAGACACCCGCGCCCGGCTCGCCGACCGCAAGCTGGTGGAGAAAGCCAAGGGCCTGCTCATGAAGCACCGCGGCCTCAGTGAAGACGAGGCCTATCAGTCGCTGCGCAAGACCGCGATGGCCAGGAACCAGCGTATCGTCGACGTCGCCCGCATGCTGCTGGCGCTGGAAGAATTTCTCTGACACGTACGACCGTTCGTGTATCCGGCAGCCGGCTCCGGAACCGCCCCATGTAAACTGCGGTTTTCGAACTCCCAGGCGCGACCCTGAGCGTGGCGCCAGGACTCTGCGAACAACCGACCGGGGCGGGCGAGGACAAGACGCGCCAAACTGATGGCCGAAGCCTTCGAGCATCTGGAGGACCGCCATCCCCCGTCGAAGGACGTGGCGACCGCCGGTCGGGTGCGTGAGACCGGATTGCGGCTGCAGAAGGAGATCGAGGAAGTCGAAGCGACGCTTCGTCTCGAGATCGAAAAGACCCGGCTGGAAATCCACGGGGTGGAGATGCGATCGACACAAGCCATCCATCGCCAGACCCTCTGGATAATCGGGGCCGTTGGCGCCGTGGCAAGCCTCATCCGGCTGCCGGAATGGTTCCTCACCCATCTGCCGCCCCCCTAGCGCAGATGCCTCTCCGCGCTTCCGCTTCCACCAGAGCCGAACCGGCACCGCCGATCGACCGTTCCCAGTCCGGCGGACGGTGACCGCCACAAATTGCGGCACGACGCCCCGATATCGTGCTCCAGTCGCGCACGGCGATTCAGCCTTGCCACTCTCATCCCATTGGAAACAGATGGTTGTATCTATTCGACTCAATTGGCATCGATAGTGCTTGAGCAATGACTGGATAAAGCGGTATTCCGCGCCAGCGGCGGCGCGGACTTTTGAGACAAAGGCGTCTCGCGGTTTCCGGAACGTTCCGGAAACCGCGGACGCCTTTTTTTGTGCGGATTTTGTGCGAACGTAAAGCAAAGTATTCCGGGGGACACGAAAATGGCTCAGACGAATTCGAACCAGACCACGGCATCGCCCGTATCTTCCGGCGCCATCGACCGCCGGTCCAAGAGCGTCGGCACCGCCCTGTTCGGTACCCTGCTGGCTTTGTCCGAGGCCACCTGGGGAGCGGACAGACAGACCGAGCCTCCCAGCGCCTCGCCCACCGAATGGGCCGGGCCGGCGGACACCAAGATCACTCTGGAAGCATTCGACCGTGCCCGTGGCGAATTCGCCGACTGGTTCGGCAATCCCTTGGTCAAGGGAAAACCACTCCCCAAGGATTACAACTACAGTTTCGTAGGCAACAAGTTCCAGCTGGGCCTGCGGATGACCGGCCGACCGTTCGAGGCCTTCGCCCAGTTCCAGGACACCTACATCGGCGGCCTGCCGACCAACGGCGTCGGCATCGGCGCCGCCTACTATGCCAGCACGCCGTTGAGCACCCAGAACGGCGCCTTCCTGCGGCAGGGCTGGCTGCGGCTGAAGGATATGTTCGGCGTCGACGGCCTGTATCTCAACGGCGGCCGCCAACTGTTCTACGACGGCCAGCAGGGGCTCGCCCGCCACAAGAACCTGCGCTGGATCCAGGACTATCGCATCGCCCAGCGCCTGATCGGCCCGTTCGAGTACACCCATGCCGGCCGCAGCTTCGACGGCGGCAGCATCGGCTATCTGACGGACGACCTGGAGGCGGTCGGTTTCGGCTTCATGCCCACCTTCGGCGGCTTCGAGTCCAACGGCATGCCGACCATCGGCAAGGTCAACGTGGCGGGCGCGAGTCTCAGCCTCCGGGACTCGGAAAACGTCGGCAACACCATCGGACGCCTGTCCTGGTACTACTACTCGGACGACCGGGACATCCTGTTCGTCGACAACCGGCCCCTCGCGGCACGCGAAAAAGCGGTGGGCCGAGGCTCGGCGATCCACACCATCGGCGGCCACCTGGCGCATGTCGAGGAAATCGGCCCTGGCGTGGCGGACGGGACGGTCTATGCCTTCGGTCAGGTCGGCAACTGGCAGGGCCAGAATCAGCGTGCCTGGGCCTTCGGCGTCGAAGCCGGCTACCAGTTCAAGGAAGTATGGGCGGCTCCCTGGCTGCGGGCGGGCATCAACAGCGGCTCGGGCGACGACAACCCGAACGACGACACCCACGGCACCTTCTTCCAGATGCTGCCCACGGCCTGGCTGTATGCCCAGTTCCCGTTCTACAACATGATGAACAACCAGGACGTCTTCGTGCAGGGCATGCTGACCCCCGACCCCAAGCTCAGCCTGCGGCTGGACTTCCACGCATTGCGGGTCAATGCCCCCCAGGACTTCGTGTATTCGGGCTCGGGCGCGACCAACGACACCGTGTTCGGCTACGTCGGCACGCCAACGGGCGGTGCCAGCAACCTGGCCTATCTCACCCACATGATGATCAACATAAGGCCGATCGACCATCTGGCCTTCAACCTGTTTTACGGCCATGCCTTCGGCCAGAGCATCATCAACAACCAGTACGACGGCAAGCAGGGCAACTACGGTTTTCTGGAGGCCATCGTCTCGTTCTGAGCATCGGCACCAATGGCTCTGGAATCCGTCCCGACCCGCCCACGCCGCGCTTTGCCAGACGGAAAACCATGCCGACCCGATGCCTGCCCGTCCTGCTGCACCCTGTTGCGCCGAGCCGGGCGACCGCCGCATGCCCGGTTCCCACGGTTCGGGCAAATGCCCGCCGGTGCAGGAGCGTGCGGTTGTGGCTCAGGCGCCCGACACGTCCACCTGCACCATGCCGTTCTCGATCCGCATCGGATATTCCTGCATACACCAGCCGGTCGGCTGCAGGCACCGGCCGCTGCGGCCGTCGAAAACCCAGCCGTGGGCGATGCAATAAAGAATCCGGCCATTGAAATCCCCGCGCCCCAGCGACACCCCCTCGTGGGGGCAGCGGGCGTCGTAAGCCTTCGGCTCCCCGCCGTCTGGCCACAGAATGACGATTTCCTTCTTGCCCACGGTCAAGGGCACCAGTTCGCCTTCGCCGAGCAGGCTTTGTTTGCAGACGTCTTCGAAAGCCATGCGTGTTTCCTTTTTGCCAGGGGTTGGTCAGAAATCCAGGACGAGCCGACGTCCAGCAGCGATGCCTGGCCTGCGCTGCCCGGTCTCACGAGGAACAACTCACCTCGATGTTGCGCATGTAGTCCGGCGGCTCGGCGGCGTAGGCTTCCATGTCGGGCTGCTCGTCGTACGGGCGGCGCAGCAGCTCGGCCAGCCTCGCGACCTCCGAATAGTCTCCCAGCATCGCTTTGTCGATGGCGATCTGCGCCAGATGATTGCGCAGTACGTATTTCGGATTCACCCGGTTCATCCGCCCGGCCCGCGCTTCGTCGTCGACATTCTGCTCGCTGCGCAGCCGGGTCCGGTAGTCGGCGACCCAGGCGTCGAAGGCATTGATGTCGGCGAACGCCTCCCGTACCCCCCTGGCGGGCGCGTCGCTGTCGGTACGGATACGGCCGAGCAGCCGGAAGCTGCGGGTGAAATCGCCCCGGCCTCTTTGCAGCAGCCCCAGAAATTCGTCGATCAGTCCGGCATCGGTTTCGCGGACCTCCCTGAGCCCCAGCTTGTCGGCCCAACCGCGCATCACCGCGCGGTGATAGACGGACGCGTAGCGCCGTAGCAGATCCTGACCGATTTCCGCCGCTCGGCCCGGAGCGTCCGCCAACAATGGCGACACTGCCTGCAGCAGGCGCTCGCAGTTCCAGCGGCCGACCTCCGGCTGGGCACGGTAGGCATAGCGCCCCTCATAATCGGAATGGTTGCACACGTGGTACCAGCGGAACCGGTCCATGAAACCGAACGGGCCGTAATCCAGAGTGAGACCGAGCACCGAGAAGTTGTCGGTGTTCATCACCCCATGGCAGAAGCCCAGCAACTGCCATTGCGCGATGAGGCGGGCGGTGCGTTCGACCACCTCGCCCAGCCAGGCGGCATGGCGTTCCGGGTGGCCTTGCAGATGCGGGAAGTGCTCGGCGATCACGTGGTCCGCCAGCCTGGCCAGCGGTTCCGTCTGTCCCCGCCCGGCGAAGTATTCGAACTGGCCGAAGCGCACGAAACTGGCGGCGGCACGGCAGACCACGGCGGCGCTCTCCACGGTTTCCCGCACTACCGGTTGCGGCGACGCCACCAGGCTCAGACAGCGGGTGGTCGGCACCCCCAAGGCGTGCATGGCCTCCGATGCCAGGTATTCCCGGATCGACGAACGCAGCACGGCGCGACCGTCCAGCCCGCGCGAATAGGGCGTCGGCCCCGCACCCTTGAGCTGCAGTTCCACCCGCTCCCGGGCTGGCGTGCGCACTTCCGCGATCAGCAAGGCGCGGCCGTCGCCCAACTGCGGCACCCAAGCGCCGAACTGATGGCCGGCGTAGACCGAAGCCGACGATGCGTATCCCGGCCAGGGGCGGTTGCCGGCCAGGATTTCGAGGAGCTGCGGCCCCGCCTCCGGGCCGAAACCCAGTTCACCGGCCAGCGCGGCATTGAAGTGCACCATCCTCGGCTCCGGCAGGGACGTGGCCGCGACCGGTTGGTGAAAGGGTCTTCCAAGCCGCGAATAGACGGGACAAAGCGGCAGATCGGCCAGACCGCGCGGCGGGGAGAAGGCTCCTGGCATCGCCGTGGACATACGTTCAATCCCCGGCGCCGCCAGAAAATACCGCGCCCACCGCCCAGGCGGGGCGATCATGGTACGCATCGGGAGCGGTGACCGGCGCCCGGTGGAACTCGGGGCAGGCGTCCCGAGCGGTTGCAGCCATGCTCATCGTCTATTCGCTTCCGGATCAAAGATGAAAAGAGTTCCTCATCCGAAGCAATTCGCACGCCAACAAGCGCGAACGATGAGTCATTGATTTAACGAGGAAATCGGAAGGCGGGCTTGTCTCGAACCGGACAAAAGGCCGATCCCGTACAGCCGGCCGGATCCTCCGTGCTCACACGGCGACGCCTTCGAGCCGCAGCATCCGTACCTTGGTGGCGACGCCGCCATGCGCGGAAAATCCGCCCAGTTTCCCGCCTGCCCCCAGAATCCGGTGGCAGGGAATGATGAGGGGAACGGGGTTGCGTCCGAGCGCCTGGCCGACCGCACGGGCCGCGGCAGGCCGATTCAAGGCGCGGGCCAGTTCGCCATAAGTGCGGACCTGACCGGCGGGTACGTCCCGTGCGGCCGAGTAGACGGCCCTGGCGAACGGACCCGCGCCGTCCGGTTCCACCCGAACCCTGCTGAAGTCCTGGAGATCACCCCGGAAGTGCCGCCGGACTTTCTCGATCACCTCCGCGATCGCCGGCGGCGGCACCGTCGGCGATCCCCCGCACCGCCGGGCCATCGCCGCAGCGGTTCCTGCCGCCGTCGCCTCGGGAAGCAGGAACAGGGTGACCACCGGCGCCTCGTCCTTTCCCTCGAACGCGCGCCAAGCGATCCCGCAGACACCGAAACCGGTATCGAACAGGCAATGGCCCAGGGACTCTGCGTCTGTCAAGCCGAGGTCAGGCATGCTGTTTCGTTTAGTGCAGACGGCTCTCTCAAGCGCTGCGCGCCTGCTCCTCCCTTCCCTTTTCCCGCGCCAGCAGCCTAGCCAGTTCCCCCAGTTCGCCGGCAAGGATCTCGAGATAATCGTCGGCGCTGATGATCCCCACCAGCAGCCCCCGCTCGTCGACCACGGGAATGCGCCGCACGCCATGGGCGCGCATGCGTTGCAGGGTCTCCCACAAGCCGTCCTGTTCCCGCGCCGTGACGAGTTCGAAACTCATCACGTCGCCGACCGTCACGGCATCGGGGGCGACTTCCTCCGCCAGAATCTCGACCACCAGATCCCGGTCGGTCAGGATGCCGAGGGGTTTGCAACCGCCCTCCGCCTCTTCCACCACCACCACGCTGCCGACATGATGCGCGCGCATCACCTTGGCTGCCTCCACGATCGTATCGTCCTTGTCGACGATGACGGTGTCCCGAATACAAAACTGACCGATGGACATGCTTGCTCCTCGCTGAGTCGCCGTTGTGAAACTGCCTGAAAAATAAAGAGGAGGCAACCGCTCCTTTCCGAAACCGATTGTCGGCGATTCCCATCCGGAGGGGCAACCGTCGGATTCGGAAAAATTCGGCACGCATCCTGCATCGACGCCGTCATGCCGGACACCCGGACAGACAACCGAAGGTACGATATGGACTCAGTCAGAACAGCAACTTACATCATCGGCCGGTCGGCGGGACGAAGCGCATCGCCCGTCGACGATGCGGCAAATGACCCTTCAACCACACCCGGCAATACCGCAGGCAACGGTCATGACCTGTCGCAAGTCATCCAGGATTCCCTGTCTGATCTGACCGAAGCGATCAATCCGCCTGCCCAGGTGCCAGCAGCCGCCGGAGCTGCCATGCCTGCCGACTCCGACCGGCGACACCCGCGACCGCGAAGCCGGTGAAACTGGCCGGCAGGTACGGGCGAATCCGGGCGGTTCGTACTTCCTGGACCGGCCCATCGTCCACGAAAGGGTTGCAAGATCAGAGGCCGCCTCACCCGTACAGGGCAACAGGGTGAAAGCCCTCGTGCCCGCGGTGTTCAACCGTGCCAACCAGGAAGGCATCACCGACCGGCCCAATCCGGCAGTTGCACTCAAGTGCAAATTGATCCAGAGCCGGGAGCGGTTCCCAGAGCCTGCCGAGTCGCCGCAGTTCTTTGCAGCCGTAGCCGATTCGCCGCTTGCGGACTTCTTCCTTCTTGCGATACTGATCGGGGCACGGCGCTCAAACGTTCAAGAAATGCGCCGGCAAGACATAGACGCCGCCGGGGGCGTCAAGGCGGGGGCGCAGATTGTCCCACTCAAGAAGAAGGCAAAGGCATGAACGCACGACTGCACGATGAAGACTTCTACACTTGGACCCACACCCAAGCCGGATTACTGCGGGAAGGGCGGCTTGCCGAACTGGACACGGAGCATTTGATCGAGGAGCTTGAAGCGATGGGAGCACGCGAGCGGCGCGAACTGGTAAACCGGCTAACCGTTCTGCTGGCGCACCTGCTGAAATGGGCCCACCAACCCGACCGGCGCGGCAATAGCTGGCGGCGGACGATCCAGATTCAACGTAGCGACGTGGCGGATGTGCTGGATGACAACCCCGGCCTGCGTCCGGAGCTGGGCGCGATATTCGGCAAGGCCTACGCCAAGGCCCGGCTACTGGCAGCCAACGAAACCGGCCTTGACGAACACGCCTTTCCGGCTGATCCGCCTTTCAGCGTAGACCAGACCATGAGTATGGATTACTGGCCGGAGTGACTGGGCATGGGTGCCCTAGGTTTTTCGCCTTCCAAGCAATCGTCCTCATGCCGCCATTTCCTGCTGATCCTGTCGTTCGATCCAGTTCTGCAAGAACGTGGTCGGTGACACAGATCCCAAGGTGGAGTGGCGCCGGCTCCGGTTGTAGAACACGGCGATGTATTGGAACAGAACCCTCGCGCCTTCGTCCTGGGTTGCGTAGCGCATGCCATGAACCCGCTCGTTCTTGAGGCCGTTGAAGAAGCTCTCGGGCGGGGCGTTGTCCCAGCAGTTGCCCTTGCGCGACATCGACCCGCGCCTGCCGTAGGTGGCCAGTCCTGCCAGGCACGAAAGCCGCTCTGACTCACCGACAGCGCTTCACACAGGACGGGAAACGGGAAGGATCTGCGCTGCTTCTCGATCCAGGCATGGTTCAGGCGCGCGACCTGGGCGCGTAGCCGGGAGAGCTCCCTCCGGTCGGCCGTGACCGGCCTGGCACCGGCTGGATTGAGCTTGCCCGCCTTGACCCCGTTACGCAGGGTATGCTCGACCAGCCCCGACTCCCCGGCTAAGCGGGCGACGCGACCGACCTCGCCGGCTCGCTTGACCGCCTGCTCCTTGAACTCGGCCGTGTCTTCCTGTTGCGGGATGCGTTTCATGTCGTTCTTCCCGTCATTGTGTCGATCGCACGACGACTGCGTCGGAAGACGAAATTCGGGGGGCGGCCCATCTTACGGGGGAGCTTGAGCGGACGGGAAACCATCGCGCCGCAGGAATGAATCGGGTGTAAGGTGGCGCGCGATTTGGCATAGTTTTGCGCGCGATTTGGCATAGCCCTAACCGCAGTTCCTGATGATCAACT
>NZ_JBPDXO010000007.1:0-166486 GCF_051295855.1 Methylococcus sp. S1M
GGGCTACCTCAGCCCGATGCAGTTCGAGCAACGCTGGTACGAGGCACAGCGCAAAAATGCCGCGTGAACCGGGGGTTGAGAACTCCACGAAACAGGGGCAAGGTCGATCCTTGTGGCGGTGAACGGAGACCGTTCCCAGCTCTTCCCGGCTCAGTGCGCAAACTCCGCGGGCGAGGCGCGCACGGCGCGGTTGTAGGCCCAGCTCCGGATGTGGTCGACCTGTTCCTTCATGGTCTTGGACAGCGGCACGATCTTGCCGGCGGCCCGCAGCAGGTCTTCCACCGTCACTTCACGGTTGTCGAGGTGGGCGGTGGTCAGGGCCGAAACCACACACTGTTCCACCTCTGCGCCGACCCAACCCTTGGTGATCTTGATGAGGCGGGTGAGGTCGAACGGGGTGGTGTCGATGCCGCGGCGCTCCAGGTGGATGCGGAAGATTTCGACCCGCTCGTCGTCCAGCGGCAGGTCGACGAAGAAGATCTCGTCGAAACGGCCCTTTCGGGTCATTTCCGCTGGCAGCAGGTCGATGCGGTTGGCGGTGGCCGCGACGAACAGGCCGCTGGTCTTTTCCTGCATCCAGGTCAGGAAGAAGGCGAAGATGCGCCCTTGTTCGCCGGCGGACTCGGTGGAGTTGACGCCCATCTCGATTTCGTCGAACCACACCACGGCCGGTGCGATCTGTTCCAGCATGCGGCAGGCTGAGACGAAAGCGCCTTCCGCGCTGCCGTGACGGCCGGAGAAGATTTCGGTCATATCGATGCGGTAGAGCGGCAGGCCGAAGGCGGAGGCGATGGCCTTGACCGAAAGGCTCTTGCCGCAGCCGGAGACGCCCATGATGAGTACGCCCTTGGGCACGATCTCGGCGCTGATGCTGTCACGGAGCTGGAACAGTTCGCGCCGCTCCATCAGCCATTTCTTCATGATCTCCAGGCCGCCGACGCTGGCGATCTGGGTGCCATCGGCGACGTACTGGATCATGCCGGTGCGGTTCACCAGCAGGCGCTTTTCCTCGTACAGTGCGGGCAGGGAATCCGCTCCCAGGCCGCCGCCCGCGGCCAGGGCGCGGCGGATGGCATGGCGCGACTCGTCGAGCGTCAGGCCCTGCAGGGCCCTCGCGATCTGCGTCAAAGTCGCGTCGTCGGTGTCTGCACTGCCGCCCAGGGCCTTGACGGCATGGACTTCTTCGCGGAGGAAGCCGATCAGTTCGGCCAGATCCGGCAGCGTCAGCTCAATGTACATGATGCTGCGGCCGAGCTCCTCGGGGATATATCGGACCGGGGAGGAAATGACGACGAACTTGCCCTGGTCGAAGCAGGCGCCGTACAGGTCGCGCAGGCGGCGGCGGATGTCGGCCCGCTCGCGCAGGGGCTCGTGGAAGTCTTTGAGGTGGAACAGGGCTGGTCCTTGGTAAGCGGCGATGAAATCGAGCGCGGCGCGGGGGTCGGAAGCCGAGGCGTCGACCGCGCCGTCGTCGCAACGCAGGCCTTCGGTCAGGCTCCAGGTCCAGACCGGCACTTTCGTGCTGAAGAAGCGCTGCGCGGCGTCTTTGAGGAGACGCTCGACGCGCTGTTCCTCGGACGAGCGGATGTAGCTCAGCGGCCGCGCGGATTCGACGATCTCGCGCAATGCGGCGATGGAACGGCTTTCGGATGGGTTGTGTGGCGTGTTTGAGGAATTCATCGACGGTGTTCTGGCTTGAAGAGGCAAGGCACACGCGGAGTGCCCGGCAAAGAACGGCGGATCGCCGGGCCAGGCGGAGCCATGCGAGATGATACACCAGCGCGTGTGCCCGGCGGCATGCCGCCGGGCACGGGGGTTCAGCATCGGGGCGGGAATCTCATTTGACCGTGCCGAGTTCGAAGATCACCAGTTCGGCGTCGCTGCCTCCGATGTTTTCGACGGTCATGGCACTGCCGGTTTCCCAGAACACGTCGCCGGCACCGTAGTCATGTCTTTGACCCGCGTCTTCCACCCGCAGCCGGCCCTGGAGTACGTAGCGCGGGCCGGGGCCATCGTGGGTATGAATCGGCGTCTTGTAGCCCGGCGGAAACCGGACGCGGATGAGACGGGTGTCGACTGTGTTGGCGGGGAGGGTGACGGTCTTCTGCAGCAGAAGCTGCCGCGCGGCTGCCGGCGCCTCGGTGGCGAGTGCGGTACCGAGGCACGGCAGTCCCAGCACGGAGACAAGGCTCAGACAAAAACTCTTTCTTGACATGATTGGCCTCTGCGAAGAAAGGGAGGCGTCCTGCCTGGGGGCGAAAGCCGGGGCCGGGCGGCTCCGGCTTTCGAGGTCGCCACGGCCTAAGCGGCTCTGCCCGCGGCCGTGGCCTCTGGCACTTCGACCAGCCGGCCGGTGCGGACGTCGTAAATGTAACCGTAGATCGGGATGTCAGCGGGAACCAGGGGATGACGGCGGATGCGTGTCACGTCCTCCAGCACGCTTTGCTGCTGGTTCGCGATCGTCAGCCAATTGATGTACTTGCCCTCGGTGCAGCCGGGACCTTCACAGCAGTCGTGCCAGCCGTTCGCGTCGATCGTTGCGGTCTTCAGACTGCTGGCGAGGAGGTCGTTCATGATCTCGTTGGTGAAGGTTTCCATGCCGCAGTCGGTATGGTGGATCACGAACCATTCGCGGGTGCCCAGCAGTTTGTAGGAAATGACCAGCGAACGGATGGCATCGTCGCTGGCACGCCCGCCGGCATTGCGGATGACATGGGCATCGCCTTCGCTGAGACCTGCATACTTGGCCGGGTCCAGGCGCGCGTCCATGCAGGTCAATATAGCGAAACGCCTGCCGGGCGGCATGGGCAGACCGCCCTTGTCGAAAGTGGACGCATAGCCCTGGTTGGCTGCCAGTACTTCGCTGAGAATCTGTGACATCGTGTATATCTCCTCTGGGTTGTGTTTCAAGGGCTCAGGCCCGGCGGTAGATCAAGGCAAAGTCATTGGAAGGCATATCGATCTCGTCGTCCAGCCGCATGCCATGCCGGCCCGCGGCGCGGTCCAGTTCGGCGATGTCCTTCAACGACCACCCTTCTTCTCCGGTCGACCGCAGCAGGCGGTCGAATTCTTCATCGAAGTCGGAGGCGAACCGACCATAGTCCAGGAACGGACCATAAATGAACAGGAAGCCGCCGTCCGCCAGTATCCTGGAACTGCATGCCATGATCCCGCCGACGATCGATACCGGCGCGACCTGGCAGACATTGATGCAGTATATGGCGTGGAATTTTTCGCCAGCCGGCCAGGTCTCGGGCTGCGTCAGGTCTAGCCGCCGCGGCCGGGCGACGTTGCTCAGGCCGCTTCGTCGGGTCCGCTCTTCGATGTGAGGCAGCAGATCTTCATCACTGTCCGAAGGATGGAACGTGAGGTGGGCGAAATGTTGCGCAAAATAATGCGCATGCATGCCGCTGCCTGCCGCGAATTCCAGCACGTCGCCTTTTTCTCTGGGGAAGACGCCTTTCAGTACGTCGAGGATGGCATCGCGGTTCCGGTAGCCGGTCCAGGCCATATAAGGGCTGAGCGGGTGGGGATCGAGCGGTGGTCTCTCTGAGTACATAGGGTCGGGATTCTCCAGCGAAAACTGAACGAGCGACTGCGGACGGCGCTGGGTATGCCGGCTCGGGCTCCCGGGGCGTGCGCGTCAGCCGTTTTGCAGATGGTGTGCCAGATCCGTTCACGAATGAAATCATTTGCTTATGAAGCAAAAGACGGTCGTGGACAGAAAACGGATTTCAATGGTTGAAATCCGTTTTCACGCCGGCTCTCGTGACGTGCTAGTCTTATGCCTTTCCGCAGCGAGTCAGCAGGTGGGTTCGGAGGCTGCAATAGGGCTGACTCCCTACGCACACCTCTTTTTTTTCGGTTCATACATGCAGGGCACGAACTTTTCCCAACTGACTCCTGTCCGGTTTCTGCAGACTTTCGTTCTGGAATTGATGCACGTCTGCGAGGATGCCGGGCTGGCGCCTGCCGAGCGCCTGATCGATCGGATCGCGCGCAGCGCTGGCCGGTATTTCGAGGAGGCCTTCCGGGAGGAATATGCGGTCGAGGGCGCCTTGGACCCCGAACGTTACGCGGAGCTGATCGTGGGATTGAAAAACCACATCGGCGGCCAGTTTTCGCTGGTTTCGCGGGAAGCCGGGTGCATCCGCCTGACGAACCGGCGCTGCCCGTTCGGTGAGGGCGTCAAGAATTCTCCGGAGCTGTGCCGGATGACGTCCAGCGTATTCGGCGGGATCGCCGCCCGCAATTTTGGCTACGCCAAAGTGACGCTGGCCAGGCGCATCGCCCTAGGCGATGCCCGTTGTGAGGTGCACGTCCACCTCGACCCCCAGACCGCCAGGAACCTGGAAGGGAACGAGTACCTCGCGCCGCCAGCCGGCGACCGGCGTACCATCGACGAGCTGCAGGCGCGCATCGACGAGCAGATGCACCGGATCTGGTGCCAGATGAACAACCACCGGCCTTCCCGCGAGGCGGTCCGGCCTCCCACCATCGTCGCCCGGTCGCCGGCCATGCAGGCAGTGTTGCATGCGATCGAAACGGTTGCCCCCACGCCGGCCACGGTGCTGATCCATGGCGAGACCGGGGTCGGCAAGGAACTGGTGGCACGGGCCATCCACGCCATGAGCGAGCGCTGCCAGGAGTCCTTTATCGCGGTCAACTGCGGCGCGATTCCCGAAGGGATCGTGGAGAGTGCGCTGTTCGGCCATGAGAAGGGCGCCTTCACCGGGGCGGTCGAGGTTCACCACGGCTATTTCGAGCGGGCCGACGGCGGCACGCTGTTCCTGGACGAGGTGGACGCGTTGACGCCGGCCACCCAGACCCGCTTGCTGCGGGTCATCCAGGAAGGGGAACTGGAGCGCGTCGGCGGGCACAAAACGCTGGTGGTGGATACCCGCATCATCTCCGCTACCAATTGCGACCTCGAAAAAGCCGTGGCCGAAGGCCGTTTCCGGCAGGACCTCTACTATCGGCTCAACGTGGTCAGGATCGTGATTCCACCGCTGCGTCAGCGGCCGGAGGATCTGCCGCACCTGGTCGGGCTGATACTCGAGCGTCTGAGCCGACGCTACGGGAAACCGGTGAATTCGGTGAGTCCGGAAGTCATGAGCAGGCTGCTAGCCTATGCCTGGCCCGGCAACGTGCGTGAGCTGGAAAACGCGCTGGAAAAGGCGATGCTGTTCGCGCAGCCGCCGGAGATCACCGAGGTCCCCCTGCCGGACACCGATCCGGTGGTCGGAGAGCAGTCCTGGAAGGCGCTCCGCAGGCAGACGCTCGAGCGTCTCGAGCGGTCCTATCTGGAGCAGGCGCTGCGACGCGCCCGGGGCAGCGTGAATGCGGTTGCCGAATGGATGGAACTGACACCGCGGGCGGTGTACCTGAAACTGAGCGCCTATGGCGTAGACCCCGCCAAATTCCGCGGCTGACGGTCGTCATCGGCCGTGGGCGACCGGTTCCGGCGCGTCCGCCTCGGGGGCGAAGGTCGGTCTGGCATCGCTTGTGCTTGCGATCGTGGGGGGATTCCCCGGTCATGCAAAATCCCGCGGGAAACCCCTATAATCTCGACTCCTTTTGGTTCGAACAGCTTATGTCTCATCCCTCATTGAATCACGCAAAGATGGCGACGAGGATCCAGGACGAAA
Source organism: Methylococcus sp. S1M (assembly GCF_051295855.1). Lineage (NCBI taxonomy): Bacteria > Pseudomonadati > Pseudomonadota > Gammaproteobacteria > Methylococcales > Methylococcaceae > Methylococcus > Methylococcus sp. S1M. Next base: position 5,649 of record NZ_JBPDXO010000007.1, read on the forward strand.
CGCTCGAGCGCGAAGTGGCGGATCTGGTCATCTCCACCTTGAACCTGGATGTGAGCCCGGAGTCGGTCGATCCCGAAGCACCGCTGTACCGCGAGGGGCTGGGGCTGGATTCGATCGACATCCTGGAGATCGCATTGGTCGTTTCCAAGCGTTACGGGTTCCAGTTGAGAGCGGACAATGAAGACAACGTCCGCATTTTCGGTTCGCTACGCAGTCTTTGCCAGCATATCGCGGCCAACCGCGTCGAATGCTGATGTTCCGGACGCGGTTGCCCCTATCCTGGTTCTTCGCCGGTTTCGCCCTGGTGGCGTATGCCGCGGTCAATCATCACCTCACGGCCGTTCATCCGGGAAGTTCGCTGGTGGCGTGGCTCCCTCTTGCTCCGGTTGCGATGGCGGCGGCGGCTGTCGCCTGGCGGTCACGTTGGCGCTATTCGCTGGTCGGGGCCGGGATCGGCCTGCTGGTGCTGCTGTGGTTGTCTCGGGACCGGCTGGCACCGGGCGACAAGGTGCTCTATGCCTATCTTGCCGAGCATGTCGGCATCAATCTGATCCTGGGCTGGGGATTCGGCAGTACGCTCCTGGGGGGGCGCGAGGCGTTGTGCACGCGGTTCGCGCGCTCGGTCCACGGTGCCCTGCCTCCCGAGGTGGAGCGGTATTCACGCGCCGTGACGGTGGCCTGGACGGTTTTTTTTGGAGGCGTCGCGGCCGTTTCCGTGCTGCTGTTTTTCGCGGCTTCCGTCCACGCCTGGTCGATTTTCGTCAATTTCGTGAACCTGCCGCTGGTGGTGGCGATGTTCGTGGCGGAATACCGCCTCCGCCGGCGGGTGCTTCCAGATTTCCCTCATGCCCCGATTCTGAGCGGTTTCCGCTCGTTCACGGCAGCGTCCAGGCCCGGCGGGGCCGTCATGGAATCGGGACGGGGATGAACTCCGGCGTATGCGGGGCATGGCCGATTTCCCTTTCCTGACACATCCGTCCCTGGATGACACGGTGGCCTTCCGGAAGGGAGGTGCGATAACCGTCCGTGAATTTCTCGGCGAGGCTGCGGCCCTGGCGGGGCGGCTGCCGGAGCGGCCCTACCTACTGAACGACTGTGCGGACCGTTACCGCTTTGCCGTGGTATTCGCCGCGGCCTTGCTGCGCCGGCAGGTCACCCTGTTGCCGCCGACCTTGACGTCGGAAACCGTACGGCAACTGGCGGCTTCGTTCCCCGGCCTCTATTGCCTGACCGATGATCCGGGCCGCGCAATGGATGTGCCCGTCTGGCCGTATCCGGAGGACTTGATCCCGCTGGCCGTGGACCGAATACCGGTGCCGGCTGCCAGTCAGATCGCGGCGGTCGCCCTCACTTCGGGTTCCACGGGCACGCCGGTGCCGCATGCCAAGACCTGGGCGAATCTGGCACGGAGCGCCCGCGCCGAGGGCGAACGGCTTGGAATCACCCCAGGGCGTCACACCGTGCTTGGCACCGTGCCGGCCCAGCACATGTACGGATTCGAATCCACGGTGCTGTTGCCGCTCCAGAACGGCGCGGTGTTTTCCGCCGCCCGCCCGTTCTATCCGGCGGACGTGTGCGCGGAAATCGCGCAGTTGCCGGGCGCCGTGGTTCTGGTCACCACGCCTTTCCACCTGCGTGCGCTGCTGAACATCAATGGGAACCTGCCGTCCGTCGAACTGCTGGTTTCGGCCACCGCGCCCCTGGCGCCGCAACTCGCCCAGGCCGCCGAAGTCCGTTTCGGCGCGCCCCTGCTGGAAATCTACGGCTGCACCGAAGCCGGCCAGCTCGCGACCCGACGTCCGGTCGAAGAAGCGGAGTGGAAGACGTATCCGGGCGTATCCGTCATCCGGGCGAAGGACGGTTTCCGGGTGCGTGGTGGTCACGTCGCCGGCGAGGTGAGACTGGACGATGTGCTGGCACTGAAGTCCCCGCATCGCTTCGTCTGGCTCGGGCGTTCCGGCGACATGATCAACATTGCCGGCAAACGTACCTCCCTGGCGTATCTGAATCATCAGATAACCTCGATACCCGGTGTCGTCGACGCTGTTTTCGTGATGCCGGACGAGGATTCGCCGGCGGGGGTGACCCGCCTGATGGCCTATGCCGTCGCTCCGGAACTCACCCATGCGGGCCTGATGCAGGTTCTCCGGCAGCGGCTCGATCCCGCTTTCCTGCCGCGTCCCCTGTATCTGGTTTCCAGCCTTCCCCGCAATACCACGGGGAAACTGCCCCGAACGGCCCTGGACGCGTTCTCGGTCAGCCTGAAGGAGGCCTCGTGAGCGTTGTCGGGGGCACCGTCGGGTTCCGGATGGCGGACGACCACCCCGCCTGCGACGGCCATTTCCCAGGGTTTCCGGTGGTGCCAGGCGCTGTGTTGCTGGATGAAATCCTGAGCCGGCTCGAATCGGCGCTCGCCATCGATCTCTGCGATCGTCGTCTGGCGGTCGCCAAATTCCTGGCGCCGCTTGCGCCCGGTGCCGAGGTATCGCTGGATTACCGGCTGGACGAGCGGGGCGCCGTCCGGTTCAGTCTCACTCGGGATGGCCGCACCATCGCCAGCGGAACCCTGGATCTCCGATGAGCGATCCGTCCTCGCAGCGCGGGCCGGCCACGGCTCCGCACTGGGCGGACCGGCCCGAGCGCAGCAACCTGTTCTTTTTGCGGATCATGGCATGGATTTCGCTGCGGTTGGGACGGCGCGCCGGGCGCCTGATCCTCCACCTCATCGTGATCTATTTCCTGCTGTTCGCGCCCAGCGCCCATCGTGCGTCACGGAACTATCTGCGCCGCGCGTTGGAGCGGGCTCCCGGCCTCTCCGACTGCTACCGCCACTTCTTCCGCTTCGCGGCGACCATCCACGACCGTGTGTATCTGCTGAACGGTGAGTTCGGCCGGTTTGACATCCGTATCGTCGGTGAGGAAGTGATGGAGCAGGTTCTGGCGGACGGACGGGGCGCGTTTTTGCTCGGAGCACACTTCGGCAGTTTCGAGGTGCTGCGGGCAGTGGCCCGGCAGCGTCCCGGTCTGGAGTCCGCAATGGTGATGTACGAGGAGAATGCCCGCAAGATCAACGCCATGCTGGCAGCCATTGCGCCCGGCCGCGGCGGCGAGGTCATTCCGCTGGGAAGGCTGGATTCCATGTTGCGCCTGCGGGAGGCGCTGGACCGTGGCAAGATCGTCGGCATGCTGGGCGACCGGACGCTGGGCTCCGAACCCGCCCGGCCGTTGTCGTTCCTGGGCGAGACGGCCTATTTCCCGACCGGCCCCTTGCGGATGGCCGCTCTGCTGAAACGGCCGGTCCTGCTGATGGCCGGAATCCATCTGGGCGGAAACCGCTACGAGCTGCATTTCGAGAGGCTCGAGGACTTCTCCGACGGTTCCGGTGACCGGTCCGAGGCGCTGGCGGATGCCCTGCGGCGTTATGTGGAACGGCTGGAAGGACTGTGCCGGACGTATCCTTACAACTGGTTCAATTTTTTCGATTTCTGGGCCGCGGGTCAGGCTCGGACCGGGCGCGCAGGTTAGGGATCGTGGGATTTCGTTCGGGAGTCATCACCCTCGGCTTCATGTTGAGCTGCGCCGCCACGGCGGCGCATGCCGGGCCCTGGGGCATCGTCCAGCTCATGGAGGCGCTGGCCGCCAAGCATTCCGGCCGGGCCGAGTTCGTGGAAAAGAAGTACGTCTCGGTACTGACGGGACCGGTGGAGTCCTCCGGCGAACTGTCGTTCGCCGCGCCGGACCGACTGGAGAAGCGGACGGTCCAGCCCTTGGACGAGCGGCTGGTGCTGGAGGGTGACCGGCTCAGCCTGGAGCGGGGCGGCAAGCGCCACAGCGTGGGGCTGGATGAATATCCCGAAATCGCCGCCCTGGTGGGCAGCATCCGCTCCACGTTGATGGGCGACCGCGCCGCCCTGGAAAAAATCTATCGTCTGTCGCTCAACGGCGACGCCCACCGCTGGACGCTGCTGTTGGTGCCTTCGACACCGGCGGTGGCCGACCTGGTTGCCTACATCCGCATCGGCGGTTCGGAAGGCCTGGTCGACCGGGTCGAAATCCATCAGCCCGGTGGCGATTATTCCGTGATGTCGATCCGGGAGATGCCGCAGCGATGACCGTGATGCGGCGCTGGCCGCTCTTCGTCTGGCTCGTGTCGCTCGGCGTATTCGCCGTTGTGGTGGGCCGCATGCGGCTCGCAACCGATCTGTCGGCGTTTCTGCCGAGTCGCCCGGGCGCGAGCGAGCAGCTCCTGATCGACCAGTTGAAAGAAGGACCGGCCTCGCGGTTAGTTCTGATCGCCGTCGAGGGCGCGACCGATACCGCCCGCGCCCTTATTTCCATGCGCATGGCGGGCTGGCTCCGACAGGATTCGGCCTTTTCGGCGGTGAGCAACGGTGCGGCGGCCGAACGCGAGGCGGAGCGGCAACTGCTGTTTCGCTGGCGTTACCTGCTGAGTCCTTCCGTGACGCCGGAGCGCTTCACGGTGGAGGGCCTGCACCGGGCCGTGCGTGCTTCCGTCGACCGGCTCGCCTCTTCGGCGGGATTGATGACCAAGGCCTTGCTGCCCAGCGATCCAACGGGCGAACTGCTGGACATCCTGGAGCGGATGGAGGTCGAAGCGGGTCCGGAAACCGCCGGCGGGGTGTGGGTGTCGCGGGACCGCCGGCGTGCGCTGCTGCTCGCTCGGCTCGGAGCCCCGGGATCGGATACGGATGCCCAGGAGCGGGCGCTCGCGTCCATACGCGCCGCGTTCGCCGCAGCCGCCGGGGAGGCAGGGGTGACGGATGCCCGCTTGATCCTGTCGGGACCCGCGGTTTTCACCGTGGAGGCGCGGGACCGGATCAGGGGCGAGGCGGTCCGCCTGTCGGTGGCCGGCACGGCCGTGGTGGCCGTCTTGCTGCTCGCCGTGTACCGCTCGCTGGCGGCGCTGGTGCTTGGCCTGGTACCGGTGGCGACCGGGGCTTTGGCCGGCATAGCGGCCGTGAGTCTGGGTTTCGGCATGGTCTACGGCGTCACCCTCGGGTTCGGCGCGACGCTCATCGGCGAGGCGGTGGACTATGCCATTTATCTGTTCGTCCAGGCCGGCGAGCGGCGGCGGGAGGAGGCGGACAGAGACGACTGGTTCGACCTGTACTGGCCGACCATCCGCTTGGGGGTCCTGACCTCCGTGTGTGGCGCCCTGCCTTTGGCCTTGTCCGGCTTCCCCGGTTTCTCCCAGCTCGGCGTCTATTCGATCGCCGGGCTGCTGGCCGCGGCGGCCGTCACCCGCTGGGTATTGGCGGGATTGTTGCCTCGGGGTTTCCGGATTCGCGATCTCGGCCGGACGGGGGAGGCGCTGGTTCGCCTGATATCCCGGCTGCGCCGGTTGCGGTGGCTGGTGCCGGCGGCGGCAGCGCTGGCCTGCGGGAGCCTGTGGCTGCACCGCGACGGCGTTTGGAACGAGCAGCTCGGCGCGCTCAGTCCGGTCCCGCTCGAAGCGCAGCGGCAGGACGCCGAGCTCAGGGCCGATCTGGGTGCGCCGGACGTGGGTTGCCTGGTCGTGGCGGGTGGGCGGGACGCCGAATCCGCCTTGCAGGCCGCGGAGCGGGTATCGTCGCGTCTCGCGGTACTGGTCGGGGAAGGCGTCATTGCCGGCTTCCAGAGCCCGTCCAACTATCTGCCCAGCCTCCAGACCCAGCGTCTGCGGCGCGCGGCCTTGCCGGAAGACGGCGTGTTGCGCGAGCGCTTCGCTGCGGCGGTTCGGGGAGTGCCGGTACGTCCCGAAGGTTTCGGGACATTCTTCGCCGACGTGAAGGCCACCCGCGCGGCGCCGCTGCTGAGAGCCGAGGACCTGCGGGGTACGCGCTTCGCGGTCGCGGTGGATTCGTTGCTGGTGCGGGGCAGCCGGGGGTGGACCGCCTTGCTGCCGCTGCGCGCTTCCACGGAAGCGTCCGGGTCGGGTGTGGACGCAGCCAGAATCCGTGCCGCTTTGTCCGACGTTCCGGATGCCGTCTTCCTCGACCTGAAAACGGAGACCGACAGCCTCTATCAGCGCTATCTGAGCGAGGCGACCCGGCTGTCGGCCGGTGGTGCGGGGGCGGTCGTGCTGCTGTTGGCGTTCGCCCTGGGTTCGCCGCGGCGGGTACTGCGGGTCTGCTTGCCGCTCGCCGCCGCGCTGGTCATGGTGACTGCGGTGCTGGTGGTGGGTGGGCACCGGCTGACCATGTTGCATCTCATCGGAATGATGCTGGCGGTGGCGATCGGTTCCAATTACTGCCTGTTTTTCGATCGCCTCGCCCAGGCCGGAGCCATTGGGGGGAGCCGGGCGGGGAGGACGTTGGTGTCGCTCGTCCTGGCGAATCTCGCCACGGTGGTCGTGTTCGGTCTGCTGGCCGGTTCCTCGGTGCCGGTATTGAGCGCGATCGGTATGATGGTGGCGCCGGGTACTTTCCTGGCGCTGGTGATTTCGGCGACGTACTGGAAACCGGACGCGGAGTGCGCGGCATGAAGTCAGGGCAGGGCGGGCGCTGGACGCCCTCCGTCGGCATCAAGGCGTCCGTGGGTCTCCATGCGGCCGCGGCGGGGCTGGCTCTATGGCGACCCGAGGACTGGCCCTGGGCGCTGGGGGCGGTCGCCGTAAACCACATCCTGTTGACGGCGGCGGGGCTGTGGCCGCACAGCCGCGTGCTCGGCCCGATCATCACGCGCTTGCCGGAGGAGGCCGCGGCGCGCGGCCAGGTGGCAATCACCCTCGATGACGGGCCCGATCCGGAGGTGACGCCGCAGGTGCTGGCGATCCTGGAAGCCTACGGCGCGAAAGCCACGTTTTTCTGCATCGGCCGCAAGGTCAGGGAACACGCCGTGCTTTGCGCGGAGATCGCGGCCCGGGGCCATGCATTGGAGAACCACAGCTATAGTCACAGCCATACGTTTTCGTTGTGCGGGCAGCGCGGCTTCGAGCGCGAACTGCGTCTGGCACAGGAGGCGCTCACCGCGGCTTCCGGGACACCGCCCCGGTTTTTCCGGGCGCCCGCGGGATTGCGCAACCCCTTGCTCGATCCCGTCCTGGCCCGGCTGGACCTTTCCCTGGTCAGTTGGACCCGCCGCGGTTTCGACACCCGCCGCCGCCGGCCGCAAAGCGTGCTGGCTTCACTGACCCGGCAACTGCGGGCCGGAGACATCCTGCTGTTGCATGACGGCAACGCCGCGCGCACCGACGGCGGTTGCGCCGTCATTCTGGAAGTGCTGCCGCCGCTCCTGGACGCCATCCGGGAGCGCCGGCTCGAACCCGTGACCCTGCGCACCGCCTGCCCATGATTCACCCGTTCAAACGGCTGCTCGTCGAAACCGCGGCCGCGCCTTACCGCCGGACGGGGCGTTTCGCCTGGCATTTCGCCCGCGGCAAGCTCACGGCCGACCCGGTCTTCATGGCTTTGTTCGAACGCGATCTACTGCCGAAGCGGGGAAGGCTGCTGGACCTGGGTTGCGGCCAGGGGCTCGTGGTCTCACTTCTGTTGGCCGGGCATTCCCTCCAGGAGGCGGGTCTCTGGCCGCCGGACTGGGCGCCGCCGCCACGGCTCGACGGCGTGCGGGGCATCGAGCTGATGCCGGCCGATGTCGCCAGGGCCAGACAGGCGCTGGCGGAGCGGGCCGAAATCGTCGAAGGCGACATCCGCTTTGCCGACTTCGGCATGGTCGATGCCGTGGTGGTGCTGGACGTGCTGCATTACATGGCGTATCCGGATCAGGAAACCGTGCTGCGCCGGATTCGCGACGCTTTGACGCCTGGCGGCGTGCTGCTGCTGCGGGTAGGGGATGCCGAAGCCGGGCTGCCGTTCCTGGCGAGCTTCTGGGTCGACCGGCTGGTGACGTTCCTCCGCGGACATCGCCTCCCGGCGCTATACTGCCGCCCGTTGCGGGCTTGGCGCAGTCTGCTGGAAGACCTCGGCTTCAGCGTGGAGGCCATTCCGATGAGCGAAGGAACGCCCTTTGCCAATGTATTGCTGGCGGCAAGGAAGGAAGATGTTCACCGGGCATGACGATGTTGCTTTCTCCGTGTCCCTCCGCCAATTTGCGGCAACGGCTGTTCCCCGGATTTTCCAACACCGCCGGGAAGCTCCTTGCGCCGGCGATCACGCAGAGATTGGCGGCTGCGAGGTGCGCTACCTCGGCGTCGGGGCACGTCAAGGCGATGCGGGAACCCGAGCGCAGCCAGGCCGGATTTCCGGTCGCCGCGACCACGTCGGGACGCTCGGAAATTTCATACCCCAGGCTGCCGCAAAGGCGAGGTATCTCCATATCACATAGCAAGCGAGTATGATCCAATGTGGCAGGGTTTTCTGCAGACGCCTTCGGCTATTTTCAGCAGGATACAGCAAGAGTGCCAGCGGCAACGGAACGTAGATTTCCTTGGACGCGACGGACAATAGATAAAACAAGGCCGAAGCGGCACCGTATTTACCACCATGAGGTTCTTTAGAGGACAGGAAGCACTGTATTGACAATATACAGAAAATCAGACCGTATAAATAATGGCCCGACATTTCCTCATGGCTTACATATAGGGTTGGCGCGCCTGTCAGGAACAGCGCCGTGCCCAGCAGGGACCAGTCCGGAGTCAGCCATGACCGGAGCAGGAAGTAGGTGGCGACCGAGGTAAGCCAGAGAACGAGAACCAGGTGGAAATGATGCCAGCGGGAATCCAGCACGAACAGCAGAATGTCGACGTCGTAAACAAGGGCATGCCACGGGCTGATGCTGCCGCCCGAAATCGCTGCGGAAGTTGGCGGATCGAAAAAATAATCGGCGGGACTCAGTCTCGCCGCTTGGACCAGTCCTCCGCCGTCATCTCTGCCGAATCCCATCCACAGGGCGTCGCCATGTATTGCGAAAGTCAGGGCGAGCAGCATGAGGGCCACGGCCAACCGGACCCGGCTGGTGTCCTGGCGTGGTGATATTGGGCTTTTTTCAAATGTCGTAGCCATTCCAATTCTGCTTTGATATGCCGGATCGGTTCGATATGGATAAATATAGAAAATTATGGCATATAATATGCCGATGTTCATTCGAAGCGGTTATGAATTGGTATGATGGGTGTTTCATCCCGGTTTCGCCCCGTTAGTCCAGACACATCAATTTTGCAGTCATCCCCTAATTGTCGTGGTTCCAATTCTCATTTCGGCATTCACCGTCACCAGTTCCCTGGGATGCGGACAGGAGTCCACATTTCACGCTCTGACGAACGGTGAATGCGGGCTGATACCCTGCCGCTTCGAAACCGTCGCGCTGAATACCTTCGTCGGCGAAGTGGCGGGAGTCGACCGGGTCGTCATTCCTCCCGGTTTGTCCGCGTTCGATTGCCGCAATAACCGTCTGGCCCTGCTGGGTCTGACACAGGACGGCTTCGCGGACGCGGTGCGGGGGGCGGTTGGGCGGTTCGGGACGCGCCGCGTCGGCGTGTTCATCGGCACCAGCACCTCGGGCATGCTGGAGACCGAGCTGGCCTACCGCCGGCGCGATCCGGACAGCGGCGCATTGCCGGCGGATTTCGACTACGGCGGGACCCACAACTGTTTTTCGGCCGGCGCTTTCGTGCGCGCCTATTTCGGCATCGAGGGTCCGGCGGTGGTGGTGTCTTCCGCCTGCTCGTCCAGCGCCAAGGTCTTCGGCAATGCCGCCCGCATGATTCAGGCGGGGTTGATCGACGCTGCCGTGGTCGGCGGCGTCGACTCGCTGTGCCTGACCACGCTGTACGGGTTCAATTCGCTGGAACTGCTTTCGCCCCGACCCTGCCGGCCTTTCGACGCCCGCCGCGACGGCATCTCGATCGGGGAGGCGGCGGCTTTCGCCCTGCTGCAACGGACCCCGGACGATGCCGGACCCGACGCCCTGTTTCTGCTCGGCATCGGTGAGAGCAGCGATGCTCATCACATGTCGGCGCCGCATCCGGAAGGGCTGGGCGCAAAAGCGGCGATCGGCGCGGCATTGGCATCGGCCGGCCTGTCGCCGGCGCGGATCGGCTACGTCAATCTGCACGGCACCGGCACCCGCGCCAACGACGCGGCGGAGGCCTTGGCCGTGCAGGCGGTCTTCGGCAATGCGGTGGCGTGCAGTTCCACCAAGGGCTCGACCGGCCACACCCTGGGGGCGGCCGGGGCCGTCGAGGCTGTCATCAGCCTCCTGGCGATCCGGCACGGGTTCATGCCCGCGGGAGTGAATACGGGAATATTGGAGCGGGGGTTTGAGCTGGACTATGTCCGTTCCTGCCGCCATGCGCGTCTGGAGGCCGTGCTGTCGAATTCGTTCGGATTCGGCGGCTCCAACTGTGCGCTCGTGTTCGGACGGCCATGACCCTACTGCAGTGTCACATCGAAGGACTGGGCGCTATCGGGCCGGGCTTCGCCGATGCGGAGGAGTTCCGGCGCCTCGTCGAAGCGGGCCGCGTCGATCCTTCCGCGCCTACCCCTGTACCCCCGCCGGTCTGCCTGCCCGCGGCGGAGCGACGGCGGGCCGGGACCTCGATCAAGCTCGCCCTCGCGGCCGGGTTGCAGGCACTGGAGGGTTCCGGACGCGATCCCGCCACGCTGCCGACGGTATTCGCCTCCTCCGGCGGGGACGGGGACAATTGCCACATCATCTGCGAAGCGCTCGCCTCGAACGACCGGCAGATTTCACCCACACGGTTTCATAATTCCGTACACAATGCCCCTTCGGGCTATTGGGGCATTGCGCTCGGCGCCACGGCGCCCTCGACCAGTCTGTGCGCTTTCGACGCCAGCTTCGGTGCCGGCCTCCTCGAAGCCATGGTGCAGGTTGCCCAGAGCCGCGAGCCGTGCCTGCTCATCGCCTACGATGTGCCTTACCCCTTTCCGCTGGGCCGCGTGCGGGCGATCGGCGGTGCCATGGGGCTGGCGTTGGCACTGGCGCCCGATGCTACGGTACGGAGCCATGCGCGGCTCACCGTGGGTCTGGGTGAGGGGCCTTGCACGGAGCTGGGGGATCCCGGTCTGGAGGCGATGCGGCGTAGCATTCCCGCCGGCCGTGGGCTGCCCTTGCTGCGGGCGCTGGCGCTTTCGGAGCCGTGCCGTGTCACCGTCGATTATCTCGATCCGTTGCGTCTCGAACTGGAGGTCGCACCATGCCGCTAGACCGGGACTGGATCGCGCAGCGGATTCCCCATGCCGGCGCGATGTGCCTGCTGGATCGGGTATTGACCTGGGATGCCGGACGGCTGCGCTGTGTAGCCGTCAGCCACCTCAGTCCCGGCAATCCGCTGCGCGCCGGAGGACGGCTGTCGGTGGTCTGCGGGATCGAGTACGCGGCCCAGGCGACCGCCGTACACGGCGCCCTGCGGTCGGTCGGAGAAGGGGTTGCGCCGCGCAGCGGCTTTCTCGTCAGCGTGCGCGACGTCGAATTCCATGTGCGCCGGCTGGACACGTTGGACGGGGATCTGGTGGTCGAAGTGGAACGCCTCACCGGCGACGGGAACGATGCGCTCTATCGATTCCGTCTGCTGGCGACGGATGGCCGGGAACTGCTGACCGGACGCCTCGCGGTGCGGCTGGATGCGGAAGCGGGTGAAGGAGGGGTGAAACCATGAGGCAGGCACTGGTCAGCGGCGGCAGCGGGGGCATTGGCGCGGCGATCTGCCGGCGGTTGGCGCTCGATGGCTTGCACGTCTGGGTGCATTACCACGGCCATCGGCAGTCCGCGGAGCAGGTCGTGGATGCCATCCGCGTCGGTGGCGGCAGTGCGGAGGCGATCGGCTTCGACGTCTGCGACGCGGCCGCCGCCGCCGCGGCCATCGCGACGATGTGCGCCGAACGGCCCATCCAGGTGCTGGTGAACAACGCCGGCATCCACGACGACGCCGTATTTCCCGCCATGCGGTCCGACCAATGGCACCGGGTCATCGACGTCTCGCTGAACGGCTTCTTCAATCTCACCCAGCCGCTGGTCATGCCGATGATCCGCGAGCGCTGGGGCCGGATCGTCAACATCTCCTCGGTGGCGGCTCTGACCGGCAACCGGGGCCAGGTCAACTATTCCGCCGCCAAGGGCGCATTGCATTCGGCCACCAGATCGCTGGCGCTGGAACTGGCCAGCCGGGGCGTGACCGTCAACGCCGTGGCGCCGGGCATCATCGAAACCGGCATGGCGGAAAGCGCGTTCGACCGGGCTGCCATTGAACGGCTGGTGCCCATGAAGCGGGCCGGCCGGCCGGAAGAGGTGGCCGATCTGGTGGCCTTCCTGGCCTCCGACCGCGCCGCTTACATCACCGGTCAGGTCATTTCCATCAACGGCGGCATCATTTGAAGTGAAGGGCACGACATGAGCACGGCACCGGCGGCGGCCGTATCGGTCCACGCGGCCGAAACCCTGCTGTTTTTCACCCTGCTGCAGCTCGCCGTCATCGTGCTGATCGGGCGGATCGGCGGCGCCCTGGCCTGGCGCGCCGGCCAGTCGCCAGTGGTCGGCGAGATCATCGGCGGCATCGTTTTGGGGCCCTCCCTGTTCGGGCTGCTCTCGCCCGACATCTTCAGATTCGTGTTCCGTTCCGCGCCGCCCGAGCCGCTCACCATACTCTCGCAGCTCGGCCTGATCCTGCTGATGTTCCAGATCGGTCTGGAGTTCGATTTCTCGCATCTGAAGGAAAGGCGCAACCGCCGCGCGGTCCGCAACGTCGCCCTGGTCGGCCTGGTGTTGCCGTTCGTGCTCGGTCTGGGGTTCGGCTATCAGACCGCACCGCTGCTTTCCCCCGACGCCGACCGCCTCGCCTCGGCACTGTTCATCGCCACCGCTTTCTCGATCACCGCCCTGCCGATCCTGGGTCGGATCATGATCGAATTCGGCATGACCGATCACAAACTCGGCGTCATCGCCATCAGCGTCGCGGCGATCAACGACGTGGTCGGCTGGCTGCTGCTGGCGCTGGTGACCACCCTGACGGTCGCCGAATACTCCCATGCCGAATTCGCGCTCAAGGTGGGACTGGTCGCCGCGTTTGTCGTGCTGGGCTGGTTCGTGGTGCGGCCGGTGATGAAGTGGCTGGTGCGGCGCTTCCAGAGGTCCGCAGCCGGTCTGCCGGGCAACCTGCTCGGCGTGCTGCTGGCCGGGATATTCCTCGCCGGGATGTGCACCTACAAGCTGGGCATCTTCGCGATTTTCGGCGGCTTCATGATGGGCGTCGTGCTGCACGACGAACCGACGCTCCGGGCCGCCTGGAAGGAGAAGGTAGGACACTTCGTCACGGTGTTCTTTTTGCCCATCTTCTTTACCTTCACCGGCCTGCGCACCGAGATCGGCGGACTGGACACCCTGCAACTGTGGGGCTGGTGCGCGCTCATCATCCTGCTCGCCACCCTCGGCAAGCTCGGCGGCGCCTACTTCGCCGCCCGCCTCTCCGGCCTCAGCCGCAGCGAATCCGGGATCCTCGGGATTTTGATGAACACCCGCGGCCTCATGGAGCTGATCGTTCTCAACGTCGGCTACGACCTCGGCGTGATCTCCCGCAACGTCTTCACCATGCTGGTGCTGATGGCCATCGTCAGCACCGTTCTGACCACGCCTTGTTTGAGGGCTTGGTTGCCGAAGGCGGGGTTTGCATCGTCCGGCCGACGCTGAAAGGATCATCGAAACGCGCGGGAGGCAAGTTAAGGGCAGAGGCATCCTCATCATATGACCCGGGATCGTATCTGAGTCGACAGACGTCGGGACGGGAGTGTCCCTCCTCCGGAGGCTCTCGTATTCATCGGCTTCTTTCGGTCAGCTGGAGCGTCGCCATTTTTTGCGAAACCCGACGGGACATCCCCGTCCCCCTCGGGAGCAAAAAACTGGCGACGTCCTTGCCTTCGGCGGCCCGCGCCGTCCTGCGTCCGCCCCGGATCCGTCCGCCTCTCCGCGATGCACTCCGACAAGGCGCCCCCAATGACTCGTCGCCTTGTCGGATCCCTTATGTTTCGTCTCCACCCGCGATGAAGCCGCGGATTCCGGCAAAACATCCGGGCCTATGGCTTCGCGGGGACGTCGCACTCGCTCGCTTCGCTCGACTTCCTTGTGCTCCTTCAATGAACCAGGTATTGCACTTCGTCCTTGACACCGCCGGGGTTCTATCCCCGCGTGTGCGGGGGAGCCAGCAGGGTCTTGCCGCGGACGCCTTCCGCCCGGGGTCTATCCCCGCGTGTGCGGGGGAGCCTTGTGCGACGCGCTCGACGACAGCGGGGCGCCGGGTCTATCCCCGCGTGTGCGGGGGAGCCCTCCATCACGCGGGCGAACGGCGCCGCGCCGGAGGTCTATCCCCGCGTGTGCGGGGGAGCCCTTCAGCCCACCTCGGGCCGGAACCCCCACCAGGGTCTATCCCCGCGTGTGCGGGGGAGCCTGGCTCGCTGATGTAGATCCTCGAGGGCGTACCGGTCTATCCCCGCGTGTGCGGGGGAGCCGAACCGCAACGACCGCAGGTGATAAGGCGAGGAGGTCTATCCCCGCGTGTGCGGGGGAGCCACGTGTGTCTTGATAATGGGGGGGGTGGTGGAAGGTCTATCCCCGCGTGTGCGGGGGAGCCCCGTTCTTGACGGATACGGCCACGCCTCCCGAGGGTCTATCCCCGCGTGTGCGGGGGAGCCTTACGGCGGCCGTGGCGGCGCAAAAAGCTGGAAGGTCTATCCCCGCGTGTGCGGGGGAGCCCCGGAAGAACACCTCGCCGGTGCGTGTTCGTGCGGTCTATCCCCGCGTGTGCGGGGGAGCCAGCGTCAGACCGCGGCGTGGTCCTGCCTGAGACGGTCTATCCCCGCGTGTGCGGGGGAGCCCTCGTAGGTGCTGCCGCTGACGTGATTGGAGGGGGTCTATCCCCGCGTGTGCGGGGGAGCCGCGAACCCGTGCGTGGTGACTGCCGCCAATACGGGTCTATCCCCGCGTGTGCGGGGGAGCCTGGATCGGGCCGTGGATCGCATCCGGAGACCAGGGTCTATCCCCGCGTGTGCGGGGGAGCCAGGGACGTTCGGGAACAGCGCGCCGCCGACGAAGGTCTATCCCCGCGTGTGCGGGGGAGCCTCGTTTAAGGAGGCTCCCATGCTGGCCCTCAAGGGTCTATCCCCGCGTGTGCGGGGGAGCCAAGACAGCATCGAGGTAACGGAAATGGACAGTAGGTCTATCCCCGCGTGTGCGGGGGAGCCGGGGGAGCAGCGCTTTGCGCCGTAAGCCACGAAGGTCTATCCCCGCGTGTGCGGGGGAGCCTCAACGCCCTCCAGGCTTTTGAGCGCCTGGGCGGGTCTATCCCCGCGTGTGCGGGGGAGCCGTCGAGAAAGAGGCGTTCGAGTGGGCTCAATGGGGTCTATCCCCGCGTGTGCGGGGGAGCCAGGCACTGTCTTCATGCCGGACGACAATCCGAAGGTCTATCCCCGCGTGTGCGGGGGAGCCCTTGGCTATGGTCCGATGTCGATCGATGGCACGGGTCTATCCCCGCGTGTGCGGGGGAGCCCCCGTCCTCCCTCACCCTCGGACGGGTCGGGGCGGTCTATCCCCGCGTGTGCGGGGGAGCCATTTTGTTGCGCCATAATCGACGGCCACCTGGAGGTCTATCCCCGCGTGTGCGGGGGAGCCCCTTCCCCTTCGCTTTCGGGGCTGGTCTCCGAGGGTCTATCCCCGCGTGTGCGGGGGAGCCCTTCGATCTTTGGTCCGGGGGCTTCGTTGGACGGGTCTATCCCCGCGTGTGCGGGGGAGCCAGTTCAAATACCGGCTGCTGGAACGTTCACGGAGGTCTATCCCCGCGTGTGCGGGGGAGCCAATAGCGCGGATTGTTCGTGCATTTGCCAGGGAGGTCTATCCCCGCGTGTGCGGGGGAGCCATCGTCTTGGGGGCGTAGATGAGATCCGGGTGGGGTCTATCCCCGCGTGTGCGGGGGAGCCACCGGCAGCCTGGATGCGGCCGTC
Source organism: Methylococcus sp. S1M (assembly GCF_051295855.1). Classification (NCBI taxonomy): domain Bacteria; kingdom Pseudomonadati; phylum Pseudomonadota; class Gammaproteobacteria; order Methylococcales; family Methylococcaceae; genus Methylococcus; species Methylococcus sp. S1M. The sequence goes on from NZ_JBPDXO010000007.1 coordinate 21,551, forward strand.
GCCTACCAGGGTCTATCCCCGCGTGTGCGGGGGAGCCTTATATATACCCTAACTAATCCTCACACCTTGAGGTCTATCCCCGCGTGTGCGGGGGAGCCACGCTCACCGTTCCTGCGGGCCAGGGGAGCCAAGGTCTATCCCCGCGTGTGCGGGGGAGCCCTAACGACGCCGTTGCACGTGCCGAAGGCGAAGGGTCTATCCCCGCGTGTGCGGGGGAGCCTCAGACCGACTAGCCATCCGCCAGCGCCCCCAGGGTCTATCCCCGCGTGTGCGGGGGAGCCTGGTGGGCTACCTGGGGCGCATGGCGGAGTCAGGGTCTATCCCCGCGTGTGCGGGGGAGCCTGCAACGCCGTGGCCCGCAAGGGCTCCGAGAAAGGTCTATCCCCGCGTGTGCGGGGGAGCCGGTACTGGGACGGGGCCGCCACACTCAGCCAGCGGTCTATCCCCGCGTGTGCGGGGGAGCCCGTAGCATGTCCTCAAGCGTAATCTGCTCAGCGGGTCTATCCCCGCGTGTGCGGGGGAGCCCTTGGCCCGTTTTAGATCGGCGGGCCTTTTTTAGGTCTATCCCCGCGTGTGCGGGGGAGCCCTCCTTGTTATATTGGGTATGGTGGGCGTGGAAGGTCTATCCCCGCGTGTGCGGGGGAGCCTAGGTCTTGCCGGCTTCGTCGAACCACGCTTCGGGTCTATCCCCGCGTGTGCGGGGGAGCCTGCTGCCGGTTGCGCCGGGCGAGACGCTTACTGGGTCTATCCCCGCGTGTGCGGGGGAGCCGCCGAGCTTTGCTGCCCTCAGCGGCCGGAGCAAGGTCTATCCCCGCGTGTGCGGGGGAGCCTCAACCCCGCGCAACGTGCCGCGCTCGACAAGAGGTCTATCCCCGCGTGTGCGGGGGAGCCTTTCGCACTGCCTTCACGCCTTTCAACGTGGGGGGTCTATCCCCGCGTGTGCGGGGGAGCCGAATTGCTGTATACTGACGCTGGCGTCAATGCGGGTCTATCCCCGCGTGTGCGGGGGAGCCTGCCACCTTGACGGCGATCAAGGACAAGCTCGAGGTCTATCCCCGCGTGTGCGGGGGAGCCTCGGTCCGGTCGACCAAAAATAGCGTAACCGGGGGTCTATCCCCGCGTGTGCGGGGGAGCCATCAAATCTCTTTCACTCTCAAGAAATGCGAGGGGTCTATCCCCGCGTGTGCGGGGGAGCCCCAGGCAAATATCTCGCCGGTGCGTATCCCTGCGGTCTATCCCCGCGTGTGCGGGGGAGCCCGTCGGGCTATAAGAGTCAAAGCGGGGCGTGCGGGTCTATCCCCGCGTGTGCGGGGGAGCCTCTATAGGCTAACGCTTTGAGGTAAAACAAAAAAGCGGACTGTTAAAGATCCACTAAACCCTAAGGTCGACGAGTCAGGACTATTCCGTCAAGTTCAACGAATTTAACCGGTGGCAGCCCGAGAGTCCGGACATTCTGTCCGCCAGGCATTGCGGGATCGACCCAAACCATTACGACCGAGGCATCCTGCTCGGCAGTGAACCAATCCTCAACCACCGCCCAGATACGCTCGCGGACTGCAGTCGAGAGGCGCGGTGCGCTATAGACACCGGGGGCCAATTCAAGCATCGAGGATGCCAGAAAGCCGCGCATGCGGAGAGAGACGTTACGCGTCACCATTACCGTCATCGACATGCAGCAACTCCTTGATGCGGTCGATCATCTTCGGAATGACTTTTTGCTTGTGAAACTGCCGGGCGGCTTCTTTGCGCAGTGCCCTCTCCAATGGCAAAGACGGATCGTCCATCACGCGCTTAGCGACGCTGAAAGCCAGTGGCAAGGTGACTTCGGCGCGGAACAGATCGGCGATGTCCAGGGTGAAGGCATTGCTGGATTCTTCGTGAATGAACCCTAGCGGCGGCAAACCGCCGACCGCGGCCACCGCGACATCTGCCGCCGCTTCGACGAAAGTGGCGGCGTGGTTGATGGCCTGGTTGGGAATGTCGGCGGCATTGGGGTCATTCCTGTCGTAACGGCGTCCCTTCCACTCCACGCCATGCTGATTGGCGAGCAGCTGGTAAGTCTCTTTCACGCGCGCACCTTCTATGCCTCGCAGCACCGCAATATCCTTGTGCGGCAGAATACGGCCGAAACGGAATGCATACATATGGCGGGCCACATCCAACCGCGCCTTTTCATCGGCCCACAGCCTGGCATGGGCGCGGGCCACGTCGGAGCGGCCTTGGCCCATGGGCGGTGCGGTGTAGAATTTGACCCCTCCATCTCCGACTGCGGCCAGCAACGTGCCATGACGAGCCAACAGGCGCAATGCATCGTGACTGACCGTCGTTCCGGGGGCCAACAGAATCATCGACAATCCCTGGTATGGGATCGCATAATCTCCGGCGTCCATCCATTCCGATGGAGCGGCCCGAAAATGCAGGGTGCCGTCTTCGACAGTCAGATTACCGAAGGTGAGCCAGAGCAGACCGTGACGGTCGGCATGGGGGATGCGCGACTCGGCAAGTCCGAGGCGACCGGAAAACAGGCCGCTCATGGGGCCGGCCTCAACAGCAGCATGCCGAAACCGAAGGCGCGATGGCGGCCAATGCCACGTGCCAACAGTGCGCCGAAGCCTACCCCATCACGCACGCTTAGCGTGCCTCGGAAAAGCGCCTGCGGGGCGAGAAAACCGGAACGTGTACCGCGGGCCTTCCGCAGCAGGCGCAGGTAACGGAATCCGTCCAAGCTGAAATCATCCAGCGTTGCCGCCGAACCGAATTGCCGCGTCAACCAGCGGCGGTAGACCATTTCCCTGGAGTCTGGCGATTGCGCCCTGGCATCACAATCCCGCAAGTGCCGGCGGTAAACGTCATCCTCGTTGCGTCCCAGCCGGCTGATGGGGCAGGCCATGACCTCAAAACCGAGCTTTCGCCCGTTCGGCCAGGATTCCGGCATGGGCTTAAAAGCAATTCCATCGGCAAGGGAGCAGACTTGCGCCGCCAGTGGTGAAGCGAAAGCGCGGGCGTGCTCTGTCAGTCTTGTGCCGTCATGGGCGGAAAAGCCCAGGAGCCGAGGCGGCCTGAGGTTGCGGCCATCCTGCAGCAGGCGAAACGGTTTCGGCGCCAGTTCGCCGCACAGGGCCTTGAGCCACGCGTGGGTTGCGTATCCGAGGTCTTCGTCTTGGTGGGTATTGAGCCCCTGATCTTGGGCGAAACGGATCAGGGCTGCCGGGTCCGGTCGCAGTTCAATCATGTAAAGCGGGGCGGTCATGGCGCGATCTCCAAGAGCCCTTCGATGCGGATGCGGCGGCCGGCGTGGATCTGGTTGCGCCAATCCCTGCGGTCGTAGATACCGGTCTGGCGGGATTGCTCCGTCTCGCCCAAATAGGCGGGCCAGCAGGCGTTTACTTTCCGGTCTTCCGTCGGGTTACGCTCTTCCCTTCGCTCTGGGCGGACCCGACCTACGACGCGGGGCGTCCGGCGCAATGCCTCCAGCACGTTTTCGGCTTCGACCCGACCCGCCAGCAGGGGGGCAGCAGGCAGGCAGGTCTTTCGGCCGAGGAACAAGGGGCGCGCCGGTTGCACGATCGCCGCCGCTAACTCATCGAGGTTGGGAGTGCCTGCATCTTTCAGCGTGACGGCCAAGGTCATCACGCCATTGGCCCAGTAATGACGGTAGCGCTGATGGGTTCCGAAGGCCGCCGCCGGTCCGCCGGCCCGGTGTTCGGGTTCACCGCGGGTGGTCCAGCCGGGTTCGCGCATCTTTTCCTGGCCGAGGTCCACGGTGTGGTAGTCCAACAGGGCTTCAGGCTCCACGTCCCAGCGTGCGGCGTATTCAATGCGGGCTTGCAAGGCTTCCAGCGCGTCCGCATCGCCATGCCGGTAACCCATGGCATTGCCGAGCAGCCCCGCCAGCATCGAGAGGCCCGGAAACCGTTCCGTCGGACCATGCTGATCCACCATCACGCCGCCGAAACTCATCAGCGGTGCATCGAAGCGCAATAGCAGAATGTCCATGGCGGCCGCCTCAAGCCTTGGCCGGTGGAAAAATGGCATCCAGTGCCGCGCCGATGGAAGCGTCCAGGGAGTTGGTCGGTGCCAGATCCGCGTCGAAAGCACGGGTGCTGGCCACAGATCGGCTATCGGAGGTTCTTCCATACATGGCATCCAGTGCCCGCAGGTACTTGGCCAAGGCGTCTATAGCGGCTTGCAGGGGATCGCCGCGCATCGGCAGGGCCTGTAGGTAGGCGTTGGAAAGAGCACGGGGCTGTTGCTTCCCGGTTTCCAGCAACACGAACTCGCTGAAGGCATAGGGCGCGGTGGCACCGAGCTTGGCCCCGGGGGAAACCGTGGCGATTGCGCGAATGAGGCCGGTCAGCACTTTGCGGACATCGGCGGGCTCCTGCTCTGCCCACCGTGTGGTATCGCAGCCGGTGAGGTTGGAAACCAGCAAGGGAATGTCCACCGCCACGTAGCCGTAGAACAGCCCGGCCCCCAGTTCCATGTCGCCGGCATGGGCCGCGCTAGTTTCCTCTTCGCGGTTCAAGTCATCCACCACGGTGAAATAGTCGACCTCGGTGTCCAGCCCATGTACGGTGAACGAATGGGCCACATGAACGGCCGCATCGGAACGGGACAAAATATCCGAGGTGACGAAGCGGCCGAACAGCGCGCCTTCCAATCCGGCGTACAAGTCACCGTGACCGGCGGCCTTGAGCATCGCCTTGAAATTGGCCTTATCACCCTTGAGCTTCGCTTGCAGCGCCTTTTCCGCGCCACTTCCTTCCTCGGCACATGCCTTCAGCAGGCTAATGAGATAGTTCACTTCCGGCCGGCCAAAAAGGATGGGTTGTTTGACTCGTAAATCGCCGGCAGAGGACTCTTCCGTCCCGGCGCCTTCCTCGAAATCGAATTCAGCCTGTTCTTCATGGCCATTTTTGCCTTTTTTCGCTTTCTCTGGCTTGGCAGTCTTGTCGGACTTCTGGAGCAGCAAGCCCATCAGGCTGAGAGTCAGTTGTTTTGCCAATGAATCTTCGACCCCTTCCTGCTTCAGACGGGGATAAATTTCCCGCTCGAACACGTGCCGGGTCCGCAGCCCCGTGGGTAGCGGGATGGTCTGTTTCAGGCTTTCCCGCCAATGCCGCTTGAGACATTGGGACGAGACCCGCAGGCGCACGGCATCGCCGAAAGGGATGCGCTTGGCGAGGCCGGCATCGTCACGGTTGAGCAGGGTGGCATGGTAGGAGGTAAGGCTATGGATTTGCAGAAACATGAGCGTGGTTCCTTGGAGTCGAGCGAACAGGTGGAGACTGGCGGCGGGTGGATAGAATCCACCATCCGAGTGGTCAATCGTGGTCCTTGAGGTTGCGGTAATAGTCACGGGCGATCTTCAATCGCGCCTTTTCCGGATTTCTGTCGAGGAGCAAATGGGCGAAATCAGTCCAGTTGCAGGACTCGTTCTTGGCGGCCAGGAACCGCGCGGCGCGTAGGAGCAAGGTGTGCAGCGTATCGCCTTCGGCGGCGAGTAGCCGTTCCAGCCGTTTTTCCGAATAACCGGTTTCGGCCAGTGTCAGACCGACGGAGCGATCCGGGCGGTGGGGCTTCGGGCACATGAGGGCAATGCCGGCGACCAGTGCAGTCCAGGCCGTTCTCCGGTTTTCCCAATTCTGCGGCAAGTGTCGAAAGGCAAAGCGATAGAAAGCCAGGTTCGGCGGGGCGTCCGGGTTCAGGCGGCGCAATGCCGCCCGATCACCCGTGGGGAAATGTTCGGCGGCGATGGTCGCGGCGAGATGGCCTATCAGCGAAGCCAGCGATGTCGATGGTGTTTCCGGCGGGTCAGCCGGGGCGGGGTGCGTCATGGGAGCCCTCCTTGAGTTGCGGGAACGTTTTGAACAATGAACCGTGGAACAATCCTTCCGCTTTCACACGGGCGCGGTAGCGTCGTCCCTCGCGGGACGGGTAACGGGCGATGGCCTCTTCCAGCACCTTATGGGCCTTGTCGCGCAGGGCGCGCAGCCATTCCAGGCGGGCCGCGTCCGCATCGTCCTGCTCGGCTTGCCGCCACAGCCAGGGGAAGTAGTCTTCGGACCAGGCAGCGCTGAATCGTTGGGTGGCCTCGTTGAGCCACAGATTGACTTCGCGCCGGTCGAAGTCGATTTTATCCGGTCCAGCCTCCAGCAAGGCGATGACCGAAGGTTTGAGAACGCGGTTTTGTATTTCCTTGGCATCGTTGAGAGCCGTCTTGCTGATGGACGCCAACCGATCACGCTCCGACCTGCGGCGGAACAATCGATGCGCCCTGGCAGGTACTGGAATGGCGACGTGATGGAAACCGTCGGTCGTTCCTTGGCCACGTACAAGAACCGTGGCGGAGAAGAGGCAGCTTTGGCCTTCGTTTTCTTCCAGCAGGCACTGCATTCTGGCTGCTCGAAATCCGTCTTCGAATAAAACGTTACGGATCAATTCTGGGCTGAGTCCGCTGGCTGAAACGGTCATGGCGGACTGCCCTTTTTTCTTGTCGGCCACATTCACAGGTGTCCATGGGTCACCCAGCACGCCACCTGCATCACCTGCCGCAAGCCGGGCCGCTTTCGTGGATGCGCCGAAGGCTTGCACGTTTTTCCCATCACCCATGAGGCGCACGGCCCGGGCAATTTCGATGTAGAAAGGATCGAGGACATTCAAACTGAGACTCGACTCAAGATCCCATGGCTGTTCCCATACCAACACGATCCCACGCTCTCGATATCCCCACGGACCGGCCAGCAATTCTTCCCTGATGCCCACCAAACGTGTGACATCGCAATGCCACCGCATCCCCATGCGTTCGGCGTGATAAACGGCAACAGCGGGGCGGCTGCCGAAACCGCCATTCATGCGGGCTATGCCGTAATTGCCTTGGCCGAAGAAACCACTCATCGTCTGAAGACTGACCAGCGCATAGACCCAACCGTCCGGGCTGGTGGCGCCGGATCTGCTCGCTTTCACATCGTGGTTTTTGGCGGTAGGCAGGATGTCCAGGGCATCTGCTGTCCTCGCCTTTAGCTTGAAGGCACCAAAATCCTTCTTATCCGGCACCGGGGCCTGCATGAACGCCGGCTGGGTGACATCGTCCACGATCAGGGTCCACGCCCAGTCATCATCCCTTCCGGTCAGCTTCCGGATGCCTTCGTGCCAGAAATCCTCGGGTTGCCGCGGTTCGGATCGCGCCTCGCGCGCCAACACCGCCCCGGCCAGGTAGCAAAGGAAGATGTGGAACGCATCTTCCTGATGCCGTTGCAGGCCCAGCAGGGATTCAACCCGGTCCTGGCCCAACGCTTCCAAGAGCTGCGGCAGACTCAGGCGCTCGATGCCATCGGGGGTCTCGACGCGAAACAACGGATCAGTCAATAGATTCATCGAAAGGCTCCAGGCCAAAGCGGGAATAGCGGTAATGGCGCTCGCCGTAACGCAGGATCATGCCATCGGCGCCCCGACGGATGAGTTCGGCGGTCTCGTCATCCCTTTCCTTCGGCGCCAAATGCCCGGGTATGGTGATTTCGGCGATTTCCGCGCCGAAGGGGCCGGGCGAGGGTTGGCGTAACGGGATGCGCAAGGTATCCAGCCCTAGGCGGGTTCTCGCCTTCTCGTTCAGTTCATTGAAACTGAGTTCGCCAAAGGGCCGGTCGTATTGAGCGGCGACGTGGAACGCGGCGATGTTGTGGGCGAGCGTCAGACCTTCCACGTTCTGGCCGTGCTTTCCCCAAGCGGGGCCAGATAGCGTGGCCAGTCGTTCCGGATGGGTCGCGCCTTCCACCAGGCGGCGGTTGTCGCGCGGGATCTCAACTTCGGTTTGTTCCAGCAACATGAGCCGCGTGAGTTCGAGGGTCCGCAGGTCGGCGTAAACGCTGCCGAATCCGGCTCTCTTCGCCTCCCTCGATGCCTCGCCCCTGGCGTCGAGCCATTCTGCCAGGCTGGCGCAGTCCGGCATCAACACCGTGCAACGCGGCGCTTCGAAACCGGGCGGACGGGTACAGTCGTGCCGGTGCAATCGCCCGACCCGTTGCAGGAGCACGTCAGCCGGGCACAGGTCGGTGATGAGCCAGTCGGCATCGATGTCGAGACTTTGCTCCAGGGTTTGCGTGCCGATCAGTACCAGGGGACCGGGTGGCGTGCCCTTTCCCCAGCGGCGGCTGACCGCCAGATCCAGCAGCTCGCGATCGCTGGGCGCGAAGCGGCCATGATGAGGGCAGATCGAGTCTTGGCAACGGAACAACCAAACCTTCTGGATGGCTGGATGTTGCTCCAATGCCCGTTGCAGGGCGTTGGCCCGGCCGACCGTGTTAAGCACGATCAATACCCGCGCGCCGGCTTCCAAGGCACTTACCAGTTCGGATATCAGCCTTTCCGGCTGCTTCAGCCAGGAGCGCGGATCGATGCGGACCCGCTTGACCGACCCGCCCCGCGCAAACCCCACGGAGCGTCGAATACCCGATAAGAGGGTGAGAGCCGGATACGGGGCGGCGCAGGCCCCGGCGTAATTTTCTGCCGCAAGAGTCGTGCAGCCACAGGCCTGCAGGAATTCGGCGCAAGCCCAAGCGCCCAGCGTTGCGGAAAGCAGCATCGCATGGCCGCCGAGTCCAACGTGATGGGATAACAATCCCCTCAATAATCGCCGCATGTAGACATCAGAGGCGTGGACTTCGTCGACCACCAGTAGACTCCTGTCCAGACACACGGAACGCAGATGAGCATGTCTGGTTTGCACCGCCGAAAGCAAGGCTTGGTCAACCGTTCCCACCGCCACCGTAGCGGCCAGGAAACGTTTGGGGTGCTCGGCCGCCCATTGCCGTTCCTGCCGGAGCCGGTCGGGATCGTCATGGCAAAGAATCCTGTCGTCCGGAAGCAATCGATCCAATTTGTCGATGGGGACGTTGTCAATCCGAGCGTAACGTGGCACGGCCAACACCGCGGCCGGACGGCATTCCGGCTTTGGAAATATCTGTTCCAGATAATTCACGACGCGGAGGTAAAGCTCTCTTGCTGCCACCCGGGTGGGAAGCGCGAAATACAAGCCATCGACCTCACCGGCCGCGAACAGACGGAAAAAGCGCGCTAGGGCTGCCTCGGTCTTGCCGGAGCCGGTTTCGGCTTCGGCAATCAGCAACCGCGATTCGGCATCGTCGGGAGCTTGTTGATCAACGGCCGACTGCAGGGGGCGAGGCTCAAAGCCAAACCAGTGCTTGAAGGTGGTTGGGCGCTGCGCGAGGTCGGATTGGAGGCTGGCTGTATCCAGGCCGACTGTCAGCAAGGCGCGGCGAGCAGCATTACGGGCAAAGCCGATATCGAGCAGGCGCCCCAGAGGGAAAAAGGCTTGATGGGAGCCGAGCCAGTCCGCCAGCATGACCAGTCCGGCGAATCTGTGCTGCAGCCGAGCCCGGCCGGGAATGCGGGCCACTCCGCGCTTGAAGGCATCCGGAAAAGCCTGTTTCGCTATCCGCATCAGTTCCGCAACGGCCTGCATCGGATCTCTGGTAGCGTCCGCTCGCCACCAGCGGGTCCTGGCCAGATAGTAATTGCCCGTTTGATCGCCGGTTTGGAATCTTACCGGTGCGCCGTGGTGGGACCAAGCGGCCAGCAGGAATTGCTCGATGCTATCTGGCGGGTCGAACCAGTCTGCGATCTCGTCCAGGTCGAGCGCTGTAGCGAAGGCTTCGCACAACTCGGGGGCGTCGAACAGGGGCGCCAGTTCCCGCACATGCCCCGCGCGCGGTGCCTTGGCGTCGAAGACCTTGTCCTGGAAACCCAGGTTCGCCTTGCCGACGTCATGCAGCAAGGCGATGACCGCAAGCCTTTGAAGCTGAATCCCGTCCAGCTCAATACCTGAGCTGACTTTCAGTTTGTGATGGAATGCGGGGAGCTCGGCCAGCGCCGCGAATACGGAAGCAACATCCAGTGAATGTTGGGAGAGCGATAGCCATTGATCCGTTTGCCCGTTTTGACCAAGACGGATTTTTCCCCAAAATCCGACATGTTCATGGCTCAGCATTGTTTATTTCCCCGTTTACATCATGTTTTTCTCGTTATCTAGGCGATTTTTCCAGATTTTTCCATTCATAAAAATATCTCCGGCCATTTCCTCGCGCCGTGATACACAGCCAGTATTTCGATGCGGTCGTCGCGCGCACGGTACGGCAGAAGGTAAGGACTGTCGCCCATCACCAGTTCACGGGTACCGTCGATCCGGCCGGGCCGAACGAGATTCGGGTTGTCGCTCAGGAAGGAGACACGTTGCCGGATTTGTTGGTGCAGGGCGCGAGCGGGCCGTGCGCGTGGTGAAGGAGCAGCGGGGCGACTACCCCCTCGCTGTGGGCGGCGGTGGAGTCGATCGGCCCCAAGATTGGCTGCGTGCCGCAGACCCTGCTCGAACGGGTCAAGCGCCAGCAGGTCGATGCCGGCGGCCGCGAGCGCCTCAGGCAGTTCGAGCGAGAGAACAAGGAACTGCGCCGAGTCAACGACATCCTCAAGGCGGCCAGCGCGTTTTTCGCCCGGGCGGAGCTCGATCGCCGACACGGCGTCGAGTCATTGTGGGAGCCTTGGCGGAGAGCATTGCCAGAGACGGAAGGAGCCGAGGCGGACGCAGGACGGCGCGGGCCGCCGAAGGCAAGGACGTCGCCAGTTTTTTGCTCCCGAGGGGGACGGGGATGTCCCGTCGGGTTTCGCAAAAAAATGGCGACATTCCAGAAAAAGCCGTGCTGAGTCAAGACCGTCGGATTCGGTTCGGGCTGTTCCGTCAAAAGGAGCGCTGTACATGCCTGTGCTCACGTGAGTACCATCGCTGCGATGCTGATCACAAATACTGCTGCTCACCGAATGGAGGAAGATCATGCGCACACTAGCTTTCGCCGTCCTTGCCGCGCTGGTGACGGCTGGACCGGTTCTGGCGGAACCCGCCGATCACCATGCCTTGGATGAGGTCGGCAAGCAGTTGCTGAGGGATGCTGCTACCAAAGCGGCGCCCCGTGAAGCGGTCGAAGGCGCCAAGACGGTGGAGGATGCGGCCGGACAGGCAAACGAACTGAAGGAATCGGCGAAATCCGCCCCGGCTGCCGTCAAGGGTCAGCTGCAAAAGGCGGCCACGGAGTCCGCCAGGCGACAGGTCGAGGAAGTGGTACCGGAACAAGCCAAGGAAGGGATGAGAGTCGTGGAAAGCACGGCCAAATCCGCCAAGTCCATCAAAAAACGGGTCGAAGCGGCGCCGAAATCCGCGGGAGAGGCGTCTCAGGCAGCCAAGGACAAGGTTCGGGAAGAAGCGACGAAGAAGGCATTGGACATGTTGCCCTGATCGTGGTTCCAAATTGAGGGACGGACATGGGCGGGCTCCTCCGATACCTCGCCATCGTCGCCATCGTAATATTCGTCCTGCTGAGCCGGGACAAGCTTGCGGAGTGGTTTTCCGGACCGGATTCCCGCTTCACCTCCCATACCGATGGCATGCACATGGTCCGTCCTCCCGGGTGAACGACCGGATGCCGGGGGTCGTCCCGGCCATCGTAATCAGGGGCATTGCGGAAGTGATGTCCCTCTCAGAGTGGCGAATGCCGCCGCGTCGACCGTTGGTTCCGGACTTTTCGGGTATTCATGCGCAGTCGCATCGGGGAGGGGCGCATCGATGTCCATTCCCTGCGGCGGAAACAAGCATATCTTTCATACGGCTGTGGTAACGTCAAAAGTCTCAGGATGGGTGCTGTATCCTGAGCAAGCGGAGGGCGGCCCGGCACGCTGCCGGGCCGCTTCGACGCATTGTCTGGAGTCCAACAATCGACCCTACGGAGAGAATGAACGTGAGAAGGTTCTTAGATTTGGGATGCGGCGTCGTGCTGGCGCTCGCGGCGGGCGCGGCTCATGCCGGCGACGTCGCGGCTGGGAAAACGAAATATGAGCGTTGTGTCGAGTGTCACGGCCGGGGAGAAGGGGATGCGGCGCCCAATGTACCCAGCCTGGCCGGAAAAGATTCGAACTACATCAGGAGGGTGCTGAACACCTACAAGCGGTGCCGGCCGGACGACTGGCTCCCACCTTGCGGCGGTTCGGAAGAACGCATCCAGCCTTTCGGCTGGGAGCACCGGTCGAAGGATGGTGATTCGATGCGGGAAATCGCTTCGGAACTGAGCGATACCGATATCGACGACCTCGCGGCCTATATCGCGACATTCCGTAAACCTTGACGAAAGCCCCCGCTGCATCGGCGATAAGGCGTCTTCAGTCGCCGGGTCCATCACCGGGGCTTTTGTGCCCGGTCGGGTGGGCGGGACGTTTCAGCCGTCGCCGGTGCGTTCATGGCACAGGATGATCCGGTCATGATGGGGAGCCGGGCGCAGCAATACCCCGTAAGTCGTCGGGCCGTCCTGTCGCAGTTCGCATGGGGGGGAGACCCGCAGCTTGCGGGCTGTCTCGACGGCGATCACGCCCCGCCGCCGGGTCGCGCGGAATTCGATGCGGTCTGGGTTCACGGCGGTGATTTCCGCGGTGGCGTACTCGATCTTCACTTCACCGAAACGCATGGCCAGCGGCAGCATCACACCGTCGCGGGCGCGAAGCTCGATTTCGTGTCCGTCGAACAGCGGTCGACCGTCCTCGTAAAGATGGAAACGCTTGTCGAAGCCGTCCAGGTTCAGCAGGTGGATGAAGCGCTCTCCCGCGGCGTTGGCGGTCGACGTCATGAAGATGCCGTGGTTTTCGCAGTCGTGGCGCAAGGCGGCCACTGCGCCCAGCCGTTCCAAGGCGGTGCGGAACAGGGCGATGTCGCAAGGGTAGGCGGTGCCGATGACGACGGCGCGGCCTTTCCCGACCGCCGTTTCGAAGCCGCAGATCTCGCCGGTGTCGCAAACCCGCAGCAGCGCTTCGGCCAAAGGAGCAGCGAAAGTCTGGGCGAAATGGCTACGTACTTCCGGTCGCGGCCTGGCCCAGCCGTCCGCGGCCAGCGCGAGGAAATAGCGCTCACTGGCCTGGCGAAACCCTGAAATTTCGGCACCCAACGCTTCGGCCAGCAGCGTGCAGGGCTCGCCCTCCATCCCGTACAGGGGGACTTCCCCGTACAACAGCAGGCCCCCGCCCGCACTCAGCCAATCGGCCAGCTTGCGCTGGACGGCGGTGTCCATGTACCGGGCCGAGCCCAGCGCCAGCACCGGTGTGGTCTTCACGTCGAGCGGCCGGTTCTGCAGGTCCACCGCGCCGAAGCGGTAGCCGCCGAGCAGCATCGCTCGGGCCATGGTCTCCCAGGCGCTTGGCCCGCGGTTGGCTTCCAGATTGCGGACGATGGTGGCCATCGCGGCACTGGCGGGATGGCGGTATTCCGTCATGAAATAGTCGGGAATGAAGCCGAAGGCCACCCGGTCGTGCTCCTCCCACATGGCGGCCAGCTTGTCGGCAACGGCGGCCACGGTGCGGGTCAGGTTCGCCAGGCGCGGATAGCTGTAATTCAACCGTCCGTCCGGATCGACCGGCGCGGCGAAACCGTGGCGTTCGCCGGTGAAGGCGATGCGGCCGTCGCCGTCCGGCGGCGGCGGGTCGAGCCGGTAGTTGTGGCCGCCCGTGAAGAGGTAGTAGTTGAGGAGCCGTGCGCCCTGGGCCAGGCACATGCGCGCCTTGAAGTCGGCGGCGGAGGGATCCAGCCGGTTGCCATAGGTGTTGCCGTAGTTGCCGTCGCCGCATTCGAACTCCATCGAAGCCAGAGGCTGTTCGGGGCGGTGCACGGCCTCCATGAAGGCGTTGCAGAGATACAAGTCCTGGAAGTTGTCGAACGTCAGATTACCGAGATAGAAGTCGGAGCCCGACAGGTAGCCGAAATCCTGGGTGTAGGACGGGTAGAGCTGGCTGATGCCGATCGGGAAGCTTAGGGCACGGCCGCCGCCGGTGCCATGGATATTGACCACGAAGGGGATGCCGCGGATGCCGGCGGTTTCCGCCCAGGACCGCAGGGTTGCGACGTAGCGGGCGAAACGGTCGCGCATGTAGTGGCCGAGGTCGCGCAGGAGGGCCAGGGCGTAGCTCTCGGCGGGCGAGCGGATGCCGGCGCGGCGCGCCTCTGGCTCATCCGGGTCGAAGGGGTAGCGTTTCCGCAAGCTCTCAGGGCGGTGACGGACTTTCAGCCAGGCCGCGAAATCCGCCAGCACGTTTTCGGTGAGGTCCGGGCAGTTACTGAGCCAGGACAGCATGCCGATCTCGTTGTCGAGCTGCAGCGCGATCACGTTGCCGCCGCCCGGCTGCAGGCGTGGTGTGATCACCGCCATCACCGCGTCGTACCAGCGGCGGGCTGCATCCAGGAAGCCGGGTGCCAGGTAATCGACCGTGTGGGTGGTCGCCGGCTTGCCGTCCCAGCCTACGGGCACGATTTCGGGATGCTTTTCGTAAAGCCAGTAAGGCAGGCCTTCGTTCTTCAGCTCGGCCATCACGAAGGGGCCGGGACGGGCGATGAACCAAAGGCCGTTGGCCCGGCACAGATCAATGAAGGCGCCGAGATCCAGTTCCGGGCGGGAGCGCCCGTCGAGGTCGATCCGGCCCTCGACGGTTTCATGGCAGAGCCAGGGAATATAGGAGGCGACGGTGTTGCAGCCGGCGGCTTTGAGCTTGTCCAGCCGGTCCTGCCAGTCTTCGCGCCGGAGGCGGAAATAATGCACCTCGCCGCTCAGCACCAGACGGGGCCGGCCGTCGATCAGGATGGTCTTGTCGCGGAGTTCGATCATGGCGGCTCCCTCAAGATATTTTCAGTATGAGACCTTCATTGGAGAGCAAACGGAGCCGCCGCAGATCGACCCGGCCGGTGCGCCGCATGCCGGTGCTCAGCAGAATCTCCGCGCCATCGGCGAGTTCGCCCGAGTCCAGGAGATGTTCACTGCCGGCGAAATCGAGCACGATGAGGAGGCGTTCGGCGCCGGCCGTCCGCTTGTAGGCGAAGACGCCGTCGGCCTTCGTGTCCACGCTTTCGTAACTGCCATGGCTCAAGGCCGGGTGGCATTGGCGCAGTCTGGTCAGAGCCCTGAAGAGCGCCAGCATGGAGCGGGGGTCCGCCGCCTGCCGGGCAACGTTTCTCATGGGCCAGTCCTCCCCCAACGGCAGCCAGGGGTCGACGCCTTCGGGCGCGAAGCCGGCATTGGGCGAGGTGTCCCAAGGCAGCGGGGTCCGTGCCTCATCGCGATTGAACACGCCCGAAATCCCGGGCTGATTCAATGCCTGCGGATCACGGATGCGGTCCCTTGGGATCACCCCGTTCTCCATCCCCAACTCGTCGCCGTAATAGCAGGTCGGTGTGCCACGCAGGGTCAGCAGCAGCATGGTGGCGACACGGGCCGCGTCGGGACCGAAGCGGCTGGCGATGCGGGGCTGGTCATGGTTGCCGAGCACCCAGGCGGGCGAGGCCCTTTGGGGGAGGATCGCTTCGTAAGTTTCGACCATCTGCCGGATTTTCCGCGCGTCCCAGGGGGCATGGATCAGCCGGAAGTTGAAGGGTAGGTGGAATTCGTCCCGTGCCGCGCCATAGTACTTGACGAGTTCTTCCTCCGGCACGTTTGTCTCCCCGATCAAGACCCGCTCGCCGGGATAGCCGTCGACGACCGCGCGCATGGCCCGGATGATGCGGTGCAGTTCGGGCTGATGCGCCGTATGGATGTGGAGCAGCCGGCCGTGCGGATCGATGCCGTCCCAGGCCGGATTTTCCGGTTCGTCTCGGAACCCGGCGTCTTTGATCAGCAGCCAGGGCACGTCGACCCGGAAGCCGTCCACGCCTCGATCCAGCCAGAACCGCATCACCTCCAGCATCGCCTCCAGCACGGCCGGGTGGCGCAGGTTCAGCTCCGGCTGCTCCGGCGTGAACTGGTGCAGATAGTATTGTCCGGTGGTCTCGTCGTAGGTCCAGGCCGGGCCACCGAAAAAGCTCAGCCAGTTGTTGGGTGGCCCGCCGCCCGGTGCCGGATCGCGCCAGAGGTACCAGTCGCGTCTAGGGTTGTCGCGCGAACTTCGGCTTTCCAGGAACCAGGGGTGCCGGTCGGAGGTGTGGTTCGGCACCAGGTCCAGGATCAGCTTGATGCCACGGCCGTGCAAGCCGGCCAGCAGCCGGTCGAAATCGCTCAGGGTTCCGAACCAGGGATGGATGGACGTGTAGTCAGCCACGTCATAGCCGAAGTCCCGCATCGGCGAGGCGAAGACGGGCGACAGCCAGACGGCGGCGATGTTCAGGTCGGCCAGGTAGTCGAGCCGGTGGAGGATGCCGGGAAGATCACCCCTGCCGTCGCCGTCGCTGTCCTGGAAGGAAAGGGGATAGATCTGGTAGATGATGCCGGTCTGCCACCAGGCCAGCGTGCCGTTCCCGTCCGTCATGGTTGTGCCGCCAGCCGCAGCAGGTCGAAGAGGTCGAACAGGCGGGCAAGGTAATGGTCGTGCACGCGGTAACCCTCGTCCTCCCGACCGGCCAGGACGGGCTCCAGGGACTCGACGAAGCGCTCCAGCCGCTTCCGGTGAAAGCCGGTCAAGGCCAGCAGCGGATCGACCACGACTGCCGACAGCGCTCCGAGAATGCCCAGAGCCGCCATCACTGCCCCTGTGCTCGCTGCGATCAGGGTGAAAGAGACGTCGGCCGGGAACATCGTGTAATACCATGCGCCCAAGGTGGGGCCGAGCCAGAAGTTGGCGATCGCGATCTGCTGGGCGATGGCTGCCGCCGCAGCGCTGCCGGCGGAAGCTGCCCCCGGCGTCATCCGTCCGAACGCCGCATAGCCGCCGGCCAGGGTGGCGATGCTGGCCGCCAGTTCGGTCGCCGTTTGGCGGATTTTCCCGTACTCTTGCAGTCTGGCCGCCAGCGATGCGCGGAATTCCCCGGAACCGGCGCGGGACCGTATGGCTCCGAGGTATTCCGCGAGCCGGGCCGACAGTTCGGGATCGCTCAGGATGGTCTCCAGCAGGGCATCCTTGGTGGATCGGCGCGAGCCGTCGGAATAGGGCAGTTCCAACAGTTCGACGTGGATCAGCCAGTTCAGCTCGCTCTGCAGCGCCGTGGGCAGGCCGGAAGGGACTTTGCGCAGGCGGCAGGCGAGATCTTTCGCCCCGAGCTTTTGAGCGATCGCGGCAGTGGAATGGGAGAGAAACGCCGGGAGGCTCCACAGCAGATTGACGGGGATGCGGTAATAGTCCCGGCCCAGCGTCTTCTTGTGCATTTCCCAGGCTCCGCGGAAGGAAAAATGTTGCGCCACGAAGCCTGGGATTTTCGCTTTCCGGCTCTCGATATAATCGGCGACGCCGCGGGCGGCCGCTTTCTCCAGCAGCCGGCGGAGCGTCTCCGCCGAGTCCGGTTCCAGTCTGTCCTTTCTGTCCTCGTTCATGCCGGATTTGCACCTCGTTTCGCCAAAACCGAGTATATAGTCATACACGCGCTCCCTGGAGACACGGGGCGTGCCCGTAATCCCGCATCTAGCAAACAATCGAGGAGGTTCCGTCATGCAGTGCGCCCGCCAACATCCGTTCGGTGGTTTTGCCAGTGCTCCGGACCGGATAGCGGTCAGTGGACTGCTGCCGTTCTTTGCCCTGTTGTCCGGTTGCCTGAGCGATGCCGAACTGCTGGCCGAGAATTCCAGGATCGCGTTGCAGACCGCCGAGATGCGCGGGGCGGGGGAGCTGGATTGTCCGCGGGTCAAGGCCGCGATCGTGACGGAAAAGGAGGTGCCGGGCCAGCCGCTGGGTGAGCTTTACAGCGAATATGGCGTCCGGGTGGACGGCTGCGGCCGGACGGTCTTCTACGACATCGAGTGCCGCGACGAGAAGATCTGTGCGGTGCGGGAAAAGCCACTGCCGAAATGAAGGCGGCGTTGGGGGTATGTCGGGGGCATTGAGGAGGGTTGCGCTCGGGAGCCGCAACGCCGAGGTCTGGAAGATGATGAGTGTGATGAGGAAAATGCAGGCAGGATGTTCGCTGGGAGCGATCGCCTTGGCTTTGTCAGGCGGTGCGCACGCGGATATGACGACCGACGACTGGGGCAGTTGGGGGCAGGTCGTGGCGGAAGGCAGTCTGGGTTTTATCGACCCCGGTCTCGAGAAAGGACGGCTATGGCTGGAAGGGCAGATGCGCTGGGACGGTGACTGGCGGCATTGGTATCAGGGCGTGGCCCGCGCCGCGCTGGGATATTCGCTGAGCGATCGTGCCACGGTCTGGATCGGCTATTCCTTCGTGCCCACCCAAAACGCGGGCAAACCTTATCTGGCCCAGCAGGACGTCTGGCCGGGCTTTCGCTATGTGCTTCCCACCGAGTTCGGGACCTTCACCTTCAGGACGATGTTGGAGTCCAACTTCATCCGTGGCGATCAGGTCCGCTACCAGCCCCGCCAGATGTTCCGCTACCTGCGTCCCTTCGATTTCGAACCGCGCCTGAGCTTGATTGCCTGGGACGAGGTTTTCGTTCGCCTGAACAGCACCCCCTGGGGCGGCCCGGCCGGCTTTGGTCAGAACCGGGCGTTTCTGGGGGGCGGCTGGAGCTTCGATCCGGCCTTGAGGGTGGAGCTGGGCTACATGAACCAGTACATCGACAGCAGACCGAATCAGGTCATGCATAACCTCATCATGGGATCCTTGTTCATCAACTTTTGATGGCCTTTCCGGGGAAAATCCCGGCGGGATTCGCTGCCGTCGGCGGCACGGCGCATCACCGCTCCGAAGCCGTATTTCTCTCTGCTTACATCGCTTTGTAACGTTACTGTCATATTTGCTCATTATCGTTGCGCTGCCGAACTGCCAATGCCTGTCGCTTCAGGCATGGAAAAACGACATCACGAAATGAGTAACGACATGAAATCCAATTTATTGCGCGTGAGCGGGGTGGCTCTGTTGGGCGGGGCGCTGGCGGTGCCGGCCGAAGCCGCACTCGAGCTGTACATGGACAAGAAGACCAAGCAGATCTACGCCGAGCCCGGCCCTGGCCGGGTCCGCCTGGGAACCTTCGAGCAGGTGGAGGAGAAAAGCGCGTCTTCTCTCGAGCAGAAACTGGACGAGAAAAAGGTCGAGCTTGAAGCGCTGGAGAAGCGCCTGGACAAGAAGGCGGCCGCTATCAAGGAATCCGAGAAGAAGGTGGCGAGTGCGCCGGCACCCTCCGGCGAGAAGAAGTGGTTCGACAAGATCAGCATCAAAGGCTATAACCAGGTCCGCTACAGCCAGTTGCTGAACGGCGACGAGAATACACGCGACAATCTGGCGATGCCGAACGACAACTCCATCGGCCAGAACAAGGACTTCCTGCTGCGGCGCACCCGCCTGGCCCTGACGGCGGACGTGTCCGACCACCTGCTGTTCTATCTGCAGACGGATTTTGCGGCGAACACGCCGGCGGTGGATCAGAACAACTCGACCAGTCAGTACCAGTTTGCGCAGATTCGCGACGCTTACTCCGATGTGTTCATCGATTCGGAACGCGAATACCGCTTCCGTGTCGGCCAGTCGAAAATCCCGTTCGGCTGGGAAAACCTGCAGTCGTCCCAGAACCGCATCGCTTTCGAACGCAACCTGGCGACCGACGCCAACGCCATTCGCGACGAACGCGATCTCGGCGTCTTCGCGATGTGGTCGCCCGACGTCGCCCAGGAACGCTTCAAGTACCTGCAGAAAAGCGGCTTGCGTGGTTCCGGCGACTACGGCGTGGTGGCTTTCGGCGTCTATAACGGCCAGGGCGCCAACCGCTTCGAGCTGAACGACAACCTCCACATCGACGGCCGCGTAACCTATCCGTTCGAACTGCCGGGCGAGCAGATCCTCGAAGTCGGCGCTTCCGGCTATAACGGCAAATATGTCGTGAATATGCAGAACTTCAATGGGCCAGCGGATCCGGTCACGGGAAAAGTGACCCAATACATCATCGGAAAGAACTTTTTCAACACCGCCGCCGGCGGCCGCAACATGACCCAGAAAGGGACGATCACCGGGACCAGCGTCAACGGCATCAACGACGGCCAGGGCCAGCAGGATTTGCGCGGCGCCATTCACGCCGTGCTCTATCCGAAGCCGTTCGGTTTGCAGACGGAATGGACCTGGGGTATCGCGCCGACGCTGCAGATCGATCCCAGCAAACAGCTCGCCTGGATCGAATCCAAGAACGTGTGGGGCGGCTACGTCCAGGCCCATTACAAGATCGACCACTTCTACGGCGGCTGGATGCCCTACGCCCGCTTCGAAACCTATAATGGCGGCAGCAAATTCGACAACAACTCGCCGAATATCTCCGAACGCCTGTGGGAGTTCGGTGTGGAATACCAGCCCTGGCCGGAGGTCGAAGTCACCGCCGCGTACGATTTGATCAATACGACCAACTTCCGTACGACGACGGCGGGAAGCACGGCGGGCTGGAACTCCAAGGAACTGGCCTCGGGTTATGGCCAGGCCGACGGCAATGTGCTGCGCCTGCAGCTTCAGGCCAATTATTGAGCCGGTCGGGCCGATGCGCATCGTCGACCTCATTCAAGGAACACGGATATGAAAATCAAACTGTCGATACTGGTTGCGCTGCCCCTGCTGATGGCGGGTTGCGCGTTGCACACCCCGATCGATGCGAACACGCCCGAATTGGCGAACGCTCGTTTCGACTATCAGAACGGACGCAACACCTACGCCACCTATTGTTCGGCCTGCCACGACAACGGCACCAATGGAGCGCTGACCCCTTCGGCCACCGTCATCTGGGGCGAGCCCTCCGCGTTGTGGCGGAAGATTCTGAACAAGCACGTCGATCTCAAATATCTCGAAAACCCCAAGACCATCGTTGGGCAGGGATATTCCGAGAAGAACGTCGCCGATGCGATTTACTACATGGTGACGCAGCCCGGTAACCGGGGCGGCGCTTGGTAACCAACGGCGGCACCGGCCCGCGGGCGTCCCTGCGATCCGCGCCGTGCTCACTCTGACCGATGCAAAAATCCCTTGACAGCGGAGAAGTTCACGTGAAAAAGATCTTCAGCATAGGCTTGGCCGTGTCGGCCACCGTATTCGGCGCCGGCGCATCGGCTGCCGGTGGGCGAGACACCATCAGCATCGTGGGTTCTTCCACGGTGTATCCCTTTGCCACCGTGGTGGCGGAACACTTCGGCAAAGGCGGGAAGTTCAAGACGCCGAAAGTGGAGTCCACCGGCACCGGCGGCGGCATCAAGCTGTTCTGCGCCGGCGAAGGCGTCGATCATCCGGATATCGCCAACGCTTCGCGTCGCATGAAGGACACCGAGTTCCAGCAATGCAAGAAGAACGGTGTCAAAGACATCGTCGAGGTCAAGATCGGCTTCGACGGTATCGTGCTGGCCCGGTCCAAGAAATCCAAGCCGATGGAACTGAGCCGCAAGGATATCTACCTGGCACTGGCCAAGCAGATTCCCGATCCCGACTGCGGTGGCTGTGACAATTTGATCGATAATCCCTACAAGACCTGGAACGAGGTCAATCCCGCGCTGCCCGCCACCAAGATCGAGGTGTTGGGTCCTCCGCCGACTTCTGGAACCCGCGATGCCTTTGCCGAACTCGCCCTGGAGGGCGGCTGCAAGGAGTTCAAGTGGATCGCCGCCTTGAAGAAGGACAACGAGCCGGAGTACAAGAAGGTCTGCCACACCGTTCGTGAAGATGGCGCCTATGTGGAAGCCGGCGAAAACGACAACCTGATCGTGCAGAAACTGGTTGCCAATCCGAATGCGGTCGGCATCTTCGGGTACAGTTTCCTGGAAGAAAACGCCGACAAGGTCGCGGCGGCGAAGATCGAAGGGGTGGACCCTTCGTTCGAATCGATCGCCGACGGCAGTTACTCGATTTCCCGCCCGCTGTACTTCTACGTCAAGAAATCCCATGTCGGGATGATTCCGGGTATCGTGGAGTACATCGCGGAATTCACCTCCGAGAAGGCTTGGGGCGAGGACGGTTACCTGTCCGAACGCGGACTCGTCCCGCTGCCGGCCGACGAGCGGAAGGAAATGGCCGAAGATGCAAAGAAGCTGAAGCCGCTTTCCCTGTAAGGGCTGTCACAGCCGCCGTCATCCCGCGACGGCCCGGGGGTCTTCGATCCTCGGGCCGTTTTTTTCCTTGGGGAGAGTTCCGAAGCCGCCTTCCGCAGCGACTGGCGAACCGTTTAGAATGGCACGAGGATATGGATTCATCCTGCCGTTTTCCCCAACTACCGCAGCTTCCAGACTTTTCGGATGCCCGAATCCTCGCGTTCGTTTCTTGCCCAGATGGAAATTCGCGCGGCGGTCACCGGACCGCTGGTGGACCTTTCCTTCGGCGTCAAGGATTTGATCGACATCGCCGGCCATGTGACCGGCTGTGCCAATCCCGACTGGGCCAGGAGCCATCCGCCCGCGGTTGCTCATGCCGTGTGTGTGGAGCAGTGTCTGCAAGCCGGTGCCGTCTGCCTGGGCAAGACCTGTGCGGACGAGCTGGCTTTCGGTCTCACCGGGGAGAATGCGTTCTACGGCACCCCGCTGAACCCAGCCGCACCCGACCGGGTGCCGGGGGGCTCTTCCAGCGGATCGGCGGTTGCTGTGGCCGCGGGCGAGGTGGATTTCGCCCTGGGTACGGACACGGCGGGTTCCATTCGCCTCCCGGCCAGCAATTGCGGCATCTGGGGGATGCGGCCCAGCCATGGCGGGGTTTCCGTGGCCGGTGTCAATCCGCTGGCACCCGGTTTCGATACGGTTGGCGCCTTCGCCCGCAATGGCGAGACGCTGCAGCGGGTCATGAGCCTGTTGCTGAACGTCGATCCGCTCCCCACCGTTTCCGGCAGGCTGTGGCTGTTGCAGGAGGGCTTCGACGCGGCCGAGCCTGCCGTCCGCAAGGCGTTCGGGCCGGTCCTGAAGCGGCTGGCCGGCAGTTTCCCGAGCCGCGAGATTTCCTTGCGAAGCATCGATGGAGAAGCCGGGGTTTCCGGCATGGACAACTGGCGTCAGGTCTTTCAGCCCATTCAGTGGGCTGAAATCTGGAGTACCCTGGGTACATGGATCGAGTCGGCCCGGCCGGCTCTGGGCGAGCGCACCCGCCGCAACTTCGAGCTGGCCAAGGGGCTGGACCGCCGCCTGTTGCCGGCCGCGCTGGCACGCCGGGAGCGCTACCGGGCGGCACTTGCAAGAGTCCTCGGGCCGGAAGACGTGATCTGCTTCCCCACCGTGCACGCACCGGCGCCTTTGAAGGGCAGCCTCGGGCTGGACCGCACCCAGGGCGATTATTTTCCGCGGGTGCTAGCCCGAATGGCGATCGCGGGAATCTGTCGGCTGCCGCAAATTTCGCTCCCGGCGGTCGAAGTGGAAGGGGCGCCTGTCGGTCTTTCCCTGCTGGCCGCAGAAGGGAACGACGCGTTCTTGATGGCCGTCGCCCAGGAAGTGGCGGTCGTCCTCGATGACTAGTCGCCGGCTGGCAGTTTCGGCAAACCTGCCGGCTCCGGCATAGCCGGGGTGGCGATGCGATCCGTCGGGCGCCCGTTGAAGCGAGTCGGCCAGGCTCGGGAGGTCGCCTTCGCCTGGCTGCTCGTGTTGCCGGCCGCCGCACCGGTGCAGGGTGTCGAGCCGGGTGCACCGTTCTCCCCATCCGGGTCTTCGCCGGAACGTTCCGCTGGGTATGCCACAATTTACCGCGAACACGTTCACAGCACGGAACCGGACCGGCCGCGGAGGCCGGGTTCCACGCCCGCGCCCGAGGGGATGGCTCCGGCGCCTCGGGCGGTGACGGTGAGGGAGCCCGGCCCTGATCTCGCCAATTTTCCCAATTCGTCCTACACCCTGCCCGAAGGCGGTATCTATCTGGAAATGAGCCCTTTCACGCTGCAGGGGGCGAGTTCGGATTCGGTGAAACAGTACAACTGGGAGTTCCTGTTCCGCTATGGCTTGACCGACGACGTGGAACTGCGCCTGTTCACCCAGGGGCTGACGGTGCAAGGGCCACCGCAGTCGGCGACGGGATTTGCGCCGCTGACGTTCGATACCAAGATCCATTTGTACAAGGACGATTTCGAGTATTTCAACTACTCGGTGGGGCTGGAAGCCTACGTGCAGAGCACCTGGGGGAGCCCCTTCTTCGACAACGGCACCCAGGGTTCGTTGACGATCAACGCGGATCATGTCCTGCCGGGGGGCATAG
Source organism: Methylococcus sp. S1M (assembly GCF_051295855.1). Classification (NCBI taxonomy): domain Bacteria; kingdom Pseudomonadati; phylum Pseudomonadota; class Gammaproteobacteria; order Methylococcales; family Methylococcaceae; genus Methylococcus; species Methylococcus sp. S1M. The sequence goes on from NZ_JBPDXO010000007.1 coordinate 45,642, forward strand.
CTTTCAACTGGAACTTTGGTTTCGCCAGCCTACAGGACTTCAGGGGCGCCGAGGTCATCCTGCCTTCGTTCCAATGGGCTTTTCAGCGCGACGTCGTCGAGGACTTCGCGCTGTTCATCCAGGGGTACGTGAACGCCGCAGCCCTGCCGCGCACGCTGCACGCCGGGGCGGTCGGACCGGTCAAGACGTTGCAGGAGCATGCGGTCGGCGCCGGTTTTCAGTGGACCCTGAATGACCGCATCGCGGTGTTCGGGAGCTACAGCGGCGCGTTGGGAGCCTATGTGCCGAGCTATCTGGGCACGATGGGTCTGGCCGTCGCTTTTTGATTCAGCCGAACAGCTCCTTTATCCAGGCGCTGCGGCGTTCGCGCTCCAGCAGTTCGGTGCGTGCGCGGACCAGCACCAGGGTGAAGTAGTAGCACTGGAAGGCCAATGCCATCAACAGCAGCGGGGGCAACATGCTGGGGTGGATCGAAGGCTTGTCCAGCTTGGTGACCGTGGGGCCCTGGTGCAGGGTGTTCCACCATTCCACCGAGTAATGGATGATGGGGATGTTGACCACGCCGACCAGGATCAACAGCCCACCGGCGCGGGCGGCGGTGCGCTTGTCATCGATCGCCGAGACCAGGGCGATGTAGCCCAGATAGAGGAACAGCAGAATCAGTTCGGAAGTCAGCCGCGCGTCCCACACCCACCATGTCCCCCACATCGGCTTGCCCCAGAGCGAACCGGTCACCAGTGCGAGGAAGGTGAACGAGGCGCCCATCGCCGCCGAACTGGAGGCCATCACATCGGCCAGCTTGATGTTCCAGATCAGGTGGATGGCGTACAGCACCGCCATGAAGGTGTAGATGAACATGGACATCCAGGCCGCCGGCACGTGGACGAACATGATCCGATAGCTCTCGCCCTGCTGATAGTCCGGCGGCGCCTTGAACAGACCGAAGTAGAGACCTGTGACGAACAGCAGAACGGTGATCGTGCCCAGCCAGGGGATCAGCTTGCCGCTGATGCGGTAGAAATGCTTGGGCGATGCGAGCTTATGGAAGAAGGTCCACATGGCGTCAACTCATGCTTATGCGCAACGCGGCCGCGATGGCGACAGGCGCGAGCGTCAGCGCCAGCGCCAGCAAAGCGGCCAGGAAGTACAACTGACCTTCCACCGGCATGCCGGCACCGGCGGCGGCGACGGCATTGGTGGCGAAGATCAGCACCGGGATGTAGAGGGGCAGTATCAGCAGGGTCAGCAAGATGCCGCCGCGCTTGAGGCCCACGGTCAGCGCCACCCCGATGGCGCCGATCAGGCTCAGCAGCGGCGTGCCGATGGCGAGCGTCGTTTCCAGCGTCCAGGCGGCCCTGGAGGGCATGTCCAGCAACAGGGCCAGGAGCGGCGCCAGGAGCAGCATGGGCAGGCCGCTGACCAACCAGTGTGCCAGCACCTTGGCGATCACCAGCAACGCCAGCGATCGGGGGCTGAGCAGCATCTGTTCCAGCGAGCCGTCGTCGAAATCGCTCCGGAACAGGTTTTCCAGCGAGAACAGCGCGGCCAGGAGGGCCGCTATCCAGATCACTCCAGGGGCGATCCTTCTCAGCAGTTCCGGGTCAGGGCTGACACCCAAGGGGTAGAGCGTGACGATGATCAGGAAGAACAGCAGCGGGTTGGCGAGTTCGCCGCGATGGCGGAACGCCAGCACCAGATCGCGCCGCAGGATGGCGAGAAAGGCGGAGGCGAGGCCGTTCATCGTAAATCCGGTATTTGGATGAATCTGAAAGGCCGCAAGCCCTCATCCCCGTCCCTTCTCCCTTTGGGAGAAGGGCGTAAAGGTCCTCTCCCTTTGGGAGAGGGCTTGGGTGAGGGGAAACTACGGTTGGCATTCCTTTGAGGCCATTTGTAGAGATTCGACCGCCTTTTCTCATTCATGACAGGTTCAGGCTCCGGCAGTCGCCCCGGACATCCAGGGCATGGTGTGAAGTCATCAGTGCCATCCCACCGTTCGCCAGATGGAATTCCAGCAGCTCGCGCACCAGGGCGATCCCCCGCACGTCCAGGGCGGTGAAAGGTTCGTCGAGAATCCACAGGGGGACCGGATCGAGCAGCAGGCGGCACAGCGCCGTGCGCTGCTTCTGGCCGGCGGAAAGTCCACGCGCCGGCACGTCCTCGAAGCCGCGCAGACCAACCCGGGCCAGGGCGTCGTCGATGCGCGTCTCATCGGCCACTCGACCGCGGAGGGCCACCGAAACCCGGAGATTTTCCAGCGGCGACAATTCGGCCTTCAAACCAGGCGCGTGCCCCATGTAGACCATCTCGGTGAAGTAGCTCGCCCGGTGGTGCTGGATGTCAAGGCCGCGCCAGCGCACCTCGCCCTCGGCGGGGCGGCTCAAACCCGCCAGCACACGGAGCAGACTGGTCTTGCCGGCGCCGTTGGCGCCTTCGACCTGCAGCAGTTGGCCAGGCGACAGGGTCAGGTTCAGGCCGGAAAACAACAGCCGGTCGCCCCGGATGCATTCGAGGCCCTCGGCGCAAAGAGGGGCGTCTGACAAAGGCGTGGATGTTCAAGGATTAGAGAAACGCGCGGCTCGCCGCGCGGGTCACATCTTACCTTCGCCGAAGTTCAGTGCATAGATGGTGATATGGGAACCCCAGCCGGACTGATAGACCGTTTGAGCCTGCGGCAGCGGTCTGGCCAGAGAGGTGGTGAAGGGCAGCAGCCGTGCAAGCAGGGTATCGCGGCCTTGCGGCGTGGTGATGCGCCAGGCCTGCACGCCGGCTCCGGGCGTCTGCTGGACCAGATAGCTGGCCTGATCGACGTCCTGCCGGGCCCACTGCTGCACCGCCGCGATCTGGCCGTGCAGGTCTCCACCGGGAAAGCGGGCGGCCTCGAACGGGAGACGGACGCCGGCCAGCGCCTCGATTTCGCCGAGGCGGGCCAGATCGTCCAGACAGACGAGCAGGTAGACCGGACGCTCTGCCGGTAGCTCGGCTTTCATCGCCTCCAGGGCCGCGTCCGCCTCCATGGTCAGCCAGCGCGCCAGGCGCCGCGACGCATCCGGCACCGGCGCAAATCCGCCCGCGACCTTGCCCCATACGCTCCGCTCCTCATCGTCCGGGAAGGCGGCAGCGGCCGGCCGGTCGAGCCACGTCTCCCGGCCACTGAGGAAATGGATACGCTGGGCATCGTCCCACCAGGCGAGGAACAGGGCGTTCCCATCCGTATGGCGGATGATGGCCTCGCCCACGGCCTTCCATGTGTCGTGCCGCAGCCGATCCGCAGGAAACAGGGTCACCCGGTGGCTTTGGTTACGGGCGTCGCGGTAATCGGCCACGGTCAGTGTGACCGAGGCATTGCCGCGGCGCAGGGCGTAACGCGTCAGCGCCGTGATGGGGAAAGCCCCGCCGGGTTCCAGAGCGGTTCGTTCCGCTTCGGTCGCCGGCAGCTCTTCAAGAGTGACAGCCGGGCGGAACCGGTCGTACAGCAGCAGCGCGCCGCCCGACAGCAGCAGGACCAGGCCCGCCAGGCTGGCCAGCCGAGACCGCTTCGGCTGGCCGGTCTCGCCCGACATCAGTGCTTGCGCCGGTAGAGCAGTACGGCGATGCCTGCCAGCAGAGCCAGCCCGCCCAGGATGTTGCGGACGTTCGAGTCATCCTTTCCGGCGGGCGGGTTGGCCGCGGCGGCGCCAGGGGCATTGCCGGCCTTCTCGCGCAAACGGGTGTTCTCGTCCATGATGACCGCGTAATCCCGCATCAGCTCGGACCAGCCTTCGGTATAGGTGAATCCTCCAGGGTTGCCGTGGACCAGCCCCTTGTAGAGCTTGATCAGGTCATGTTCCCACATGTCGGCATGGACCCGTTCCACGTGGCTGGGATTGTTGCCCTTGGCCCAGAACAATTGGAAGAATCCGCCGGGAGCGTCTTTCTCCGGTGCCGGGGGCGCAGGGCGGTTGGTCTTCTGGCCCGGCAGCAGACCGTCCCTGAATAGTCCTTCGACGACCTGCTTGGCTTCCTGCTCCACCTTGAGTCCGGCGAGTGTGCCCTTGTCGGCGGCTTCCAGATAGCTCCGGGCGAAGCTCGGACTGTGGCAGTGGGCGCAGGTGGTATTCCAGTTTTCCTTGCGGCCTTCGAACCAGGGATGCTTCAGGTTGTCGGCGATGGCCGGGGTGGGGTTGAAGCCCCAGCGGACCTTGCGCACCAGGTTGTGCGAGAACTCGCCGTTGAACTCGAAATGGCAGTATTGACAGGTGGGTGCGGTATAGCCGCCCTTGGTCAGGGCGTCCTTGAGCGGGACATCGAAGTTCCAGGTCGATTTGTGGGTCTGGTAGACCGTGCCGTGCTTGGACAGCGTGTAGTTCTCCCACTCGTTGTGATCGACCCCGTTGTGGCAGGTCGCGCAGGCCTCGGGCTGACGGGCCTCGGCGGCCGAGAAGCTGTGGCGGGTGTGGCAGCCGTCACACTTGTTTTGCTGGTAATGGCACATGTCGCAGCCTTGGGCGATTTCGCGCTCGGCCATGCCGGCCCAGATGGCGGTTTCGACGTTGGCTTCCCAGTCCACCGCGTGGGAGGGATGGCCCTTGCCCCACTGCCCCTGCGGCCACTGCTGGTCCTTCTCGGATTCGGCCTCGGCGAACTCCTGCAAGTGACAGCTGCCGCACTGAGTGCGGTCCGGCATGACCAGGTCCTTGTCGTGGCGGATGGACTGGGCGCCGACCTTGCCGTGGCAGTCGATGCAGCCGACTTCCTTGAGCGGTTCGCCTTCTTTCAGGACGCCTTGTTTGACCAGATTCCTTTCGATCTCGGCCAGCTTCTCCTTCTTGTAGAAACGTGCGTCCTGGCCGTTGCTGAGATTCCTGATCGCATCGAGCTTCGCATGGGTGCTGTTTTCCCACGCATGGAAAGCGCCCGGCGTCAGGCTCTGGTGACAGGCCACGCACTGGTCACGGCTCACTTCGCCCGAGACCGCCGTGGGCGGTTGATAGAAATTCCGGGGATTCCAGTATTTCTGGATCGGGATCGGCTCCCAGTACTGCGAGAACTTGCCCTTGCCGGGATGGTCCTTCTCGTACTTGTCCTTGAGCCCGGAAAAATCCGTCTCGCCCGCGGTGGCGGATGCCGTCAGCTGAACGAACATCAGCAAAGCGGCCAGCAGCCATGTCGTAGTCATTTTGATCATTGGGGTGTGCTCCTTCGGCAATCCATCCTGGTCGTTATCGGTACAAAGTATCGGAACAAAACCAAATGACGTCAACAATCAAGAGGCGTCGTTCGAGGCGCCCCGGTCTGGCGGAACGCCGGCTCGTCCGGTGTCACTCCGAGGTGCTCGGACTCCAGAACGCCTGGCTGACGACCGGGTGTTCCTTGAGCTGCTGGAGGATGCGCTCCAGGTGGCTGCCGTCGACCGAGGCGGCAGCGAGCGTGGCCTCGATTTCGATCTCCTCGTCGCCGAAGGCATGCACCGCCAGATCGCCGAGCGGGTAGCCCGCCTGCTGCAACACCTGCTCCACCAGAGCCAGCGCATCCTTCCGCCATTGGCGCGGGGCGATGACGTAGACGGTATGGGTGACTTCCACCGCCGGTGTATCGATGGGCTGGCGGTTGATGCGGTCCACCACGGGACGCAGGAGAGTATTGGCGGCCAGCACGAAAACGGTGGCGAGCAGTGCTTCGAGAATCAGGTCTGCGCCGGCGCAGGCACCCACCGCCGCCGATCCCCACAGGGTGGCGGCGGTGTTCAGGCCGCGGACGTTGCCTTGTTCACGCATGATGACGCCGGCCCCCAGGAAGCCGACGCCGGACACGACGTAGGCGACGACGTGCACGGCGCCGTCGTGGCCATGCAGGCGGTTTGCCATGTCGACGAAGATGGCGGCGCCCAGCGCGACGAGGACGTTGGTGCGCAGTCCGGCGGTACGCTGGCGGAATTGCCGTTCGAGTCCGATCACAGCGCCGAGCGCGAAGGCCGCCGTGAGGCTGATCAGGGTGTCCGACAACGAGGTGATGTTGATGTTCTGGATTGCTTCCATGTCAGGATGCCGGCATGGCGGCGGCCAGCCCTTCGGCGATGGCGGTCAGGGTCGGGGTGGCGATGCCGGCAGCTTTGGCGTGGTCCAGCGCCCGCCGCAGGCGTGCGGGCGCGGTGCGCCCCGTGCAGATGTGATTGGGGTCGCCGGCGAAGCCTTCGAGCATGCCGGCCATCAGCCGGCCGCGGGGCAGGCGGGTCTGGGTGAGCCATTCCTGGATGTCGAGGATTTCATCTGCCGTTTTCTCCGCCAGTTCGCGGTGCCGGTCCCACAGCTCGCTCACCGTACCGCCGGTGCGGAGGCCGGCGATGTTGATGGTGAGGATGTAGAGGTTTTTCCGGACCAGTTCGTACAGCAGTTCCTCGTCGGGAATGGTATGACACGGCACCTCGATCGCTTCCAGGGACTGGACGACCAGACCGGCACGGGGTCCGGCGACCGGGGTGGGCAGGACCGGGACGAAGGGTCGGCCTTTTTTCTTGTCGAACCAGACCACGATCACGGTGGGATCGGTGATGCCGTGGCGCTGCCAGTCGCACGGCAGCAGTTCGTTCTGCAACAGGCCCAGCCGCGTGCGCCATGCCGATGGCATCGACTCCAGCACCGGATGCAGCTCCGTTTCTCCGACCGCGACCAGCACCAGATCGGGTTCGGGAATCGCCTGCGCCACGCTTTCCGGTCGGCTTCCCCGCAGGATGGGGTGGACGGGGTGGCCGCATTTCAAGAAACCCCGCGCGAACAAATCGCCCATTTCTCCCATCCCGATGATGACGACAGGTTTTTTCATGAGGCATCTTCCCACAGGCTTTTCAGCCGCCGCACAAAAGACCCGGCAATTGTGCCATCGACCCGAACACGATGGCACCCGCCTCGGCGAGGGTATCCGGTTCCTCGTCGCCGGCATAGCCGTACACCGTCATGCCGGCCGCCCGCGCCGCCAGCACGCCGCTGCGCGAATCTTCGACGACCGCGCAGCGCTCGGGCCGGGCGCCCATTTGCTGGGCCGCATACAGGAAGAGGTCGGGCGCCGGCTTGGGATGCGCGACCTGGGCAGCGGAATAGGCGTGTTCGCCGAAATAGCCGCCAAGCCCGGTCACCGTGAGTGACAGTGCCAGCCGGGCCGGCGGCGACTGGGAAGCCACGCACAGCCTGCCGCCGCGCGCCGTCAGCAGATCCAGCACCGGACGTACGCCCTCCACCGGCTGCAAGTCGCGCTGGAAGCCCTGCGCGGTGGCGATGCCGAGTTCATAGAACCAGTCGGCGTTCAAGGGCGGCAGGGCTTCGTTTTCCGCCCAGCGGGCCACGTCCGCCATGGTCTTGCCCTTGAACATGGCGCGCAGGGCATCGGCCTCGACCGGCAGCCCGCGTTCGCTGAAGAACGCGGCGGTGATGCGGTTCACCAGCCGCTCGCTGTCCACCAGCACGCCATCGCAGTCGAAGATGACGAGTTCGTATTTCATGGGGCCGGGCCGATGAGTTCCACGGCGTTGCCGTCCGGGTCGCGGCAGAACACGGCGCGCCGTCCGGAGCGGCTGGCGGTGTGAGGTATGCCGGCCCGAGCCAGCCGGGCGAGCAGCTTCTCCCAGTCCGCCACCGCCAGCGCCACGTGGCGGTCGCGCCCGCCGTGCCTGGGCCGTTCCGTGCCCTGGTCGGGATTGGGGAGCACCATGAGATGGATTTGTTGGGCGCCGAGATCGTACCAGATCCCGTCGAAATCGAAATTCGGCCGGGCATCGCTGGGCGACAGTTCCAGCACGCCTTCGTAGAAGCGGCGGCTGGCCTCCAGATCGGATACCAGGAGGGAGACATGGTGCAAATGGCTGATGAGGGGCGTGTGGGGCATCGTAATCCGGTCGGGCTGCTGGCCACGGGGCTGGGATTGTGCCAGAAGCGGGGGGCGGCAAGTAACGGTCTGCATGATAAGTTACCGTCTTTCAGACTCGATTCCTTTCCCCCTCACCATGAACGACGACATGACGGCTGAATTCTCGACCGACGCCCAGCAGCTTCTCGATTTCATCGACCAGAGTCCCAGTCCCTGGCATGCCGGGCGTTCGATAGCGGCCCGGCTGCTGGCAGCCGGTTTCCGGCGCCTGGAGGAGGGCGAGGTGTGGCGGCTGGAGCCCGGCGATCGCGCTTTCGTGGTGCGCGGGGATTCGTCCGTGGTCGCTTTCATCGTGGGCGGGGGGACTCTGGCCGAAACCGGCTTCCGTATCGTCGGGGCGCACACCGACTCGCCCGGCTTGCGGGTCAAGCCGCGAGGGGCGCATGCGGAAGGCTCCATGCTGCGGCTGGGGGTGGAGGTCTATGGCGGGCCGATCCTCGCGACCTTCGCCGACCGGGATCTGAGCCTGGCGGGGCGGGTGGGCGTGCGGACGGAGGCTGGCGTCGACATCCGCCTGGTCGATTTTCCGGATGCGCTGGTGCGCCTGCCGAACCTGGCCATTCACATGAACCGCGAAGTCAACAAGGACGGGCTGAAGTTCAACAAGCAGACCGAACTGCCGCTGCTGCTGGCGGTGGCGGACGAAGTACCGGCGGAGGACCGGCTGCGCGCCTTGCTGTCGGAGCGGGCCGGCTGCGATCCCAAGGATGTCTTGAGCTGGGAACTGAGCGTGTTCGACACTCAGCCGGGGGCTTTCTGGGGCCCGCAGCGGGAATTCATCGCCGACGGCCAGCTGGACAATCTCGCCTCCTGCCATGCCGGCCTGAGCGCCCTGCTGCAGGTCTCCCACGCCGAGGCGGTGGCGGTGGCGGCGTTCTTCGATCACGAGGAAATCGGCAGCGAAAGCCACAAGGGCGCGGATGGCGCGTTGTTGCCGGACGTGCTGGAACGCATCGCACTGGCGTTGGGACTGGACCGTACCGGCTACAAGCGGGCGCTGGCGCGCAGTTTCCTCGTCAGCGCCGACATGGCACATGCCTATCAGCCCAATTTTCCGCAGTCTTACGAACCGCAGCACAAGGTCTTCGTGAACGCGGGTCCGGTCGTGAAGACCAATGCCTGCGGCCGTTACGCGACCGATGCGGAGGCGGCGGCGCGGATCATCCGCCTGTGCGAGCGGGCGGAGGTGCCGTACCAGCAGTACGTGCACCGCACCGATCTGGGCTGCGGCAGCACCATCGGCCCCATGACCGCTGCCCGCTTGGGCATCCCCGCGGCCGATATCGGCAACCCGATGTGGGCGATGCACAGTGTCCGCGAAAGCGCCGGGGTACGGGATCATACCCACATGATTCGTCTATTGCGGTGCTTTTTCTCAACGGGAGCGTGAGCTGCCGTCGTTCAGCCGGTAAATCAGCACGTGTTCGCGCGGGCTGGGAGAAAACGTCTTGAGGGCTTCGCGGTTCAGCGCCTTTTCCGCCTTTTTGAGGTCGCGCGGCGAGGTCAGGCGCAGAGCCAGATAGTCGGGCAGGTCGGGCTGGGTCAGCCAGTCCGCGAGGCGGTCGAGCGGCATCAGCCGGCGGGTCTGTTCCTGGTTCATGGGGCGTCCGGCGTAATAGTCGATCCTCGGATCATTGGTCACCAGGCTCGCGCCGGCCGGGATGTTTTCCCGTACCCAACCGCCGACATCGCGCAGGTAGAGCCGGTAGTCGGGAGTCACGACGGCGCTCTTGATGCACAGCACCGCGACCAGTCCTAGCGCAAGCCGCCTGGCCCAGGGCGATCCCGTTCCGGCGGCGATGCGTTCCAGGTATACCGTGCCGGCGAGCAGCAGCAGCGCGGACGGCAGCAGCGCGTAGCGTTTGTCCGGGACGAGCTGGACGGCCAGGAACACCAGCAGGGTGCCGCTGGCCATGGCGGCCGCCCAGAGGATCAGACCGAACCGGGGAGGCAGCCGACCGCCGAATCGATGCACGGCGTAAGCGAAAATCGCCAGCAGCACCGGTCCGAGATTGGCGCCGATCAGCCACAACAGGGTGGCGACGAGACCCGTTCCGAGGATCAGTTTCGCGTACTCCGCGCCGTAGTCGTTGGGGAGTGCTGCGGCCAGCCGATCGGCGTGCAGGGAGAAGAATTTCCAGATCAGCGTGGGGTCATGGTAGCCGTAGGCGGTGATTTCCCACAGCTTGCCGGGGGCGAGCCTGCCGCTGGCGAGGAGAGCAGCGCCCAGGATCAGCACCGGTACGATGCCGCTGATCGGCAAAAGGAAGTTGTGCGCCCTGGCGCGCCAGGGCAACGGCTCGACCAGGAAGTAGAGGGGAACGGAGAGGATCAGCACCAGTGCCTCGATCCGGAACACGAACGCCCCCGCCATGCCGGCTTGCCAGAGCAAGGCATGACCCAGCTTGCCCCGAGGCTCGAAACGGAACTGGACCAGATGCAGCAGTCCCCAAAGGCTGGCCGCCAGAAAGCCCCAGTCCCGGACGATGTTCAGCCGGTCGCCCAGCGCCGGGAAAGCCAGGATGAGCAGCACCGGCGTCCAGCCGGAGGGCGTTTCCCCGGCCCCCCGCAGGACGAAATGCAGCCGGACGAAGCAGTCCGCGATGACCAGGAAACAGAATGCGCCGAGCGCGTGGGCGGAAGTCTCCAGAGGCCAGCCGGTGAGGCGGGACACCGCCGCGATCAGCAGGGAATAGCCAGGCCAGCCGTAGACCGCCACCGCAGCCTTCACGCCCTGGTCGAGAAAGGCCGCTGCGGCATCCAGGTACAGAACGCCGTCTTTGTTGATGACATCGCCCACGGTCAGCGAAATGGCGAAGAAGCCGGTCATGAGCGCAGCCGCGGCGAGACGCGCGCCGGATTCATGACGGGGAATGAGGTACGGGGGACAGGACATGGCGGGCATCAAGGCGCGTGGGCGAAGGTTCGGACCCCGTCGGGGCGGGCGAGGAGCCGGCCGGCCACCAAGACGGCCCCCTTCACCGTGAGGTGGTTGCCGTCGAACTGGTAGATCAGGTCGTCGTCGTGATGGGCGTAGCAGTACCGAGCATCACACAAGACCGCCGCCGGGTCGAACACCCGGACCTTGCCCGGAAAGCGGGCCGCGGCATCTTCGAGCAGGGCGCGTGCGAGCGTCTGGTCACGTTCGTGATCGGCCCGCGGCATCTGGCAGCCGGTTTCCGGGCTTTTGGGAAGCAGCGGGCGCAGCAGCGAATAGCAGGCGGTCATGACGGTTCGGTCCATGTCCGGGTTGTCCAGGCTGAGGATGACGTATTTGTCGGCCTCTGCGAGGCGCTGCAGGGTGTCCGACAGGCCGACGCGGAACAGTCCTGCGGCGCTTTCGGCACCGCCGCCCCGCGTGCTGCGCAGCGTCATTCCGCCGTCCAGGTACTGCTTGTAGAACGCCGCGATGACCACCGTCGTGATCTCCGGCGTCCGCGCGATGAAGTCGATCACGTTGCCGACGAACGGCTGGCAGCCGGCGCTCTTGCCGTTTTTCTTGACCGTGTCCAGTCCGACGAAGGGCAGGCAGCTCCCGCGTCCGAGATTGATGACGGTTTCCGGGCGGGCCACCGCCGTCGCCAGGCCCTGGTAGAGCATGTTGCCGTGGGAGTCGCCGATCACAGCGGTCAGTGGCTGGTCCCTGGGCAAGTCACCGAGCTGGAAGAAGTCGTCGCCCGGCTTGAACTCGCCCTGGAAAAGCGCCCTCGCGACGCCGTTGTCGCGGTAGCCCTCCGTGGCCAAGCGGGGAAGGTCGCGGTCGATTTTCAGCCGGACCTCGGCGAGGGCGGCGCGTTCCGGCAGGCCGTCCGCCAGGAACACGGTGAGGCCCAGGCCAGCCGTGGCGGTGAGCATCAGCCCCAGCGATGCCAGTTTGAGCCGCTGCAACCCGGAAGCGCCGAAACGCAGAGGGCGTTCGACGTAGCGGAAGGTCAGCCAGGCCAGCAGGAAGGCGGCGGCGACGAGGAGCGCGGCACGATGATGCAGCGGCTCGCCCGAGCGCAGGATCAGCCCGAACGACAGCAGCGGCCAGTGCCAGAGATAGAGGGGGTAGCTGATGACCCCGATGAATACCATGGGACGGCTGGCGAGCAGCCGCCGGTTGATCCAGGTATCCGGGCCGGCGCCGATGAGCAACACGGCGCCCAGCGTGGGCAAGAGCGCCCAGGCGCCGGGGAAATCCTTGTCTTCGTCCAGAACCACGACCGCCGCGGCAATCAGCAGCAGGCCGCCAGCCGCCTGCAGCTGGTGGCGCATGTCCGTCGAAGGTTTGGCCGTGGCTCGCCGGAAATGGACGTAGGCCAGGATGCTTCCGCCCAACAGTTCCCAGAATCGGGTGAAGGGCAGGAAGAAGGCGGAAACGGCGTCGCGATGGACCAGGTAGAGGTTGCCGCCGAAGGACAGGGCGGCGAGCGTGAGCAGGGAGTATGCCGGATTGGCGCGGAGACGCCACAGCAGCGCTATGAGCACGGGATAGACCAGATAGAACTGTTCCTCGATGCCCAGGGACCACAGGTGCAGCAGGGGCTTGAAGTCGGCCGCCGTGTCGAAATAGCCCGATTCGCGCCACAGCACCAGGTTGGAAACGAAGCCGGCTCCGGCAGCGACGTGTTTCCCCAAGGCCCGGTACTCGTCGGCCAGCAACGCGAACCAGCCGAATCCCAGACCGCCCAGCAGCACGGTGATCAGGGCCGGGAAGATCCGCCGGGCCCGGCGTGCGTAGAAGTCCGCGAAACCGAAACTGTCGGCGTCGAGGTTTCTGAAGATGATGCCGCCGATCAGGTAGCCGGAAATGACGAAGAAGACATCGACCCCGGCGAAGCCGCCCGGCAGCGAACGCGGATAGGCGTGAAACACGATGACGGCCAGGATGGCGACGGCGCGCAGACCGTCGATGTCGGGGCGATAGGCGAGATGTCTGTGGATGCGCATGTCCGGTTCAGCAACGCCGGCGGAGGTGGCCGGCATGAGCCGGGCGCGGGGAGGCCGGCGGTGGGGTGGAAATTACGGTTTGCCCGGGGCGGAACGGCGGTCGAAATGACGTATGTGCTTGTCGGCGTTGTAACTTCGCTGTCGGTTGGGCATCATTGTAACGATGGCCGCCAGGCATTTCGAGATTTCCCCACGTTTTTCGCATGAAACATTCAGCTTCGGAGTCCAAGCCGCTGTCGAGCGGACTGGCCATCTACCGCCGCCTGCTCCGCTATGGATTTCCGTACTGGAGGTCGTTCTGCGTCGCCGTGGTGGCGATGATCGCCTATGCCGCCATCACGCCCTTCTTTGCCAAGCTGATCCAGCCGCTGATCGACGGCAGCTTCATCGACAACGATCCGACGGTGCTGCGCCAGGTGTCCCTGATGCTGATCGGCCTTTCCGTCCTGCGCGGCATCGCCGGCTTCCTGAGCGAATACTGCTCCGGTTCGGTCGGGCGGCGCGTGATCGCCGATCTGCGCCGGGACATCTTCGACCAACTGCTGAATCTGCCCTGCAGCTTTTATGACAACGCTTCGGGCGGCCAGCTCCTCTCCAAACTGCTCTATAACACCGAACAGGTATCGGCGTCGCTCCAGCAAGGCATCATCACCTGCATCCGCGAAGGCTTCACCGTCATCGGTCTGATGGCGCTGATGGTTTATCAGAATCCGGTGCTGTCCCTGGTCTTTCTGGTGCTGGGGCCGGTGCTGGGGCTGAGCGTCCGCTTCGTGAGCAAGCGGTTCCGCCGCCTGAGCATGCGCATCCAGGAATCCATGGGCAAGGTGAGCCATGTGACACAGGAAGTGATCGATGCCCAGCGCATCGTCAAGGTGTTCAACGGCAAGGCCTACGAGGCCGCCAAGTTCGCGACGGAAAACGACCGCAACCAGAAGCGGCAGATGAAGCTGATCGCCACCGATGCTCTGGGCGGCGGGGTGATCCATCTCATCAGCGTCGCCGGTGTGGCGGGCATCCTCTACGTCGTGTCGCTCGATTCCGTGCGGCAGACGATCACGCCGGGCAGTCTCATGGCGTTCATCGCGGCGATGGCCATGATGCTGAGCCCCATCCGCCGTCTCAGCCAAGTGGTGTCGGTCATGCAGCGTGGCATCGCCGCCGGCGACAGCATCTTTGCCATGCTCGACTTGCCGAGGGAGCGCGACCGCGGCCGAATCAGCCTGAAGCGCGCCCGCGGTTCGATCGAGTATCGGCACGTCAGTCTGGTGTATGACGACCGTCACGGCGCTGCGGTCGACGACGTCTCACTCGTCATCCCGGCTGGCAAGACCGTGGCCCTGGTGGGCCAGTCGGGCAGCGGGAAGACGTCGCTGGTGCGCCTCCTGCCGCGCCTTTACGAGGCGACGGCCGGGGAAATCCTGATCGACGGGCACGACATCCGCGAACTGACGCTGGAGAGCCTGCGCCGCCAGATTGCTTATGTCGGGCAGGAAGTGACGCTGTTCAACGATACCGTTGCCAGCAACATCGCCTACGGCTGCCTGGACAGGGTGGGCCTCGATGCCGTGCGCGAGGCCGCGCGGGCGGCGAATGCGCTGGATTTCATAGAGACGCTGCCGCAAGGATTCGATACCCTCGTCGGCCAGCAGGGCATCGTTCTGTCGGGCGGCCAGCGTCAGCGTATTGCCATTGCGCGGGCCTTGCTTAAAAATGCCCCTATTCTGATCCTGGACGAGGCGACCTCGGCGCTGGACGCGGAATCCGAGCGCTACGTGCAGCAGGCGCTGGAAGTCCTGATGCAGAACCGGACGACACTGGTGATCGCGCACCGGCTGTCCACCATCCAGAATGCGGACCAGATTTGCGTGATGCGCGGCGGGCGTATCATCGAGTGCGGCACCCATGCCCAGCTCATGGCGGCGCGGGGCGGTTATGCCGACCTCTACGCGATGCAATTCGGCTATTCGAGCGTGCCGGAAGCGGTGGCGGTGCACGCCGTGCGCCGCTGACAGGGCCGGGATGACCGGCGTGTGACAAGAACGGGGACCAACCCCGCCAAGCATTTCGAGGAGTGGCGTGATGACCGAGCTTCTGTTTGTCTTCACCGTGGTTTTTGTCGGTTATGTGCTTTACGAGGTGTTCAAGACCGTGTCCCGGCCGGCGTCGACGGCGGAGACGCACCGAGCCTGTGCGCCTGATGCGGCTGTGGAGAAGCACGCCGAAATTCCCCCTGAGCCGGTAGCCGAAGAACCCGCGGCCGAGACGAAAGCGCCGGTCGCCGAGAAAGCAGAGACCGGAGGGGAAGAAAAGGCGGTGTCACTGCGCGATCCGGTCACGGGTGAAATCGCCGCCGTCCCCACCAATTACCGTTTCGCCAAGAAATGGATCAAGGAGGCTCTGGTAACGGAGGGTCTCCTGGACCGCGTCTACAAGAACGCCGAGTTGGAAGGTGAAACGGCGCGGAAGGTCAAGGATGCGCTGGAACGTTTCAAGGGACTGGCCAAGTATCAGGGTTGAACCGAAGGCTCCGCCGCGGCCGGAGCCTTTTCCGTTTTTCGCAGCCGGTGGTGCAGGTACACCACCGCGCCTACGGCGGGGGCGTTCACGTCGTCAGCCCGCATCTTCAGTTTATTCAGGTCGATACATGAATCTCCACGAATACCAATCCAAGCGGCTGCTCGCCGACTACGGCGTGCCCGTGCCGCGCGGCGGTGTCGCTTTTTCCCCGGACGAGGCCCGCTCCTGCGCGCTGCAAATCGGTGGCGAGCGCTGGGCCGTGAAGGCGCAGGTGCATTCAGGCGGACGCGGCAAGGCCGGCGGCGTGAAGCTGTGCAGCAGTGAAGACGAGGTGGCCGCGGCGGCGCACGCATTGCTGGGTTCCGAACTCGTGACCAGTCAGAGCGGTGGCAAAGGGCTGCCCGTCCATGCCGTCCTGGTCGAAGAGGTGCGCGGCATCGCGCGTGAGATCTACCTGAGTGTCCTGGTCGACCGCTCCAGCGCGACGATCATGTTCTTGGCCTCCGGCGAAGGCGGCATGGACATCGAAGCCGTGGCGGCCGGATCGCCGGAGAAGATACTTTCCAGCCGTATCCATCCGGCCGCGGGGTTCCAGCCGTACCAGGGACGGGACATCGGTTATGCCCTGGGGTTGGATGCGGCCCAGATCGGCACATTGGTCCGGCTGATGGCAGCCATGTACCGCCTGTTCGTGGAGAAGGATCTGAGCCAGATCGAGATCAATCCCCTGATCGTCACGGCGGACGGCGAATTGCTGGCGCTGGACGCCAAGATCGGCATCGATGACAACGCGCTGTTCGCCCACCCCGAGCTGGCCGGGCTTCGCGATGCAAGCCAGGAGGACGCGCGCGAGAATGCCGCGCGCGAGCACGGGCTGAGCTATGTCACCCTCGGGGGCAACATCGGCTGCATGGTCAACGGTGCCGGTCTGGCGATGGCCACCATGGACATGGTCAAGCTGCACGGCGGGGAGCCCGCCAATTTTCTCGACGTCGGCGGCGGCGCAACCGCGGAAAAAGTGGCCGAGGCCTTCAAGCTGATCCTGTCCGATTCGGGGGTGCGGGCCGTGCTGGTCAACATCTTCGGCGGTATCGTCCGCTGCGATCTGATCGCGGAAGGGCTGATCGCCGCGGTGCGCGAAGTGCGGGTCGGTGTGCCGGTGGTGGTCCGGCTGGAAGGCACCAACGCCGGCGAGGGCCGGGCTCTGCTGGAGAGTTCGGGTCTTGCCATCATCGCCGCCGATGAACTGGACGAGGCGGCGCGCAAGGCGGTGGAGGCGGCGGCATGAGCATCCTGATCGGCAAGGACACCCGCGTCATCTGCCAGGGTTTCACCGGCAAGCAGGCGACTTTCCATTCCCGCCAGTGCCTGGACTACGGCACGCAACTGGTGGGCGGCGTCACTCCCGGCAAGGGCGGCAGCCGCCATTTGGACCTGCCGGTGTTCAACACCGTGCGCGAAGCGGTCGCCGCCACCGGCGCGAACGCCAGCATGATCTACGTGCCCCCGCCGTTCGCGGCGGATGCCATCCTCGAAGCCGCCGATGCCGGGATTTCGGTGATCGTGTGCATCACCGAAGGCATCCCTGTCCTGCACATGCTCAAGGTCAAGGCGGCGCTTGCCTCCTACGATGCGGTGCTGATCGGACCGAACTGTCCGGGCATCATCACGCCCGACGAATGCAAGATCGGCATCATGCCCGGATTTATCCATCGCAAGGGCAGCATCGGCATCGTCTCGCGTTCCGGGACCCTGACCTACGAGGCCGTCTACCAGACCACCCGGGTCGGCCTGGGCCAGAGCACCTGCGTCGGCATCGGCGGTGATCCGATCAAGGGGCTGGATTTCATCGATGTGCTCGGTATGTTCGAGGAGGACCCGGACACCGCCGGCATCATCATGGTAGGCGAAATCGGCGGCAGCGCCGAGGAAGATGCCGCTGAGTTCATCCAAGCCCACGTCAGCAAGCCGGTGGTCGGCTACATCGCGGGTCTGACCGCGCCGCCCGGCAAACGCATGGGCCATGCCGGCGCCATCATCACCGGCGGCAAGGGAACCGGCGCCGGTAAGGTGGAGGCGATGCGCCGGGCCGGTGTCGAAATGGTCGATTCGCTGTCCGACATGGGGCGGCGGATGCTGGAATTGCTGAAGAACTAAGGCCGACCGCCGATCGTAAGCCCGGCGCGCAACCGTCTTGAATCTCCGTATCGCCATCGCCCAGCTCGATTTCCTCGTCGGTGACGTCGGGGGGAATGCCGACCGGGTGCTCGCCGCCGCGGTCCGTGCACGTGACGAGCTGGGAGCCCACGCCGTGGTGTTCCCGGAGCTCGCCCTGGCCGGTTATCCGCCCGACGACCTCATCTTGCGTCCCGATTTCCTGACCGCCGTGGAGACGGCGCTGAAGGCCCTGGCCGAACGGGTGCGCGGGATCGATGTGATCGTCGGTTTTCCGGAGCGGCACGACGGTCTGCCCTTCAACAGTGCGGCGGTGCTGCGCGACGGCGGCATCCACAAGGTTTACCGCAAACAGATCCTGCCCAACTACGGCGTATTCGACGAGAAACGGCATTTTCTGCCGGGCAGCGCGCCTTGTGTGTTCGACCTCCGGGGCGTGCCGGTGGGCCTGACCATCTGCGAGGACGTCTGGTTTCCCGGACCGGTCGAACAGGCCGCGGCGGCGGGTGCAAGGCTGGTGCTGAACCTGAACGCTTCGCCCTTCCATGTCGGCAAATCGGTGGAGCGCGAGCACGTGGTACGCGAACGCATCGCCGCGGCGAGGGTGCCGCTGGTGTACACCAATCTGGTGGGGGGACAGGACGAACTGGTGTTCGATGGCGGCTCGTTCGTGATGGATGCCGCAGGCGGGCTGGTCTATCGGGCACCGCAGTTCGGCGAAACGCTGGACGCGGTCGGATTCACCGTCGATGAAGACGGGGTGAATCCCCTGCCAGCTAGGCTGGTCGAGCCCATGGGGGAGGTTGAGAGCGTTTACGCCGCGTTGGTGACGGGGATCCGCGATTACGTCGGGAAGAACGGATTCCGCGGCGCCGTGCTGGGGCTGTCCGGCGGCATTGATTCGGCGCTGACCCTGGCGTTGGCGGTCGATGCGCTGGGGGCGGATCGGGTCGAAGCGGTGCTGATGCCCTCACGTTACACGGCGGACATCAGCATCGAGGACGCGCGTCAGGAGGCCGAGACCCTGGCCGTGGCCTGGCATCTGATTCCGATCGAGCCTGTGTTCAGGAGCTTTCTGGAACTCTTGGCGGGACCGTTCGCCGGAGCGCCGGCGGACGTCACGGAAGAAAACATCCAGGCGCGCTGCCGCGGCGTCATCCTGATGGCCCTGTCCAACAAGCAGGGCCGGATTCTGCTGACCACCGGCAATAAAAGCGAGATGAGCGTCGGCTACGCCACCCTCTACGGCGACATGGCAGGTGGATTTGCGCCGCTCAAGGACGTGTCCAAGCTGCTGGTCTACCGGCTGGCCGAGTACCGCAATGCGGTTTCAGCGGTCATTCCGCCACGGGTGATCGAGCGCCCGCCCTCGGCTGAACTGCGGCCGGATCAGAAAGATGAGGATTCGCTGCCGCCTTATGCCGTGCTCGATCCGATCCTGGCCCTGTATGTCGAGCAGGACCGTTCGATCGCCGAGATAGTGGCCGCAGGTTACCCGGAAGACGTGGTGCGGCGGGTGGTCCGGCTGGTGGATCGCAACGAGTACAAGCGTCGCCAGGCGCCGCCGGGCATCAAGATCACCCGCCGCGCCTTCGGCCGCGAACGGCGTTATCCCATCACCTGCGGTTTCGAGCCATAGCCGGCGAGTAGCCGCTCCACGTCGGCACCGGACGGTATGCCCGGCCGTGCGCCCAGCCTCGTGCAGCAAAGCGCTCCGGCGGCGCTGGCGTAGCGCAGCATCTCCGGCCAGTCCATGCCGGCGGCGAGACCCGCGGCATAGGCGCCATGGAAGACATCGCCGGCGCCGGTGGTGTCCACCGCCTCGACCGGAAAGGCCGGCAGCCTTCCGGATTCCGCGCCGCGGCGCCAGATCAGGCCGTGCTCACCCAGCGTGATGACCACACAGGGCGAGTGTTCCGCCAGAGCGGCCAGAGCCCGTTCCGGATCGTTTCTACCCAGCCATTGTGCGGCAAATTTTTCCGAGGCGACGAGATGGCCGACACGGAACATGAGCCATTCGCTGCCGCCATGCAGAGAGCCCGCATCCAGGACGGTGGCGGCATCGTGGGTCCGCGCCCAGGCCAGGGCCGGTTCCGAAAGATCGGGTTCATGACCGTCGAAGAGGATGCAGCGCGCAGGCGTCGCAGGAGGAACAAAAGCTTGCGGAGGGAGAGGCCGGGTGTCGCCCTTGTGGTTGACCAGGGCACGCCTGCCGTCCGGTTTGACCAGCACGACCGACAGCGGCGTCGGGGAAGAGCCGCGGACCACCGCCCGCGTATCGATACCCGCCGCGCGCAGTTCCTCCAGATGGCGTTCGCCGTAGAGATCCATGCCGAGGTATCCGGCGAAGCCGGCTTTCCGTCCCAACCGGGCCACGGTCACGGCGGCGTTGGCGGCGGGGCCGCCGCCGCAGGCCAGCAGCGCGTCGGCGACGATCTTCTCGTCCGCGGCCGGATGGTGCGGGACGGAGAAGACCAGATCGAACGAGGCATGGCCGATGCAGAGGACGTCAAGGGGCCTCGTTGTCATTTGTCGAAGCCGATGAAGTCCCATACTTCCTCCATGACCGTGCGTTCGTAATCCTCGTCCTTGCTCAGGCGGCCTTCGGCATAATTCAGGGCATAGACGCGGGCGATGTCATCGGCCATCTGCGGCATGTCGAGCTGGCGGTAGGCGTCTTCCATGATCCTGAGCGCGTGGGGGATGGCCTGGGTCCGTTGGTACTTCTGGACCACTTCCGCCGACCGCCGGATCGCCGCCACGTAGGCCCGGCGTCTCATGTAGTAGTCGGCCACATGGATGTCGTACATCGCCAGGTTGTTGCGCAGGGCGATCGCGCGCTGTCTGGCGTCTTCGCGGTAGACGCTGTTCGGGAACTTGTTGAGCAGGGTCTCGAAATCATTGTAGGCGTCGCGCGCGGAGCCCGGGTCGCGCTGAGAGGAATCGGTGGGCAGCCAGCGGTCGATGAAGCCGATGCCGCGGTTGTAGTTGATGAGGCCCCGTAGGTAATAGGCGTAATCGACATGGGGTTCGGTCGGGTTGAGCTTGATGAAGCGGTCGACCGCGGCGATGGCCGATTCGGGCTCGTTGTTCTTGTAATAGCAGAAGGCCACGTCGATCTGGGCCTGGGTGGCATAGTCGCCGAACGGATAACGGGCCTCCAGTTTCTCGTATAATTTGATGGCTTTGTCGTAAGAGCCGTCCATCATCGCGTGTTTGGCTTCGGCGTAGAACTGGGCCGGGCCCCAGTCGGCATGCTCATCCTTGATGTCCGTGTCTTCTTCCTTGCCCGCCGACCAGAACGGGAAGCTGGAGCAGGCGGTGAGTCCGGATACCGCGCCTCCCAGCAGGGCGGCGATCAGTACGATGCTGCGGGGGAAGCCCATGGGGGGGAACTACCTCGTGTGAGCGATTGACGGGCGCGTCAGCCATGCGAAAGGCCACGCAGTATAACCTATTCACAGACCTTTTCCTCCTCACCTTTACCGTGACCCGAAGCCGAATCCTGACGACCGAAATTCCACATCATCTGGCCGGTTTGCGGCTGGACCAGGCGCTGGCAGTACTGTTTCCGGACTTTTCCCGCGCCCGCCTGCAGACCTGGATCAAGGACGGCCATGCACTGCTGGACGGCATTCAAGTGGCGCCCCGCCAGAAACTGCTCGGCGGCGAGCGCGTCGAACTGCGGGCGGAGGCCGATGCGGCCGTGGAGTGCGAGGCCGAAGCGATCCCTCTCACTGTCGTGCATGCCGACGAGTCTATCTTCGTCATCGACAAGCCCGCCGGCCTGGTGGTGCATCCCGCGGCGGGGCACCCGGCCGGCACGCTGCAGAATGCCCTGCTGCACCTCGATCCGGCGCTCGCGGCGATCCCCCGCTGCGGCATCGTGCACCGGCTGGACAAGGACACCAGCGGCCTGCTGGTGGTCGCCCGTACGCTGGAGGCGCACAAATCCCTGGTGGATCAGCTCAAGGACCGGAGCGTGAACCGTGAATACCTGGCCCTGGTCCAGGGGATGGTCACAGCCGGGGCGACGGTGGACGAGCCGATCGGGCGGCACCCCGCGGACCGCAAACGCTTCGCCGTGCGTCCGGACGGCAGGGAATCGGTGACCCATTACCGGGTGGAGGAGCGTTTCTTGCACCATACTTTGCTGCGGGTGCGGCTGGAAACCGGGCGGACCCATCAGATCCGGGTCCACATGGCGCATCTGCATCATCCCCTGGTCGGCGATCCGGTTTATGGCGGCCGTGCACGCATCCCGGCCGCCGCCGATCCAGTGCTGATCGATGCCTTGCGCGGGTTTCGCCGGCAGGCCCTGCATGCGGCGCGGCTGGGGCTGATTCATCCGGAGAAGGGCGGGGAGATGGCTTGGGAATCGCCGCTGCCACCGGATTTCGACGCCTTGCTTCGTCTCCTGCGGAGCCTGGGGTGATGCTCTGGCTCGAGCCCGACTGGCCGGCGCCGCCGGGCGTGCGGGCGGCATCGACTCTGCGCCCGGCGGGGGTGAGCGCGGGCGTCTATGCCGGCCTGAATCTCGGGTCCCATGTCGGCGACGATCCGGCCGCGGTTGCCGCGAACCGCGCGTTGTTACGCCGCGATTTGGGGCTGCCGGCGGAACCCGCCTGGCTGCGTCAGGTACATGGGAACGAAGCGGTGGAAGCCGGCCGGGAGGCCGAACCCGAGGCGGATGCCAGCTATACCTGGAACGCCGGGGTGGTGTGCGCGGTGATGACCGCCGACTGCCTGCCGGTCTTGCTGTGCACCCGCGACGGGGCGGGCCTGGCCGCGGTGCATGCCGGCTGGCGGGGGCTGGCGGACGGTGTGATCGAGCGGGCGGTCGCGGCCTTGGGTACGTCCGATCTGCTGGCCTGGCTCGGTCCGGCGATCGGGCCGGAAGCCTTCGAAGTCGGCGACGAAGTGCGTGCCGTGTTCCTGTCGCGGGATGCCGGAAGTGACGCGGCCTTCCGGCCCGGCGATAATGGCCGCTGGCTGGCCGATATTTATCTGCTCGCCCGGCTGCGCCTTCGGCGCCTCGGCATCAGCGACGTCTACGGCGGTCACTGGTGCACCTATAGCGACGAAAGCCGCTTTTTCTCCTACCGGCGCGATGGAGTGACGGGCCGGATGGCCACGCTCGTCTGGCGCGACCGCTAAACACCTTCGAACGTTTTTCGCCGATGAGCGTATTACTCTGGATTCTGCTGTTTTCTCTGCTGGGCGGTGTGCTCAGCGTCATTGCCGCTTCGCTGTTCCTGCTCATTCCGGAAGACCATCACCCGCACCTTCTGCCGCATGGCGTCAGTTTCGCCCTGGGATCCCTGCTCAGCGTGGCGTTCCTGCACCTCATTCCGGAGGCTGCCCAAGGCGTCGGCGTCGGCAACGTCGAGAGGCTGTTCGCCACGGTACTGGCGGGTATCCTCGGCTTCTTCATCCTGGAAAAGCTGCTGCTGTGGCGCCATTGTCATGCCGGCGACTGCGAGACACACGGCGAGGGCCATTTCCACCAGCCTGCCGGTACGCTCATCGTCATCGGTGATGCGATCCACAATCTGGTCGATGGCGTGCTGATTGCGGCGGCTTTCCTTACCGACATCCGGCTCGGCATCGTCACCGCCCTGGCTGTCGCCGCCCACGAGATTCCGCAGGAGGTGGGGGATTTCGCCATTCTGTTGCAAAGCGGCTACGGCCGGGGCCGTGCGCTGTGGTACAACCTGATGGCCAGCCTGGGGACAGTGGTGGGCGGGGTGGCAGCCTATTTCGCGCTGGAGCGGATGAACGGCGTACTGCCTTACGTGCTGGCGCTGGCCGCCTCCAGCTTCATCTATGTCGCCGTCGCCGACCTGATCCCCTCTCTGCACCGCCGGACGCACCTCTCCGCCGCTCTTCAGCAGCTCGCGATGATCGCGGCGGGCATTGCTCTGATCGTGATGGTCAACCATTGGGCCGAAGGCATGCATCCGGACACGCCGGAGACGGCTTCCGTCATATCGCGATGACGGTGCCGAGTTCCACCACCCGGTCCACCGGCAGCTTGAAGTAGCCGGTCGGATTGTAGGCGTTGCGGAACATGGAGATGAACAGCACTTCTTCCCAGCGGTTCAGACCCCGCTCGGCGGAGCGGATCAGCGTTTCCCGGCCCAGGAAGAACGTGGTCTGTTCCAGATCGATGTGCAGCCCGGCATGGCGGCAAAGGTTCAGCATGCGCAGCACATTGGGGCGTTCCATGAAGCCGAAGCGGGTCGTGATGCGGAAAAAATTGTGCTCCAGTGCCTCGATGGTGATCTTTTCCTTTTCCGCCGCGTAGGGCTTGTCGAGCGTGGTCATGGTGAGCAGGATCACCCGCTGGTGGATCACCTGGTTGTGCTCGTAGTTGCGTAGCAGGGCGAAGGGCAGGCTGAGGTTGCGGGCGGTCAGGAAGATCGCGGTGCCGACCGGCCGGAACGGCGGCGGCTCGTCGGTCAGCCGCTGCAGGAACCGGCTCAGGGATTCGGACTCCTGTTGCAGGCGGGCGAACAGGACGTCGCGGCCTTTTTTCCAGGTCGACATGACAGTGGCCAGAATCAGCCCCAGGCTCAGAGGAATCCAGCCGCCGTCGCCGAGCTTGGCCAGATTGGCCGTCAGGAACGACAGGTCGACGGACAGCAGGACCGCGCCGGTGACGAGCAGCGCCAGGCCCGGCCAGCGCCAGGTGTCGTGGGCCACGACCAGGGCCAGCAGGGTGGTCACCACCATGGTGCCGACCACGGCCAGACCGTAGGCCGAGGCGAGGCGGGAGGAGGAGCCGAACGCCAGCACCAGGGCCAGCACTGAGACCAGGAGCAGGCGGTTCACCGCCGGGGCATAGATCTGGCCCCGTTCGGATTCCGAAGTGTGGACCATGCGTTGACGTGGCAGGTAATCGAGCTGGATGGCCTGATGGGTGAGTGAGAATGCGCCAGAAATGACCGCCTGCGAGGCGATCACGGTGGCGGCCGTGGCCAGTCCGATCATCGGATAGAGTGCCCATTCCGGCACCAGCAGATAGAACGGATTCTGCACCGCTTCGGGGTTGCGGATCAGCAGGGCACCCTGGCCGAGGTAGTTCAGGATGAGGCTCGGAAATACCACGGCGAACCAGGTGACGCGGATCGGGGCTTTGCCGAAATGGCCCATGTCGGCGTACAGCGCTTCGGCCCCTGTGACCGCCAGCACCACCGCGCCCAGCGCCGCGAAGCCCAGACCCTGGTGGGCGGTGAGAAACCGGAATCCATGGAGCGGATTGAGGGCGGCGAGCACCTCCGGCGTCTGCCGCAGACTGACGAAACCCAACGTGCCGATGGAGAGGAACCACAGCAGCATGATGGGGCCGAACAATCGACCGACGCGTTCGGTTCCCCGTCGCTGGATCAGGAACAGCGCCAGCAGGATCAGGATCGAAGCCGGAACCACGTAGTGCGACAGCGCCGCAGTGGCTATCCCCAAGCCCTCCATCGCGCCGAGCACCGAAATGGCGGGCGTGATCATCCCGTCGCCATAGAAAAGCGCCGTGCCGAAGAGACCCAGGGAGATGATCCAGGCCCGGTGCTTGCGCCGGTGCCGCTGCCGCAGCGCGAGGGCGGTCAGGGCCATGATGCCGCCTTCGCCGTGATTGTCCGCATGCATGACGAACACCACGTATTTCACGGCCACGATGATGAACAGAGCCCAGAAGATCAGGGAGAGCGCGCCCAGGATGTTCTCCTGTGTCAGCTGGATCGCGTAAGCGCCGCCGAAGATTTCCCGCACGGTGTACAGCGGGCTGGTGCCGATGTCGCCGTAGACCACCCCCAGGGCGCCGGCGGACAGGGTCAGGAATCCGGAAGATTTCGATTTGGTTCGGTCCATGGACGTATCACGAGCTCCGGGTCGGAAGGAAGCGGCGTCGGTGGGAGCCTCGGCGCGAAGATTACCCAGAAGGAATCAGCTTTCCCACTGGCCTTGACTGATGCGGGCGCCCTTTCCGACCTCCAGTACGTAAACCGTCCCGGCGCCGGGTTGATGGGTATTGGCGGTTTCCAGGATGACGGCAGCGATGTGCTCGGCGAGGTCGTCGGGGGCGAAGATCTCGATCCGTTTCTTCGCCATGAAGGGGCTGAAATCCTGGGAGGCGCTGGCCTTGCCGCGGCCGAAGCCTTCGCAGTCCGACACGCTCATCCCGGGGAATCCGGGGATGTCGAGCAGCGCCATGGTCAGTTTGGACAGCATGAACGGCTGGATGTAGGCGCGTATTTCTTTCACGAGGCGGCTCCTCCGAAACGCCGGTAGAGGACAGGGAGCAGAGTCAGGGTCAGCCCGGTGGCGCTGATCAGCCCGCCGATGATGACCACGGCGAACGGCCGCGCCGTTTCCGAGCCGACCGAGTGCGACAGGGCCGCCGGAAACAGGCCCAGCATCGCCATCGATGCGGTCATGACCACCGGTCGCAACCGGCTCACCGAGCCGTCGATGATCGCATCCGTCATGCCGCGTCCTTCCCGTCGTAGCTGATTGATCTGGGACAGCAGGATGACCCCGTTCTGCACCGCGATGCCGAACAGGGCGATGAAGCCCACGGCGGCCGAGACGCTCAGGTGGATGCCGGTTGCCAGCAGGGCGCCGACTCCACCGATGAGCGAGAACGGCACGTTCATCACGATCAGTCCCGCGTGGCGCATCGACTTGAATGTCCAGAATAGCAGAAGAAAGATCAAAACCAGGCTGATGGGCACGATGATGGAGAGACGCTTCATGGCCCGCTGCTGGTTTTCGAACTGGCCACTCCATAACAGCCGGTAGCCTGGGGGCAGCCGGACCTCCCGGGCGACGCGCGCCTGGGCTTCGGCCACGAAGCCACCCTGATCGCGGTCGATCAGGTTGCATTTTACGGCGATGCGCCGCCGGTTGTCCTCCCGGCTGATGCGGGAGGCGCCCTGGTCGACCTTGATATCGGCCAATTCGGCCAGCGGCACGCGGCTGCCCTGTGGCGTCGCGACCGTGAGATCGGCGATGGCGCCGACCGAGTCGCGCGCCTCTTCCTTCATTCGGACCACGACGTCGAAACGCCTCTCGCCTTCGAGAAAGCGGGTGGCGCTTCGGCCGCCGACGGCGATACCGAGGGTGTCCTCCACGTCGTCGACGCTGACGCCGTAACGGGCGATGGCGGCGCGGTCGATCTCGATCACGGCCTGGGCCAGACCGGACTGCTGTTCGGCGGCGACGTCGGTGGCGCCACGGATGGAGCGCAGGATACGGGTGACCTGATCGGCTTTTTCCTGCAGGACTTTCAGGTCGTCGCCGAAAATCTTCACCGCGATTTCGCCCTTGACGCCGGAAATCGCTTCTTCCACGTTGTCTTGGATCACTTGCGAGAAGTTGAACTGCAGTCCGGGGAAGACGTCGAGGTTACGCTGCATGGCCTCGACCAGCCGGTCCTTGTCCGCAAAGCGCCAGGTGTCCTTGTCATGCAGATCGACCAGAATCTCGAGATTGTTGAAACCCTTCGGATCGGTGCCGTCTTCCGGCCGGCCGAGCTGGGTCGTGATCGAGCGGACTTCGGGAAATTCCAGCAGGCGTGCGCGGATGTCGCGCGCCAGCTCTTTGCCCTTGGTCAGCGAAATCGGCGTCGGCAGGGTGATGGTGAGCCAGACGTTGCCCTCGTCGAGTTTGGGCATGAACTCGGTGCCGATGAAATGGGTCGAGCCGCCGGCCAGCGCCAGCAGGAGGCCACTGGCGACGTACAATCGGACCGGCCGCCGCAGAATGCCGGCTAGCAGCCGGCGGTAGCGGTGTTCCATGAAAGTCACCAGAGGGTTGTGTGCCTCCGACAGACGCGGTCCCAGCAGATAGGTCAGCAAGACCGGGACAAGGGTCAGGCTGACGACCAGGGAGCCGAGGAGGGCCAGGCTCAGCGTGTAGGCCATCGGCGAGAAGATCCTGGCCTCCACCCGCTGGAAGGTGAAGATCGGCAGGAAGGCGGTAATGATGATGGCTTTCGAAAACAGCACCGGCCGTCCCATCTCGACACTGGTGTCGAGCAGGGTCCGCCGCATTTGCGGGAGCCCCGCCTTGCGGTCCAAATCGAGCGAGATGCGCACGATGACCGCCTCCACCAGCACGACCGCCGTGTCGACGATGATGCCGAAATCGATCGCACCCAGTGAAATCAGGTTGGCGGAGATGTGCAGGGCATCCATGAGGATGAACGCGAACAGCAGGGAGAGCGGGATGACCACGATGACCACCAGGGCGGTCGCCAGTCGGCGCAGGAACACCAGCAGGACGGCGAGGATCAACAAGGCTCCTTCCAGCATGTTGTGCTCGACCGTGTGGATGGTGTGGTGTATCAGCTCCGTACGGTCGTAGAACGGGACGATTTTCACGCCGGGCGGCAGGCCGTGCCGGTTCAATCCATCGATTTCGGCCTTCACCCCGGTCAGGACCTCGATGGCATCACGGCCCTTGATCAGCAGCACCACGCCCTCGACCACTTCATCGGTCTGGTTGAAGCCGACGATACCGGTGCGCGGCTGGGGACCGATGCTGACGGTGGCGACGTTCTGGACATGGACCGGCACGCCGTCGCGGGTAGCCACGACGATGGACTTGATTTCGTCCATCGATTTGAGCAGCCCGACGCCCCTTACCACCAGCGCTTCGTAGCCGTGCTCGATGTAGCCGCCGCCGGTGTTGCCGTTGTTGTTCGCCACCGCCTGGTAGACGTCCTGCACGGTCAGGCGATAGTCCTTCAGGCGGTTGGGATCGATCTGTACCTGGTACTGCTTGACCCCGCCGCCGAACGACACCACGTCCGCCACACCCTGCACGGTGCGCAGGCGCCGCTCGATGACCCAGTCCTGCAGCGCGCGCTGTTCGATCAGGGACAGTCCCGGGGCTTCGATCCGGTAGCGGTAGATTTCGCCGATTCCCGTACTGAGCGGCCCCAGGCTGGTGCTGGCCGAGGCAGGGAGACTCACCGCGCGCAGCCGCTCCAGCACCTGCTGGCGGGAGAAGTAGTCTTCGGCGTCGTCATCGAAGGTCAGTGTGACGACGGACAGTCCGAAGATCGACACCGAGCGCAGATTGATGAGATGGGGCAGACCGTTCATTTCGCGCTCGATCGGCAGGGTGACCAGTTTCTCCACTTCCTCCGGCGCCTGACCGGGAAATTGGGTGACGACCTGCACGAAGACGTTCTGCACGTCGGGAAAAGCCTGCACCGGCAGCTTTTCGAACGACAGGATGCCGCCCGCCGTCAGCAGCACGGCGAGACCGAGGACCAGCAGGCGCTGTTGCAGACAGAATGCAATGACCGGGCGAATCATGGTTTTTTCCCGCCGTCGCCCGCTGCCGTATCCAGTTCGGAGCGCAGCAGGAGGGCGCCGTCGGTCACGATCCGTTCGCCTGGCTGGACGCCCTCCAGCAGCACGGCTTCCTTCTTCAGCCGCAGTCCGACCCGTACCTCGCGTTTCTGGTAGCGGCCTTCACCGAGGGAGACGAACAGCCAGTCCGATTCCCCTTCCGTGAACAGGGCCGTGAGCGGGACGACGATCGCCTTGTCGTCGGGCGGGCTTTCTACTTCCACCGAGGCATACATCGACGGCAACAGTTGGCCTTCCGGATTGGGCAGCAGGCAGCGCACCTTCACCGTCCGGGTCGTTTCGTCCACCACCTTGCCGATGTAGTCGATCCTGGCCGGGAACCATCGGTCCGGGTAGGCCGGCACCGTGAGTTTGACGTCCTGTCCCGGATGGATCACGGCCAGGTCCTTTTCGAAAACATCGAGGAGAACCCAGAGCCGGTCCAGATCCGATATCACGAAGAGCGGCGTCGGAAGGTCCGGGCGGACCTCCATGCCGGGATTGACGTTGCGTTCGGTGACGACGCCGGCGATCGGCGCCTTGAGCGTGAAGTGGTTATCGGGGCGTTTTTCATGTACGCCGAGATTGGCCAGTCGTAGGCGGCTGCGTTCGGCCTCGCTGCGGGCACGTTCCAGCGCATCCTCGGCCTGATGGAATTCCTTGTGGGGCGCGATGCCATTGTCGTACAGACTTTTCAGACGCTCGAAATCGCGTTCCGCCAACTTTAGATCGGCGGTGGCCTTCGCGTACTCCGCCTGGGCTTGGCCGAGTTCGGGACTGTCCAGCTCGAGCAAAGGCGTACCGACCCGGACGACGGCGCCGGGCTGTGCCGGTATCGCGGTGACGCGGCCGGCGATGGGGGAGGATACGCGTACCGTACGGGTTTCATCGTAAGTGATCTTGCCGGTGAGCGGCTCCAGCAGCGGCCGCTGCTCCGGAATGGCTTCTGCTTCCCTGATGTGACGGATCTTGGGGGAGTCCACCGGCAGCTGGAGGATGTCCTGCGGATTGATGGACAGTTCGGCCCGGTCCTCGTCATCGGCACCGTGGCAGGCGGCGAGCGCGAGCGCACAGGGAAGGAGCCATTGCCAGGGGCGATGGAGTTTCATGTCGTCGGACTCCTGGAGATTTGACCGGGGGACGGTGGGAATGTCGAGGGTAAGCCGGACTTCCGTCCGCTGTTTCGGTCGGAGGCCAAAGCAACATTCACGCCCAATGATACGATATGTCCGAACTGGAGACTGTTACCGATTTTAGCGCAGGCCGTGGGAGGATCATGCGGACGGGATCTCCTGCCACGGTGGTAAAGCCCCGTCTGTCAGGGTACTTTTAGACCGATACCGCTATACTTAGGCGAGCGTCGCCGCGGTCGGCGACAGCGTCCGCTGTCCGGGCAACGGGCCCGGCTTTTCGGTGTGTTCTCGAACGTTTTGGAGGTGCATGTGATGGCCAAGAAAGAAGCGCATGAGAAGGAATCCACGGGGAAGGAAGTGAAGGCCGCCGAGCCCGTGGCGACGAGAGCCTACCCGAGTCCCTGGGAGGAAATGGAGCGGTGGATGGAGCAGGTGTTCCCGGCGGGATGGCTGGAACACGAGCCTTGGGCGCTGATGCGCAGGCCCTGGCCTTCCTTGTTCCGAACCGGTCTGTCCGGCGTCCGGGTGCCGAAGGTCGATGTGATCGACCGTGCGGACGAAGTGGTGGTCAGGGCGGAACTGCCGGGCATCACCAAGGATGACCTGGAGATCACCCTGAGTGAGGACATGTTCACGTTGCAGGCATCCTCGCAGTCCGAAAGCAAAGAGGAGAAAGGCCAGTACTTTTACCGTGAAATGAGCCGCGGCGAATTCAGCCGGAGTCTGCGGCTGCCGTGCGCCGTGGATGCGGACAAGGCCAAGGCCTCCTTCAAGGACGGGATACTGGAAGTGGTGATTCCCAAGGCGGCGGGCAGCAAACGCCAGAGTATCAAGATAGACTGAGGGGAGCATGGCCGGACCGGAGTACCATGCGTCCGGCCCCCGCTCATTCAGACGGGTCAAGCAAGAGAACGGTGTTCGCCATGCGATATCCACGATAAGGCCGGGGCATTCCATGCGCGGACCTTTTTCCCCCCTGTATTTCCTGTTTTTTGCCGGCTTGTTGCTGTGGCTCGTCTTCAGCATCAATTTCCAGATCATTGCGCTGACTTTCGAGAAGCTCGGTCTCGACCCGTCTTCCGCTCTCAGCCTGGTCCTGACTTCTTTGCTGGGCAGCGCCATCAACCTGCCGGTGGCCACCATCGAGGCGGACCGCCCCCCTGTCGTTCCGCCACCGCCGTTCCGGGGCTTGCTGCGCCTGCCGGAAATTCCGTTCACCGGCCGGACGAAGATCATGGTCAACGTGGGGGGCGGACTGGTTCCGGTGGCCTTTTCGTTTTACCTGCTCGCCAATGATGGCATCCCGCTGCCGCAGTTGGCGCTGGCGACAGCGATCGTCGCGGCGGTGGCGTATGGCTTCAGCCGGCCCATTCCCGGCTTTGGCATCGGCATGCCGATCCTGATCGCCCCCCTGGCGGCGGCGCTGGTTGCCCTGGTGCTGGGCGGCGAACACCGGGCGCCGGTCGCCTACATCGCCGGAACCATGGGCGTGCTGATCGGGGCTGATCTGCTACGCATCCCCGACATTCGCCACCTCGGCGCGCCGGTGGCCTCCATCGGCGGCGCGGGAACTTTCGATGGCATCTTCATGACCGGTCTGGTTGCCGTCCTTCTGACCTGATGGGCGGGGCAAGGGAGATGGCGGTGATCGACGGACCGGGGGAATTGGTGGGGCCATCCGGCCTTCTTCCGGCGGCTGCCACCTGTATTCTGGAGCAGCACCCGGATGGCCATGTCACGGTCGTCCATGCCGACCCCGCGATGGAGGACATGTTCGGGGCGGAGCCCGGCCGCCTCCTGCACGCCGCCGGCATCGAAGCATCGATGTGGCCGGAGGATCGGCGGCGGGCGGAGCCGCGGCAGGAAACGGCCCAGCGCGGTCCGATGCCGCTCAGGACGGAGTTCCCGGTCGAACATCCCGTCCGGGGGCCACGCTGGCTCGAGCTTTCCGCAGTGCCAGAGCCTCTGTCGGACGGCGCGATCCGCTGGCACGGGTTTCTCACGGATGTCACCGAACGCAGGCAGGCCGAGGTGCAAGCCGGGCTGGTCGGCAAGGCGCTGGATCACCTCGCGGAAATGGTGTCGATCTGCAATGCCGAGGGTCGGTTCGTCTATGTCAACGAAGCGTGGCGAAAGGCCCTGGGTTACCGCGGCGAGGAGTTTCTGAACCTGTCCGTCGCCGAGGTCGTGCCCGATTTGGGGTCACGGTCCTGGGCCGGTCATTTCCGCGAAATCCGGGAGAAGACTTCCGCCCAGTGGGAAACCATCCACCGTACCCGAGACGGACATCGGGTGCCGGTCGTCGTCGACGCCCGCTATCTGGAGCACGAAGGCTGCGGTTACGTGCTGGCATTGGTGCGCGACACCCGCCTCCTCAAGCGGACGGATACGGCATTGCTCCGGCGTGAACGCGAGTTCCGCTCGCTCGCCGAGAATTCACCCGATAGCATCATGCGATACGACCGGGATTGCCGCATCGTCTACCTCAATCCCAGTCTGGAGAACACGCTGCTGTTTTCCGCCAGTGACATGATCGGCCGGACACCGACCGAGCTCCATCCCGGTGACGAGCGGTTCGAAACTTACGAGAGCAAGCTCAGGGCGGTCGTCGCCACCGGCAAGGCCGACGAAATAGAACTCCTGCTGCAGGGTACGCACAAAGGTCCCCGCCTGCTTCACATCCGTCTGGTGGCGGAACACGATCCGGATGGCGAATGCACCGGTGTGCTGGCGGTCGGTCGGGACATCACCGAGGTGGACGAATACCGGCGGCGCATTCAACGCCTGGCGTTCTTCGATCCGCTCACCGACCTGCCCAACCGGGCATTGCTCAACGACCGGATCCGCCAGTGTCTGACCGATGCCGCTGCCCGAGGCAGTCAGTTCGGTCTGATGCTGCTCGACCTGGACCGCTTCAAGGAGGTGAACGACACGCTGGGGCACAGCGCAGGCGACCGGCTGCTGTGCGAGGCTGCCCGGCGCCTGAACGCATGCGTCCGTGGCTACGACACCGTGGCGCGGCTGGGTGGAGACGAGTTCTCGATCCTGTTGCCAGTGGTGCGCGATCGGGGCGATCTCCGCGCCATCGCCGGCAGGATACTCGAGGCCTTCGGCGAGGCCTTTATCATCGAAGGCAAGGAGCTGTTCGTTTCGGTCAGCATCGGGATCGTCCTGCATATGGAAGGCCAGTGTGACGCGGACCGGCTGTTCAAGCAGGCGGATCTGGCCATGTACCATGCCAAGCGACAAGGCCGGAACAATTTCCAGTTCTACGCGGAGGAGCTCGCCGTCCAGGTATCGGACCGTACGGCGATGGAAGGGGCGCTGCGCAAAGCGCTCGGGAATGGCGAACTGGAACTGTACTATCAGCCGCAGGTGGCCTTGCCGGCCGGACGCATCGTCGGCGCAGAGGCCTTGCTGCGGTGGCGGCATCCGCAGGAAGGTATCATGACGCCCGACCGTTTCATTCCCATAGCCGAGGAAACGGGGTTTATCCGCGACCTGGGGCACTGGGTCCTGACGACCGCCTGCCGCCGGGCGGTCTACTGGCACCGGACCGTCGATTCGCCCTTCAAAGTCGCGGTGAACCTTTCCACCCGGCAGTTCGTCCGCAACGATCTGCCCGGCGAATTGCAGCGCATCGTCCAGGATACCGGCTGCCGTCCGGAATGGCTGGAACTCGAGATCACCGAGAGCCTGTTGCTCGGGAACGATGCCGAGGTCGGCGCAGCCTTGGAGGAGCTGCACGACATGGGCTTCGCGATTTCCATCGACGACTTCGGCACCGGCTATTCGGCGTTGAGTTATCTCAACCGTTTTCCGCTGGACCAGATCAAGATCGACCGCTCCTTCATCCAGGGTTTTCCCGCGGACAGGGAAAAGGTGGAACTGGTCAAGGCCATCATCTCGATTGCCGGTGCTTTGCAACTCGAAGTGATCGCAGAAGGGGTGGAAACGTCTCATCAGGCGGAATATCTCCATGCCCAAGGCTGTCGGCTGGCGCAGGGGCATTTGTTCGGCAGGCCGCTGCCGCAGGACCGGTTCGAGCGGCTTCTGGCGGGCAACGCCTGATCCCGCCAGTTTTCGGGGGCATTCACGCCGTAAGTTCGTGACGGAGGCTGGGTTGGAACGCAAGGAAACCTTGGCATGGGACAACGTCATGTTCCAGGCGATGATCGAATGCCTCCAGGATGAGGTGGTGACGGTCCACGACATCGAAGACTGCGCCCGCATCATCTACGCGAACGAAGCGGCCTGTCGCCATTTCGGCGTGGGTCTCGAAACCCTGTTGACCTGGTGCCCGCTGGATTTCGATCCCACATACGACGAAGAATCCCTGCGCCTAGCCCTCGAACGGCACCGTCAGACCGGGGGCACGAAGTTCGAGACGCTGCACCGAGTTGCGGAGGGGATGGAGATTCCTGTCGAGGTGACGGCGAACCTGTTCGAGCAGGACGGCAGGTTACTGGCGATGTGCATCAGCCGCGACATTCGCCCCCGCCGTGAGGCCGAGGCGCGCATGAAGGAGCTCGAGAGGCTGCAGGCCGAGCGGGAAGGGCTGGACCGTCTCGCCCGTTTCGCCCAGTGTGCGCCGGGATTCATGTATACCGTGGAGGCGCACGCCGACGGACGCCTCGTGATGACGTACGCCAGCTCCGGCGTGGAGGACATCCTGGGACTGAGCGTGGAAGCGGTCTTGGCAGACATCGGCCATGTTCATTCGCGCATCGTTCCCGAAGACCGTGACCGGGTCATGCGCTGCAAAGAGGCCTCGGCTCGTGAGCTGCAGCCGTTCACGGAGGAATACCGTATCCTTCACCCCGTCAAGGGCGAGCGTTGGCTGGAGGCCCGCTCCGTGCCGGAGCGGCAGAAAGACGGCATCACCCTGTGGCACGGTTTCCTGATCGACATCACCGAGCGGAAGCGGATGGAGGAAACCTTGCAGTTCATCGCACAGCGCAGCTGGGCCACGGAAGGCGAAGCATTCTTTTCCGCCATTGCGCATTACCTCGGCAGGATTCTCGGGGTCGATTACGTCGTCATCGACCGGCTGGCCAGGGACGCCGAACTCGCCGAGACCGTCGCGCTGTATGCCCGCGGCGAAGACTTGCCCAACATCTGCTACAGACTCGCCGGAACGCCCTGCGAAAACGTCATGGGCCGCAGCCTATGCTGTTTCCCCCGCCAAGTACGCCGGCTGTTTCCTGACGACCTCATGCTGCAGGACATGGGGGTGGAAAGCTACGTCGGCGTGCCGCTGTGGGATTCGGCCGGAACCGCGATCGGCCTGATCGCGGTGATGCACGGCGAGCCGATGGCGGAGCCGGAGTCCGTGACCGCCCTCCTGCAGCTCGTGGCGACCCGGGTCGCGGCGGCTCTGGAACGCGACCGCTCGGAGCGGCAGCTCAAGGCGCGTGAACAGGAGTTCCGTTCCCTGGTCGAGCACTCGCCCGACACCGTCGCCCGCTATGACCGGGACTGCCGCCGTATCTACGCCAATCCCCGGCTGGTGGAAGAAGCCGGCGTGCCTCTCTCGGAACTCTTGGGGAAAACGCCGGTCGAGTTTCCGGGCGGCGAAAGTTCCCGTGCCTACCAGGCGAAGATTCGGCAGGTTTTCGAAACGGGGGAGCCGGCGGAGTTCGAGCTGAGCTGGAAAACGGCGCAGGAACGGGAGCTGATCTCCCATATCCGGCTGACGCCGGAATTCGGTTTCGACGGCGAAGTCATGCATGCGCTGGCGATCGGGCGGGACATCACCGAAATCGACGCCTATCGGCGGCGTATCCATCACCTCGCATTTTTCGATTCCTTGACCGGACTGCCGAATCGGGAAATGCTCAACAAGCGTATCCGGGAGGTCATGGATGGCAATCCCCGTCCGGGCCGGCAGTTCGCCCTGATGATGCTGGACCTCGACCGCTTCAAGGAAATCAACGACACCCTGGGACACGGGATCGGCGATCTGCTGCTGGGAAGAGCCGCCCGCCGTTTGCTGGGGGCGGTCGGCAAGGACGATACGGTGGCGCGGCTGGGCGGCGATGAATTCGCCGTTCTGGTGCCGGCGCCGGCCGCTTCCCAAGAACTCACGGCGCTGGCTGGCCGGATACTCGACGCCTTTGCCCGGCCTTTCCTGATCGAGGGCCGCGAGCTGTTCGTTTCGGTCAGTCTCGGTATCGCGCTTTACCCCCGCGACTGCACCGGCATCGATACCTTGTTCCGTTATGCCGACACCGCCATGTATCACGCCAAGCGGCAGGGGAGGAACAACTTTCAGTTCTATTCGGCCGAGCTCACGGCTCGGGCGGCGGAGCGCATGCGGATCGAATCCGCCCTGCGCCGGGCGCTGGGGCGCAACGAACTGGAGCTGCACTTCCAATCGCAGATCGACATGGTTTCCGGAACCATCGTCGGCGCCGAGGCCCTGCTGCGATGGAACAGGCCGGGACGCGGCATCATACTGCCGCGTAAATTCATCCCGATCGCGGAGGAAACCGGTCTGATCGTCGGCATCGGCGACTGGATCCTGGTCCAGGCCTGCCAGGCCGTCGTTGCCTGGAACCGCCACCGCGAGCAGCCGCTGCGCGTAGCCGTCAACCTTTCCACTCGCCAGTTCATCCTGAACGACTTGGCCGGTACGGTGCAGCGCATTCTGGACGAGACCGGCTGCCGGCCGGAGTGGCTGGAGCTGGAAATCACCGAAAGCCTGCTGCTGGAAGACAGCAGGGGGGTCCACGCGACCCTCGATGCCTTCGACCGCATGGGGCTGTCGATCGCCATCGATGACTTCGGTACCGGCTATTCCGCCTTGAGCTATCTGCATCGCTTTCCGGTGAAACGGATCAAGATCGATCGCTGTTTCGTCCACGGCATTCCGTCCGACCGCTGCAAATCGGAGCTGGTCAAAGCCATAATCTCGATTGCCCAGGCCCTGGGCCTGGAGGTGCTGGCGGAAGGCGTGGAAACCCCACGACAGGCCGTCTATCTCCAGGCGCATGGCTGCCGTCTGGGCCAGGGCTATCTGTTCGGTGAGCCGCAACCGCTTGTCGGTTTCGAGGCATCGATCGGACAGGACCGGAGCGCCATTTCCTGAATCGCGGCCATCGCCGGCGGGCGAGACCGGCGGCGACGCTGAGCCGTCATCTTTCCGTGTTGTTCAAGGGAGGATTTTTTTGGGAGATGAGGGAATGCCCGGATGAACATGCCGCGTCCGTCGTGCTGGGCCGATGCGCCGACCATCGTCAATCTGAGCTGCGGGGTATCGGCGAAATTCGCGGCTATCCAGGGGCATCCGGAAATCGGCGCGGCGCTGATCGCGCTGGCGGTGGTGTGGGACTCGCTGGATGGCAAGGTGGCTGCCTGGACCCGCCACGGCGGACGCGAATTCGGCAAGCAGCTCGATTCCCTCGGAGACCTGGTTTCCTTCGGCCGGGTCCCAGCCTGCTCGTTTGTCGGGATGAACGAGCCGTCCTGGCCGGCCATTGCGCCGCTGCCGTGCTTCGTCGGCTGTGGCATGCCCAGGCTGGCGCGTTACAACATCTCCACGGGCAAGGTTTCGAGGGAGTACCGATCACGGTCAACGGCGGCGTGCCGTTTCCGCTGCTGTATCTGCTTTCGGTGATTTTTCCTCCCAGTCTCAGCGTCTGGCCCGCGGCGTTCCCGGTGATGGGCCTGCTGATGGCCTCCAGCCTCAAAGTGCGCCGGCTGTTCTAATCCCAGCGGGCGTCTCGGATCTGGACCATGCCGTCTGCGACGCGGACGGCGAAACAGGTGAGGTCTTCGTAGGCGGGAGGTGAAAGGACCTTGCCGGTCTTGAGGCAGAAGCGGGCGCCGTGGCGGGGGCAGACGATTTCGTCACCGTCCAGCCGGCCGCTGGCGATCTCTGCGCCATCGTGGCTGCAGGCGTCCTCGATGGCGTAGAACTCGCCGCCCAGCTTGAATATGGCAACGGGGATGCCATCGAGATTGGTCACGACGTGCCCCCCTTCGGGCAGGCAGTCCGCCGGAGCTACGTCGATCCAGTCGTTCATCGGCGGCGAATCCTCACTCTGTGGTGACGGTCGTTTCCTGGTTTTCCAGCGCGGCTTCCAGCGAGTGCCAGGCCAGGGTGGCGCATTTGACCCGCGCCGGATAGGCGCGCACGCCGGCCAGCACGGCCAGCTTGCCCAGTTCTTCCAGGTTGACGGCGTCGTCCTTGCCGGTGGCGATGCGGTGGAAGGTCTCGAACAATGCGTGGGCCTCGCTCTCGTGCATGTTCCGGACGATCTCGGTCATCAGCGAGGCCGAGGCGGTGGAAATGGCGCAGCCCGAGCCCTGGAAGCTGACGTCCCGGATGACGCCGGCGTCGTCGATCTTGACGTAGAGGGTGATCCGGTCGCCGCACAGCGGGTTGAAGCCCTCGACGGTGCGGTTGGCGTCTTCCATCACCCGGAAGTTGCGCGGATTGCGGTTGTGGTCGAAGACCACCTCCTGGTAGAGATCCCGAATCTGGTCCAGCATCAGCCGAATACCTCGATGACCTTGTGGATGCCTGCGATCAACGCGTCTACCTCTTCAAAAGTGTTGTAAAGCCCGAACGACGCCCGCGCCGTCGCGGGAATGCCGAAAAAGTCCATCACCGGCATGGCGCAATGATGCCCGGCGCGGATGGCGATGCCGAGGTGATCCAGGATCGTGCCGATGTCGTGGGGGTGGATGCGGTGCAGGGTGAACGACAGGATGGCACCCTTCTCGGCGGCCTGGCCGAACAGCTCTAAGCCCGGGATGCGTAGCGCCTGTTCGGTGGCGTAGGCCAGCAGCCGCTGTTCGTGTCCGGCTATGGTTTCCATGCCTATGCCGTTCACATAGTCGATGGCGGCACCCAGGGCGATGGCGTCGACGATGCTCGGCGTGCCGGCTTCGAACTTGTAGGGCAGGGTGTTGTATTCGGTCTTCTCGAAGGTCACCCGGCGGATCATGTCGCCGCCTCCCTGATAGGGCGGCATCTTGTTCAGCAACTCTTCCTTGCCGTACAGGATCCCGATGCCGGCGGGGCCATACAGCTTATGGCCGGAGAAGGCGTAGAAATCGCAGTCCAGCGCCTGCACGTCCACCGCCATGTGCGGTATCGCCTGGGCGCCGTCGACCAGCACCGGCACGCCGTGGCGATGGGCCTGTTCGATCAGCGTTTCCACCGGGTTGATCGTGCCCAGCGCGTTCGACATGTGCGCCACCGCCAGCAGCCGGGTACGGTTCGACAGCAGGGCTTCGAACCGGTCCAGTTCCAGGGTGCCGGTGCGGTCGATCGGGACGACCTTCAGCACGGCGCCGGTCTGCTCGCACAGCATCTGCCAGGGCACGATGTTGGAATGATGCTCCATGGCCGTGATGAGGATTTCGTCCCCCGCCTTGAAGCGTGGCCGTCCGTAGGACTGGGCGACCAGGTTGATCGCCTCGGTGGTGCCGCGGGTGAAGACGATCTCGTGCGAATGGCGGGCGTTGAGGTGGCGCTGCACCTTTTCCCGTGCCCCCTCGAACAACTCCGTGGCGCGCTGGCTCAGGGTGTGTACGCCGCGGTGGACGTTGGCGTAGTCTTCCGTGTACACCTTGGCGATGCAGTCCAGCACCGCCTTGGGTTTCTGGGCGGTGGCGGCGTTGTCCAGATAGACCAGCGGCTTGCCGTGAACCTGCTGTCCGAGGATCGGGAAGTCCGTCCTGATCCGGGCTACGTCGAAAGCCGGGACGGCGGCGGGGGCGGTGTTCATGACGACTCCTTGCTCATTGTGCGTTCGGGAAACGGGCCAGCAGCAGGCCGCGCAGCCGCTCGCGCAGCGGGCCGAACCGTTCGACGATTTCGGCCGCGAAAGCGAAGGTCAGCATCTCGCGCGCCGTGGCCGCGTCGATGCCGCGCGATTCCAGGTAGAACACCGAATCCGGATCGAGCTGGCCGATCGTGACACCATGGACGCACTTCACGTCGTCGGCATGGATCTCGAGCTGGGGCTTGGTGTCGATCTCGGCGTCATCGGACAGCAGCAGGTTGCGGTTGTTCATTTCCGCGTCGGTCTTCTGGGCATCCGCGTGCACCACGATTCGCCCCTGGAACACGCCGCGCGAGCGGTCCTCGAGGATGCCGCGATAGCTCACGCGGCTGCTGCCATGCGGTTCGTCGTGGTCCACCCGGATGTGGTTGTCGACATGCTGCCGGTTTTCGCTCAGGAACACTCCGTTCATCTCGGTCTGGGCGGCGTGGCCAAGACGGGCGTGCACCTCGTTGCGGACCAGCAGTCCGCCCAGCGACAACAGGTGATGGCCGAAGCGGCCGTCGCGGGCGACGCGGGCGTAGCTGCCGCCGAAGTGGTAGGCCCTGCCGCCGTCGAGCTGGAGCTTGTAATGGTTCAGCCCGCCGTTGTCCGCGACTTCGATCTGGTTGACCACGGCGCCCAGATAGCCGGTCTCCGGCGGGCCGACGTGGGTTTCGACGACGCGCGCCTCGGCGTTCCTGCCGATCCGGATCAGGTTGCGCAGCGTGGAGCGGCCGTCGTTGCGAGTCGAGACGAAGAACAGCTGGACCGGTTTTTCCAGCGCGACGCCCTCTTCCAGGCGCAGTACGGCGCCGTCGGTGAAGAAGGCGGTGTTGAAGTCGAGGAAGCCGTGCCGATCGGATTCGGTTTCTTGTTCGAGTCCGTATTCCAGCCAGGCGGCATTTCCGTCGGCTTCGCTCAGGGCGAGCAGCGAGGCGAGGCTTTCCAGCGTGACGCCGGCAGGCAGGCCATGCCGCTCGGACAGCTCGGGCACGAACATGCCGTCGACGAACACCAGCGACCAGGCGTCGGCGATCCGGCAGCTTTCGATCAGCGCTTCGGCAGCGCCGGTGTCGGCGGAACCGGTCGCAGCGGTGAACAGCTTGCGCTCGATCGGCGCGACATGGGTGTAGCGCCATTCCTCGTCGCGCGGGGAGGGAAAGCCGGACGCCTCGAAACGCGCCAGCGCCTGCCGGCGGAGCCGGCTCAGCCAGGCAGGTTCATTGGTGGCCGGTTCGCGGTATGAATCAACGTAAAGGCTGTGAGATAGCGCACTCATCTCAGGCCCCCGCGGCGGCCGCTTCGATCCAGCCGTAGCCTTTCCGTTCGAGTTCGTGTGCAAGACTTGCGTCGCCGGACCTGACGATGCGGCCATGCGCCAGCACGTGGACGTGGTCGGGCTTGATGTAATCCAGCAGGCGCTGGTAATGGGTGACCAGGATGAAGGCCCGTTCCGGCGAGCGCAGCGCGTTGATGCCGTTCGCCACCACCTTGAGCGCGTCGATGTCCAGGCCGGAGTCGGTTTCGTCGAGGATGCACAGGGTGGGTTCGAGGATCGCCATCTGCAGGATCTCGTTGCGCTTCTTCTCGCCGCCCGAGAAGCCCTCGTTGACGCCGCGGTACAGGAACTGCTCGTCCAGGTCGACCATGCGGGTCTTTTCCTTGACCAGCTTCAGGAAGTCCAGCGCGTCGACTTCGTTGAGGCCGCGGTGGCGCCGTATGGCGTTGTAGGCCGCTTTCAGCAGATAGATGTTGCTGACCCCGGGAATCTCCACCGGGTACTGGAAGGCCAGGAACACGCCCTCGCGGGCGCGCTGTTCCGGCGGCAGCTCCAGCAGGTTCCGGCCGCGATAGGTCACCGTGCCCTCGGTCACTTCGTAGCCGGAGCGCCCGGCCAGGACGTTGGACAAGGTGCTCTTGCCCGAGCCGTTCGGGCCCATGATGGCGTGGACTTCGCCGGGTTTGACCGTCAGGTCGATGCCCTTGAGGATGGCTTTGCCGTCGACGCGGGCGTGCAGGTTTTCGATGCGGAGCAGGGTGTTCATGTACGGGCTCATTGGGCTTTCAATCCGATTCAACCGACGCTGCCTTCCAGGCTGATGCCCAGGAGCGCCTGGGCTTCCACGGCGAATTCCATGGGCAGTTCCTTGAAGACCTGCTTGCAGAAGCCGTTCACGATCATGGAAACGGCATCCTCCGCCGACAGGCCGCGCTGCTGGCAGAAGAACAGCTGGTCTTCGCTGATCTTCGAGGTCGTCGCCTCGTGCTCGACCTGGGCGGAGGGCTGCTTCACCTCGATGTAGGGGAAGGTGTGCGCCCCGCAGCGGTCGCCGATCAGGAGCGAATCGCACTGGGTATAGTTGCGGGCGTTCTCGGCGCTCTTGAGGATCTTCACCAGGCCGCGGTAGCTGTTCTGGGCGCGGCCGGCGGAAATGCCCTTGGATATGATCGTGCTCTTGGTGTTCTTGCCGATGTGGATCATCTTGGTGCCGGTATCGGCCTGCTGGCGGTGGTTGGTGACCGCCACCGAATAGAACTCACCGACCGAGTCGTCGCCGCGCAGGATGCAGCTGGGGTATTTCCAGGTGATGGCTGAACCCGTCTCCACCTGGGTCCAGGAAATCTTGGAGCGCGCCCCCCGGCAGTCGCCGCGCTTGGTGACGAAGTTGTAGATGCCGCCGCGGCCTTCCTCGTCGCCCGGATACCAGTTCTGCACGGTCGAGTACTTGATCTGGGCGCCTTCCAGCGCGACGAGTTCGACCACCGCCGCGTGCAGCTGGTTCTCGTCGCGCATCGGTGCGGTGCAGCCCTCCAGGTAGCTGACATAGCTGCCTTCGTCGGCGACGATCAGGGTGCGTTCGAACTGGCCGGTCTTGGCCGCATTGATGCGGAAATAGGTCGAGAGTTCCATCGGGCAGCGCACGCCCTTGGGGATGTAGACGAAGGAGCCGTCCGAGAACACCGCCGAGTTGAGCGCTGCGAAGAAATTGTCCCCCGCCGGCACCACGCTGCCCAGGTATTGCCGGACCAGGTCGGGATGCTTCTCGATCGCCTCCGACATGGAGCAGAAGATCACGCCGGCCTGGGCCAGCTTGTCCTTGAAGGTGGTCGCCACCGACACGGAATCGAACACCGCGTCCACCGCGACGCCGGCCAGCTTTTCCTGCTCGTACAGCGGGATTCCGAGCTTGTTGTAGGTCTCCAGCAGCTTGGGGTCGACCTCGTCCAGGGATTTCGGGTGGTCCGTGGTTTTCGGCGCCGAGTAGTAGCTGATGGCCTGATAGTCCACCGGAGCATATTCGACGAAGGCCCAGTGGGGCTCCATCATCGTCAGCCAGTGGCGGTAGGCGCTCAGGCGCCATTCCAGCATGAATTCCGGCTCGTTCTTCTTCTTCGAGATGGCGCGGATGACGTCTTCGTTCAGGCCGGGCGGAAGCGTGTCGGTTTCCAGCTCGGTGACGAAGCCGGGCTTGTAGTCCTGTTTGATCAGGCGGTCCAGGGTTTCTGCCGTGGCGGACATGGCGGTGCTCTCGCGGGGGTTATCGGGGTTGGGGTTGCAGCCGGGCCAGCGAAATCGGCACTTCGGCAGGCGCAGCGGACACCGGGCGGATCATGTCCGCCAGGCTGACCGATTCCAGCGCGGTCTGCACCGCCCGGTTGATCACGTTCCAATGGCTGCGGACATCGCAGGACGAGGACTGCTGACACAGTGCCTGTTCGGCGCTGCATTCGGTGAGCGCGATCGGTCCTTCGATGGCATCGATGATTCGGGCGACGCTGGTGTGTTCCGGCTTCTGCGCCAGGGCATAGCCGCCGCGGGCGCCCCGTGTCGAAGTGACGATTCCGGCCCGCGCCAGCGCCTTGAGGATCTTGCTC
Source organism: Methylococcus sp. S1M (assembly GCF_051295855.1). Taxonomy (NCBI): domain Bacteria; kingdom Pseudomonadati; phylum Pseudomonadota; class Gammaproteobacteria; order Methylococcales; family Methylococcaceae; genus Methylococcus; species Methylococcus sp. S1M. The sequence goes on from NZ_JBPDXO010000007.1 coordinate 89,307, forward strand.
GTGGTCGGCATGGCGATCGAGGTCTGATCCGCCAGCTCGGCGGCGGCGAAGGTCTGTTCTCCCGCGCGGGCCATCTGGCCCAGGAGGATGATCGCGTAGTCGGTCAGTTTGCTTATTCGCAGCATTGCGGCACCTGCTCAAATTCCGGACCATTTTAGTCCTGATTAATTTCCAAGTAAACAACTCGGGTAAGCTGCGTCGGGGCCCGAAGGGGAACGATTTTTCGCGACGGTTTTCCGTGTGCCGCCCTCGTCACCGTCCTGCAAACAAACCCTTCTAGGATCCGCGTCTCGGCAACTTTTTTCCACACACTGGAGGACATCGTGAGACACGAGAGAGATTCCCGGCCGGTTCGATGGGTGACGCGCGGACGAGGTGCAACGGCACTGTTTCTGCCTCTGCTGGCGACTGTCGCCCTGGTTTCGCCCAATGTTTCCGGAGACGAGATGGGACGCGGCCTTCCTTATGCCATCGGGCTCTGGGGCGACCTGCCGTATTCCACGGCCCAGGCGGCCGGTGTCAACAACCTCATTGCAGACATGAACGCTCAGTTCCTGGCCTTCACCGTCCACGACGGCGACCTGAAATCGGGGGGCAGCGAGTGCACCGACGCGGTTTACACCACGGCGCTCGGCTATTTCAATGCGCTGAAGGCGCCCGCCATGTTCACGCCCGGCGACAATGACTGGACCGATTGCGACCGCAACCCCAATTACAACTCTCTGGCCCAGCTCGACAAGGAACGGAAGCTGTTCTTCTCGACCCCGTTTTCCCTGGGCCAGCGCCGTATGCGTCAGGAGGTCCAGACCAGTCCGCTTTGCCTCGGCGCGGACGGTTCCTACGTCGCTTGCGTCGAGAACCGCCGCTGGAGCGTCGGCCGGGTGATCTACGCGACGTTGAACGTCCAGGGCTCGTGCAACAATCTCTGCGACGTCAAGCCCGATCCGGTGGAATATGCCGCACGCAACGCGGCGAACATCGCCTGGATGAAGGAGACCTTCGAGCTGGCCAAGACCCGCAAGGCCGCGGCCGTCATGTTCATCTCGCAGGCCAATCCCGGCTGGGACCTGAACGATCCGGAGCGGGCGCCGCTGCGCGATCCGAAGACGCTCGCGGAAACCGACGGCTACCCCGATGGATTCCAGGAGTTCCTCAGCGCGTTGCGTGATGAGGTCATCGCATTCCGCCGGCCGGTCGCCTACGTGCACGGCGATTCGCACTATTTCCGCGTCGACAGGCCGTTCCTGGACGCCCAGGGACGCCGGCTCGAAAACTTCACCCGCGTCGAAACCTTCGGCGACAATCAGGGCAACGGCACCAACGACGTACAATGGCTGAAGGTGCTGGTCGATCCGGGCAGCCGCGAAGTGTTTTCCTACCAGCCGCAGATCGTTCCGGCCAACCGCGTGGCGGTCCCGGCACCGTAAGCGGCGCAACCCGTGGGAGCGGACTGCAACCGGGCGCGGTTCGCCTCCCGCTTCAGATGTCCCCGGCGGGGCCCCGCGCCATCTGTACAAGCATCACGAACTCCTGTAATTGGTATTTGTCACCGTCATCGAGACGGTGCCTCGAGGTCGGCAAGCTGCCGGGGAGGAGGGGATGGGCACGGTTGAACCAGGCGCTATCGGACAACATCTGCTCGCCTGCCTTTACCAGGCGGGCGTCGGGCACATCTTCGGCGTTCCCGGCGATTACGTGCTGGGCTTCTACGATCTGATGGCCAAAGGTCCCGTCCGGCATATCGGGACCACGCGGGAGGACACCGCCGCCTTCGCCGCCGACGGCTATGCCCGCTGCCGGGGCATGGGCGCGCTGGCGGTGACTTACGGGGTCGGTGCGCTCAACACCGTCAACGCCGTCGCCGGCGCCTATGCGGAATCCTCGCCGGTGGTGGTCATCAGCGGTGCGCCGGGGGTGCGCGAGCAAAGGGAAGACCCGTTGATCCACCACCGCTTCGGGCCGTTCCGGTTCCAGCGCGAGATATTCGAACGGATCACCTGCGCCGCCGTGGTGCTGGACGATCCGGTGATCGCCTTCCGGCAGGTGGAGCGTGCGCTCGCGGCCGCCCGTCAGCACTGCAAGCCGGTGTACATCGAGATTCCCGCCGACCGGGTGATGGCGCCGGGATATCCGATTCCACAGGAAACCCCGGAAACGCCTTCCAGCGACGATTCGGCCCTGGCGGAGGCGGTCGCCGAGGCCGCGGAGCTCCTGGGCCGTGCGGTGTCGCCGGTGATCCTTGCAGGCGTCGAGTTGCACCGGCGAGGGCTCCAGGACGCCCTCGTCGGCCTCGTCGAGCAGGCGCGCCTGCCGGTGGCGGCGACCTTGACCGGCAAGTCGGTGTTCGCCGAGCGCCATCCCGCCTATCTGGGGGTGTACGAGGGTGCGATGAGCACGGAAAACGCGCGCTACATGGTCGAGCAGTCCGACCTCCTGCTGATGCTCGGGGTCACGCTGAACGACGTCGACACGGGCATCTACACGGCGCGTCTCGATCCGCAGCGCATCGTCCGCGCAGCCCAGAACGAGGTCGTGATTCGCCATCACCGCTATCCCCGCGTCCTGCTCGCGGACTTCGTCACGGCCCTGGCGCGGTCCGTCAAGGCCCGGGGCGAGGCGTTTCCGATGCCGGCGGGGCCGGAACCGTGGGACTTTCCCGCGCCGGACCGGCCGATGACGATCGCCCGGCTGGTGGAGCGGCTCGACCGCGCGCTGACCTCCGACATGATCGTAGTGTGCGACGTCGGCGACTGCCTGTTCGCCGCCACCGACCTGCGCGTGCACGAGCGCAGCGAATTCCTGGCGTCCGCCTTCTATACCTCGATGGGGTTCGCGGTGCCCGCCGCCCTCGGGGCGCAGATCGCCCGTCCGGACCACCGGGCGCTGATCCTGGTCGGCGACGGTGCCTTCCAGATGACCGGAACGGAGCTGTCGACCCATGCCCGTCTCGGCCTGGCGCCCATCGTGGTGGTGCTCGACAATCGCGGTTACAGCACCGAGCGCTTCATCCTCGACGGAGCCTTCAACGACATCGCCGACTGGCGCTTCCACCGGCTGGGCGAAGTGTTCGGCCCCCTACAGGGCTACGACGCGCCCGACGAAGCGGCGTTCGAAAACGCGCTCAGCGAAGCGCTGGTCAACCGAAGCATGCCGAGCCTCATCAACGTCCGTCTTTCCCCCGGCGATGCCTCGATAGCCATGAAGCGTCTCGCCGGGCATCTGCAGTCCCGGGTCAAGGGCGAGGGCTGAACGGGCTTTCCGTCCGCCGGGTCTTCGAAGCCTCGCGGCTTTGGCGGCGTCACCGCCGGATCGAGGAAAGCCGCGACGGTTCGGCTCGTCCGGCGATGGCCCGTGGGGATACGGCATAGATGCCGATGTCTCCGGAGGCGAAAACCCGCGGATAGCGCTGCTCGAAATAGCTTCCATCGCGCTTGAACCTGTCCCGCTCGTAGCTGCTGAAATAGACATAGTCGACCTTGTATTTGGCGCTGAGTTCGGGAAAGGCGGCGGGATCGCCGTACATCCTTTCCAGCTCGGACCAGCGCGTCTCATAGCCGATGCCGTGGAAGAACAGGTAGATGGGCGTGCCGACCAGGATGTTCCGTCCGGCCAGGGCGGCCACGGCGTTGTTGTGGTTGTCCGCGGTGATGAACAGCGCGTCCTTCGGGGTATGGAGCCGGATGAATTCCGCGGCCGAGACCTGGTGGCGGTCGAAGAGCTGGTAGTCGGAGACGGCCTCCCTGCCGATCGAGAGGATCGCGGAGAAGCTCGCGACGAACAGGATCAGGGCCGAAGCGATCCAGCGGCCGCGCAGTCCTTCGAGACGCCGGTGCAGATCGTGCAGGAAGCCGCCGACCAGGATGCAGCTCAGGAGGTACCAGACGTAGAACAGCTTGTTGTTGTCGTATTCGTTGGGCTGGAACAGCACCAGCTCGGCCAGCACGAAGATGCCTACGGCGCCGGAATACAGGGACAGCATGCGCCGGTTCGCCGCCCATAGCGCCGCGGGCAGCAGCACGAACACCAGTCCTACGTTCTTCACCCAGAACCAGGGCCAGATATCGTCGTGGTTGGCCCAGTCGAAATGGAATTTCAGGAAACCGCCTTCGTCGGCCTGCTGGAAGGTCCAGGCGAAAAGCTGCGGCGCCGCCAGGCCGACCGCGATTGCCCCGTAGAGCATCCAATCCTGAAGATAAGGCCTGACGGTCCGCCGCGTCTGCTGCACCAAGTACACCGGCAGCCAGATGGCGGAGATGATGCCCAGCCCGAGGAAGGAATGGGTATGGATCATCGGCAACAGGCCCGCGCCGATTCCCGCGGCGACCGAATACTTGCGCCGGCGGCGGGTGAGGCCGGCGTACAGCAGCCACAGGCACAGCATGAGGAAGCACCAGCCGGCCAGGGTGGTGCGCTGGGGCACGAGCATGTCGCAGATGACGTTCGACCAGCGGATGTTTTCTTCCACCAGGTTGGTGGGCGTCTGGTAGAAACCGGTGAAGATGCGGAAGAAGTTTTCCGGATTCTTGCTGGCGCCTTCCAGGAAATAGGCAAAACCGAAGCCGCCGTTGAGAAAGAACAGCACCTGCGCCCACAGCACGGCCGAGCGGTTTTGCAGGATTTCCCTTGCCAGGCTGGTGAAGCCGGCGACCACGCAGAAGGCCATGACGAAGCTGGGCAGGAGAACGGCCCAGCGCAGCGGCGTGCCGAGCAGGTAGAGGCTGGCGGAGAGCGAATTCACCAGGAACGGATAGTTCAGGCGGTGGCCGGGGAAGATCGAATAGTCGGGCGGAAACTCGCCCTGTTCCGCGATGCTGGTGACGATCCCCAGGTGCAGGGCCAGATCGCCGTAGGTCGACTGGCCCACGCTGAGCCCGCCGTCCGCATTGGGGTAGATCACGTGGGTGTAGAGCAGCAGGCAGATCAGCAGGGTGAACAGCGCCACCATGCCTGTTTCCGCCCGGCTCGGCCTGTCCGCGGGGGGCATTCGAACCGGCGCGGAGGCGAAGCGCAGCGTCAGCAGGGTCAAGACGCCCATCATGCCGGCCGCGATCCACTGGCAGCGGGACGTGAAGCCGGTCAGCAGGGCGGTGGTGGCCGGCAGCCAGATGAGTCCCAACAGGCCGCCGGCCAGCCCCGCCCAGGCACGCACCCAGGGGCTGTGTTCGGCGAACAGCCGGTGGGAAATCGCCAGTCCGCAGCCGAGAAAGAAGACGAAAAATGCGATGCCCATGGGCGAATATCGTGGCCGGTGAGTAGTCGGAAGGACGGTTCATCGGTACGCCTCCACCTGCAGTCGCACCATGGCGACGTGCACCCGTCCCGAGGCATCCGGCGGGTGCGCCGCCAGATAGCGTCCGGCCGCGGCATCGATGAAGCGGTCCCGGCGATCCGCCGGAACCCGCGAAGTATACGGATGCCAGGCGGTCCGCAGCCAGCCGGCGAAGGCCTCGCGGCCGGTGTGGACCATGTCCCTGGGGACCGATTCGACCCTGGCCGGATGCAGGCCCGCTTCGCCGAGCCAGCGGCGATAGCCCTCCGCATCATGGAAACCATAGCTGGATTCGAAGTCCGTGAAATGCCAGCGCCATTCGTCTTCTTCCGCAAGTCCTTCGAAGGCGGCGATCACCCCGGCCCCATTGCCGTGGCCGCCCATCTCCAACAGGCAGCGCCCGCCCGGCTTCAGGGCGCGGGCGATGCCGGCCAAAGCCGGCCGGTGGTCCTTGATCCAGTGCAGGGCGGCGTTGGAGAAGACGGCCGTGAATTCGGCATCGAACGGCAGGTTCTGGGCGTCAATCCGCCTGAATGCGAGATTGGGGCGGTGATGGTGCGCCTGGGCGTGGCCGATCATGTCGGATGACAAATCCACGCCGACGACCCGGCCTTGCGGTACCCGGTCGGCGATGGCGGCGGTGATGCGCCCGTCGCCGCAGCCGACGTCGAGCACCGCGTCGTCCGGCCGCAGCTTCAATCCGGCCAACAGATCCCGCGCCCAGGCCTCCTGGCCGGCGGAGTTGCGGGCGTAGTCTTCGGGGTTCCAGCGGTACATGGCTTGCTCCAGAGGTTGAACGTCCGGAGGCAGGATGCCGCAGGCGGCAGGACGGGAAAATCGATCGTTTGCGAGGCCGCCATCGCCGTTGGCGATGGCCGGTCAGGAAGGCAGGCCGGTGAGATGGTCCAGCAGCAGCCGGGAAGCGGCGGACAGGCTTTCCTTGGAGCGCAGGCAGATGTGCAGGCGGCGCTTGCTCCAGGCGTCTTCCAGCGCGACCGCCACCAGCCCGAGCGATGCCGTGTAGGCCGCGGCGGCGGCCCGCGGTATCACGCCGATGCCTAGGCCCGCCGCCACCATGGCGCAGACGGCATCGAAGCTGGTGACCTGGATCTTGAGTTTGAGCGGCCGTCTGGCCTCGGCGGCGGCGCGGAGCATCAAGTAGTGCAGGGCGCCGTCCGTGTGCAGTCCGACGAAGTCCGAATCCAACGCCTCGCCGAAGCCGGCGCTGCCCCGTGCCGCCAGCGTATGGTCCGGCCGGACCAGCAGCACCAGTTCGTCCTCGCGGAAGGGTATAGCCACGAGCTTGCTGCCGGAGGGCAGCTCGCTCAGTATTCCCAAATCGGCGCGGCTTTCGGCGACGGCCTCAGCGATGTCGGTGCTCACCCGCTCTTCCAGCTCCACTTCGATTTCGGGATGGGCGGCGAGAAACGAGGCGAGCGCCGAAGGCAGGAATTCCACGATGGCCGAGATGTTGGCGAACACCCGCACCCGTCCGCGCAGCCCTTTCGAATAGCCGCGCAGCTCCTGCTCCAGCTGGCCGGCCTGATGTAGCACGGCCCTTGCGCGGCCGAGCAGGGCGAGACCAGCGGCTGTCGGCGCGATGCCCTTGCTGCTGCGCAGCAGGAGCGCCGTGCCGTAGGCGGCTTCCAGGTCGGACAGCCGTTTGCTGACGGCGGAGGCCACGGTATGGCAGCGCTCGGCCGCCTTGGCGATGCTGCCGGCCTCCGTCGCGGCGACGAACAGCTCCAGGTCTTTCAGATCGAAACGCATGGCGGGATGATGCCGGGTAGGAACAGGGGGGCTTTTGGGATTCGAGCATACCGGTTCCGTTGCCGGGAGCGAAGACGAGGGGAGGGTACCTTGCGACGAAAAGAGAGACTGCTGCTGGTCCTGGCGGTTTTGGCCGTGACCGGTGCCTTGTTCGTGCCGGCCATTCCGCAGGATCCCGCCTATCACCGGTTCGCGGACGGGACCGCCCGCTTCGGCATTCCCAATTTCTGGAACGTCGTCAGCAATCTGCCGTTCCTCGCGGTCGGCCTGGCGGGGGTGCTGGAAGTGTACCGGGGAAGGCCGGCCATCCTGGGGGAATTCCGCGCCGCCTACCTGGTCTTTTTTGCCGCGGTCGCGCTGGTGGCGCCGGGTTCGGCGTACTACCACCTGAATCCGGACAACGCCACCCTGGTGTGGGACCGGCTGCCCATGACCGTCGCCTTCATGGCCCTGTTTTCCATAGTCCTCGCCGAGTACGTGTCGGTTGCCCTGGGGCGGCGCCTGCTGTGGCCGCTGCTGGCGATCGGCATCGTGTCGGTGTTCTACTGGGATTTCACCGAAGCGCGAGGCCGCGGCGACCTCCGCCTCTACGGTCTGGTCCAGTTTCTGCCGATGCTGCTGATTCCGCCGATCCTCCTCCTGTTCCGGTCGAGGTTCGGCGGCACGGCCTACCTGTGGGCGGTGCTCGGCGCCTATGCCGCCGCCAAGGCCGCGGAACTCCTGGACGAGCCCATCTTCCGGATGTTCCATCCCTTGAGCGGACACGCCCTCAAACATCTGCTGGCGGCCTTGGGGGTGTATGTTTTCCTGGCCGCGATCCGGAGGCGAAGTGCGGTTTCACCGTCACCTATGTAACGTCATGAACAGGAAACCCCATGAGCCTGACCCTGGTCATCGGCTACAAGAACCATTCGTCCTGGTCCCTGCGTCCCTGGCTGTACCGGAAGCACCACGGCCTGGCCTTCGAGGAGATCCGGATTCCGCTGTACCGGGAGGACCCGAAGGCGGAGATTCTGGCCCATTCCCCGGCGGGGAAGGTGCCGGTGCTGATCGACGGCGACCTCGCGGTGTGGGATTCCCTGGCGATCCTGGAATATCTGGCGGAGCGTTTTCCCGAAACCGCCGGCTGGCCGCAAGCGCCGGCGGACAGGGCGCGTGCCCGTTCGCTCGCGGCGGAAATGCACTCGGGCTTTCTGGCGCTGCGGACGCACTGTGGCATGAATTGCCGCCGGCCTTCCGCCGTCAAGGCGGTGCCGGAGGCCGTGCAGCAGGATGTTGCCCGCGTCGGGCAAATCTGGCGGGATTGCCGGGAGCGGTTCGCCGGCGAGGGTCCGTGGCTGTTCGGCCGCTTCAGCATCGCCGACGCGATGTACGCGCCCGTCGCGCTGCGGTTTGCGACTTACCGGCTCGAGGCCGGTCCGGTAGCGGCCGAGTACGTGAGCACAGTGCTCGGCCATCCGGCGATGTGGGAATGGATGGAAGCCGGTCGGGCCGAGATTGAGGTGATCCCGGCGTTCGAGGACTGACGGGACGCCCGCATCGCCTCGCGTATGGCTGAGATTACCGCCTCGGGCTTTTCCAAGGGAATGACATGCCCGCTATCGACCCATATTTGCTTGGAGCCGGGATAAAGCCGGGCGATGTCTTTGCGTTTTGCGTTGGCATCGTCCGCCAACGGCGATTTTTCTTTCATCGGCTCGGATGCGCTTAGAACGAACACCGGTTTATTCGACAAGGGCGGGAAGCCAAGCACTTGCCCGCCGGTTTGAGGCAGCAGGTCGAGTTCCTCCCTGGCCGTACCCGTCACCAAAATGCCGAGTAAACCCCGAATCAAGAATGGCAGCTTATCCAGAGAGCCTTCGCCCTCGAACTGTTTTGGATGAGTGGAGTCGACGAGAATAAGCGCGCTCACCTCGTCCGGGTACCGTCGGGCAAAAAGCTGCATATACAAACCGCCGAGCGAGTGGCCCACCAGAACGTAGGGCGGGTTCATACCTTTGCTTCGGAGCAGCACGCGCAGCTCATCCACGATGTGCAACCCGTCTCGGGGTGTCGATACGGGATCGCTATCCCCGTAACCAGGACGGTTGTATGCGAATGTCGTGGTATCTGTTGAGATATCGGCAATTACCTTTTCCCACAACTCCATTCTTCCGCCCAGTCCGTTTTCGAAAACAACGGGGACGGTGTCGCGCCGAGTCAATGCGAACTCGGTGCGGCGATCATTGATTTTCTCTGTAATCGAATGGGGCAGCGATGCGCAACCGGTCAGCAAGGCTGCCAGCAGGACGGTAACGCCTTTTGATGGCGGTATCTTCAACACTGGCCGGCAGCTCTTAATAGGTCGTTGCAAGCGGGAGCGGGCTTGCTTTTCGACGCATTTCCTTCCATTTGCGCGCAAACCGCATCGGAAGTGCCTGACATTCCAAAAGTCACGACCTTGGTAAGGCAACCCGAATCCACGATGTAACACTTGTAAAATGCGCCATCCTTGGTGCGGGCATCATACGTCGTTTTCGATGTGGCTGCCCCGCCTTCATTGACCACATTCGATATGCTGAATTGTCCGATTTCCCGGCCAATAGCGAACGAAGTCTTTTTGTCGATATCTTCTGGCTTGAGTTTAACGCCGGTGCAACCACAAGCCAATACCACGGGTATCAACAATAGCTTTTTCATGAGTATCCTTAAACGAATGACGAAAACAAAGACTAAAATCCATCGGTAAGATCGAGTTGGCCCAGTCTTGGGTCAGGCTATGCGCCACATGCCGCCTATACCATCAGCAAAGACAGGCCCGTGAATTGTAATGGCAAGTGATGGTGCCGCTTGGCCAACTTCTGCCAACCGGCCGACGGCTGCGGCAGACGGCAAAAAATTCTGCGAATGGCGATTTTTTCTGGATGAACGGTGCTTTGCCAGTGCCTCCGGCAGGGAGATAATGTGCCCATGAACAAGACCGCCGACATTGCCGCCACCACCAATGAGTCCTGCAGCGTCATGCAGGCCACGCTGCGCCTCAACCTGCTGTATTGGCTCTGCATGTTTGCGGCCGACAGCCTATTGGGTTATTTCATCAATATCGATCCGATTGAATCAGCCCCGCTGAAACTCGTGTTATTCGGCTTCAGCGCGTTGATGACCTATGCGATGGCGAGATTATTGTTTCGCCTGCGTCACAGGCTGTCATTTCTGCAAAAGGCCTTTCTCTGTTTCCTGATGGCGGCAGTCGCCGCGCCGGTCTACACCGCGATAGATTTTCTCAACTACACCCTCTGTCAATATCCAAAACCCGTCACCCTCGATCCGGTGTATTCCGGTTATACCCTGATTGAAGGCGCCTCCATGCTGTTCGGATGGAGTTGTCTATTCGTCGCGGTGCTCGATAACTTTGAAGTCCTTGAGCGCGAACGCCTGCTGGCTGTCGCGCGCAAAGAAGCGCTGGCCGCTCAAATGCAGGCGCTCCGCTACCAGATCAACCCGCATTTTCTGTTCAACACGCTCAACTCCATCGCCGGACTGATCGAAGAAGGCGCCGCCACCCGCGCCGAACGCATGGTGCTTTCGCTCTCAACCTTCATGCGTACCACGCTTGCACTCGATCCCATGCATGACGTGTCGCTCGCCGACGAAATTGCTCTGCAGGAAGAATATCTGGAGATCGAACGCGAGCGATTCGCTGACCGCATGACGTTCAAAATCGACATGCCGGATAGCGTGCGCAACGCACTGGTGCCCAGTCTCATCTTGCAGCCGTTGATCGAAAATTCCGTTAAGCACGGCGTCGGCGCTACCAGCGGCCCGGTCGAAATCGTGCTTAGCGCCTACCGCGCCGCCGATCGCCTCCATATTGCCCTGGAAAACGACATGCCACGCGACGACGCAAAAGAATATCGTCGTCCGGGTATGGGCGTCGGGCTGCGCAACGTAGAAGAGCGCTTGAGTGCCAGATTTCAAGAAGATGCACACTTTTCAGCCGGGTGTATTGCGCTCGGCCGCTACCGCGTTGCCATGGAACTACCCTGGAGGCAGGCATGACGGGTCTCAATGTGCTCGTTGTGGATGACGAACCGCTTGCCCGACGCCGGTTGGTTCGCCTGCTGGGCAAACTTGATTGGGTTGGCTACATCGAACAAGCAGCCGATGTGGCGGAAGCCCGCCGCAAAATACTCGATTTGCAGCCGGACCTCCTGCTGCTGGATATTTTGATGCCCGGAGGCTCAGGTTTTGAAGTATTGGAACAATTAGGCCCGGAGCCGCCCATTGTCGTCTTCGTCACCGCCTTCGATCACCACGCTTTGCGCGCGTTCGAAGCCAATGCCGTCGATTACCTCACCAAACCGATCGAACCTGGCCGTTTCGGGCTGGCGATGGAAAAGGCAAAATCCGCTGTCGCCGCGCGCAACCAAAGCGACCGTATCACCGAATTGCAAGAAACCATCGCCGCCCTCAAACGCAGCCTGCGCGAACAACCCAGGCAAAAACACGAATTCTGGGTCAAGGTTCGGGGAGAACACATCCGCATCGCGCAAGAGGGCATCATCCGGTTCCAAGCCGAACGCGACTATGTGCGCATCCATGTCGCGGGGGCGGAATATCTCTACCACGAAACGCTGACAGCCCTCGAACGACGCCTGGACCCCGAAGAGTTCATCCGTATCCATCGCAGCGCCATCGTGCGCTGCAGCGCCATTGCCCGTCTCAAATCCGCTCCCTTCTCCGCATTGATTGCGGTGCTGGAAGATGGCTCGGAAATTCGTGTCGGCAGAACCTATGCTCCTGGCGTTCGCGGCAGGCTTATTCAAGGTTAAGCGCCCGGTCACGGCCTTTAGAATCGGCGCGACGCTCCCCGGCGGCGGAATGAACCGAGGCGCCAATGCGGGAATCGAGGTGATCCCGCATTGGAGAGGATTGACGGAGCGGGTTTCAGCCTGCCTTGAAGGTGGAGCAGAGGACGATTACGGCGGCCCGGCCGAAGCCGTAGCTGGTGAGGGTCACGCTGGCGACGGCGTACAGTCCGAAGGCCGCCTGCGCCGAGTTGCCCGGCGCGGGTGGCGCATCCAGCGCGGGGACGATCGCCTGCAGCAGAAACAGGCTGGAGTTGGTGAAGGCGCCGAGCACCATGGCCCAGCTGACCGGGCGGGGCAGAAGGATCTTCGCGGCATGGAAGCCGAACAGCAGGGCGCTCATCAGCAGCAGATCCAGATGGGCCTGCACCAGACGGGTGAATTTGCCCGCGAAGAGGGAAGGCAGCAGGGGCAGGCCGAAGTTCAGTCCGACCAGGCACCAGGCCAGGATCAGGGCCAGCAGCAGCCACAGGGCGGCGCCTTGCAGCAGCAGCTTGTTTTCCGGCGGTGAAGATTGGGGCATCGATCGTTCTCCTTTGCGGAGCGGGGTCATACCGGCCCGCCCGCCGAAACCGGGATTATGCCAGCGTCGGTTATGAACGCCATGTCCGCGTAGCGCCCGTCGCCTTCGCGGCCCTGGAACAGACTGAGGGCGATCAGCCATACGCGCACGATGTTGCCCGGCAGCAGGCCGCCGATGTAGTCCTGATAGTCCTGGAACACGTTCCGCTCCTCGTCGAGCCACTGGCCCAGACCCTCGCGGCCGGAACGGATCGCCACATGGGTTTCGCGCGCGGTCCAGGTGGGAATCGGGCAGCGGTAGGCGGTGCCCACGGGCAGCTCGGCGCTCCAGTAATAGGTGATGTCCTGGCCGTTGTCGAATTCCACGGCGATGCTCATGTAATCGTGGGTCGCGAGCGTGTCCTCGCGCACCTCCGAGGGCAGGCGATCCATGCGCCAGGCCCAGCGCAAGCGCGTGTTCGGCTCGAATGGCAGGGAAACGTCCTTCTGCAACAAACCCACATCGCGATGGGTGTGGCAGCAGATGGCCGGTTCCTTTTCCGGAGTCCGGCAGGATCGGTAGATTTCCGCAGGCCCCACGAACCACAGATAGTTCCAACCTGGCGGCGGGACGACCGGATCGGTCAAACGGTCGATTTCGGACGCGACTAGGCCGTCCACGTCGCCGAGCGCCGCCAGCCTTTTCAGCCCTTCGATCGGTTCGACCCGCCAGCGTACGATCAAGGCCGCCAGGCAACCGCTCGCCTGCTCGTAGACTTCGTCCGGCGTCGCCAACTCGCCGGTTCGGGTGGCCCATTCGCCGGGAAAATAGCTGGCGAGATACAGCCGATCCGGCTTTTCTACGGCGAAGGTATTGCTCGCTCGGGTGCCGCGGAAGATTTCGCCGTCCGGACCGATTCGGCACCATAGCTGGAAATCGGCGCCGAACCAGAGATCGGTGCCCTTGAGGCAGGTCTTGCCCACGGCAAAGGTGGTCACCCGCTCGCCCGCGGACAAGTCGATGCCGGTATCCAGCCAGGGTTTTCGATCCGAGGGAATATCGATGAAGGCGTAATCGATCATATTGTCCTTTGAGAGCTGGCTCAGCAAAGCCTCGAAACGCGATTGAAATTCCGTGCGTGTCAATGTGTCGTTCATGGAAATCCTCCCGGAAAAGTTCTGGAAAACGCCGGTTCCGGTTCATTATGATGGACGGCGTATCACTATGGATTGCCGAGCCGCCAGACCGTCTCCGCCTATGGCCGGCGCTCGGGATTGTACTCACGTCTCGCCGACAGGACTTGCATAAACTGGCTATGCGCGCGCTTTATCCCGGGACTTCGCAGCTTTACATGGGACACGGACGGGTACTCTATTGCGGTCCGATCCAGCATCTGGAAACCCACGTCTATGGCGCCAACGTGCTGCACGTGGGCATCTATCGCCCGTTTCGGATCAGGCTGGCAGACGGCGAATGGCGGAGTTGCCGTTGCGCGGTGGTGCCCGCGGGGATTCGGCATGCCCTGGATATGGCCGGCGGCGTGCACGGAAAGCTGTTCGTGGAGCGAAACGGCCCCGACGCGACAGGATTCCGGAAGCGTTTTCCGTATTCGGAAACGACAGTAAGGTTTTTCGAGGATGCGGAAACGATCGAATGCTTTCGCTGGGTCCACGAGGAAGACCCGAACCGTATCGCCGTCGAACAGCGCCTGGATCGGCTGCTGAATACCCGCGATCAGCCGCCGATCGAGTTGGATGAACGCATTCGGCAGGTCATCGAGCGAATTTGCCGCGAGCCGGACCGGAATTTCTCGCAAGAGGAGTTGGCGAAGCTGGTCGACCTTTCACCCTCCCGCTTCCTTCATCTGTTCCGCCAGTGCACCGGCCTGCCTTACCGTCGATTCCGTCTGTGGAAGCGGATGGTGTCGGCCTTGGAACTGCTGCATGCCAGCGACACTCTGACCCGCGCCGCGCTGGACGCGGGTTTCGCCGACGCGACCCATTTCAGCCACAGCTTCCGCGCCACCTTCGGCGTCAATCCGGCGCCGGTGTTCCGAAATCTGGGCCGGTTCGAGCTCGGGCGTTGATTTTCGCGCGGCTTGCTTACGGGGTGCATGTCCTGTGGTATATCCAGAAAGCCGGCAAAAACCTTGGCGTCCTGACAAGAGGCGCTCGGCAGTTTTCCGTATCGCAGTGTTTTAGAGGCTTATGACCGCTGTTTTTGCACCCCTGGTCTTTATCGTTTTCATCGGCGCATTGCTTCGTCTTCGAAATCCACAGATGGAGGATGTCCGGCGAGCGATGAACCGGCTGGTTCTCGTCGTCTTCCTTCCGGCGCTGGTCTTTCGGACCGTCATGGAAACGAACCTTGACCGGCTCTTTTACGAAATTCCTCTCGCTGCAGCCACCGGCATCGTGGGATGTCTCTTGGTGTCCCTGATGGTTTTCCACTTCTTGCCGATTCCAGGCCGTACCAAGGGCGCGATGGTCCTGGGCGCCAGTTTCGGCAACGTCACCTACTTGGGTCTGCCTGTCCTGCTCGAAACCTTCCCGAATGCGTCCGAGCAAGTATCCGAGGTGAGCGTTCTGTTCGAGGTCACCAAATCTTCGATCAATCTGACCGTAGGGGCCATGATCGCTATCCATTACGGAAGCCGCGAGGCGATTACCTTTCGAAAAACGGCATTCGAGGCGTTTAAGCTCCCCCCTATCTGGGGCCTGTTCCTCGCGATACTGTTCAAGGTCAACGGGATTCCCTGCCCGGCATTCCTACAGGAGGCCATGCATATCCTGGCATCGGCAGTGAGTGGCCTGATGGTGCTGTCGCTCGGCATGGCCTTTCACTTCAGGGGCTCACGCCTGTTCTGGCTGGTCATACCGGTTTCCGTGATCAAACTGATCCTCTCTCCCTTGCTGATGGCTCGAGTAGTCTCCTGGTACGACATCGCCGGTGTGTATGCGGATGCCGCGATCTTGGAGGCTGCCATGCCCAGCCAGTTGCTTTCGTTTGTCATTTCGTCCCGGTTCGAGCTGGATGAGGAAACGTTGGCCGTCGTTATCCTGCTCGATATGCTGCTGGCCTTTCTGAGCATCCCGCTGATAGGGAAATATATGGTGCCGGGCTGACGGCGGGAAATCGTTTGCTGATGCGGCCGTTCGTCCGCAAACTCAGTACGGGGTGCCGTCCTTGTGCCGAAATGCGTAACTGGCTCGTGTGGCGTGGGCTTCCAGATCCTCTTCGGGATAATGCGCCCGGTCTCCCGGCAGCCGGTCGCCGACTTCCAGGTAGACCGCGACGCGGCCGCTCCGGTTGACCAGCTGATGCCCGTCCGGCTTGCCGGCGGGGAAGCCGGCGCAGGTGCCCGCCGCCAGGCGTTGCTCGCCGGTCTCGGTGACCAGGGTGAGTTCGCCCTCCAGCACGTAGACGAATTCGTCCTGCCGGCTGTGCCAGTGCCGGAAGGCAGAGATCGCGCCGGGCTCCAGCCTGACCAGGTTGACGCCGAAGTTCTGCAGTCCCAGGGCATCGCCCAGTGCCTGCTTGCTGCGGCCCTTGACCCGCTCGCGCTGCGCCTCGGTCGGGTAGATGGAGGAGGTCCGGACGGGCACGTCCGCGGGGTCGAGGGCCGGTAGATCGAGTGGCGTTGTCATGGTGTTACGGTTTGCTGGTGCCGAAGAATGCTTCCAACGCCTCGGCCCGGTCCGCCGCGACCTTTTGCGCGGCGGGGCGGGCCGCCACCACCGCCAGATACTCGGCCAGGGCCGGAACCTGGGCGGAGACCAGGTCTTCGCCGTAGACGCGGAGGGTGGCGAGGCCGATCAGGGTCAAATGCGGCCAGGCGGCGCAGTCGGCGGCGCCGAAATCTTCGGAGCACACATACGGGTTGAACCGTGCCAGCCGCATCAGGCCTTTGAGGCCCGCTTCGACCTTCGGTCTGACCTCCGCCTTGGTTTCCTCGGAGACCTCGCCCCCGAAGAAGGCTTCCGGATAAAGCCTGCGGGCGATGAGTTCGACGTTCAGTTCGAGGTGCTGGATCAGTTCGCGGCATTTGGCGCGGGCGTAAGGGTCGGCGGGGTAGAGCGGTCTTTCCGGGTGAGCGTCTTCCAGGTATTCCAGGATGGCCTGGGATTCCGACAAGCAGCCCCGATCCGTTTCGATGAACGGGATCTTTCCGAGCGGCGATTTCGCCAGAATAGCAGGTTCCTGGGAAGGAATCGTCCGTTCCTCGCGGAATTCGATGCCCTTTTCGAGTAGGGCCAGCTTGACCTTGTTGTAGTAGTTGCTGATGGCGGAACCGTACAGGGTGATCATGGGTGGTGCCTCGCGGTCGTGGATGGAGCGCCGATTGTAAGCCGAAGGAAGCCATTGGCGGGCCTGCCAGGTTGCCGCACCCCGGCTTGCCGGCCATCGCGGGTATACTGTTGCCAATGGGCAACGATGCGTGGCGGATGACGATGAAAAACGGGCGGGAAAGGAACATGGGCGGCTTCCCACGGGGCCGGTTGGTCGCACTCGTGGCGGCATTTCTGATCGGCGCCGATGCCGCGGGCACCACACCGGATGCGGCGGCGCACATCGATGGACTGCTCGCTTCGGGTGTCCACCCCCGCTTGCGCTGGGAGCGTTTCACCGATTTCCAGGAGCCCTTGCGTGCCCTGTATCTTGCCCAGGGTTCACGGCCTTTGTGGCTGGACGGGGGCAGGCCGGTGAAGCAGGCTTCCGCCGCTCTCGAGTGTCTGCGCATGGCCGACGACCAGGGCTTGAACAGCAGCGACTATGACGCCGATCTCCTGGGCGGCTGGATCGAGAAGCTCAACGACGACAGGGCGGCGAGTGCGGAAGAGGTGGCGCAGTTCGAGGTGGCGATGAGTCTCGCTCTGATGCGCTACGGCTCGAATCTCGCCCGCGGCCGGGTCCACCCTCGCGCCGCCGGTTTCGCTCTGGACGTGGCGTCGAAGCGGCTCGATCTGCCGGCGCTGGTGCAGCACCTCGCCCGCGACCCCCGGCCCTGCGAGGCCATCGCCGGGCTGGAGTCGAAGCTGCCACTGTACCGGAACCTCAAGGCGGCACTGCCGCGTTACCGGGGATTGGCCGAGAACAACGATGTCTCGGCGCTTGCCCTCCCGCCCAAGCTCAGCCCGGGTGACCGCCACGGGGAGGTTCCCGCCTTGCGCAAGCGTCTGGCCGCTTTGGGTTTCCTGTCGCAAGAGTCGTCCTCCAAAGAACCGGAGGTCTATGCCGGCGATCTGGTCGAGGCGGTCGCGCGGTTCCAGGAGCGCCATGGTCTGGCACCGGACGGGGTGATCGGCAAGGGCACGCTGGCGGCGCTCAACGTGCCGCCTGCCGCGCGTCTCAGGCAGATCCGGCTGGGGCTGGAGCGGCTGCGCTGGCTGCCGGAGCGGTTCGAAGGCCCCTTCATCCTGGTGAACATCCCCTCCTTCCGTTTGTACGGCTACGGCCAGGACCCCGAGCGGCCGGAGGTGTCGATGAACGTGGTCGTGGGCCGGTCGTCGGGGGGACACAACACGCCGGTGTTCCATTCCGACATGACCTACGTGGTGTTCCGCCCCTATTGGAACCTGCCGCGCGCCATCACGGTCAAGGAGATGCTGCCCGGCATTCTGCGCGACCCCGGCTATCTGGCCCGCCACAACCTGGAGCTGGTGCCCAGCTTCGGCAACGGCTCCCAGGTCTACGAGCCCAGCCTGGAAAGCCTGGAGATGCTGTCGGCCGGCTCGCTCAAGCTGCGCCAGCGGCCGGGGCCGAAGAACGCGCTGGGGCTGGTCAAGTTCGCTTTTCCCAACAACGACAACATCTACCTGCACGGCACGCCCAGCGTGAACCTGTTCCAGCGGGCGCGGCGGGATTTCAGCCACGGCTGCATCCGCGTCCAGGATCCCGTGGGCCTGGCGGAATTCATCCTGAAACGCCAGGGCGAGACCTGGACTCAAGAGCGGATCGAGGAGGCGATGAACGGCGCCCAGTCGCGCACGGTCACGCTGAAGCAGCCGCTGCCGGTCTACATCTACTACTCGACCGTGCTGGCCGAGCCGGACGGTACCGTGCGGTTCTTCGAGGACATCTACGGACTCGACCGGGTACTGGAGCAGTTGCTGGAGAAGGGTTTCCCGTATCCCTCCTGATCTAGCCCTGCCGTAGGAATCCCGCCAGCTTGATCCGTTCCGTCCCCAGGAACACGGCCACCGCCGACGCCCCGGCAACGGCCAGATCGCCCAGGGAGAGCGCGGTGGTCTGGAAGGCGGTCTGCAAGGGCGGCAGGTAGACGATGGCGAGCTGTAGCAGCACCGTGGCGGCGACGGCGCCGAGCAGCGCCGGGTTCGATCCCCAGCCGAGCTGAACGGTGGGCCGGCTGCGGCTGCGCAAGGCCAGGGCCACGGCCATCTGGCTGAACACCAGTACGGTGAGCAGCATGGTCTGCCAGGCCGCATTTCCTCCCAGCCAGTAGGCGAAGCCTATGCCTAGGCTCAGCTCGGTGATCAGCGCGCCCACCAGCAGCATCAGGTACAGGCCCTGTTTCCCGAAGATCAGCTCGCCGGCGGTCTGGGACGGCCTCTCCATCAGGTCGTCCTCCGCCGGTTCCATCCCCAGCGCAAGGGCCGGCAGGCCGTCGGTGACCAGGTTCATCCACAGTATCTGCAGCGGCAGCAGCGGCAGGGGCATCCCCAGGAAGGGCGCGAAGGTGACCACGGCGATTTCGCTGACGTTGCAGCTCAGCAGGTAGACGATGAACTTGATCAGGTTGTCGTAGATCGCCCGGCCCTGGCGCACCGCGGCGGTGATGGTGGCGAAATTGTCGTCCAGCAGGACGATCTGGGCGGCCTCCTTGGCGACGTCGGTGCCCATCCTGCCCATGGCGATGCCGATGTCGGCCTTTTTGAGGGCCGGTGCGTCGTTGACGCCGTCGCCGGTCATCGCCACGCTCCATCCTTCGCTCTGGTAGGCCTCGATCAGCCGCAGTTTGTCTTCGGGCGCGACCCGGGCGAATACCGTTGCGCGTTTCACGGTCTCCCGCAGCTCGGCCGGTGTCATGGCGGCGATCTCGCTGCCACCGATCACGCCAGCGGCGGTGTCGATGCCGACTTCCTCCGCGATGTGGCGGGCAGTCAAGGGGTGATCGCCGGTGATCATCACCGCCTTGATGCCGGCCTGACGGCACTCGGCGATGGCGTGCGTGACGGCGGGGCGCGGCGGGTCGTAGATGCCGATCAGGCCGATGAAACTCAGGCCGTTTTCCAGCGCAGCTCTGGCATCCTTGTCCGGGAGGGTGGCCAGGCGGCGCATGCCCACGGCCAGCACCCGCATGCCTTTTTCGGCCAGTGCATCGTGCGCCCGTGTGATCCGCTCGCGCCAGGCGGCATCGAGGACCCGTTCGTCGCCATCGACCCAGATGGTGTCCGCGCGCGGCAGCAGGGCTTCCACTGCGCCCTTGGTCAGGACGAGGTAGCGGCCGCCGTCGAGATACCGGCCCACGACGCCAGGACCAACGCCGTCGGTCGCGACCGGGCCGTGTACGGTCGTCATGAGTCTGCGGCCGGCGTCGAAAGGGATTTCCGCGATCCGCGGCAGGGTGGCTTCGAGCGCCGTTTTGAGTCGTCCGCCGCGGGCGGCGGCCAGCACCAGCGCCGCCTCGGTGGGTTCTCCCCGGACCCGGTAGGCGCCGTGTGGGTCTTCCGGGTTCTCGAGCAGACCGTCGTTGCAGAGCGCGCCGCCGATCAATAGCAGATCGATGGCCGGGTGGCCGGCGATTTCCGCCGCCAGTCCGCCGGAGTCCGGTTCGGCCAGTTTGAGTTCGAGCCGGTGTTCAGCCACGTCCAGTACCGACACGGTCATGCGGTTTTCGGTCATCGTGCCGGTCTTGTCCGCGCAGATCACCTCGATCGAACCCAGGGCTTCGACCGCCGGGAGGCGGCGGATCAGGGCCCCTTGGCCCAGCATCTTCTGGGCGCCCACGGCGAGGGTGATGGCGACCAGTGCCGTCAGGGACTCGGGCACGGCGGCTACGGCGAGGCTGACTGCGGTGAGGATCATGGTGCGGAAGTCCTCGCCACCGGCGATTCCGAGTAGCAGGACCACGACGGCGACGCCAGCCACGCCATAGGCCAGCATCCGGGCGAGGCCGTCGAGCTGCTTCTGCAGCGGCGTGGGTTCGGCGGTCACGGATTCCAGCAATCGGGCGGTGGCGCCCAAGGCGGTGGAGACGCCGGTCTCGGTGACGATGAAGCTGCCGCGGCCGTAAACCACCTGCGTGCCGAGGTGGACCCGGTTGGTCCGGTCGGCGAGCGCGGTGGCGGGTTCCAGCACGGCGGCAGCGTCCTTGCGGACGGGGGCGGATTCGCCGGTCAGCGCGGATTCCTGAACGCTGAGGTCGATGCTTTCGAGCAGCCGGCCGTCGGCAGGGATGCCATCGCCGGTCTGCAGCAGCACGATGTCGCCGGGCACCAGCCGGTCCGCGGGGATTTCGCAGATCCGCCCGCCGCGCTGTACCGTCGCCTGCCCGATCGCCATGCGCCGGAGGGCCACCAGTGCTCTTTCTGCCCTGGCTTCCTGGAGGAACCCCAGGACCGAGTTGAGGAGGACCAGCGCCAGGATCACGCCGGCTTCCAGGATTTCACCAATGGTGAGCGCGAAGGCGGCGGCGGCGATCAGGATCTGGATCAGCATCCCGGAGAACTGTCCTGCGAAGATACGCCAAGGCGGGCGCATGCCGGTGGCGGGAATCTCATTCGGGCCAAACGAAGCAAGCCGGTTTCCGGCTTCGGTCTCACTCAGTCCCTGGCGGAGATCGACGTCCAGGCGGGTGGCCGTTTCCTCGGCGGTCAGCGAATGCCAGGCTTGGTTCATGGTTGCGGCTCCTGTCCATGCAGACCTTCATGATCACTCGAAGTGGGCCGTTTGCCTAGAGCGGGGACTGTCACACGCAGGCAATGCGACTGTCTTATGGTACGAGGCGGGACGGATCTTTCATGCCCTCTGTCGTATCGCTTTCCCTCTCCTTCAGGACGGGTGCTTATGGTACAGAATGCTCGTGAGGCGGTGGCGGCGCCCATTGCGGCGGTAGTGGAAAAACCGAAGCTGGAAACCCGCGCCGGACCGGTCGGGTCGATCGTTTTCATGGGGCTTCTCGGCGTCGGCGTCGCCTTCACGGCGTACGGCCTGCAAAGCGACGTGGCCGGTGCCGGTACCGCGCTGGCTTTGGCGCCTTTGCTGCTGCTCGGGCTGTCGCTCCTGATCGCCCTGGGTTTCGAGTTCGTGAACGGATTCCACGATACGGCGAATGCCGTCGCCACCGTCATCTACACCCATTCGCTGCCGCCGATGGTCGCGGTGGTGTGGTCGGGTGTCTGGAATTTCGTCGGCGTGCTGGTGTCGTCCGGGGCCGTCGCCTTCGGCATCGTTTCGCTCCTGCCGGTCGAACTGATTCTCCAGGTGGGGAGCGACGCGGGCTTCGCCATGGTGTTCTCGCTGCTGATCGCGGCCATCTTGTGGAATCTCGGGACCTGGTATTTCGGCCTGCCGGCCTCCAGCTCGCACACCCTGATCGGCTCGATCATCGGCGTCGGGCTCGCCAACGAGCTGATGCATCGGGGCGGGTCCACCACCTCGGGGGTGGACTGGTCGCAGGCGGCGAAAGTGGGCCAATCACTCTTGATGTCGCCACTCATCGGGGCCGTCGCCGCCGGTCTGCTGCTGGTCGTACTCAAGTTCGTCGTCGCCAATCCCAAGCTCTACCGCGCCCCGGAAGGCTTGCGGCCGCCACCGTGGTGGATACGCGGCGTCCTGGTGCTGACCTGCACCGGCGTCTCCTTCGCGCACGGCTCGAACGACGGGCAGAAAGGCATGGGGCTGATCATGCTGATCCTGATCGGCATCGTGCCGACCGCCTATGCCTTGAATCGGGCGGTGCCGGACTCCTACGTACCCGAATTCCTGGCCTTGTCGCATGTCGTCGGGCAGGCACTGCTGGAAAAGTCGGAAGGGGCGAAAGAATTCGACGGTGATCCCCGGCCTGCCGTGACCGACTTCATCCGGACCCGCCAACCGGGGCCGGATACGCTGGCGGCGACCGCGAAGCTGGTCGGGGAAATCGCCGGCACCATCGAAAAAACCGGTTCGCTCGCCCACATTCCCGTGACCAAGACCCAGAACGTCCGCAACGACATGTACCTCCTCGACGAGGCGATGCGGCGGCTGGAAAAGCTGGGCCAGCCGGTGTTCGACGAGCGCACGAGAAAGGAGATCGGCGGCTACCGCAAGGCGCTGGGGAACGCCACCCGCTTTATCCCCACCTGGGTGAAGGTCGCCGTCGCCATCGCCCTGGGCCTGGGCACGATGGTGGGCTGGCGGCGCATCGTGGTGACCGTCGGCGAAAAGATCGGCAAGCAGCACCTGACCTACGGCCAGGGCGCGTCGGCGGAACTGGTGGCCATGAGCACCATCGCGGCGGCGGACATGTACGGGCTGCCGGTGTCGACGACCCACGTGCTGTCGTCAGGAGTGGCCGGGACGATGGCGGCCAATGGCTCGGGTCTGCAGTGGTCCACGATCCGCAATCTGGCCATGGCCTGGGTGTTGACCCTGCCCGCCGCGATCCTGCTTTCCGGGAGCCTCTTCTTCGTGTTTCACCAGATGATCGCCCATTGACCCCGATCCGCGATTGCCGTTGACGGCTCAGGGCGAATTTTCCAGCAATCGCCGCAGGGCATCTTCGATGCGGGCGAGCATCCGCCCATGGGGCTCGGCCTCGCCCGCTCGCAAAGGGGCGCCGAAGCGCACACTCACGGGGGCCGCGGCGCGTGGCACGATCCTGCCCGGCGGCATGACCTTTTCGGTGCCTTCGATGACCAGGGGCACCACGGGCACCCCCATGTCGACTCCGATGGTGCCGGCGCCCCGGCGGAGCGGCTGGATGCCCAGTCCGCCCCGGTTCATCTGGCCTTCCGGGAAGATCAGGACATTCCAGCCGTCGTCGAGGAGGCGGCCGATGAGTTCGAGGCCGGGGCGGATGTTCTCGTCGGGGCCGCTGGGGAGCGGGAAGGCGTTGAGCGAGAGTTCGCCGATCGGCACGGCCCAGCGGTAGCGGGTGTACAGCACCCCGGTGGCGGCGGCGATGGCGAGGCGGTAGCGGAAGCGGTCGGGCAGGGCGAAGCTGGCCATGGCGGAGTCGAGATAACTGCGATGGTTGGCCATGAAGATCACCGGGCCTTCCAGCGCCGCCAAGTGCTCCAGGCCCGAGACCCGGAGCCGGCAGAACGGTGCGATCCACCACTGCAGGAAAACCTTCTGTGCCAGGGGACGTAACCTTGAAGCCCAGGGAGACAGCGACCAGCGCGGATGGGCATCGACTCGCGGCATCCGGCCCTGACGCCGTACCAGCAGGTTTTCGAGATCGGCCACCGTGGTCAGCGGGCCGATGTCGATTTCGTCCAGGCAGACGCCGAGATCTTCTTCGATACGGGCCACCAGTTCGATACGGAGCAGGGAGTCGAGTCCCAGGTCGGGGACCAGGCGGGTGTCATCGCTCAGGGCGCCGGCCTCGGTTCCGGCCACCTGGGCCAGGAGAAGCCGAAGCGGTGTCGACCGTCCGACGGGTACCGCTTGGGTCGAGGGCTCGCGTCGCAATCGGCCCAGGACCTCGTCCTTCTTGACCTTGCGCGTGACCGAGCGGGGAAAGTCCGGTTCCGGCCACAGCGACCAGCTCACGATGCGTTGATGCGGCGCCAGGTGGCGGTTGGCCTCCGCGACGATGGCGGCGGCCCGTGCTTCGTCAGCGTCAGCGAGCAGCACGGCGTGGACGAGGGTGCGTCCGCCGCTTTCCAGTCCGACGACGGCGCAGTCCGTGATGCCGGCAGTGCGGTTGAGCACGGCCTCTATGTCTTCCGGAAATACGTTTTCTCCTCCCGGCCCCAGGATCATGTAGCGCTTCCTGCCGTAGACGTACAGGAAGCCGTCGGCATCGAGGCGGCCGGCGTCGTCGGTTTTCAGCCAGCCGTCGGCGAAAGCCGCTTCGGTGCGTACCGGGTCGCGGAAATAACCGGCCATGACCATGGGGCCCTTCACCAGGATTTCGCCGTCGGAGGCGATGCGCAGCTCCACTTCGTCCAGCGGCTTGCCGACCGAGCCGAGGCGATGGGCCTGGGGCGTGTTGGCGGCGATCACCGGGCTGGTTTCGGTCAGGCCGTAGCCTTGCAGCACTTCGAAGCCCAGCGCCCACCATTTTTCTTCGACGACCGGATCCAGTGGGGCACCGCCGCACACGATGGTCCGCAAAGAGCCGGAAATCCGGGCGCGGATCCTGCCCCGCAGCAGAGGCCACAGGAAGCCGGGAATCCTGCCGATGCGGGCCTCCAGCCGGTCCATCATGGTCTTGAGAACTTCCGGCACCGCGACGAGGTGAGTGACGGGCGTGTGCGTCAGTGCCTCGAGCACGCTGCGGGTGGTAGGCGTCGTGAGGTAGCTGACCGGACAGCCTGCGGCGAGCGGGCAGAATAGGCTGGTCATCTGGCCGTAGACGTGGAACAGCGGGACCAGGCTCAGCACATGGTCATCCGGCGCCAGCGGAACGGCACGCGCAACCGCGCTCAGGTCGGACAGCAGATTGGCGTGGGTGAGCATGACGCCCTTGGGGTCGCCGGTGGTCCCCGAGGTATAGATGATCTCGGCCAGTCGCGCGGGACCGGTGCGGGTAGCCGGCCGGTTGGATGGCACCCTACCGGGACGTTCGATATCTACGACGGGTAGCGGGGGACCTTCCCAGCGACGGCGGGGCGACGCCAGGACCAGACTCGGCCCGGCCGATCGAACCAGATTGGCGAGCTGTTCCGGCGGGCTCCTGGGGTTGAGTGGCACGATGACCGCACCGCGGGCGGCGATGGCGAAGAAGGCCGCCACCCAGTGAGGCGAGTTCTCGGCGGACAGAAACACCCGATCGCCGCTGCCGACACCGTGTTCGTCCAGCAACGATGCCAGCTTCGCGGCGTGGGTTCCGAGTTCGAGGTAGCTCCAGCGCAGGGTGCGGTAGCGTGGACGGTACTGTATGGCGAGGCGGGGACCGTAACGGCCCACCATGTCGTCCAGGAATTCGGAAAATGATCCGACCGTTTGCATTCGTCCGGCCTCGAGGTTGCATTGGGATGCCCCGATTGAGGATACTGCGAATCCTCGCGCCGTTCAGCGGTTCCGCCTTCCAGGACCGGGCGGCCGGGCAGCGCAAACCGTCGAGTTTTCTTTCGGACGGCCTTCCCCATGAAAAACAAGGCCAAGGATACGGCATTTCGTACCTTGATCGACCGGCTCATAGATCGGATCGGCTTCCGCAGCGGGGTTCGCCTTCTATTCGGCAGCATCCTGCTGCTCGGCGTAGCCGGTGCGATCGCCGATATCCGGCCAGGAACCTGGCTCAGGTATTTCGACCTCGACCGGGAATACACGGTGCCCGCACTGTTTTCCGGCTGTCTGCTGCTGGCAGCGGCCTGGGAATCCTTCACCGCGGCGTCTTCGAAGCGGCTCGGAGGCTGGGCGTTTGCGCTCGCGGCCGTGTTTTTCGAGATGGGATTCGACGAACTCCTGATGATTCACGAACGCATCGAGCAGGCCACCGGCGTCGACTGGCAGATCCTCTACCTGCCGGTCATGGGTTTTGCGGGCATCGCCTGGCTTTTGGTCTTCATACAACTGCGGGATCGGCAGCAGCGGCGGTTATGGATCGCCGGCGCCATCGCCTGGACCGCCTCCCAACTGTTCGAGGCCGCCGAATGGGGATGGGGTGCGGAGAGTAAGATCGCTTTGCCAGGATATCTTTATCTGGTGCATGTCGAAGAATTGCTGGAAATGTCGGGCTCCTCTTTTTTCCTGTTGACGCTGTTGCTCCTGAACGGCGGTCCTCCGATGTCACGGAAATGACATGCAACGATAACGTTTCTCAGGGGGAAACCGGAAATGCATCGTGGTAGCTTTTGACGGTCGTCCCACGCGTTCCGCCATGCCGAAATCGACATGAATTTCGATCACGCCGACCTTTCACTGAAGGAAATATTCCAAGACCATCTGAGCTGCTGCGTCGAATGTGGCCAGGCTCTGGAGCGGCTGTTCGCCGATCTTGATGCCGCCGAAACGCACATCGGCCTGATCCGGCAGCTCGAGGAAAAGGGCGATGCGCTGATGCGCAAAGCGTATGACGCGCTGGAGACCGCTCCTTATTCCGAGCTTGTGCTCCTGATCCAGCAGTTTGCCAGGCATCTCGACGACATTCTCGACGGCCTGAACGACACCGCCCGGGTCATCGACATCTTCACGCCTCGACGGGCGGAAACAGCCGCGCTCGACCTGCTTGCGATTAGCCAGGGGATGGTCCGGCGGCTATCGGCGGAAATGGACCACTATCCGGAAAACCCGCCCGCAGGCATCAAACAATGCCGGGAGGAGCTCAAGGTATCGGAGACGGACGCGGACCTGGTGTATCACGAGTGGCGGAAGTCCCAGCGGCGTTACAGCACTTTGTCACTCCTGTCCGAATCGGACTGGACGGAGATTTTAGGAATCCTGGAAAAAACCACGGATTCCTGCTACCACGCCGCGCTCGTGCTCGAGCGCATCACCAAGTACCGGTTGAGGCAGGCTTCCTGACACGCCGGCGGCCGGGGCCGGCGGAAGCCCGAGCCAGCGCTTTCCGCGTTCAGTAACGCCTGCCGCCCCCACTGCCGCCGCGCCTCTCCGGTGGACGGGCTTCGTTGACCATCAGATTACGTCCGTCCATTTCTTTGCCGTTGAGTCCGGCAATGGCGGCCTGAGCCTCCTGGTCGCTGCCCATTTCCACGAACCCGAATCCCCTGGAGCGGCCGGTGGCGCGGTCCATGACGACCTGCGCCGACTTCACGGTGCCGTATGCTGAGAAAGTCCGTTCCAGGTCGGCATCGCCGACACGATAGTTCAAATTGCCCACATATAGCTTGCTGCCCACGAAAGACCCCCGTCGAGGTTCATGAAAACCCGCGATCCACAATAAAACAAAAATGCCTGGTTCGACAGGGGAGGGATGAAAAAAATATTTCCGGCCGTCTGCGGCGCCGGCGTGGATTTGTGGGGTTCACTCCGGCTGTTTTGAGGTTTTGGGTGACAGTCTGGGGCGCTCGGCTTATAATCCCTGCTACGGCGCGTCCAACCAATCACCGCGCCGTTTCCATCTTGATTTCCTCTCATCCATTGGACCGTCTGCCTCGATTGGTGCCGTTTCTCCGTTGAACGGCAGGCCGTCGCAGGACACTTGACCCTATATGTCATCAGATTTGAATTCTGCCGGCCCGGCGTTTGCCGATCTCGGGCTGGCTCAGCCCCTTTTGCGTGCCGTTTCCGAAGCCGGTTACGTCCATCCCACACCCATCCAGGCACAGGCGATCCCGCTTCTGCTCGCCGGCGGCGATCTGCTGGCGGCGGCCCAGACCGGAACCGGCAAGACCGCAGGCTTCACCTTGCCGATTCTGCACAGGCTGCTGGAGAAACAAGCTCCGCGCCGGCCGAGGCGCCCGCGCTGTCTCATTCTCGCGCCCACCCGCGAGCTGGCGGCGCAGGTCCTGGAATCGGTCGAAAGCTACGGCAAGTACGTACCCCTGAAAGCCACGGTCATGTTTGGAGGGGTGGGGCTCAACCCCCAGGTCCGTGCTCTCGCGGCCGGCGTCGATATCCTCGTCGCCACGCCGGGCCGCCTGCTCGATCATTGCGGACAGAACACCGTCGATCTTTCCGCCGTGGAAATCTTCGTACTGGACGAGGCGGACCGCATGCTGGACATGGGGTTCATCCGCGACATCCGGCGGATTCTGGGACTGCTGCCGAAGCAGCGGCAGAACATGCTGTTTTCGGCCACGTTTTCGGATGAAATCCGGACGCTCGCAGACGGCTTGCTGAACAATCCGGGTTACGTCGAGGTGGCGCGCCGCAACGCGGCTTCCGATCTGGTGGACCAGACCGTCCATCTGGTCGCCCAGGAACACAAGCGCGATCTGCTTACCCACTTGATCCGCCGGCATGACTGGCGCCAGGTGCTGGTATTCACCCGGACCAAACACGGCGCGAACCGGCTGGCGGAGAAACTGGCCGAGGATGGCATCCCTGCCGCGGCGATTCATGGCAACAAAAGCCAGTCTGCGCGTACCCGGGCGCTGGCCGATTTCAAGGACGGCACGGTGCCGGTGCTGGTGGCTACGGACATCGCGGCACGCGGTCTGGACATCGACCAGCTTCCCCACGTGGTGAACTTCGAATTACCGAACGTGCCGGAGGACTACGTCCATCGGATCGGCCGCACCGGGCGTGCCGGCAATGCCGGCTCTGCCGTGTCGCTGGTAGCGAAAGAGGAACTGAAGCTGCTGGGCAGCATCGAGCGTCTGATCAAACGCCCGATCCGGCGGGGAACGGTGGAAGGTTTCAACCCGCCGTCCCGCCCGCGGATCGAGTGTCGGGACGACCGCTCACGGCGGCCGCAGGAGGTGCGCGATGGCGGTGGCCGACAGTCTTCTCCGGGCCAGCCCAAGGCGCGGGCAGGTCTGGGGCCCCGCAGCGCTGCCCGGCATGCGCAGAAGCCGCAACAGCGGCAGGCGGGCAACCGGCTGCGCAGCCAGGGCGGCAAGCGTGGATGACGCGCCGGCCGAGCCGGCGGGTATTGCCGGCTTTCCGTGCGCTGCCGTTCTTTTCGCGCAACAGTTTGTCACCCCCCACTTTGTTGCTGACACCGTCTACGGCGGCTAGTCTGAATCCGGCCTTGGATCAGCCTGGGCGGGGCGGGTTTCAGCCGTTCCTTGACCGGCCTGACGCGTCGGGCGGTGCCATTCCCGCCGTGCGCAGCCAGGGCTTCTTTCAGACAGCATTCGTGCGGAGGAAAGATCATGATCCTGAGCAATCTGACGTCGCATCTGAAGTTCCCCGGCATCGACCGTCTGGGGCAGGATTTGGCCGGCGAGGACGTGCTGCCGGCGGTGATTCTGCTGACGTTCGCCGTTCTGATGGCGGCCGAGGTCCGGCTCGGCCGGGGCGGGCGCGCCAATCCCTCGGTGCGGAAATCGTACCGGACGAACCTGTCGTTGTTCCTGTTCAATGACCTGCTGATGTCCGCATTGTCGGTGTCTTCCCTGCTGATATTGGCGGAGCGCCACACCGGCGGCGGACTCCTGGCGGGCGTGAGCAACCCCTGGCTCCGGGGGCTGCTGGCCCTGCTCTTGCTCGATCTGGTGCTGTATTGCTGGCACTGGGCCAGTCACCGCCTGTCCTGGCTGTGGCTGTTCCACAAGGTGCATCACAGCGACCGCTCGATGAACGTGACGACCGGTTTCCGGCTGCATTTCGCCGAGGTGCTGTTGACGGTACTGGTCAAGGCCGGCTTCATCGTGATCACGGGTGTGCATGCCGCCCAGGTCCTGCTCAGCGAGGCGCTGATCACCCTGGCCGTGCTGTTCCACCATGCCGATGTCTCGTTCCCGGGGGAGCGCCGACTAGGCCGTCTGTTCGTCGTGCCGAGCCTGCACCGGGTGCATCACTCGGCTTTACGCAGCGAGCACGATCGCAATTACGGCGCGCTGTTTTCCTTTTGGGACCGGCTTTTCGGCACGCTGCTGGAAGTCCGGCCGGCACAGATCGGCTTACGCGAGGTGGACGCCTTGGGCTTCGTCGAAACCCTGAAGTTCGGTTTCACCTACGCCTACGGGTCGACACCCCTTCCTCTCCGGCTTCACTCGGGTCAGTCCTTGGAGCCGATGATCGCCGAAGCTGCCTATTTCCGGGCCGAAAAGCGCGGGTTCATGCCGGGGTTCGAGATGTTCGACTGGCTGGCGGCCGAGCGCGAAATCGAAGAGCGGATGAACGTTGGTCGCATCAATGTCGGAACTGCCCGGCGGACGCCGTGAAGGTGGAGACGACGGGACATCCGGCCGCATTCGCGGCGGGTGGCCCGAACGGCGGAGGAATCTCGACGTCACGGTTTTGTTTTGGGGCATTCACAATTTAGACTATGCCTCGAAAGCACCACCGCGGTGCGCTTTCTTGCGTCCGACCGTCACCGGAGCTGCGGGTTCGGGCACCATTACCGCAAGCCCTTGAAACGAACAGCCTCGAGTGAACATCCCCCATTTGGCTGCCCTCGCGGCCGAACGCTTCGCCCGCCGGCCGTGGCGGGTCCTGGCTCTCGCCATGGCGCTCTCGGCGCTGTCCCTGTGGGCGGTTTCCCGGCTGCCGGTCCATACCTCCCGCCAGGCCTTGCTGCCGCACGACAATGCCGTTGCTCAGCGTTTCGACGCTTTTCTGAATAAGTTCGGGGCCGCTTCCGACCTGATCGTGGTCCTGGAAGGGGCGCCACCGGACGAGCTCAAGCCGTTTGCCGACGAACTGGCGACGGCGCTTGCTGCCGAGCCCGAAATCGCTCAGGCGACGGCCCGGCTCGATCTGCGTTTCGTGCTGGAGCATGCCTATCTCGCAGTGACCCCGGAGCGGCTCGGGACGCTGGCCGGCGTGCTGGAAAAGTTCGGGGCTGGCGCCATTCCGGAGGACTCCTCGCAGGTCGATGCCACTTTGGGCCGCCTGGTGCAGTGGCTCGAAGGGGCGCCCGCCATGCCCGCTGCCGGCATCGACCTTCCCACGGTCGAAGTCGGGTTGAAACTGCTGGGGGCTTCGCTCGACGAGTGGCACCGCTGGCTCAGCGCGGGGGAGGTGCCGGCGGCGCTCGACTGGACGCGGCTGCTGGCCGGCCAAGGTGGGAGCGAGATCGCCAACGATGGCTACTTCGTCTCGCGCGATGGCCGGATGTACTTCCTGTTCGTACACCCGGCGAGCGCGTCGGAGGATTTCACAGCCATCGGGCCATTCGTCGAAAAGGTGAGAACCGTGGCGGCGGATCGGGCGGCCAGGGCCCGTGCGGCCGGCCGCACCGCGCCGAAGGTGGGGCTGACGGGGCTGCCGGCCATCGAGTACGAAGAGCACGTCAGCATCCGTCATGACATAGCGCTGGTGGTCGGTTCCGCCGCCGGGCTGATCGTCCTGCTGATACTGGTGGTGGTGCGGAGCTGGCGCTGGGCGCTGGTCATCTTCGTTCCCATGGGCCTCGGCGTGTTGTGGAGTTTGGGTCTTGCGCTGGTCACCATCGGCCACCTGACCCTCATCACCGCCAGCTTCATTGCCGTTCTGTTCGGCCTGGGCGCGGATTACGGCATATTCACCTCGGCGCGTATCGCCGAGGAGCGTCGTCGCGGTAAACCGCTGACCGAGGCGATCGGGGCAGGGATGGGCGCTTCCTTCCAGGCGGTGTTCACCGCGGGCGGCGCCTCGGTGGTGATTTTCGGGGCTTTGGCCACGGTCGATTTCCCCGGCTTTTCCGAACTGGGGCTGGTGGCGGCCAAGGGAGTGATGCTGATCCTGGTCAGTACCTGGCTGGTCCAGCCGGCGCTGTATGCCTTGCTGCCGCCGAAACTCGCGCCGTTGCCGGCCGCGGCGTCTGCCGGGGCGATCGAGCCGGGCCGTATGCCTTTCCGGGGAAGCGTCGCCGTGATCCTGGTCGCGGGGGCGTTGGCTACGGCGGCATTCGGCATCGGAAGCGGCTACGAGCTTCCCTTCGATTACGACGTGCTTTCGCTGTTGCCGAAAGACTCCGAGTCAGCCTACTACCAGAACCGTATGGTCGCGGAGAGCGACTATCAGGCGGAAGTGGTCATCTTTACCGCACCAGACCTCGAAGAGGCCCGACGCATCGCAGCGGAGGCGGGCAGGCTGGGGAGCGTGGCCAAGGTGCAGTCGCTCATGGACCTGTTTCCGCCCGACGCCGACGCACGCGCCCTCGAGGCCCGGCGCATCGGCGAACTTGCTGACGACGGCTATGCGGTCCGATTGGCCAGGCTCGCCGCCATCGGTCTGCCGGAAGGGACTTTCGGACGCGTGCGGACGATTCTGGAGAAGGGCGGCGATTTCATCGACCAGTCCCAGGAGCTGGCATTCTCGGCCGGGCATTCCGGGCTGGTGGCGGCTTTGGAAGACGTACGGGGGAGGCTGGATGCAGTCCGGTCCGCCATCGAGGCCGATCCCGTCCAGGCCCGGGAGCGCAGCGAGCGGTTCTTCCGGATGCTGCTGTCGGCGGCGGAGCGGGGCGTGGCACTGCTGGCGGAGTGGCGCCAGGCGCGGCCCATCACCCCGGCCCAACTTCCGCCGGCTTTGCGGGACCGGTTTTTCGCCGCCGACGGGACGGTTGCAGTGTACGCTTTTCCGGCAAAAACTGTGTATGATCCCGCCAACCTCGACAGGCTGATGCAGGAAATTTATGGCGTGTCGCCCGATGCGACCGGCTTCCCGGCCACCCATCAGGTGTTCTCCAAGTCCGTGGTGGAAAGCTTCACCCATGGAACTCGTGAGGCGGTGACCGTTTGCCTGCTGTGGCTGGCGTTGGTCCTGCGCAACTGGCGCGGTTTCGTGCTGGCTTCCATGCCTCTGCTGATCGGCGGTGGCTGGATGCTGGGGCTGATGGCTCTCTGCGGCATCCGCTACAACTATGCCAACATCATCGCTTTGCCCCTGGTCATCGCCCTGGCGGTGGATTACGGCGTATGGTTCTCCCAGCGCTGGTTCGACCTCAAGGACCGTTCGCTGACGCAGATCAATCGGGTCGCGGGGAGGGTGATCGGGCTCGCCGCCGGCACCGAGCTGGCGGGACTGGGGGCGATCACCCTGGCGAACTATCGCGGCGTGTCCAGCCTGGGCGTCAACATCACCGTCGGTCTCCTGTGCTGCTTGGCCGCGACCCTGTGGGTGGCACCGGCGATCGGACAGCTTCTCGATTCAAGAAAGAAACCATGACAGACAAGATTACGCGCTTTTCCCTCCTGGCGGCCCTGCTGGCCCCCTTCGTTCCCGCGCAGGCCGGCGCCCCCGCACCGGTGGTCGTCTGTTACCCGGGGGGAGCCGTGAATGAGCGCGACGCCGATCAGGCGATGGATGCGATGCTGCGGGTGGTGGAGCGGGTAGGGCAGTGGCCGGAGAAGAGTTTCAGCAGCGTGTTCACCGCGAAGGTGGCGGATTGCGGAAAACTCATGGCGGAAATGAAGCCCGCGTTCGCGATCACTTCGCTGGCGCTATACCTGGACATGCGCGGCCAATACGATCTGGTGCCTGTGGTTCAGCCCAGGATCGACGGACGTACCAGCGAGCGTTACCGGGTCGTGGCAAAGCAGGGCAGGTTCCACGACATGGACGAACTCAAGGGCAGGACGCTGGGGGGTACCATGCTGGATGAACCGGCCTTCCTCGGCAAGATCGTGTTTGCGGGCAAGTATGATCCGGAAAAGGATTTCGCCCTCCAGCCTTCGCGCCAGGCGATCCGGGCCCTGCGCTCCCTGGACAAGGGCGAGCTGGATGCGGTGGTGCTCAATGAACAGCAGTTCGCGGGTCTGAGCGCGCTGCAGTTGGCGAGTCCGGTGGAGACGGTGTTCACATCCGCGGAGATTCCGCTGATGGGTGTGGTGGCCAATGCCCGGTTGACTTCGGCCCAGGAACGGGCGCGCTTCGCCCAGGCGCTGGAAACCCTGTGTGCCGATCCCGAAGGCAGGAAGCTGTGCGACCTGTTTGGTATCCAGTCTTTCGTAGCGGTGGATCCCACCGTGTTCGATCCCATGGCCAGGCTCTGGCTGGCGCGGAACTGACGCATTGCATACCGTGCGTCTGTTTGCTGCCGGTATTCTGGCGGGGGTCCTGGCCGGTTGCGGCGGCCTCCACCGCGATGGCATTCCGGCAGGTCCGTCGGCGGGCTGTCCCCGGCTGACCGCCGCCGCCCTGAGTGCCGGTCAGGATGCACTCGGTCCTTCCAGCGAAACGCGGGAGCTGGAATGTGCCCTGGATTTCCTGCGCGGCTCGGATGACCCAGCGTTACGCCGCAGTTCCCTGGGCAGCCGGATTTGCCTGCATCTCGCCGAGCGCAATTCCGATCCGGCGGAGCGTGCGCGCTTCGCCAGGGAGGGGGTGGAGCGCGCCGAAGCCGCGCTGGCGCAAGGCGGAGAGGATGACGGCGCGGTCCATTATTATCTGGCTGCAAACCTGGGGCTGGCCGTGCGCGATGACATGACGGCGGCGCTGGCGAATCTGCACCGGCTGGAGCACGAGTCCGAGGCGGCGGTGAAGCTGAGTCCCGATTTCGATGACGGCGGCCCCTTGCGGCTCTTGGGCATGTTGTACCTCAAGGCCCCGGCCTGGCCCGCAGGGATGGGCGACGGCGACAAGGCTCTGGACCTGCTCGGACAGGCGGTGGAAAGACACCCCGGGCACCCCCTCAACCATCTGTTCTATGCCGAGGCCCTGTGGGAAGTGAACGGCGAGAGCGAAAGCCGGCGAGTCGAGGAGGAAATGGCCGCCGGTTGGAGATTGCTGGAGTCCGGAAGCTGGGGATACAACAAACAAATATGGGAACGGGAGTTCGCCGATCTTCGCCAGGAGATCGGGGCGCCCGCTAGGTAGCATTCTCTTCCGCTCTTTTCCGAGGCGCCGACCATGAGCCGATCGATCAGAAACCAAGATGTCCCCGAACTGCCCCGTCGGCGGCAGGTCCGCACCGTCGGCATGAGCGGCAATTACTGGTATGTGGTCGAGATCGACGGCAGGCTCAAGCCCCGGCAAGTCAAACGGGTGCGTTTCTGGGGACAGGACATCGCGTTGTTCCGCGACGCTGCTGGCGAACTGCATGCCGTGGAAGACCGTTGCCCGCATCGGCAACTCCCGCTGTCCCAGGGCTTCGTCGAGGGGGGAAACCTGGTCTGTACCTATCATGGATGGAAATTCGATGGCTGCGGCCGGTGCACCGAAATCCACCATGAGCTTGGCAAGGGCCGTACCAGGTTACCTAGAATCCGCATCAGGACCTATCCCGTCAAGGCGCAATGGGGGCTCATCTGGCTGTTTCCGGGCGATCCCGCCCTGGCGGACGGCACCCCGCTGCCGACGATCCCGCAGCTCGAAGGGGGGCAGCCCTGGCCGTTCTTCCCGATCGACGTGACGATCAAAGCGCACTTCTCGATGATCGTGGAGAACGTCTGCGACTTCAACCACGAATACCTGCACCGGCACAAACGCCCCTTCCTGCAGCCTATCCTGCGCGAGTGGAAGCAGGACGCCGACAGTGTTCGGGTCTACTACGACACCCGTTTCGACGGGAGCCCCGTCGCCAAGCTCTTCATGGAAGGCGGGGCGCGTGATCTCAACGAGATCGAGATCTGGTACCAGTACCCTTATCAGGGTTCCGACATCGGCGGCAAGTACATCCACTGGCTGTTCATGCTGCCGGAGGACGAGCGCACCACCCGCTGTTTCTTCGTCTTCCTGTTCGGGCCGATCCATGTCCCGATCGTGAACTGGAAGATGCCCGAATTCCTGCGCAAGCCCATCCTCTGGTTCACCAACAAGTGGTACATCGAGCCCCTGTTGGGCGAGGACAAATGGGCGCTGGAATTGGAGCAGGACGGTTTCGAGCGCCATCCCGATGCGCCGCAGATCGAGCTCAATCCGGCCATCAGCTCGTTCCAGAAGTTGTCGCTGGAGAAGTGGAAGGCTTACCAGCAGTCCATGGAGAGAGCCGGGCCAAAGCCGGCGGCAGACCCGGCATGACCACACTGGTCACCGGCGCCACCGGCCATCTCGGCGCCAATCTGGTTCGGGCGCTGCTGGCCCGGGGCGAGAAGGTGCGCGCCTTCATCCGCCGACAAAGCGACGTCGCGGCGTTGGACGGCTTGGCGGTCGAGCGGGCCTACGGCGATCTGCGCGACCGCCGCTCGATCCGGGATGCGCTGGAAGGTGTGGAGCGGTTGTACCACACCGCGGCCTTCGTCAGTATCCGCGACGGTGACCGCCAGGAGCTGTTCGACGTCAACGTGGTCGGCACTCGCATGCTGATGCAGGAGGCGCGGCGGGCCGGCGTGCGTCGGGTGGTGCATACCAGCTCCTTCGGCGCGGTCGGCATCAACCCCCAAGGCGCATCGAACGAACACTGGACAGTCAGCCCGTTCGAACCGGGCACCGACTACGAACGGACCAAGGCCGTGTCGGAACACGACGTGATCCTCGAAGCCGTGCGCGGCCTCGACGTGACCATCGTCAACCCGGCCGCGATCGTCGGTCCGTGGGATTTCCGGCCCAGCCTGGTCGGCCGTACCATCCTCGACTTCGCCCATGGCCGGATGAGGGCGTTCGTTCCCGGTGCCTTCGACTTCGTCCCGATGCGCGACGTGGTGGCTGCGGAACTGCTGGCCATGGACAAAGGCATCCGCGGTGAGCGCTATCTCGTCACCGGCGAGCACTGCACCATCGGTCAGATACTGCAATGGCTGGAGGAGCTGACCGGGCAGCCGCGTCCGAAGCTCGCGATCCCGCCGCGCCTCATGCAGGGCATCGCGCTGCTGAAGGACCCGCTGGAACGCCGTTTTTTCCCCCGCCGGACGCCACGCTTCAACTACCACTCCATCCGCCTGCTCAACTCGGGCAAGCGCGGGGATTCCTCACGGAGCCGGCGCGAACTGGGCCTGGTCCCGACTTCCACCCGTGCGGCTTTCGCCGATGCCGTGGCCTGGTTCAGGGAGAGGGGGATGATCTGACCCCGGGCCGGTCGCGCTGCGGTTCTTCCAGGGCGATGCGGGTGGAAGTGGATGACGGTGGCGAATGCATGACCGTCACCGGCACTCCGAGCGAGGCCCACTGATACAGCCAGCCGGCATCTTCGGGCGCCTTGGGCCAGCGCACGTTGTGCTTCTGGGTCGACATGTTGACGCAGCCATGGCTTGCAGGGCGGCCGAAGCCATTGTGCCACCAGGCGCCGTGGAAGGCGTAATCCGAATAGAAATACTGGGCATAGGGAACGTTTTCCACGATGTAATGCCCTTTTTCCCCTTTTTTGGCCCTGCTTTTCATGGTCTTCGTGGGAAAGCGCGCATAGATGTAGAACGAGCCGGTGACCGTCGGTGTCTGCGGTTTGCCCGTGCTGACCTTGAAGGTCCGCACGGTTTGGCCGTTTTCCACCGCTGTCATCGTCTGGGTGTCGAGGTAGACGAAGATTTTCCGGTCGGTTCCCGTCGAGAAGCTCAAATCCAGCGGGGGCTCGAGATAGCCCCCCTGGACACCGCGGAAAGCGCCGGGTTCCGCGCTGACCCGTATCACACTGGAGGGCGGCCAGCCGTTGAGCGGGGTGAATTGCAGCCGGGTTTTGCCGACCCAGCCCCATCTTCCGGTGATTTCCCTACCGTCCTCGGTCTGGATCCGGACCTGCCGGCCCGCCTTGTCCCGTTCGGCCAAAGGCTCGTTGAAGGTGATCTGCAGAGGCATCGCCGTGCCGAGATTCTCCGCCCCCCGGAGATTGACCTCCGCGGATACCGGAGGCGGCGTCGAAATGCGCAGCTCGAATGGAGGCAGCGGCACCCCGCCAGGGGTTTCCCAGCGAATCTGCGTCGGGTAGGTGCTGCCCTGGGCGTAGTCCGAGGCCTCAAGCCTGAAAACGGTGCGGGTTTGCTCCGGCTGGACGGTGAGTTTCAGTCCGCCGACGGCTTCGAGTTTACCCACCGGCTGATCGAACACGAGCGTCAGTGAGGCATCCGGGGCCAGGGTACGCTCCGCCGGTCCTTCCAGCCTGGGGATACCCACGGTGGTGAATTCCAGCACTTCGGTCCGCTTCTCGTCGGACCAAAGGCGCTCGATCGTTGTGGTGAGGACGTAGTGTCTGCCGAAGGCGAGCGGGCCGGTGAACTCGAAATGCTCCAATTCCTGGGCGGCCGCCACAACCGTTCCGTTGTCTTCCCGCAGTTCCACGGCTGCGATCCGGCTGCCTACCCCGACGGGTTCCACCGTGACGGCCCGGCGTGGATCGGCCATTGCAGCGCCATTCGCCGGATACGTCACCATGCCGAAAGGAGTGAGGCGGGCGTGGATTTCCAGGGTGATCAGTGCCGCCGCCGCGACGGTCAGGATGCCCGCCAGTACCCGGCCCCTTCCTGATCGGATCGAGCGTACATTTGCGGATCGGTTCACGCCATATCTCCACTTCTGGTTTCGGTGCCGGAAACCCTGCTCTTGAATATTATCGGGATTTGCGCACGAAAGTGATACGGGCCGGCGGCATTGCCCCCGGATCGAATGCCGCGCAGCAAGCCGCGGCTCATCGCATCGAACCATGATCGACTTGAGGGCCGGGAACACGTAAAGTGTCGCGGTCTCGAACCCATCGGCACCGAGCGATCCGGTTCCGTCAACACAGAAGCCATGACCAACTATTCCGAAAATCTCGAGAGGCATCTCACCCAGGAAAATCCGGTGCTGCTGGGCGCGGCGCGGAGTTTCGAAGAACTGGACAACATCGCCCGTGAACTGGGCCTGATCGATCCGGAGTACGCCAGCGCCGGCCAGATTTCCTGGTGGCCGGTGATTTCGGTATTGGGCACCTTTTCCGCCGGCAAGTCGACTTTCATCAATCACCTGCTTCAGGCCAGGATCCAGCGCACCGGTAACCAGGCCGTGGACGACAAGTTCACAGTGCTGAGCTATTCCGATGACGTCGAGTCCAGGACCCTGCCCGGCATCGCACTGGACGCCGATCCCCGTTTCCCTTTCTTCCAGATCAGCAAGGAAATCGACCAGGTCCTGCAAGGCGAGGGCGATCGCATCAACGCCTATCTCCAGCTCAAGACCTGCAACAGTCCTTTTCTCAAGGGCAAGATCATCATCGATTCGCCCGGATTCGACGCCGATCCGCAGCGCGATGCCGTTCTGGCGATCACCAAGCACATCATCGACATCTCCGATCTCGTGCTGGTATTTTTCGATGCCCGCCATCCCGAACCGGGCGCAATGAAGGACACCTTGCGCTATCTGGTGACCGAAACCATCAAGCGCCACGACTCCAACAAGTTCCTGTTCATCCTCAACCAGATGGATACCACGGCCCGGGAGGACAATCCCGAGGAGGTGGTGGCGGCCTGGCACCGGGCCCTGGCAGAATCGGGGCTGGTTACGGGACGGTTTTACACGATTTTCTCGCCGGATGTCTCCGTGCCCATCGCCGATGAAACCCTGCGCCAACGCTATCTCCAGCGGCGCGACCGTGACTGGGCGGAGATCAACGCGCGTATCCAGCAACTCGAAATCGAGCGTTCCTACCGCATCCTCGGTACCCTGGAACGTCTGGTCGAGGAGTTCCAGGACGTGGCGCTGCCCGAAATCGAGAAGGTGTTCAAGACCTACCGCAAACGTCTGATCCGGACCGACTGCGCGACTTTCCTGCCGGTATTGGGGGCCGCCGGTTACGGGATGGTGGAATTCGTCCCACTGGAGCCGAATCTCCTGGTAATGGCGGGTTCGGGTGTGCTCATAGGGCTGCTGCTGTTGTGGTCGCGGGTCCACATCGTACTGAGCGTGATTTTTGCGGCATTCGGCGTGCGGACTCTCAAAAAACGCCAGAAGGCGCTCAACATCCGCTGGGACATGGTCCGCGGCTTCCGGGCGAATGCCGTGCCCTGGCCGTTCTTCCGCAAACCGGGCCTGATGGGCTGGAGCCGGCACTGCGAGATTCAGCTGTCCGCAATACGCCAGCGTTGCAAGGAATCGATCCAGTCGCTGAACGATCTGTACACGAATCCGTCGGGCAGGCCGGAAACAGGACGGCCGGTCGAGACGGTTTCACCGTTGGCAATCGAGTGTGCGGCCGAGCCGGTTCCAGCGATTCCGAACGAGGTGGAGCCAGGCCCGGAACCGCCGCGGGAGTTGCCCACCCCGCCGGAACGAGAATCTCCCTAGCCCGGCTGGCCGCCTCTGCGTGGCCGCAGGGACCTGGAGGCCGACGAATTGATGGAAGGAGACGGCGGTCACTGGCCCAATGCTGTGTAGTCGGGAAGTGAAGCGCATCGGGCTGATCGCCGACACCCACGGCCTGCTGCGTCCGGAGGCCGTCGCGCTGCTGGCAGGCAGCGACCTCATCATCCATGCCGGCGATATCGGCCATCCCGGGATTCTCGATGGCCTGGGCGAACTGGCGCCGGTGGTGGCCGTGCGCGGCAACAACGACCGCGGCGCCTGGGCCGAGAGCCTTGCCGAAACCGCGGTAGTCGAATGCGCGGGTCTTGCCTGCTACGTGCTGCACGACTTGCAAGCGCTGGCGATCGACCCGGTGGCCGAAGGTTTCGGCGTCGTGGTTTCCGGCCATTCCCACCGCGCTGCGATCCGCGAAAGCGGCGGGGTGCTCTATCTCAATCCGGGCAGCGCCGGTCCCCGGCGTTTCAAGCTGCCGGTCAGCGTGGCCCTGCTCGACATCACCGACGGCGCGCCTTC
The DNA here is from genome assembly GCF_051295855.1 of Methylococcus sp. S1M. NCBI lineage: Bacteria > Pseudomonadati > Pseudomonadota > Gammaproteobacteria > Methylococcales > Methylococcaceae > Methylococcus > Methylococcus sp. S1M. The sequence continues at coordinate 130,024 of NZ_JBPDXO010000007.1, forward strand.
GGCCCGGATCGAATGGATCGCCGTCTGATACCGGGTTTTCAAAGCGCGCCGGCGATACGCTCCAAGGCCTCGGCGATGATCCGCCTCGGGGCGCCGATGTTGAGGCGCATGAACCCGCTGCCGGCATCGCCGAAAGTGATTCCGGGATTCATGCCGACCCGCGCCTCGTGTACGAAGAATTGCTTCAGTGCCGCATCGCTCATGCCCAGCGCGCGGCAATCCAGCCAGACCAGATAGGTGCCCTCGGGCGGGACCGGCCGGATAGCCGGCGCGTGGCGGCCGAGGAAATCGGCCACGAAGTCGCGGGTCTCGGCGAGATAGGGCAGCAAACGCTCCAGCCAGCCTTCGCCCTCGCGGTAGGCCGCTTCGAAGGCCGTGAGGCCGAACGGCGTCGAGGCGCCGATGTGGAACAGTTCGTAGATCTCGCGCAGCGCCCTGCGCAGGCCGGCGTCCGGGACGATGAGGGCGGACAGGCCCAAGCCGGGGATGTTGAAAGTCTTGGATGGGGCCACCGCGGTCAGAACGTTGGGGGGATTGTCCGCCAGCGCGGCCAGCGGCGTGTGCCGGTAGCCCGGATAGATCAGATCGTGATGGATTTCGTCGGACAGTACGGTCATACCGTAGCGGTCGGCGATGCGTAGCACCTCCTCCAGTTCCTCCCTCGACCACACCCGCCCGACCGGGTTGTGCGGCGAACACAGGATCATGAGCCGGGCGCCTTCGGCGGCCCGGCGTTCCAGGCCCTCGTAGTCCATCCGGTACCGCCCCTGCTCCAGCCGCAATGGATTCAGCGCCAACCGGCGGCCGGGAACGGTGACCGCCGTGAAGAAGGGATGGTAGACGGGCGGCTGAATCACCACGGGGTCACCGGGTCGGGTGAAGGCCATCACCGCGGCGTGGAGCGAGGGCACCACGCCGGGAGAAAGGAGTATCCATTCCCGCCGGATTTCCCAGCCATGACGTTTCTTCATCCAGGCGATCAGCGCTTCGTACAGGCTGTCCGGGCACAGGGTGTAGCCGTAAATCGGATGGGCCGCGCGTTCCGACAAGGCCTGCGTGATCGCTGACGGCGCGGCGAAGTCCATGTCGGCGATCCACAGCGGAATCACGTCCTCGCTGCCGAAATAGGCGCCGCGTCCCTCGTATTTGACGGACAGGGTGCCGGCGCGCGGGATTTCGAGGTCGAATTCGGAAGCCACCCGGTCGTTCTCCTGGAGTCGTTCAAAGCTCTTCAAGTCTACCGGAAGGCGCCGCCGAAGGGTGGTGATGCAGTGCTTCACAAAAGAAATGACCCACTCGCCTCCTGGGGATATAGAATGCCGCGACGAGCGGTGCATGCTCCGCTCAAGCCCTCATCACCCTTGGAATCTTTCGCGTGCCAGACCCATGAAAATCGCCAATAGCGTCACCGATCTCATCGGCAATACCCCCCTGGTCCGAATCCACCGGCTCAGCGCAGGCTGCGGCGCGGAGGTCGTCGCCAAGCTCGAATTCTTCAACCCGGCCCACAGCGTCAAGGACCGCATCGGCGCGGCGATGATCGACGCCGCCGAGCAAGCCGGCCTGATCGGTCCGGACACCGTCATCGTCGAACCCACCAGCGGCAACACCGGCATCGCCCTGGCCATGGTCTGCGCCGCGCGCGGCTACCGCTGCGTGCTGACCATGCCCGAAACCATGAGCAAGGAGCGTCGCATGCTGCTGCGGGCCTACGGGGCGGAGCTCGTTCTGACACCGGGCCCGGATGGCATGGGCGGGGCGATCCGTAAGGCGGAGGAACTGGCGGCTTCCGATCCGAAATATTTCATGCCCCAGCAGTTCAAGAACGCCGCCAATCCGGAAATCCACCGCAGGACGACGGCCGAGGAAATCTGGCGCGACACCGAGGGTCGGGTCGACATCGTGGTGGCGGGAGTCGGTACCGGCGGTACCATCACCGGGGTGGGCGAAGTCCTGAAGCAGCGCAAGCCCTCCCTTCGGTGTGTAGCGGTGGAGCCGGACGCTTCGCCGGTGCTGTCCGGCGGCGAGAAGGGACCGCACCCGATCCAGGGCATTGGCGCCGGCTTCGTGCCGCCGATCCTGAATACCACGATTTACGACGAGGTCATCCGGGTGAAGAACGACGATGCTTTCGAATTCGCCCGGCGCGCGGCCCGGGAGGAGGGTCTGCTGGTCGGCATTTCTTCCGGTGCGGCGCTGTGGGCCGCGCGGCAACTGGCATGCCGTCCGGAGAACGCAGGGAAGCTGATCGTGACGATCATCCCCTCGTTCGGCGAACGCTACCTCAGTACCGCCCTGTTTGCACATCTGGAGGACTAAAGCCCGGTTCACGGCGTGAACCGAAGCCGTGAGTCCTGTATCTTATCGGTCCGGTGGGGCGAAGGCCCATGTCGAAATAAGAAAACGATGGAGGAGAAATCATGATCGGCGGCATCGTCGCAATTCTGATTGCGATCTGGTTCTACCGCTCGGCGGAAGGTCGCGGCCTGCCCGCGGTGCAATGGGCATTCGCCGGGCTGGTGGCCTATTACGTTCCGAATTTCATCTGGAGCCTGGTGGTGGCCAAGCCTTTGATGGCCGAATTCCATGCCCGATCGGCCGTCATGATGGCGGGATTGATCGGGCATTCGTCCGTGGTGGTGGGAGCGGTGGTGGCGATAGCCGTCCGCCACTATTTCCTGCTGCGGGCTCCGACCAACGGCTAAGCAAAAAGCGCGGGGGAGGTCGATTCCACCCGCGCTTTCCTGCGCACCGTGCGCCGGCGGGATTACAGCTTGTCAGCGTTCTTGCTCAGATAACTGGCCACCCCTTCCGGGTCGGCCTTCATGCCGCTCTGGCCCTTGTTCCAGCCCGCGGGGCAGACTTCCCCGTGTTCCTCGTGGAATTGCAGGGCATCCACCATGCGGATCAGCTCGTCCATGTTGCGGCCCAGCGGCAGATCGTTGACGACCTGGTGGCGCACGATGCCCGACTTGTCGATCAGGAAGGTGCCACGATAGGCCACGGCAGCACCTTCGACTTCGACATCGTAGGCCTTGACGATGGCATGGCTGACGTCGGCGACCAGCGTGTATTTGACCGGTCCGATGCCGCCCTTGTCGATGGGGGTGTTGCGCCATGCATTATGGGTGAACTGGGAGTCGACCGAAACGCCGATCACCTCCACGCCGCGCTTCTTGAGCTCATCGACGCGGTGATCCAATGCGATCAGTTCCGACGGGCAGACGAAAGTGAAATCCAGCGGGTAGAACACGAGGGCGACATACTTGCCCTTCGTTTCCTTCGAAAACCAGTAGTCGTCGACGATGGTGCCGCAGCCGAGGACCGCCGCGGCTTTGAAATCCGGGGCCGGTTTGCCTACGAGAACGCTCATTTACAGATCTCCTATGAATGAATGGACGGTGTTGGATCGCGGTGCCGGGCGAAACCTCGGGTCCAGCCCGGCGACCCTACGAATTTTGAGAGAGAGCCGGAAATCGGCAACCGGATTGTACACAAAATTACTCAGAAATAGTCCAGAGCCGGCATTCACAACGTAGAGTGTGAAAAGGTGTCCATCAGGTCCTGCCAGACTGCGCCGATCACCGGATCCGGCAGGCCGCAGATGCGCGTGATGAGACCGCCGTCTCGGTGATAGAGTTCGACCGCGGCCCCGGACTGGCCTTCGTCGTCTTGCTCCGTCAGGTAAATCCGTCCGATCATCCGCTCTTCCAGCCCAAGGCTGAATTGATCGCTTTCGATCACGATGCGGCCCTTTTCCCGTACGCATTGGCGCAATGGGCCCATGAACAGCTGCCCCACGCCGGGACCGCTCAAATAAACCATGCAGGGCAGCCCGATGTTGGCCAGGAGACTCAGGCGTTCACAAAATGCTTCGAGGCCGAGCAGCACCCGGTGCGTGATCCGTGAGACGCCCAGAGGGGAAACGTGCGGGTGCAAATGTCCTGGATTCAGGCCGGTCGAGGGATCTGACATATGCGGCTCCGTTGTCGTCTAGCGGAAAGAACAGAGTGACCTGCGTTCGAGATTCCGTTTAGCAAATCGGGTGCCATGGTCGGCTCCGGCTTCCCTGGACCGCGCGAGACCGCGTGATTCGGCGCTCAGTGTAGTTTTCCGGATTTAGCGGAGTGTGACGCCGGCTGTGTGGACTCACCCACGAGCGCGGGAAATCGCGCCGCCCGTCTTCACTGCGCCCGCGGATAGCGCCGTTCCAGGTCGGTGAGGAAACGGTCGATCTGCCGCAGTCCACCGTAAAGAAGCTTGGGGGTGCGCCGATGCAGCCAGCGTTCCAGGCGGTAGCCCATCCTTGGCCACAGAACCAGTGTCCCGGCGACCCAGAAAGGTGTCCCGATGACGCCGGGCGCCAGTTCGGCGACGATGCCGGCGGTCACCAGCAGCCAGCCGACATCGCGCGGCAGGCTTTCGAGATAGCGGGCGGCCACTCCCGGCTCGGCCTGATCGATGCGTGCCGGGAGGAGGGATGTGCCGGCGGGGGGGTGTCCGGCCTCGGCTTTTTCTTCGGAAACCGTCATGGATCGTTGCGTAAGACGTGCGCTTCGAGTCTCCCAGTCTGCGCCTTTACCGTTACAGGGCGATGAAGCTTTTGGCCGGGAGGGCTTGCGCGAAGTCCCTCGCCCGGGGAGGAAAAAAACAATCCCCGCAAGCTGCGGGGATGGCGGAGAACGGCGTTCGGTGACGAGGGGTTCAGGTCGTCGCCATGCCTTCCCCGGACGCAGCGAGCGCTGCGCGTTCATTTTCACGCCTGGTGAAATCCTTGACCGCGGAGTCGGCTCCGTCGTACATGCCTTTGGCGAGGGCGCTGTCTCTGGGAATCAGGCTGCCGATCATCAGGCCGCCGAACACCAGGCCGTAGGTGATGCCGTAGGAGCCGGTATAGACGACCTTGGAGAGGGTTCGGGCCAGGGCGGGAACGAATTCGCCCGCGGCTTTGCGTGCTTGACTGGCGCCTTCTTTCAATCCTTCCACGGCGACCGCGACCGCAGTGATCGCGGTGGATTTGGTGGCTTCGGTTCCGGACGCCGACTCCATCGAAGTCTCCGGTGCCGTGGCCTCGGTCGGGGGCGTGGGGGGGCTTTCTACTCCGGTGTCCTGGGACGTTCGGGATGAGGGTCTCTTGGCCATTGATAGTTTCTCCTGCCAACACGATTGAGACGGTTTTTCCGCTGCGGAGGACGGCGGGGCGGCGGAAAGTCCTGGTTTTCGCCCTGGGGAAAACCCTGAAAACCAAATATAACAAGATTTTCTTTTGCCGTCGTACACGTCATTGTGACGGTCCAAGAGGAGTTCGGTCCCGCGAGCGGCGGCGCTGCCGTTCCGCCCGGATTTTCGCCATGCCGCGGAACAGAACCGCCGTGACATGAGCGATGTGCGCCGTTGCAGCATGGGCGAGAGCCGACAGCAGGTCCTTCAGCTCCGGCCAATGGCGGTGCCAAAGCCGGATCCATCGGGAAGGAAGGCGGGGACGATAACGGACCACGTCGATCCGCCGCTTGTGCGCCCAGTGGACGAGGCCGGTCACATACAGTGCGAGGGGGACGAAACCGCCAAGAAATCCCAGGATGCGGCCGGTTGCGCCGAACAGGCTGCCGTTGTGCAAGGGGCGGATGGCGTTGACGAAGCGTTGTCCCCGGCTGAAGTCGGCGGAGTTGCGGGTCTGGCGGATGTGGCCGCTGTAGGGGTCCACCCAGACGGTGGTGAGGGCGTGATGCTCCCCGGTCCGGCGGAAGTCCACCCGGTACATGCCGTTGCTGGCACGGGGGGTGGTCACGCTGTCGACGACAGCGTTCGGAAACAGGCCGCGGGCCATCAGTATGGCCTGGGTCAGGTTCAGCGGCGTGTCGGAAACGGCGGACGAGGCAGTGATTTCTTCCGCATCGGGGCTGTCATGATGCCCGAAATCCGCGGTGCCGGTCACGGTGGTCAGCAGCGAGGGAAACGCGAGATGCAGCCCGGTGAGGGCGGCGGTCACCAGTAGCGGCAGGCCGTAAATCCCGGCGATCCGGTGCAGGTCGAAAATTCTCCGCTTGAAGCCGGCCCGGGGCTTGACGGTCATTGCTTGGCGCAGACGGCGGCCGGCTGGTAGCCACAGCCGGAAACCGGTGACGAGGCTGGCCAGCAGCGCCAAGCCGGTCAGGCCGACGAGCACCTGGCCGAATCCGCCCAAAAGCCACTGGGAATGCAGGCGGTGGGTCCAGGTTGCGAAGGTGTGGCCCCAGAACCGGTTTGCCAGGATTTTCCCCGTGTAGGGATCGATGGCCACCATGAGTGGGGCATAGGGTTCCCCGCTGGTTTCGATCGGTTTGTCGTACCAGGCGACCGCCGGGCTGTCGGGCGACTCCGGGAATTGCAGCCGCCAGGATCCGAAGCGTCGGGGATGGGCGGATTTCACCGCAGCCATCATCTGGTCCGGTGACAACCCGCCGCCAGCGCGGGGGATCACCGTGAGCTCGGGATTGAGCCAACGGTCGAGTTCCGGGCCGACCAGATTCAGACTGCCGGTGAGTCCCGTGAGGACGAAGAGAAACCCGACGCTCAAGGCGAGGGTCGAATGAATCCTGAGCCAGCGCTTTCGCCGGTGCCGTCGGTTGGTCATCATCCCGTGTTACTCATGGTCTGGTGGAGGAGGGGGCCGGCGATGTCTGGAAGAAGAAAGCCGTCCGGGCAACCGGGCCAATTCCTGCAATCCCCAGGGTTGGGACGCGATTTCCGCTTCCAGGTCCGCTTCTGCGGCGTCTTCGAGTTCGTGGAAGAAATCCAGGCCGGACAGGGCCTCAACGGTGTCGACGCTGGCCAGGAAACGGTCCAGGGGGGCGTTTGCGGGCGCATCCTGCGGCACGATGAAGGCCAGGAGGCGTGGAGCACCCGATGCAGTCGGCGCCGCATAGATTCGGAAGAAGGCATCGGGAATTTCGACCCGGAAAGCCGATTTCAGCCGCTCCGTCCGGGCATCGAACAAGGGGCCGGTGACGACCCAGACCGGATCGAACAGACGGGTGAAATGGTCCAGTTCGGCTTCCTCCAGGCGCTCCCATAGCTTGCGGTTCAGTTCGGGCTTTTGCGGGACGACGTTGGTCATCAGGAAACTGTCGAGCTGTCCCGGCCGACCAAACAGCAGGTCCATCGCATGATTGGGGGCCATGTGTCCCCGATCGTACCCGCTGCGGGTATAGTCGTCGGGGCTGACCCGCGTCAGGTTGCGCCAGTCGGTCCTGAAATGGCGGGGGCGGGGATGCGTTTCCCCGCCGTGACTGACCGGCCGCAAGGTGAAGATGACCCAAAGCGGATTGCCGCGCAGTTCCGAATACCCGAGCATGAACCCGTGGTTGCGGAGTACGTGAGTCCAGGTCTGCGGCCGTTTCCAGTCGGTCGCGCGAGGAACGCCCAGATAGGCCATGCGGGGTCTGGCCAGGAAGACCTCGTAGGCATACCCGGCTGCTGCGGCGATCAATGCCAGGGCCCACAGGGCGGCGTGAAGACGGCGGGGAGCGTATGTCGTAGGTGATGCGTGTCGGCGTGTTCCGGACCGGGGCCGGCGGCTGGAGAATGGAAGCAAGGACGGCAAGCGGCTCGGGTTATCGCTGGGGGAGGAACGGAAAAAGCCGCCGGACCGGTGTTGACCGGTCGGCGGCTCGGCGGAAGCAGGAAGCCTTGCCTGCTCAGTGCTGCACTGCCGGGGCGGGCGTGGCTGCCGAGTGGGCGCCGTGACCGCCTTCGCTTGCCCCATGGCCGCCGTGGCCGCCGCGGCCGGTGCCGCCGCCGCTCTGGCCAGGACCTGCGCCACCGCCACCGGCTCCGGCGCTGACCCCTTGGCTCTGACGCAGGCCGATGGCTCCCCCCGATGCCTTCGCGATGTTCTCGGCAGTGAGCCCACCCAGGGCGATGGCGGAATCGACCACGATGGTCGACACGGCGGTGACGTCCTGACGGTCGGCGATGTCGCTGGTGACCACGGCTTTGACCGGCGCCGTGGATGCGGCATTGGGGTTCGTGGGGGTCACGGTGATGACGATGGGATAGACCGTGCCGGCGGGGATGGTCAGTTCGAAATGGTTGGTGTCTTTCAGGTCGAACGCAGTGATGACCGCGCCATTCCTGTCGGTGACCTGCAGGCGTCCGTCGTTGATCGGGCCGGTTTGATCGCTGACATTGCCGCTGATGTGGGCTTCCGAGCTCGACGCGGCGGGGATGGAGCTGCCATTGTCGCCGCAGCCGGTGATCAAGCCGGTGAGGACCAGGGAAAGGGCTCCGGCTTTCATGAGATGAAGCGCGTTCGTTGTATTCTGCATCGCCATGTCTGTATAACCACTTTCCGTACTAGAGCGGGAATGGAGGGTCTGTTCGTCGGAACAGTGTAATGTCCGTATGGTATGCTCGCGACCAGCGCGACGGATCGCGTGGCTTTATAGCACAAGCAGAAACACGGTGTACACTGGTCGAGCCCCCGGCGAGGGGATTCGCAGCCACTCTCTTCAGTCTGCCGACAGACCGCTCCAGCGGCGGTAGCTCATGGCTTTGACGATCGGCTTCATCGCAAGCCGGACTGCCGCCTCGCGGGGCAGGGTGCCGTCGGTTTCGACCGACTGCAGAACCTTCTCCGTATTGCGGCGGATCTTTTCCTTGATGGCGCTCAGGACCTGGGTCTTGTTGGCGCCACGGCATTCCATAGCAGCTCCGATCAGGCCGCCGGCGTTGGCGATGAAGTCCGGGACGCAGATGATGCCTTTTTCGTGAAGATAGCGCTCCGCCGCAGGGGCCAGTGACGCATCGGCCGCTTCCACCACCAGCCGGGCCTTGAGCCGGGCGGCGTTGTCCGGCGTGATGACGTCACTGCCGGCGGCCGGTATCCAGATGTCGCAGTCCAGATCGACCGCGGCGTCCGGAGCGAGGCGCTCGCCTTCGGACGAATCCACCACGCTGCCGCCCTTCGCCTTGATGGCGACCAGCTCGGCGATGTCGAGTCCCCGCGGGTGGTGGAGCGTTCCCCCGCTGTCGGCGATGCCTACCACCACGGCGCCGTTTTCCACGAGGTAGCGGGCGGTGTTCTGGCCGACCGTGCCGAATCCCTGTATGACGACCCGGGCGTCTTCGAGTTTGAAACCGCAGTACCGTAGCGCCACCTCGGTGGCATGGTAGAGCCCCCAGCCGGCAGCGCCGATGCGGCTCAGCGCGATGCCGCCCAGTTCCCGCGGGAGACCGACCGCTCTGCCGTTTTCGTCGCGGATCCAGGCCATGGCGGTTTCACCGGAACCCATGTCCGGTGCGAAGATGAACTGGTCTTCGCTTCGCAGTGCGCACGCCAGCGCCCGCACCCGATGTTGTCTGCAGGCGTTTTCAGGGCTTCCGGGAGCCGGGTGGAGCATTGCGATCCCCCCGCCGTGGGGGAGGTCGGCCGCGGCGCTCTTGAGGGTCATGGTCCGGGCGAGGCGGCAGCCGTCGGCGGTGGAACCGGCGGAAGCGATGCGCAATCCGCCGATCGCCGGTCCCAATGCGACGTTGTCGATGATGACGGTTGCCCTCAGCCCGACCGAAGGTTCCCGGACTTGAATGATGCGGGCGGGACCGAATTCGTCGGAGGGGTCGAATATGTCCGTCATTTGGGACTCCTGTAGGCGGGAACGATCGTCGTCAAGCCCAACAGGCTAGCCCGCCCATATTACAGTGAGTCGAGGGATGGTCCGCCGGAATGAGGATGGATTCCCGAAGGGACCCGCCCGTGGCATGGCGGGTCCTCGGCGATTCAGATCGTCTGGGGTGCCTGATGGTTTTTGACTTCGCCGCGCTGTATGCGGACGTATTCTTCGAGCTGGCGCTTGAGCGCGTCGAAAGCGTCGCGCAGTGCGACGTAGACGTCCTCATGAGCCTGTTTGTCGTGATGTTCGCGACTGACTACCAGATGTTTGTTCGGCACGGCCAGGTCGATGCGCACATGGTAGAGATTACCCTGGTGCTGATGATGGTGCTCGGCTTCCACGGCAACCCTGCAGCTGATGATATGGTCGCAGAACTGCTCCAGCTTGCCAGCTTTTTCGCGAATCCTGGTCTCCACCGCGTCGGAGTGCGGAATGCCACGAAATGTAATCTCCAGAGGTACTTGCATAATCGATCCCGATGACTTTTCGAATGAGTGTGAGCTTGGGAAGAGTCGGTGCGCCGGCGGTCCTCGGCTTCGTCGGCGTTTCTGTCGAGCCGGCCCGCCCTCCCCGTTCGCGAGGCGCGCATCGAACTGCGGCGCAATTGTGCATTATTGCATTGCTTTGCGGCGGTGTCGAACGAGCCTTGCCCGGATTCTTCCGGGTCCGGCTGCGTTGCAAGGGGTGGGGCTGTTAAAATCCGGGTTATTTTACCGACTCGTGCAGGATCGAAGACGATGGATGTGATCGCCCGCATCGCTCAGGAACTCGGCGTCCAGGTACGCCAGGTACAAGCGGCGGCAGCGCTGCTGGACGAAGGCGCCACTGTGCCTTTCATCGCGCGCTACCGCAAGGAAGTGACCGGGGGTCTGGATGATACCCAATTGCGCACCCTGGAAGTCCGCCTCGGCTATCTGCGCGAGCTGAATGACCGACGCGAAGTCATTCTGGCCAGCATCGCCGAACAGGGCAAGCTGACCGCGGAGCTGGAGCAGGCCATCCGTGAGGCCGATACCAAGACCGGGCTCGAAGACCTGTATCTTCCCTACCGGCCGAGGCGGCGGACCAAGGCACAGATCGCCCGAGAGGCGGGTTTGGAGCCTCTGGCCGATGCGTTGCTGGCCGAACCGGCGCTCGAACCTCTGGCGACGGCGACCGGCTATGTCGATGCCGGCAAAGGCGTGGCCGATGCCGGCGCAGCCTTGGACGGTGCCCGTCAAATCCTGATGGAGCGCTTCGCCGAGGAGGCGGTCTTGGCGGGCGAGTTGCGTGAAAAGGTGTGGCGCGAAGGGCTTCTGGTTTCGTCCCTGGTGGATGGCAAGGCAGAGGGAGGAGCGAAGTTCAAGGATTATTTCGACTATGAGGAGGCTCTGGCCGGGATTCCTTCGCACCGCGCCCTGGCCCTGCTGCGCGGGCGCAATGAAGGCGTCCTGTCGCTGGTTCTGCGGGTGGCCAAGGACGAGGAAGCCGGCCACCGGTTCGCCGAACACCGCATCGCCAGCGCTTTCGCCATCGCCGACCGCGGACGTCCGGCGGACTCCTGGTTGTTGGAAACCGTGCGCCTGGCCTGGAGGGTGAAGCTTCTCACCCGCATCGAACTTGATCTGATGCAGCGCCTGCGGGAGACGGCGGAGGCCGAGGCCATCCGGGTGTTCGCCAGCAACCTGAAGGATTTGCTGCTGGCCGCGCCGGCCGGGCAGCGCGCCACCCTGGGGTTGGATCCGGGGTTGCGCACCGGGGTCAAGGTCGCCGTGGTCGATGGCACCGGCAAACTGGTGGCCACCGGTACGATCTATCCGCATGCCCCCAGGAACCAGTGGGATCAGTCCATCGCCACCCTGGCCGCGCTGATCGCGCGCCACGGCGTCAGCCTGGTCAGCATTGGCAACGGCACCGCTTCGCGCGAGACCGACCAATTGATTGCCGATCTGATGCAGCGCCATCCGGAACTGGGCGTGACCCGCGTGGTGGTGTCGGAGGCCGGGGCCTCGGTGTATTCGGCCTCGGAGCTGGCAGCGCAGGAATTTCCCGAGCTGGACGTATCGTTGCGCGGCGCGGTGTCCATCGCCCGCCGCCTACAGGATCCGCTGGCGGAGCTGGTCAAGATCGATCCCAAGTCGATAGGCGTCGGCCAGTACCAGCACGACGTCAACCAGGCCCAACTCGGCCGTACCCTCGATGCGGTGGTGGAGGACTGCGTGAACGCGGTGGGGGTGGACGTCAACACCGCTTCGGTCTCGCTGCTGCGTTACGTCTCCGGCCTGTCGCCGAGTCTGGGCCGGAATATCGTGGAATACCGCAACCAGCATGGGCCGTTCGCCAATCGGGAGCAGCTGAGGCAGGTCTCGCGGCTCGGGCCCAAGGCCTTCGAGCAGGCCGCAGGCTTCCTGCGCATCACCAATGGCGAACATCCGTTGGATGCGTCCGCCGTGCATCCGGAAGCCTATCCGGTGGTGGAGAAGATCGTCCGGCGCACTGGCAAGGATATCCGTGAGCTGATCGGCAACGTGGCCTTCCTGCGCAGCGTGAATGCCGAGCAGTTCACCGACGAGCGCTTCGGCCTGCCCACCGTCACCGACATCCTGCGCGAACTGGAGAAGCCCGGTCGTGATCCGCGGCCGGAGTTCAAGACCGCCCGCTTCAAGGAGGGGGTGACCGAGCCGAAGGACCTCGAGCCGGGCATGCGGCTGGAAGGGGTGGTGACCAACGTCACCAATTTCGGCGCCTTCGTCGATGTCGGCGTGCATCAGGACGGTCTGGTCCACATCTCCCACCTGGCGGACAGGTTCGTGCGCGACCCGCGCGAAGTGGTCAAGGCCGGGGATGTGGTTCAAGTGAAGGTGCTGGAGGTCGATATCCCGCGCAGGCGGATCGCCCTGTCGATGCGCAGCGAGGCGGCGAAGGGCGAAGCGGAGCCGCCGCGCCGGGAAACGGGAGAGACGGCCGGCAAGCCGCGCCGCAGAGCCGCTCCCCAGCCGGTACGGCAAGGCGCGATGGCCGAGGCGTTGGCGCAGGCCTTGAAGCGCGGGCGCTGAGTTTACCGTTTCAGGTGCCGTCCGCTGCCGGGAGTCCTTCGGCGACCTGGCGTTCCGCCCCGGATGGCAGTGGCGCTGCCGGTGTCGCGATCCAGGCCGCAATGTCGCGCCAGGGCCGCTCGGCCTGGAGGTCGCGCAACAGCAGGTGGTAACCCCGGTGGTAATAGGCGAAGCGGGTGCCGGCTGGAAGCTTGTCCAGCAGTGCCATGAGCGGTGTCCTCGGAATGATCTCGTCGCGCTCGCCATAGAGCACGAGGGTCCGCGTCCTGAGCGCCGGGACACGTTCCTGGGCGGTATCCATCAGATCGGCCAGGCCGTGGATCGCGTCAACCCGGGTGGCCTTGATGACGTTCGGATCCCGGCCCAGCCCGCGGAGCATCTCTATGTTGTCCGATGCCATCACCCCCAGCCCTTCGCCGGTGAGGCGCAGCCAGGGGATGGTATGCGAGCTCACGGCCAGCAATAGGCTTTGGTACCACGGCATGGTGTCGCGCGACCATACTGCCGGTGCGGAGAGGATCAGGCCGTCGGCGCGCGGAGGCCGGGCGGAGGTCATGGCGACGATGGCCACGGCGCCGCCCATGCTTTCCCCGAGCAGATAGACCGGCACGCCCGGATGCCGGGTCTGGACCTGGCCGACGAAGGTTTCGAGATCCTCGGTATAGGCATCGACTCCTGCCCAGAGTCCGCGCCCCGGCGCCAGGCCGAAGCCGCGCTGGTCGTAGGCGTAGCAGCCGATACCCTGGGTCTTCAGATAACTGCCCAAAGGCTCGAAAGCAAGGCTGTAGTCGTTGAAGCCGTGGACGGCGACGACGACGGCTTTGGGGCGTGTCCCCGCCGGCAGCCAGTGCCGGACCGGGAGAACCGCGCCGTCGGCGGCGATGAAATGGGCGGCGTGCAACTGCGGCGACGCCACGACCGGGCCGGGACGGTTGATCACAGGGGTACAGGCCGCCTGTATCATGAGCGTTATCAGGCAAATCAAGGCACATCGGGGTGCGATGACGGCACGACGGTCCATGGCGGACGTGGCGGTGAGGAGATGAGCAGCGGATTATACCGCCGGACGCCGAGCCTTCCAGGTGAAAAAAAAATCGACCAGGGACGAGCAGTCGAGTGAGAAGACGTGAGTGCAAGACTTGGGAGAGGAGAATGCGGTCTTCGCGAAGAAGAAGTGTGTCGGTCCCCGGCGTACCCCAGAAAGGCAAAGTGTTCGCTCGATAAATGTACAAGACCCGTGCCACTCATTCGAGACGCCGTGTTTTCGGGCATCGGCGTCGGTCGTTGCGGCAGAATCGAGTCGGGGCTGTGGCAATAGCCCCGAGTCCTGCGGGAAATGACTTGGTTTGCCCTTGCTGAAGGATGCCATGGCTGCGTCGACGACACCCGCGCCAGTCAGGAAGTTTGGCGGAACCCTCGTTCATTTCGTGCGCGATGCTTACGGTTCGATCGAGGTGGTCGATGCATTCGGTGTACGGACCCTGCATTTCGGCACGCCGGCGCGACAAAGCGCCATGTGTCTGCAGGAGCCGGACAGGGTGGAACTGCCTTACGTGCGGGCGATGCTGAGCGCCCTGTTGTTCCAGCCCGAGCCTTCCGGCGTTCTGTTACTGGGGCTCGGTGGCGGTTCGCTGGCGAAGGCCTTGTTCCAGCACGTTCCGGCCTGTCGGATCGACGTGGTGGAGCGGCGCGGGGAGGTCGTCGAGGTCGCCCACCGGTTCTTCGGACTGCCTGTTCACCCGCGGTTGTCCATCACGGTCGGCGACGCCGGGACATTCGTCAAAGAGGCGGGGAGGCTTGCCGCCTATGATCTCATTCTCGCCGATCTGTTCGACGGGGAGGGCATGGCGTCGCCGGTGGCGGAGGAGTCGTTCTATTTCGGCTGCGCGAGTGCGCTGCGGCCGGCCGGCGTGTTCGGCATCAATCTCTGGGGCTCGCAGACCGCCCCTTGCAACCGGGCTCTGGAAATGATGAGAAGGGCCTTCGGCGGGCCGACATTCCGGCTGGCGGTTCCGGCGCGCGGCAATCTGATCGGGTTTTCGCTCGCCTCCGAGCCGAAGCGGGCGGTCCTGGAGGCGATGGAACGGCGGGCCCGGCGGCTCGAGGCCAGGCTGGGCATCGAATTCGGCCGTTTCCTGCGGGTCTTGAAAGCGTCGGGCCGGGTGTTTCCCTGACCGGGACCCGGGCCACGGGACGGTCGACTCAGTCCCTCGTCGCGTCGGCGAGGCGGAGGCCGTTTTCGTCGAAATCCAGTACGGTCAGTTCGCCGTCGGCGTCGGTGATTTCAGCGCGCCTGAGCTTGCCGTTCCGGTCATAGGCATAGCGGTGTTCCATCTCGACCTCACCGTAAACCATCTTCTGCAGGCCGACCAGGCGGTCCTGTTCGTCGAAATACCCCTGGAAATAAGTGTTCCTGTGGCCGATCTGTTCCGGCTCCAGTTCGGTCATCAGCTTGAGAGGGAGGTTTACACCGCTGTAGGTCAGGAAGAACCGGCATGTGCCGGCCATTGTTTCGGACATGGCTTCACCCGGGGCGTGATTTCTGGGAACGACGATGATGGCACAAGTCCGGGCCGGCATGGAATGCCGGGGTCTGCGTGAAAAGACTTCATCGTTTCCGGGTTTTGACCTGCCGTATGCGGAGCGGGGACTGGTTCACGGTTTCCAAGTCCGGAAAATCGGGGGTGGGCATGATTGGCATCAGAATTGCTGGATACATGGCGCATAACCTCACTTGAGTCTGGCGGTAAGGCGTCTTTGAACGGAGATCTGCGCATGGACGCGCCACTTTCCGCCAGCTTTTTTTCTATGCCCCTCAGATCGGTTCGAGCTTGGCATAGGCCAACATCAGCCATTTTGCGCCCACTTCCGCGAAATTGACATGGACCCGCGCCTGGGCTCCGTCACCCTCCCGTTGCAGGATCACGCCCTCGCCGAACTTGCCGTGGCGGACCCGCTGGCCCAACCTGAATTCCCCCGGAGCGTCTGCGCCGAGCATGGCCGACGCATCGTCCGACTGCATCGCCGATGCGACGGGCCGGCTGACACCGCCTTTCATCCTGACTTCTTCCAGACAGTCCGGCGGCAGTTCCCGCAGGAAACGGGATCGCCGCGGATAGGTCTCTTTGCCGTAGAGCCGACGGCATTCGGCGTGGGTGATATAGAGCTTGCGCCGTGCCCGGGTGATGCCGACGTAGCAGAGCCGGCGTTCTTCTTCAAGGCGGGCGGGGTCTTCCAGCGACTGCAGGCTGGGAAACAGGCCCTCCTCCAGACCGACCAGGAACACCAGGTCGAATTCCAGGCCCTTGGCTGCATGCAGGGTCATGAGCTGGACGCAGTCCTCGAAAGTTTCTCCCTGGTTTTCGCCGGCTTCCAGCGCCGCATGGGCGAGGAACTGGTCGAGGCCGCCCAGTTCGGGATCGATCAGCGGGCTCAGCTCGAACTGGCGGGCGGCGCCAACCAGTTCCTCCAGGTTTTCCACCCGGGCTTCCGCCTGCTCGCCTTTTTTCTTGCGGTAATGTTCCAGCAGACCTGAGCCTTTGACTGCGAGTTCGACCTGTTCCCACAGCGCCCGCCCCTGGGCCGCGCCAGCCATGGTTTCGACGAGATCCAGGAAGCCGGCCAGGGCGCCCGTCGCCCGAGCGGGGAGCACATTGTCGGCGATCAGCTTCCGTGCCGCGCTCCACAGCGAGAGCCGTTCGAAGCGCGCCAGTTCACGGACGAGATCGAGGGTCTTTGCGCCGATGCCGCGGGTCGGCGTGTTGATGACCCGTTCGAAGCCGGGATCGTCATGCCGGTTGGCCATCAGCCGCAGGTAGGCGAGGGCATCCTTGATTTCTGCGCGCTCGAAGAAACGCAGGCCGCCATAGACCCGGTAGGGGATACCGTGGGCCAGCAGCCTCTCCTCGAACTGGCGCGACTGGGCGTTGGATCGGTACAAAATGGCCGCGTCGCTGCGCCTTCCGCCTTCCCTCACCCAGCGGCCGATCCGGTTGACGACGAAACCGGCCTCGTCCTGCTCGTTGAAGGCGGCATAGACCGAGATCGGTTCCCCCCGGCCGCCTTCGGTCCACAGATTCTTGCCGAGCCGTCCCTCGTTCCGGGCGATCAAGGTATTGGCGGCGCTGAGGATGTTGCCGGTGGAACGGTAGTTCTGCTCGAGGCGGATCATGCGGTGGCGCGGATAGTCCCGCCGGAAACGGTGCAGGTTTTCGATCTTGGCGCCGCGCCAGCCGTAGATGGACTGGTCGTCATCACCCACCACGCTGAGATTGTCGCGGTCCTGGGTCAACAACCGCAGCCAGGCGTACTGCACGTCGTTGGTGTCCTGGAATTCATCGACCAGTACGT
Source organism: Methylococcus sp. S1M (assembly GCF_051295855.1). Lineage (NCBI taxonomy): Bacteria > Pseudomonadati > Pseudomonadota > Gammaproteobacteria > Methylococcales > Methylococcaceae > Methylococcus > Methylococcus sp. S1M. The sequence continues at coordinate 147,059 of NZ_JBPDXO010000007.1, forward strand.
GCTGGAAGCGTTCCTGATAGTGGGCGAGGATGTCGGCGTCGTCGCGCAGGAATTCGTGGGTGCGCAGCAGCAGCTCGGCGAAATCCACCAGGCCGGAACGTTGGCACAGTTCCTCATAGGCGAGATAGATCCGCCGCATCTGCCGTTCGAACGGGTCGTAGGAGTCGGGCAGGTTCCTGGCCCGGCGGCCTTGATCCTTCTGGGCGTTGATGTACCACTGGATCTGGCGCGGCGGCCAGCGCGCCTCGTCCAGCTCCAGGGTCTTGAGCAGCCGGCGGATCAACCGGTACTGGTCGTCGGAATCGAGAATCTGGAAACCCTCGTGCAGTCCGGCGTCGGCGGCGTGGCGGCGCAGGAGGCGGTGCGCCAGGCCATGGAAAGTGCCGACCCACAGGTCTCGGGTCGACAGGTCGAGCAGCGCCTCGAGCCGCGCCTTCATCTCGTTCGCCGCCTTGTTGGTGAAGGTCACGGCGAGAATGGCGTGCGGCGAGACGCCCTCCGCCCGAAGCAGCCAGGCGATGCGGTGTATCAGCACGCGGGTCTTGCCACTGCCGGCGCCGGCCAGCACCAGCAGTGAGCGGTCCGGCGCGGTGACGGCCTCACGCTGGGCTTCGTTCAGGGGGGCGATGATATCGGTGATGTCCATAGATGGGCATTTTACACCCGTCTTGCGCAAGACCTGGGGAGCCTGCACAATCGAGCAGCTTTACCCCACGGATATGGCCCGATGCGCCATGCCCGTTTTCCTCGCCCGGTCCTCCATCCGCAGAGGGCACGGGTTTTCCGTCAAGCGACCGCACGTTCAAGAGGAGGTTATGACATGGCTTTTGATTATAAGAAAATGTTGAAACGTGAGCTCAACGTCGGCCTGAAAGATCGTCAGTACCGCATGATGGGTGGCGCCGCGGCGCTGCTGCTTTCGGTGTTCCTCGGCAACATCTTCCTGTTGCTGATCGGCATCGTCCTCGTGGCCACCGCGTTCATGCGCTGGTGTCCGGTGTATTCCGGCCTCTCCAAGAGCACCGTCGATCCGAATGAACCGGCCCCCGACAGCGGTTCCCATTCCGGTACCGAGTCCCACTGACGGGCCTCGGTCTCTCCGGGCGCAGGGAGGCGCCCTGTCTAATCCTCGCGCCGGAACTGACCTTCGATCGTGCGGGAACCGGAATCGGGCGGAGCCGCCGGCTGGAAACCCTGGAGCACGTGATTGACGAGATGGTCCGCCAGCCAGCGGCGCGACGCCGGCAGCAGCAGCACGAGGCTGGCCCCATCGGAAATGAAGCCGGGTATCAGTAGGAGGATGCCGGCAGCGAGGATCAGGCCGCCCTCGATCATGTCCTGCGCCGGGAGCCGCCCGGCCTCCAGGCTTTGCTGGATACGGCCGAAGGTTTTCAGTCCCTGGGTTTGCATGAGATAAGTACCGGCCAGTGCCGCCGAGCCGAGCAGCATAAGGGTCGGCAGGAAACCGAGCACGCTGCCGACACGGATCAGGACGTAGATTTCCGCGATCGGCAGCAGCAGTAGCGCCAGGATGGCGAGTTTCAACGGATTCATCGATACGGGTTTCTGTAATCTTTGAGAGAAGGGGCGCACTTTTTCCCATGACATCGGTCTACTGTCTAGTCGTTTGCAGTTGTCCGGATGAGGAAACCGCCGGTGTTTTGGCGGAAGGGCTGGTCGAAGGGAGGCTGGCTGCCTGCGTGAACATCGTCGCCGGGGTACGGTCGGTCTATCGGTGGCAGGGTGTTCTCGAGAAATCGGCGGAATGTCTTCTGTTGGCCAAGACTCGGGCATCCCGTCAGGCGGAGCTGCAGTCCTGGCTGCGGGCGCGACACCCTTATGAACTTCCAGAAATCATCGCGATCCCCATCCAGGGCGGATTGCCGGAATATCTCGAATGGGTCGGATCATGCGTGACGCCGTGAAACGGATTGGCTTGCTGTTGATTTTGGGATTGGTCGGCATTCCGGCACTCGCCGTCGATGGCCGCGACCTCCTGCCGCCGGAGCGGGCGTTCCCGGTAGCCGCCCGGCAGTCCGGCGCCGGCGTGGTTTCACTGGTGTGGGACATAGTGGACGGCTATTACCTTTACCGGAGCAAATTCAAGTTCGCATCGCGCACCGCCGGTGTCCGTCTGGGCGAGCCGGTCTTTCCGGAAGGCCACAAGAAGCACGATGCATTCTTCGGCGAAGTCGAAACTTACCGGGGACACATCGAGGTGCGGCTGCCTCTCGTTGCGGAATCCGCATTGCCGGAATCGCTGGAACTGGAAGTGACGGTGCAGGGGTGTGCCGATGCCGGCGTCTGTTTTCCGCCGTATCAGCGGCGGGTCGAGGTGAAGACCAGTGCGATCAGCGGTGGCGGCGCGTTCACGCGTCTGGCCGGTGCGCTTCGAAACGTCGGAACCGGCGCGGCGACCGGGGACCTGCTGCCGCCGGACCAGGCGTTCCGCTTTTTCGCCGAGGCGCCCACGGGGGAGATCCTCCGGCTCGGTTGGCAGATCGCCCCCGGTTATTACCTCTACCGGGAAAAATTCCGCATCAGCCTGCGCGATTCCGGGGGCGTCGCCCTGGGAGACTATACGTTCCCGCGCGGGGAGCCGAAGGTCGACGAAGAGTTCGGTGCGGTGGAGGTCTTCCACGGCGAGGTCGCGGTTGACGTCCCCTTGGTCCGGACTGACGCCGGTCCGCGCACCGTCACCGTGGAAGCCGGCTTCCAAGGCTGCGCCGAGCGCGGCGTGTGTTATCCGCCGATGACCAGGACGATCGATCTCGTTCTGCCAGCCGCTGCGGAAGGAAAAAGCGTCTCGGCGATGGCCGGAGCCACCCTCATCACCGAGCAGGACCGCATCGCCGACGGACTCTGGCGCGGTTCCCTCTGGCTCAACCTGTTGAGCTTCCTTGGTCTCGGCATCCTGCTCGCCTTCACCCCCTGCATCTTCCCGATGATCCCGATTCTTTCCGGCGTCATCGTGGGTCATGGCCATGCGATCACCACGCGGCGGGCGTTCTCGCTCTCGCTGGCCTATGTGCTCGCCCATGCCTTGGCTTACACCTGCTTCGGTGTGTTGGCCGCCCTGTTCGGTGCGAATCTCCAGGTCGCACTGCAGAACCCCTGGGCGATCGGGGTGTTCAGTGGTCTGTTCGTGGTGTTGGCGCTATCCATGTTCGGCTTCTACCAGCTTCAGCTCCCGACCGTCCTGCAGTCGCGGCTCGCGGCGCTCAGTTCGCGGCAGCAGGCTGGCAGCCTGGTCGGCGCGGCCGTGATGGGACTGCTGTCGGCCGGCCTCGTGGGGCCTTGCGTGGCGGCGCCGCTGGCGGGTGCACTGATCTACATCGGCCGCAGTGGCGATGTGCTGTTGGGCGGGCTCGCCCTGTTTTCCCTGGGGCTGGGTATGGGGTTGCCGCTCCTGGCGGTCGGGACCTCGGCGGGCAAACTGCTGCCCAAGGCCGGCATGTGGATGAATACCGTCAAGTCGGTGTTCGGTGTAGCCATGCTGGCGGTGGCGGTATCGATGCTGGAGCGGATCGTCCCTCTCTCCCTCGCCATGCTGATGTGGGCGCTGCTGCTCATCGTGCCGGCCGTGTACATGGGAGCGCTCGATGCGCTGCCCGCTGGGGCGTCGGGCTGGCGCAAGCTATGGAAAGGACTGGGAGTGGCGATGGTCGCCTATGGCGTGTTCATGCTGCTGGGGGTGGCAGCCGGTAGTCGCGATCCGTTGCAGCCCTTGCGCGGTGTGGCCGGCGCCTCCGCTACCGTCGCCGATGCCGGTCCGCCGCCTTTCGTGAGGGTGGCGAGCCTGGCGGATCTGGAGGCTCGTCTGGCTGAAGCCGCTGCCGCAGGACGCTGGGTGATGCTCGATTTCTACGCCGACTGGTGCGTATCGTGCGAGGAGATGGAGCGTCATACCTTCAGCGATCCCGTGGTCAAGGCGAAGCTGAAAGAGATGGTGCTGCTCAAGGTCGACGTCACCGAAAACGACGATGAGGACCAGGCGCTGCTGCAGCGCTTCGGTCTGATCGGTCCGCCAGCCACCCTGTTTTTCGGTCCCGACCGGAGCGAGCGGAAACCTTTCCGGCTGGTGGGGTTCACCGAGTCGGAAGAGTTCGTCCATCACCTCGAGCGGCTGTTCGACGGTGTCCGATAGGTTCCTTCTGATCGTGGTCGCTGTGTCGGCTCTCCTGGCAGGGGCGCTGGCGCAGCGCTGGCTGTCGGTTGCGGCCACCGACTGGCAGGGGCCGGAATCGGTGTTTCCCGACATGTCCGGGCGCCCGGTGCGTCTGTCGGATGAGCATTCCGAGGTGCTGCTGCTGAATTTCTGGGCAAGCTGGTGCGAACCCTGTCGTGAGGAGATGCCGATGCTCGACGAACTGCAGGCGGAATTCGGTCCGCGCGGGCTCAAGGTCGTCGGGCTGGCGCTGGAGGACCGGGCGGCGGTTGCGGCGTTTTTGCGGCGGCTGCCGGTGGGCTATCGCATCCTGGTCGGCGAGCGCGGCGGCGATGCGTTGGCCGCCCGCCTCGGCGACGCCGGGGGCGGTTTGCCTTTCACCGTGGCTTTCGATATCCGCGGGCAGGTGCTCGCGACTTTCCTGGGGTCCCAGACGCGGGACGGTTTTCTGGCGGTCATCGGGCCGCGGCTCCTGTCGCCCCGCTGACCGCCGCCAACGGTGGGTGTGGCTGCATTTGTGGACAAGATACCGTCATTTCGGCAGAATACCGCCGCCTGTTTGGGCGATTTCATCGAAATTAAGAGCTGGCACACGCAATGGCGGGTATCTTGGTGCTGAACGGGCCTAACCTCAATCTGTTGGGGGTACGTGAGCCGGGTATCTATGGCAGCGACACGCTTTCGGATATCGAATCGCGTCTGCAGGCACAGGCCAGGGTGGCAGGCATGCCGATCGATTTCTTCCAGAGCAATGCCGAGCATGCTCTGATCGAACGCATTCACCAGGCGTTCCGCGATGCGGTCGACATGATCATCATCAATCCCGGCGCCCTCACCCATACCAGCGTCGCTTTGCGCGATGCGTTGCTGGCCACCGCCGTGCCTTTCATTGAAGTACACATTTCGAACGTTCATGCGCGCGAGCCGTTCCGCCGCCATTCCTATCTTTCCGATATTGCCAGGGGGGTCATCTGCGGATTGGGCCCCATGGGCTACGAACTGGCGCTCCAGGCCGCCCTGCAAATGACACATAGGTCGTTATAGATGGACATTAGAAAAATAAAAAAACTGATCGATATCATCGAGGAGTCGGGTATCGCGGAGATCGAAATTCGCGAAGGTGAGGAGTCCGTCCGTATCAGTCGCTACACGTCCAGTGTGGCGGCTCCCGTTGCCGTGGCGGCGACGGCGGTGCCCGCGGCGGTGTCCCAGGTTCCGGCCGGGCAGCCGGCAACGCCACCCGCCGAAGCAGCCAGGGAAACCACCGGCCACGAAGTGCGGTCCCCCATGGTGGGCACTTTCTATCGGGCACCCTCGCCCGGTTCCAAGGCGTTCGTGGAAGTGGGGCAGCGGGTCGAAGTCGGCGACACGCTCTGCATCATCGAAGCGATGAAAATCCTCAATCAGATCGAAGCCGACAAGGCCGGCATAGTGACCAGGATTCTGGTGGAGAACGGTCAGCCCGTGGAGTACAACCAGCCGCTGTTCGTGATCGAATAGCCTGCGGCCCGTTTCGGCTCAACAGTCTCCAAGGTGCTCACTATGCTAGGTAAAGTCGTCATCGCCAATCGCGGTGAAATCGCCCTGCGCATCCTCCGGGCCTGCCGCGAGCTCGGCATCAAGGCCGTCGCCGTGCATTCCGAGGCGGATCGCGATCTCAAGCACGTGCGCCTGGCCGACGAGTCGGTCTGCATCGGGCCGGCGCCATCGCGCGACAGCTATCTGAATGTTCCGGCGATCATCAGTGCCGCCGAGGTCACCGATGCTCTGGCCATCCATCCCGGCTATGGCTTTTTGTCGGAAAACGCCGATTTCGCTGAAAAGGTGATTCAGAGCGGATTCATCTTCATCGGCCCGAGGCCGGAAACCATCCGGATGATGGGCGACAAGGTCGCGGCCATCGAAGCGATGAAAAAGGCCGGAATTCCCACTCTGCCGGGCTCGGACGGTCCGCTGGGAGACGACGAGGAAGAGAATCTGGCAATCGCCAGACGGATCGGTTTTCCCATCATCATCAAGGCCGCCGGCGGCGGCGGCGGGCGCGGCATGCGGGTCGTGCACAGCGAGGCCAGTCTTGCCGCTTCCATCGAACTGACCCGGAGCGAGGCCGGTGCCGCGTTCGGGAACGACATGGTATACATGGAGAAGTTTCTGGAGAATCCGCGTCACATCGAGTTCCAGGTGATCGCGGATTCATACGGCAACGTGGTTCATCTGGGTGAGCGTGATTGCTCCACCCAGCGCCGCCACCAGAAGGTCGTGGAAGAAGCGCCGGCACCCGGCATCACCCAGGCGCAGCGGGATGAGATGGGCATGCGTTGCGTGCAGGCATGCAGGGAGATCGGTTATCTCGGCGCCGGTACGTTCGAATTCCTCTACCAGGACGGTCAGTTCTATTTCATCGAAATGAACACCCGGGTCCAGGTCGAGCACCCCGTGACCGAGATGGTCACCGGCTTCGACATCGTCAAGGAACAGCTGCGGATCGCCGCTGGCGAGCCGCTTTCGATCCGCCAGGCCGAAGTGGAAATGCGCGGGCATGCCATCGAATGCCGGATCAATGCGGAGGATCCCGTCAATTTCATGCCATCGCCGGGGTTGATCGAGCAGTTCCACATGCCGGGCGGGCCGGGTATCCGCGTCGAGACCCACATCTATAACGGCTACCGCGTGCCGCCGTATTACGACTCGATGATCGGCAAGCTGATCGCCCATGGCGAGACCCGCGCCGGAGCGATCGCCCGGATGCGTACGGCCTTGAACGAGATGGTGATCGGCGGAATCAAGTGCAACATTCCGCTGCTGCTCGATATCGTCAACGACAGTGCTTTCGAAGCGGGCGGGCAGAACATTCATTACCTGGAGCAGAAGCTGGGACTCAAGCACTAGAGCCATGTGGCAGCAATTGATGGTGACCGTCGACGAGGATCTGGCAGAAGACGTGTCGGATGCGCTGATGGATGCGGGGGCCTTGTCCGTCAGTTTCCTGGACGCTGGTGACCAGCCTTTGTTCGAACCGCCGCCCGGGACGACCCCGGTGTGGGCGCAAACCCGGGTGGTGGGGCTGTTTGAGGAGGGGGGCGATCTGGCGGCGATCCGCTCGGCACTCGGCGGACGGTTCGGCGATGAAAGACTTCGGGACTGGAGCGAGGAAGCGCTGGCCGACCAGGTCTGGGAGCGGACTTGGCTCGAACATTTCCGGCCCATGCGTTTCGGCAGCCGGTTGTGGGTCTGCCCGACCGGCTTCACGGTCGAGGATACCGATGCCGTGGTAATGTCGCTGGATCCGGGGTTGGCGTTCGGCACCGGGACCCACCCGACCACCGCGTTGTGCCTGGAGTGGCTGGATGCGGCGGATTTGCAGGGCGCATCGGTGCTGGATTATGGCTGTGGCTCCGGCATCCTGGGCATTGCTGCGGCGCTGCTCGGTGCCGCCGGCGTCCATGCTGTGGACATCGATCCGCAAGCGCTGGCGGCCACCGTGGAAAATGCTCGAAAGAATCGGGTCGGGGACAGGATCGAGGTCGCCTCGCCCGGCGGGCTGGCGGATTTCGACAGCGACATCGCACTGGCGAACATCTTGGCCAATCCGCTGATGGAATTGGCCGACGCGCTGCGCTCGCGGGTGCGCCCCGGCGGCCGGATCGTGCTCTCGGGCATTCTGGCGGAGCAGGCGGATGCCGTGGCCTCGGTTTATGCGAGGAAGGGCTTCGAAATGGAGCCGGCGGTCTTCCGAGAAGGCTGGGTCCGGCTCGCCGGGGTGAGACGGACCTGAAGGTGTTTACCCGCTGCCCGTCCTGCGGTACGGCTTACGGTATCTCGGTGCGCCAGCTACGGGAAGGTCGGGGCGTCATGCTCTGCGACCACTGTGGGCGGGTTTTCAATGCCCTTCCGGGATTGGAAGAAAGTGTTCCCGATCCGTATTCGCGGCCGCCCAGGACCGGGGCGGGGCGCTGGTTCCGGGGAGGGAGGGGGAGAGAAGACCGGCCCGCCCGCCCCGGGTTTTTCCTCCGACTGGCCTGGGGTATCGGCAGCATCGCCCTGGCGATCGCGTTGCTCGGCCAGCTGGCCTATTTCGGCAGCACCCGTTTTGCCCAGGACGAAGCCCTGCGGCCGTGGCTGGTGATGCTGTGCGATGCCGTGGGATGCCAGGTGCCCCCCTACAGCGACGTCGAATCCATCCAGATCGTCGAGCGGACCCTGCGGCCGGTCCCCGCCACCGGTGGCTATGAATTCCGGCTGGTCATGGCCAACCAGTCCACGGCGGCCCAGGTATTTCCTTCGATCGTCCTGCGTGTGGTCGATCGGCAGGGGAAGCCGGCGGCGGGCAGGGTGTTTTCACCGGCGGAATATCTGCCGAAGGGATCCGGCCTGTCCATGATGCCGGTCGGGAAATCTCTGGAAATCCGTCTGGATCTGGCGAAGCCCAGTCGGGAGATCAGCGGCTTCACCTTCGAATTGATCTGACCCCGTTTTTTCAGGCGCTTCCCGTTCGGGAACCGCCTTTTCTCTTTCAAGCGCCGGGGGCGCTTGGGTTGGCGACGGTATGTCTGAATTGTCGGTATTGCGGCTGAAGAAGAACGAGGAGCGCCGTTTGCGGGCGGGGCACCTGTGGGTGTTCAGCAATGAGGTGGATGGCGAGAAGACGCCGCTCAAGCGGTTTGCCCCTGGCGAATACGTGATAGTGGAGGACTCCCGCCAACAGCCGTTGGGTCTGGCTTACGTCAACCCGGAATCGCTGATCTGCGCGCGTCTCCTGAGCCGCGACCATCGCGTGGCGATCGATCATGCCTTTCTGCTGAAGCGCCTGAGCAGGGCCCTGCATCTGCGCGAAATGCTTTTCGCCAAGCCTTATTACCGTCTGGTGTATGGTGAAAGCGACGGCCTGCCCGGTCTGGTGATCGACCGCCTGGGCGACGTGCTGGTGCTGCAGGCCAGTACGCTCGGCGCGGAGCGGCTGCAGGAGCAGGTGATGGACGTGCTCGACAAGCTGCTCTCACCCCGCACCCTGGTGGTGAAGAACACTTCGAGCCTGCGCCAGTTCGAGAAGCTCGAGAATTATGTCCGGGTGTTGGGTGCGCCGCTCGAGGGTCCGATACCGATCGAGGAGAACGGGGCGAGATTCCTGGTCGATCCGGTGGAGGGGCAGAAGACCGGTTGGTTCTTCGACCATCGTCTGAACCGGGCCGTGGCGGCGCAGTTGTCGAAATGCCAGCGGGTGCTCGATCTGTTCTCGTATACCGGGGGCTGGGGGGTGCAGGCGGCTCTGGGCGGGGCGGAATCCGTGGATTGCGTGGACAGTTCCGAATCGGCGCTCGCGCTTGCCGCTGAAAACGCCCGGCTCAATGGCGTGGCGGACCGTATGGGCTTCATCCGCCAGGATGTGTTCGAATTCCTGAAGCAGCTTCGGCACAAACGCCAGCGCTACGATCTGATCGTGGCGGATCCGCCCGCCCTCATCAAGCGCAAGAAAGACGTCAAGGCGGGAGTGGAAGCCTACCACCGGCTCAACCAGGCGGCCATGCAAGTGCTGAATCCCGGTGGGGTCCTGGTGTCGGCCTCCTGCTCATTCAATCTGCCGCGCTCCACCCTGCACGACATCCTGCGTACCAGCAGCCGGCATCTGGATCGGCATTTGGTGATCCTGGGCCAGGGTTGCCAGGGGCCGGATCATCCGGTTCACCCCGCGATTCCGGAAACCGAGTACCTCAAGACCTTCTTCTGTCACCTGTCGATGCCGCTCTAGGCGGTTCTTTTAGCTTTCGGGTGCCCGCAGCGCTGAGGTGACGCGTTCGTGACCCTGCAGATCGCGATGATGACGGACGTCGCGGTAACCCGCTTTGCCCAGGATCCTAGCAACTGCGTCGGCCTGGTCGAAACCGTGCTCGATCATCAGTCCGCCATCGGGCAGCAGACGCGGGCCGGCGTTGTCGGCGATCAGGGCGATGTCATGCAGCCCGTCTTTGACCGATACCAGTGCCTGTCGGGGTTCGTAGCGGAGGTCGCCGCGCAGCAGGTGCGGGTCGCTTGGGCTGACATAAGGAGGGTTGCTGACGATCAGGTCGAAACGAATATCCGCCGGCAGCGGCGCGAACCAGTCGCCCCGCAGAAACCGGACCGTTTTGGCACCGAGCGCGGCAGCATTGTGACGGGCCACCGCGAGCGCTGATTCGCTGACATCCACCGCCCAGACTTCGGCGTCCGGACATTCGAGGGCCAGGGTCACGGCGATGACGCCGCTGCCGGTACCCAGATCGAGGATGCGGGGGCGGTTTCTGCGGCAGGCTGCCTCGACGGCAAGCTCCACCAGCAGTTCGGTTTCCGGGCGGGGAATGAGTACATCGGGGCAGACCTTGAAGGATCTGGACCAGAATTCTCGTACTCCGGTCAGATAGGCGACGGGGACACCACGGGCGCGCGCCGCGATGGACGCCAGAAAGCGCCGTTCTTCGTCGGCTTGCAGCAGCCGTTCGGGCCAGGCCCGGAGATAGGCGCAGTTTTTCCCGATCACATGGGCCAGCAGCACCTCGGCGTCGAGGCGGGCCGTTTCGCTGACGGAGTTGAGTTCGCGGCTGGCGGCCTGCAGCGCTTCCCTAAGGTCGGTGGGCACGTCTTCAGCTTCCGGCCAGGCTGGCCAGCATGTCGGCCTGATGCTCCTGCAGCAGGGGATCGATGACCGGGTCGAGGTCGCCTTCCATGATGGCGTCCAGCCGGTAGATCGTGAGATTGATACGATGGTCGGTCAGCCGGCCCTGCGGGAAGTTATAGGTCCGGATGCGCTCGGAGCGGTCGCCGCTGCCTACCTGCAGTTTCCTCGATGCGGCGATTTCGGAATTCTGCTTTTCCTGGGCAGCGGCCAGGATACGGGCCTGCAGCAGCGACATGGCACGCGCCCGGTTCTTGTGCTGGGAACGCTCGTCCTGGCACTCCACCACGGTGCCGGTCGGAATGTGGGTGATGCGTATGGCCGAATCGGTCCGGTTGACGTGCTGACCGCCAGCGCCCGAGGCGCGGAAGGTGTCAATGCGCAGATCGGCCGGGTTGATGTCGATCTCGACATCGTCGAATTCCGGGAGAATCGCCACGGTACAGGCCGAAGTATGGATGCGGCCCTGGGCTTCGGTGGTGGGCACCCGCTGGACGCGGTGGGTACCGGCTTCGAATTTGAGCCGGGAATAGACATTCTGGCCGCTGATGCGCATCACGACCTCCTTGTAGCCGCCGTGCTCACCCTCGCTCTCGCTGACGATCTCGGCTCGCCAGCCCTGCCGTTCGGCGTAGCGGCTGTACATGCGCTGCAGATCACCGGCGAAGATCGCCGCTTCTGCGCCGCCGGTGCCGGCCCGGACTTCGAGGAACACGTTACGCTCATCGTTGGGGTCGCGCGGCAGCAGCAGAATCTGCAGCTCCTGCTCCAGCGCATCGCAGCGCTTGCGCCCGGTTTCGAGTTCTTCCCGCGCCAGGCTGCGGACTTCGGGATCCGGATCCTGCAGCAATGCTTGCGCATGATCCAGGCCCTCCAGCGTTTCCCGGTAGCGCCGGAAACAGGCGACACAGGGTTCGAGCTGGGCGTATTCCCGGCTCAGGGCCTTGAACCGGTTTTGATCGTTCTGGACTTCCGGGGTGGCCAGGAGGCCGGTGATTTCTTCGAAGCGATGGGACAGGTTCTCGAGTTTCTGTTGAACGGAAGGATTCACGTATCGGGGTCTTTGAGTTGAAAGAGTTCGCGCGCCACGGCGACGATGTCGGCGCGCTCGTTCACACCCGCCTGCCAGATTTGCGAGCTGGGCGCGTGAATGATCTTGTTGGTGAGGGTGTCCGCCAGCCAGCGCAGGGTGTCTTCGGCGCTTTTGCCGCGGCGCAGCTCCCGCAGTGCCCGTTGCAGAGCCGCGTCGCGGTGCAGTTCGGCTTGGCGCCGGACGTCGCGGATCGTTTCGGTCGCCGCCTGGGCCCTCAGCCAGCTCAGGAAATGTTCGACTTCCAGGTCGATGATTTCTTCGGCCTGCAGAGCGGCTTCCTGGCGGGTCTTGAGATTTTCCTCGACGGTGTGCTGCAGATCGTCGACGGTGTACAGATAGACATCCTGGAGCTGCTCGACCTCGGGCTCGATGTCCCGCGGGACCGCAAGGTCCACGATGAACATCGGCTTGTGGCGCCGGCTTCGCAGCGCGCTTTCGAAGCTGCCTTTGCCTAGAATGGGCAGGGGGCTGCCGGTGGATGCCACGATGATGTCGGCTCTGGCGAGGTGTTTGGGCAGTTCTTCCAGCGAGATCGCGAAGCCGCCGAACTGGTTGGCCAGTGTATGGGCCCGGTCGAAGGTCCGGTTGGCGATGATCAGGTGTCCGATCCGGTTCTCGGTCAAGTGCCGCGCGGTCAGCTCGATGGTTTCCCCGGCGCCGACGAGGATGGCGGTCAGATCGCCGAGATCGTCGAAAATGCGCTGGGCCAGCCGGATGGCGGCGAATGCGACTGAAACGGGGCTGCAGCCGATCGCCGTGTCGGTACGGACCTTCTTGGCCGCGGCGAAGGTGCGATGGAACAGCTTGGTCAGAATCTTGCCCACGGTGCCGGCTTCGCGCGCCGCCTGGTAGGCGGTCTTCATCTGGCCGAGAATCTGCGGCTCCCCCAGAATCATCGAGTCCAGCCCGCAGGCGACGCGGAACATGTGTCGAATCGTGCCGGCGTCGAAATGGGAGTAAAGGTATTGAGAGATGTCCTGATCGTCGAACTGTCGCTGGTCGCACATCCAGTCGACGATGGGGCGCTGGTCGCGCCCGTCGAGTTCGCAATATACCTCGGTGCGGTTGCAGGTCGACAGGATCGCCGCTTCCCCCACCTGCGGCAGGTCGATCAGGTCCCGCAGCGCGGATTGCAGCTGCTCTGCGGGGAATGCCAAACGTTCCCTGATCGAGACCGGTGCGGTGGTGTGATTGACGCCTAAAGTCAGGATCGCCATGGCGGGCAGGTGGGTGAAACAGACGCCGATTTTAATGAAAACGCGCCCCTAATCCAATTTCGCTTAAGCACAAGTCTTGCCGGTTCAACGGGAAAGGGTACAATTCCGCACGGAAAAATCGGTTCTGGCCCGCGTCGCAAGCAATACAGGCAATCCCTCGTTCTCCTCAAAATATCCCAGAATGTCGGCGCAGGCGGGATGCAGGGAAAGTTTTTAGCCCGTCCGGTTTCCTCTCTCAAGCCTTTGAATTCCTACGCGCAATTCGCGGGACGATAGTGCCTAAAATTCGGATACGAAAGTTCTGGCCCAGTGGTGCAGGTACTGTGCCAGGTGTGCTGTTGATTGCCCTGGCACTCGGGTGCGTGGGCCACAGGGCCAAATTTGCGGACGAAACGTTCTCGAGCGATGAGGCCGAGATCCGTTCCGCGGTCGAGCCGCTGCCGCCCAAAGCTCAGCTCGTCTACCTGGTGCTGGCCGGGGAGTTGGCCGGCCAGCGCGGCCGCTACGAGGTTGCGCTCGAGCATTATCTCCAGGCCGCGCGCCTGTCGCGGGACGGGCGCCTTGCGGAACGGGCGACGCAGATCGCCCTGTTTATAAAAAAATATCCCGAAGCGATCGAAAGCGTGGCGCTCTGGCTGAAGGCCGAACCCCGCCACGCGGGGGCCCGCCGCATGGCGACCCTGCTCTACCTGAAGGAAGGACGGCGTGACGAGGCGGTGACGCAGATGAAAGTGTTGCTGACGCTGCCGGACGCCGATCTGGAAAATACGCTGATCGAGTTGGTGAAGGTGCTCGGCAACGAGGTGCCCAGACAGGATGCAACGGAATTCATGGACGCCCTGTTGCGGGCATTTCCTGCCATGGCGGATCTCCATTTCGCAGCCGCCCTTCTCGCCGCCAACCAGGGCGAGTTCCAGCAGGCTCTGAGCGAAACCGAGGAGGCCCTGAAGCTGCATCCGGACTGGGGCCGGGCCCGAGTACTGCAGGCACAGGTCATGGCGCAGATGGGTGATTCGGCGACTGCCGGGGACCTGATACAGCGCGCGCTCAAGCGCGATCCGGACAATGCCAGGCTGCGCTTGATCTACTCTCAGTTTCTCATCAAATCCGGTGACATCGAAGGGGCGCGGCGGGAGCTGGAGCGTATCGTAGCCAAGGAGCCCGGCAATCAGGACGCCCGGTTCGGACTCGGATTGGCGCTCATCGATCTGGGCCGGCTCGATGCGGCCCGCCGCGAGTTCGCGGCGCTGGCCGCGTCCGAAAAATGGCGGGTTCAAGCCTACTTTTATCTGGGGCTGATCGATGCCCGCAAGGGCAGATTGAATGAGGCGCTGGACTGGTTCGACCGCGTCACGACCGGTCCGACCGAGTTCGATGCCCGGGTGAACGGCATTACCGTCCTGATCAGCCTGGGCCGTTTGACAGAGGCGCGAACCCGGCTCGCCGACATCCGCCGGCGTTTTCCGAACGAATCGGTTCGCCTGTATCTCCTGGAGGCCGAGCTGCTTTCCAAGAACCGAGACTACGAAGATGCCTTCAATCTGTTGACCGATGCGCTCGGCGAGAATCCGGGGCAGAGCGATCTGCTCTATGCCCGGGCTCTGGTGGCGGAGAACCTCGGTCGCTTCGACGTCCTGGAAGCGGATTTGCGCCAGGTGCTGGAAAAGAGCCCCGATGATCCCAACGCGCTGAACGCCTTGGGTTACACGCTCGTCGAGCGGGGCGAACGGTTGGACGAGGCCAAGGGCTATCTCGATCGGGCGATCCGGCTCAAGCCCGATGACCCGGCGATACTCGACAGTTACGGCTGGCTGCTGTACCGGCTGCGCAAGTATGCCGAAGCCATCGAATACCTCCGCCGGGCCTATGACAAGGTTCAGGATCCAGAGATCGCATCGCATCTGGGTGAGGTTCTGATGGAGTCAGGCCGGCGTCAGGAAGCCCGGAAAATCCTGCGCGAGGCATGGAAGAAGGCGCCCGAGCATGAGGACATGCAGCGGATCAGGGCGCGCTATCCGGAACTGCTGGCGCCGTGATGCGTGGTAGGCTCCGGCTTGCAGCGGTGTCGCTGACCGTATTGGCGGCGGCAACCAGTCTGCAGGGCTGCGGCCCTGCGCCGGTTCGGCCGGGGATGCCGGGCTCGGTCCGGTTGGCTGGTCTCGAACGCTGGCGGCTGGAAGGCCGGGTGGCGGTACAGACTGCGGATGACGCCTGGCAGGCCAGTCTGTCCTGGGATCACGACGGCCGCCAGGATCGGCTGTGGATTTCCGGTCCTTTGAATCAGGGAACGGTCTCGATCGTTCTCCAGGATGACTTGATCCTGGTCAACGAAGGCAACGGGAACGAGAGCATTTCCCGTGATCCCGAAGGGCTGCTGAAAGAAAAACTGGGTTTTTCGATTCCGCTGCCGAGCCTGCGCTACTGGGTCCTGGGAGTGGCGGCGCCCGGAGATGCGGGCGAAGAGATGGAGTTCTATCCGGACGGTCGCCTGAAGCACTTCAAGCAGGCGGAATGGTCGCTCGATTACGAGCGTTATCGCGATTGGGACCAGTTTACCCTTCCTCAGAAGGTATCGATCCAGGGGCGTTCGCTCAAGCTGAAACTGTTTGCGGACGAATGGACCGTCGGGAATCCTCCGTCATGAAGTCGCCTTCTCTGCGTTTGCCGGCACCGGCCAAGCTCAATCTAACCCTTCGTATCACGGGTCGCCGTCCCGACGGATACCATGATCTGCAGACGGTGTTCCAATTCGTGGACGTGTGCGACTGGCTCGAATTCCGCGCCGATGCCTCCGGCGAAATCCGCTTGCAGACTTCACTGGCGGGCGTGCCGGCGGAACGGAATCTGATCGTCCGTGCCGCCCGCCTGCTCAAGGAATATGCAGGCGTGGCCGCCGGGGCCGACATCGTCTTGGAGAAAAACCTACCGATGGGGGGCGGTCTGGGCGGCGGAAGCTCGAATGCGGCGACCACGCTGGTGGCGCTGAACCGCTTGTGGGATCTGGGTCTGGACCGGCAAACGCTGATGAATCTCGGTCTCCGCCTCGGAGCGGACGTGCCGATCTTCGTGTTCGGCGAGGGCGCCTGGGCGGAAGGTGTGGGCGAAAGGTTGCAAGTCCTGGAACTGCCCGAGCCGTGGTACGTCATCGTTGTGCCGCCATGCCATGTTTCGACGGCCGAGATATTCAACGCCCCTGATTTGACAAGAGATAACGACCCGATCACAATAGCGGACTTCCTTGCGGGATCCCATCAGAATCATTGCCTGGACGCCGTCGTGCGTCGATATCCCGTGGTGGGCGAGGCGATGTGCGTGTTGGGGCGATACTCCCGGGATGTCCGGCTAACGGGTACGGGTGCCTGCGTATATTCGGTCCACGGTAGCGAGGAAGAAGCCAAGGCCGCATGCGACGATCTGTCCCGCGATTGGGTCGCGATAGTGGCGTCCGGCCGCAACCTGTCGCCTCTGTACGAGGCGCTGAACGAACGATAGATTTTTTCGCATCTTTGGGGCGTAGCCAAGCGGTAAGGCACCGGGTTTTGATCCCGGCATTCCCAGGTTCGAATCCTGGCGCCCCAGCCAATTCCCTGTCTGCGTCGATATCTGGAGTGCACGATGACCGACACCTCCTTCATGGTGTTTTCGGGTAACGCAAATCTCCCCCTTGCCGAAGGCGTGGTACGCAAACTCAACATGCGTCTTGGCATGGCGACGGTAGGGCGCTTCAGTGACGGCGAGATCGCGGTGGAGATCGAAGAGCACGTGCGCGGGCGGGAGGTGTTCGTCATCCAGCCCACTTCGCAGCCCATCAACGAGAATCTCATGGAGCTTCTCGTCATGATCGACGCTTTGCGGAGGTCGTCCGCATCGGTCATTACCGCGGTCATTCCGTATTTCGGCTACGCTCGCCAGGATCGACGCATCCGTTCGGCGCGGGTGCCGATTACCGCCAAATTGGTGGCCAAGATGATCTGCGCCGCGGGCGCCGACCGGGTTCTGACCGTCGACCTGCATGCCGATCAGATCCAGGGTTTTTTCGACGTCCCTGTGGACAATGTCTATGCCTCGCCGATCCTGCTCGGCGACGTCTGGCGGCAGAAATATCCCGACCTCATGGTGGTTTCGCCGGACGTCGGTGGCGTGGTCCGGGCCCGGGCGCTGGCCAAGCGGCTCGACGACGCCGACCTCGCCATCATCGACAAGCGCCGTCCCCGCGCGAACGAGGCGAAGGTCATGAACATCATCGGCGATGTCAGGGGGCGCACCTGCGTCATGGTCGACGACCTGGTGGACACCGCGGGCACTCTGTGCAAGGCGGCGGGCGCCCTGAAAGAGCATGGTGCCGAAAGGGTGGTGGCGTACTGCACCCATCCGGTGCTGTCCGGTCCAGCCGTCGATAACATCGAGGCATCGATGCTGGACGAGCTGGTGGTGACCGACACGATTCCTCTGCAGGAGCGTGCCAGTGCCTGTAACAGAATTCGGCAGTTGACCATTGCCGAAATGCTGGCGGAGACGATCCGCCGGATCGCCATGGGGGAGTCGGTCAGTTCGCTGTACGTGGATTGATCGCGGTCCTCGTTTTTCAATATCTGCTAAGAGTATTTTGGAGAAAGAGATGGTAGGCAGTTTCGTATTCGAAGCCGAATTGCGGCATCAATTGGGCAAAGGGGCATCCCGCCGCCTGCGTCATGCGGGCAAGGTTCCTGCGGTGCTTTACGGAGGTGGGGGGGAGCCGGTGTCGCTGTTGCTGGATCATCACAAGGTAGTCAAAAACCTGGAAAACGAGGCGACTTACTCGCATGTGTTGACGATCCGTTTCGATGGTCGTGAGGAAAACGCCATTTTGAAGGCCGTACAGCGCCATCCTGCCAAACCCGTCGTGATGCACCTTGATTTCCAGCGTGTCAGCGCGGCGGACAAGATCCGCGTCCATGTGCCGCTCCACTTCATCAACCAGGAGTCTTCGGTCGGCGTCAAGAAAGGAGGCGTGGTTTCCCATGGCATGGTGGACGTGGAAGTCGACTGTCTCCCCAAGGATCTGCCCGAGTATATCGAGGTCGATCTCGCCCAAGTAGACATCGGAGGCATCATTCATTTGTCGGACTTGAAACTCCCGGCGGGCGTTGAAATTCATGCGCTGGCGCAGGGTGTCGGTCATGATCTTCCGGTGGCGTCCGTGCATGCGCCGCGTACCGCAGAAGGCGGCGAGGGTGGCGCCGGCTGACCGGTCCGGGTGTATGGTCAGACTGATCGTCGGTCTCGGCAACCCGGGACCGGCTTATGACAGAACCCGGCACAATGCCGGGTTCTGGTTCATCGACAGGTTGGCAGCCGCGCATGGCTGCGTCTTGCGGGAAGAATCCCGTTTTCATGGTCGCGTCGGTGCGATCAATCTGACCGAGCCCGTTCATCTCCTGGCTCCATTGACATTCATGAACCGGAGCGGGCTCGCGGTGGCGGCAATGGCCAGGTTCTACAAGATCGCCCCCGAGCACATCCTGGTGGTTCACGACGAGCTCGACTTCGGGCCGGGAGTCGTTCGCATCAAGCGGGACGGCGGACACGGGGGTCATAACGGTCTCCGTGACATCATGGCGCAACTGGGGAGCGGCGGATTTCTGCGGCTGCGGATCGGGATCGGCCGGCCGGCCGGATCCATGGCGGTGGCGGATTACGTGCTGGCCGCGCCGTCCGTCAGCGATCGTCAGGCTATTTCCGGAGCGATAGAGAAAGCCCTGGCCTGTTTGTCCGAATTATTGGCCGGTCATGTCGAACAGGTGATGAACCGTCTGCATGTCTGAGTGGTCGTGTCGGGTGTGGATAAGATACGGTTGCTTGACATGATTATAAGACTCTGGAACAATGCGCGCTTTCCGCTTTGGAGGGGTTCCCGAGCGGTCAAAGGGATCAGACTGTAAATCTGACGGCTCAGCCTTCGAAGGTTCGAATCCTTCCCCCTCCACCAATTGGATTTTGTGGTACGCGGGTGTAGTTCAATGGTAGAACCTCAGCCTTCCAAGCTGATGGTGTGGGTTCGATTCCCATCACCCGCTCCAGTGTTGTGATGGTGTGCTGAAGATTGAATGGCCCATATAGCTCAGTCGGTAGAGCACTTCCTTGGTAAGGAAGAGGTCACCGGTTCAAGTCCGGTTATGGGCTCCATCGTATAGCCGTTAAACCGTTTTTGAGTGAATTGAAATAGCCGAATCAGGGGTGTTGGCGGATGTCCAAAGAGAAATTTACGCGCACGAAACCGCATGTGAATGTGGGAACGATAGGTCACGTGGATCATGGGAAGACG